>CAIZFE010000115.1 GCA_903932145.1 uncultured Rhodopila sp. | reverse complement strand
CTTTGCTTGGGCAGGGCAGCAAGTCGTGGGTGACCGGGCCAAGCCCGGTCATGACGGAGGGTGGAAAGCCCCGTCCGCAGCACAAACCTTCTCCGCCTGACGCTTATCCTGATGCCAATGGGGCTTGGCCCGGCCACCCACGACTTCCTGTGTCGTGCCAAGCAAAGTCCCGGGTGACCCGGCCAAGCCCGGTCATGGCGAACGGGCACATCCTCCACACCCGACGGCTTATTCAGATGCCGATGGGGCCGAGCCCGGCCATTCGGGACTTTAAGAACGTGAAAATGCTGTGACCGCCGAAAATGCTTGCCGCGTAAACCTTTTGTTAACCCCGCGTCTGTATTGGTTCCGGTATGGAAAGCGCCTGGATATACATCATGTCCAATCGCCCCAACGGAACGCTGTATATCGGCGTAACGACCAATCTCGCCAACCGGGTGCGGGCGCATCAGGATGGCAGAGGCTCCAGTTTCACCAGCCGATACAAGCTGTATCGTTTGGTTTATGTCGAGGGGCATGGCGACATCCTCACGGCTATTCAACGCGAAACCAGCCTGAAGCGCTGGCCGAGGGCCTGGAAGGTTCGTCTGATCGTTGCGGGTAATCCTGAATGGGACGATCTTTCGGTCGGATTGCTCTAAAGTCGTGGGTGGCCGGGCCAAGCCCGGCCATGACGGAGAGTGGAAAGCCTCGTCTGCGGCATAAACGTTCTCCCCCCACTCGCTTATCCTGATGCCTATGGGGCCAAGCCCGGCCATGGCACATTCTTCGGCGCGGCGCCCCCTACAGCAGCAAGCTCAACGGGTCCTCGACCACCTGCTTGAAGGTCCGCATCCAGGTGGCGCCCATGACACCATCGGCCACACGGTGATCGACCGACAGCGTGCAGGTCATCACCGTGGCAACCGCCAGTTCACCGGCGGCATTCACCACCGGCCGCTTTTTGCCGGCCGCGACGGCCAGGATCGCCGCCTGGGGCGGGTTGATGATCGCGGTGAACGCCGATACCCCGAACATTCCCATGTTGGAGATCGAGAAGCCGCCGCCCTGGAATTCCTCGGGCTTCAACTTGCCATCCCGGGCACGCCGGGCGAGATCTTTCATCTCGCGGCTGATGGTGGACAGGCCCTTGTGGTCGGCGTGGCGGATGATCGGCGTGATCAGTCCGGCCGGAATGGAGACGGCGACGCTGATATCCACGTCGTCGTACAGCACCATCGCGTCGTCGGTCCAACTGGCGTTGATCCCCGGCACTTTCCGCAGCGTGGCCGCCGCCGCCTTGATCACCATGTCGTTGATGGTCACCAGATACGAACCCGGCGCGTCCTTCGGCGGCGACTTCGCGTTCAACGTCGCCAGCAGGGCGATCATCGCGTCGATCTCGATATCCATCGAGACATAGAATTGCGGGATCGTCTGGCGGGCCTCGGCCAGGCGTTTGGCAATCACTTTCCGCATCGAACTGTGCGGCACCAATGTGTGCGGCGCGGTAATGACCGGCGCCGGGGCTTTGGCGACGGGGGCGGCAACCGGGGCCGCTACCGCCGGAGCAGAGGCCGCAACAGTGGCAACCGGCACGCCACCCTTCTGGGCGGCCTCGATATCGGCCCGCACGATCCGGCCATTCGGCCCGGTGCCATGCAATCCGGACAGATCGATCCCCGCCTGTTGCGCCATCCGGCGTGCCAGTGGTGAGGCAATCACCCGCTCGCCGGACGGTGCGTGACCGTTGGCGACCGGGGCTGCGACGGGCCTGGCGGCCGCGACCGGTTCTGCCGCCGGAGCGGGAACCGCCGCCGCCGCCGCCGGCTTCGGCGCAGGTGCGGCACCCGCCGCACCGCTCGGTACCGCCTCACCGGCATCCACCATCACGCCGATCGGCTCGTTTACCTTCACGTTCGCGGTGCCGTCCTGGACAAGGATCCTGCCGAGGACGCCCTCGTCGACCGCCTCGACTTCCATCGTGGCTTTGTCGGTTTCGATCTCGGCGATCACGTCGCCAGCCTTGATCGCGTCGCCTTCCTTCTTCAACCAGCGGGCGAGCGTGCCCTCGGTCATCGTCGGGCTCAGCGCCGGCATCAGGATGTTGGTTGCCATGGTAAACGCTCCTCCCGCTCAGACGATTTTCTTGACGGCCGCGACAACCCAATCGGGCTGCGGCAGCGCCAGTTTTTCCAGATTCGCGGCGTACGGCAGCGGCACATCCAGCCCATGCACCCGGATCGGCGGCGCATCCAGCCAGTCGAACGCTTCCTCGATCACCCGCATCGCGACTTCGGCGCCAATGCCGGCGTACGGCCAGCCTTCTTCGATCGTCACCAGCCGGTTGGTCTTTTTGACGCTCTCCACCACCGTCGCGGTGTCCAGCGGACGCAGCGAGCGCAGGTTGATCACTTCAGCCTCGATGCCTTCGGCGGCCAGCGCCTCGGCGGCCTTCATCGCCACGCCGACCATGATGCTAAACGCCACCAGGGTGACGTGCTTGCCGGTGCGCTCGATCTTCGCCTTGCCGATCGGCACGATGAAATCTTCATCCACCGGGCAGTCGAACGTCTGCCCGTAGAGCATTTCGTTCTCCAGGAAGATCACCGGGTTCGGATCGCGGATCGACGCCCGCAGCAAGCCCTTGGCATCCGCCGAGGACCACGGGGACACGACCTTCAGGCCCGGCACATGCGCATACCAGCTCGCGTAGCACTGCGAATGCTGCGCGCCGACGCGGGACGCCGCGCCATTCGGGCCGCGGAACACGATGGGACAGCCCATCTGGCCGCCCGACATGTACAGTGTCTTGGCGGCGCTGTTGATGATGTGGTCCATCGCCTGCATGGCGAAGTTGAACGTCATGAACTCGACGATCGGGCGCAGACCGTTCAGGGCCGCGCCGACGGCCATGCCGGTAAAGCCATGTTCGGCGATCGGGGTGTCGATCACGCGGCGGGGGCCAAATTCGTCCAGCAAGCCCTGGCTGATCTTATAGGCGCCCTGATATTGGGCGACTTCTTCGCCGATCAGGAACACATCGGCGTCGCGGCGCATTTCCAGCGCCATCGCGTCTCGCAATGCCTCGCGTACGGTGGTCGGCTTGGTCGGTCCCCAATCCTTCTCGGGCGCCGAATTTGCTTCAACCGGCACCGGAGCCGTCCTATCGGCGGCTGGAGGGGCTTTTGCCTCTACAGGCGCGGCCGGCGGCGGCGCGGCCGGGGTGTCGGACACGTCCTCGCCATTGACGCTGATCACGGCGATCGGCGTGTTCACGGCCACGCCTTCGGTGCCTTCCGCGACCAGGATGCGGGCCAACTTGCCCTCATCGACGGCCTCGACCTCCATCGTCGCCTTATCGGTCTCGATTTCCGCCACCACGTCGCCGGCGCGGATATCGTCGCCGACCGCCTTCAGCCAGCGGGACAGCTTGCCCTCGGTCATTGTCGGCGACAGCGCCGGCATCAAAATCTGCGTTGCCATGGCTCAGCCCTCCAACAGAATGTCGGTATACAATTCAGACAGTTCCGGTTCCGGGCTGCTTTGGGCGAAATCGGCGGCGTCCTGGACGATGGCCTTGATCTCGTCGTCGATCGCCTTGAACACTTTTTCTTCCACATCCAGCGCTTCCAGGCGATGCCGGGCATTCTCGATGCAGTCGTGCTGACTGCGCATCATCTGCACTTCCTCACGGGTGCGGTACTTCGCCGGATCGGACATCGAATGCCCGCGATACCGGTAGGTCTTCACCTCCAGAAGGAACGGCCCCTTGCCCTCGCGGCAGGCCGCGACCGCCGTATCGGCCGCTTCCTTGACCGCCAGCACGTCCATGCCATCGACCTGGATACCCTGAATTCCCCAGGGAACGCCGTTCTGCGACAGATCCTGGCTGGCCGAGCTGCGCTCGACCGAGGTGCCCATGCCGTATTTGTTGTTCTCGATGATGAACACCGTCGGCAGCTTCATCAGCGCCGCGAGGTTGAAGCTTTCGTACACCTGGCCCTGGTTGGACGCGCCTTCGCCGAAATAGGTCAGCGATACCCGGTCATTGCCGCGATACCAGTTGCTGAACGCCAACCCGTTGCCGATGCTGACCTGGGCGCCGACGATGCCGTGTCCGCCGAAGAAGTTTTTCTCCCGGCTGAACATGTGCATCGATCCGCCCTTGCCGTGCGAATAGCCGCCCGACCGGCCGGTCAGTTCCGCCATCACACCGCGCGCTTCCATGCCGCACGCCAACATATGGCCGTGATCGCGGTAGGAGGTGATGACCTCATCGCCGTCGCTGATCGCCAACTGCATGCCGACGACGACCGCTTCCTGGCCGATGTAAAGGTGACAGAACCCGCCGATCAGGCCCATGCCGTAAAGCTGGCCGGCCTTTTCCTCGAACCGGCGGATCAGTAGCATGGTGCGGTACGCTTTCAGCAGCGTCTCCTGGTCCACCGGCTTCTCTTTGGTCTTACCGCGTTTTTTCGCTTCGGCCGCCTGAGCCATGTCGAACGTACTCCCGCTTCGGTTACCATTTCTGGTTGCCGGTGAGTAGCGTCATACCGGGCGGTTCGGCAAGGGTGGGAGTCAGAAAACCTATATGCTGCAACGCAATAGTAATCATTAACCGGATTGTGGTTAACTGCTTGTCGTGGCGATAGATCAGGCAAAAGACGGATTGCGCGCGTTACGTTCAGGATGGGCTGCACGTAATTTTATTTCGTGGCATCGGCCTTATTCGCAGAGACGTTGCCGGATAAGCCCCGCGCCCACCCTAAAAGCCGCTCACGCCCGAAGATACCGGATCTCCGACCCATCTTTGGCGGTAAAACGCAGCCCGACCCAGCTTGGGGTCAGATCGTAATACGTGTCCAGATCAGCGTCGCCGCGCAACGCGTAATGCCGGGCCTCCACCGCCCCGCCGGTGACATCAAGGCGCTCCGTCCCCATCAGCTTCACGGTCGGCCGCATCAGGCGCCCATCCTCGGTATTGATGAACGGGCCGTCCAGCATGGCGCGATTCCAGTGCGTTCCCGGCAGCGCGTTCGGCGGAGCGACATATTGCGGTGCCTTCGAGCCCTGAACAACCAGCCCGCGATCATCACGCCGAGCGGTCATTTGCTGTGGCGTCCCGTCATGGTCGGTGACCGCGTCGATGGCGACGACCTCTCCCCCGCGCCATTGCACGGTCGCCCTGTGTTTGTATCGAAACAATGCGATCGGCCCGATGCCGATGACAATATCGGCGGCAACCGAGACCGTCATCGCATCTCCGTCCCGCGAGAACGTCACGGTATGCTCGCCGATCGTGCCGCCGTGCCGGATGATATGGAACGCCAGCCGGTCGCCCGGCGAAATCGGCAGCCCGGCCCGCGCCGTTCCGAACGATGCGGCGATGCACCCACCCAACAGCAGGCGGCGCCCGATCATTCCGGTTTGGCCAGCACGTAAAGCCCCACATCGATCGTGCCCGCGCGAAATCCGCCTTCCGAATACGACAAGTAGTAGTCCCACATCCGGCGGAACCGCGCGTCAAAACCCAGGCGTTCGATCTCCGGCCACGCGGCGTGGAAGCGGGTGCGCCATTCGGCCAGGGTGCGGGTATAGCTGTCGCCGAACGTTTCCATCGATACCAGTTGCAGCCCGGATTTTTCGGTTTGCCGCCGGATTTCGGAGATTGTCGGCAACATGCCGCCCGGGAATATGTATTGCTGGATAAAGTCGGTACAGCGCCGGTAGCCGTCGAATTTATCCTCTGCGATGGTGATGGCCTGGATCACCGCACGGCCACCCGGCAGCAACCGGTCCCGCAGCGTCGCGAAATAACCGGGCCAGTAGGCTTCCCCCACCGCCTCCATCATTTCGATTGATACGATCCGGTCGAAACGGCCGCCCACATCGCGGTAATCCTGCAGGCGCAGGTCGGCCGGCTGAAGCCGCTGCCGTGCATAGTCGAGTTGCGCCGGAGACAGCGTCACGCCGGTGACCTGGCAGCCGGCCTGTTGGATCAGATATTCCGCCAATCCGCCCCAGCCGCAGCCGATCTCCAGCACCTGCTGTCCCGGACCGGTTTGCATCAGGTCCAGCACCCGCCGCAGCTTGGTGAGTTGCGCCTCCTCCAGCGTCTGGTCGGGGCTGGCATAAAGCGCGGACGAATAGCTCATGCCGCTGTCCAGCCAGGTGTGGTAGAACGCATTGCCCAGATCGTAATGATGCTGGATGTTCCGCTTGCTGCCCCGCTTTGTATTGGCATTCAGCCGGTGCATGATGCGGTTGCGCAGCCGTTGCAGCCATGTGGCATCGAACGTTTTGCTCAGCGTCGGCATGTTGCGGGCCGCGACCTCGATCAGGGTGGGCAGGTCTGGACTGTCCCAGTCGCCGTCAATGAACGCCTCGGCCAGCGCGATATCGCCCTGTGTGGCCAACCGTCGTAGCGCACGCCAATGATGCAGGATGATTACGCCCTCCGGCCCGTTGCTGCTGCCGTGCGAGAGACGCAAACCACCGGGGGTTATGATGGTCAGGCGGCCGGTATGGATGCGAGATAGCAACATTTGCGACAGTCGTTGCATCAGCCAATCCTGATCGATCGGCGTGGTGTTCAAAGGCAGCGGGGCGGTCAGCGGACGATCGGACATGGCTCAGCCCCGTTGGGTTGAAACGATGGTGACGGCATGGACAGGCGGTGCGGGTCTGGGCTGGATGCGCAGCCCTTTGAGCCAGAGTTTCGCGGCCTCCCAATGGATGGCACCGAGAACCTTTAGGCTGAGCAGCCCGTGCCGGAGCAGCATGTCCAGCAGGGCGGTATCCGACAGCTCTTTCCGGCGCCCGGCGAACGCCGCGGTGATGACGCGGCCATCCGCATCGTCGCCATGCACAACCACGGCCGTGGTTTCGTCGGGGGGAACGACGCGAAAAGAATATGTCATGTCCATCCGCATGAACGGCGAGACGTAGAACGCCTTGTCGCATTGCTGGTGGATGGTCGTGGCATTCTGGTCTTCGACCGGGATCAGGTAGCTGTGGCGCTGGCCGAACGTGTTGTTCACCTGATACAGCAACGCCAGAAGGCTGTTGTCGCGGCGGTGGCAGAAGAACACGCTGATCGGATTGAACGCGTGCCCCAGGATGCGCGGCATGCACAGCAGCCGGATCGGGCCGTCATCAGGCGCCAGGCCGGCTTCGGCCAGGGCTTGGCGAACCTGAACCCGCAGATCGGTGCCGGACCCGTCCAGATGGTCGCGATCGTGAAAACTCACCAGATTGAACCGGTTGTGCGAGAACAGCCGCAAGGCCGGCATCGCGTCCAGATCGAACAGAATCTGGTCCAGGCGATACCGCAGCCGGTGCCGGCGCGGCTTGAACCGCTGATGCACCACCAATCCGGAGTAGAGTGCCGACGTCATGCCGCCATCTCCGGCACCGGGGTCACGACGATGCGGCCGCTTTCGTTGGGCACCGTCCACGGGCGGCGGACGCCACCCAGTTGCTCCGCGACCGCGAGGCCGGATTGCAGACCGTCTTCGTGGAAGCCGGCGCCGAAATAAGCGCCGCAGAACCAGGTCCGGTGCCGTCCCTGGAGCGACCACAGGCCGTTCTGCGCCTGCATCGCCGCCGTATCGAACACCGGATGATGATAGACTTGATCATGCAGCACCCCATGCGGTTCGGTGGCCGGGTTCAGCGTCAGAAACAACGGCGGCAGGTCCGCCAGGCCCTGCAACCGGTTCATCCAGTACGTCACATTCAAATCCGGATTGTCGCGTGTCCCCAGGTAGTTCCAGCTCGCCCAGACCGGCCGCCGCTTCGGCATAAACCGGGCATCGCAGTGCAGGACCGCGCGGTTCTCCGTGTAACGGAACGGACTCAGCAGCCTGTGTTCCGCCTCGGTCGGGCGATCGAGTAAGGCCAGCGCCTGATCCGCATGGCAGGCCAGGACGACGTGGTCGTAGCCGCGGGTCGATCCGTCACCCGCGCTGACAACAACCGAATCCCTATTCCGCCGGATCGATCGAGCGGCCCGGCCGAACCAGCGCTCCTGAACGTCACCCACCAGCTTCTTCACATATTCCCGGCTGCCGCCATCGACGGTGCGCCAGACCGGACGATCGGTGAACTTCAGCAGGCCGTGGTTGTCGCAGAACCGGATGAAGTGAAGCGCCGGGTAATCACGCAAGGTGCGGGCGGATGCCGACCAGATTGCCGCCGCCATCGGCAGCAGGTGATCGTTCTGAAACGCCTCTCCGTATCCGTGCATGTCCAGGAATTGGCCGAGGGTGACGTCGGCGCCCAGAGTGCGGGCGTGTTGCGGGGCTTCGGCATAGAACCGGCGTAGATCGCGCAGCATGGACCAGAAGTGCGGACGGAACAGATTAGAGCGTTGCGCGAACAGGCCGTTCAGGTCGGTGCCGGCATATTCCGTGGCCCCCGCGTCCAGAGAGACCGCGAAACTCATTTCCGAGGCTTTGGTCGGGACGCCCAAATGGGCGAACATCGCCATCAGATTGGGATAGGTACTCTCGTTATAGACGATGAAACCGGTATCGACCGGCACGCCGGCCACCTCCACCGTATGACTGTGCCCGCCAGGGCGGCAGGCGCTTTCATATAACGTCACACGGTGGGTCTTGCTGAGCAGCCACGCGGCTGAGAGGCCGGCGATCCCGCTGCCAACGACGGCTATGTCCATTCTCTGCCCTGGCATGGTACTCGCTCGATTGTTGGTCTGGTTGCCATCATGGGTCAGATACGGGACACGCGGCCTGCTGGATCACTCGTCTTGTGTGTGATCCATTCGCTTCCGTTCCGCGTAACAGGGTTCATGAATGCACCATCCCCCCATGTCCGGCCCGTCCCGCTTTCGCCCGACTCCGAACCATCCGGGGTTGTGTTGCCGTTCCGGCGCCGCTTTTCCGGTCCAGGTATGACGCAAGAGAAACCAAGTCCGGACGGCCCCGATCACGCCGCGCTGATCGCGTCGATCGCCGTTAACCGTGATCGGGCGGCCTTCGCCGCGTTGTTCGCGTATTTCGCGCCCCGGGTGAAGGCCTGGATGATGCGGGCCGGGTCGAACCCGACCGCATCCGAGGAACTGGCGCAGGAAACCATGCTGGCGGTCTGGCAGAAGGCGCGGTTGTTCGATCCGGCCCGAGCCGGCGCTTCGACCTGGATTTTCACCATCGCTCGTAATTTGCGGATCGATGCGCTGCGGCGGGAACATCACCCGGCCGATCTGATGCCCGATCCGACTGACGAGGATGAAGGGCCGCTCCAGGCCGACCGCGTGCTGTCGATGTCGCAGCAGGAAGTGCGCATCCGCGCGGCCCTGAGCCTGCTGCCTCCGGACCAGGCTGAGGTCATTCGCAAGGCGTTCTTCGAGGACAAGGTCCACTCCGAAATAGAGAAAGACCTAGGCATTCCATTGGGAACCGTGAAATCGCGTCTGCGCCTGGCCATGACAAGGCTGCGCGGGATGCTGGGAGACCTCGGATGATCCAGCATCACCCCACCGAACAGACCCTGCTGGCGTATGCGACCGGCAGCTTGCCGGAGGCGCTGGCTATCGTCACCGCAACCCATTTGGCGCAATGCCGGCTGTGCCGGCAGGCACTGGGAACGCTGGAGGCGACCGGCGGCGCCATCCTGGATGAACTCGCCCCGGTGCCATTGTCAGGCGACGCGCTGAACCGGCTGCTGGATCGCACCGACGAACCCGCACCATTGCCGCCCCCGGTTTTGCATCCGGACCTGCCGGCGCCGTTGAACCGCGTGGCGCTGGGACGTTGGTGGCCGGTGGGCATCGGTGTGCGCTACCGTCCGTTGCAAACCGCCGGGGCGGCCTGGGGCGGACTGATCCTTGCCCAGCCCGGCCGCTCCCTGCCGAAGCATGGGCATGAGGGCCGCGAACTGACCTGCATCCTGTCCGGTAGTTTTGCCGATGGTCACGGTCACTACCAGGCAGGCGATCTGTCCGAACCGCTGACCGATCACGACGTTCCACCCATGGTGACCGGGGGCGCACCGTGCCTCTGCATCATCGCCTCGGAAGGCATGCGCCTGCGAGGCCTGCTCGGTCGGGTGCAACGGCTGATCGGTTAGATTATGCGCCGGTTTTGGGGGATCGTGATGCTGAGTGCGCTGTCCGCATGCTCTCCGGTTTCGGTCCTGAACGCCCTGGCGCCGCGGTCGGGCATTACCGAGACGCTGGACGTCCCGTATGCGCCGGGCGACCGGCATGCGCTGGACATCTATGCACCGGCGGGGCGGCCGGCTGCTCCGGTCATCGTGTTCATCTATGGCGGCGGCTGGAAGGCCGGCGACAAATCGGATTATCGCTTCGTCGCGGCATCGCTGGCGGCTCGGGGCTATCTGACCGTGGTGCCCGACTACCGGTTGTTTCCGCGGGTGCGATTTCCGGCGTTCCTGCGGGACAACGCGGCGGCGGTGGCGTGGACGAAGCAGAATATCGGCAAGTATGGCGGCGATCCGGGGCGTATCTTTCTTATGGGGCACTCGGCCGGAGCCTACAACGTGGCGATGCTGGCGCTGGATAAGCAATGGCTGTCGGCCGATGGGATCGACCCTGATCGTGACATCGCGGGCGTTGTCGGGCTGGCCGGTCCGTATGATTTTCTGCCGCTGCGCGATCCCGAACTGGAGGACATTTTCGGGCCGGCAGGGGATCTGCGGCTGAGCCAGCCGATCACCTTCGCGAACGGCAACGCGCCGCCGATGTTCCTGGCGGCGGGGACGTCCGACACCACCGTGTTGCCGCGTAATACCGAACATTTGGTGGCGGCTTTGAGACGGGACGGCGGGGTGGTGGAGGAACGGCTTTACCCGGGCGTCAGTCACACCGCCATTATCGGCGCGATGTCGGGCGTGGTGCGATGGCTGGCGCCCTCGATGGCCGATGTCATTGGGTTTTTGGACCGGAGGTCGGCCCGATGATCGTTACTTTTGGTGCGGCCGTTGTGTTGTTGTCGCTGGTGATGACTGGTGCCTGGGCGTTGCAGCGCGCCACCGGCAACTCCGGCTGGGTGGATGTCGTTTGGTCGTTCGGGCTGGGTGTCGCCGGGCTGGTGTTAGCGCTTGTGCCGGGAGGGCCGACGACGCGGCAGATCGTGGTGGCGGTGCTGATCGCGGCCTGGTCGGCTCGCCTGGGTCTGCACATCGCGCAACGATCGCTGCAAGGACCGGAAGACGCCCGCTATGCGGCGTTGCGGCAAGAGTGGGGGGCGCGGTTTCAGGTCCGGCTGTTTCTGTTCCTGCAAATTCAGGCCGCCGCCGCCGCTGTGCTGGGTTTGTCGATGATGCTGGCGGCGCATAACCCGGCGGCGTTCCCTCGGGTGTGGGACGGTGCCGGCATAGCGGTTCTGATCATCGCGGTGATCGGTGAGGGCGTCGCCGACGAACAACTGCGTCGTTTCAAGCGCGATCCCCGGAATAAAGGCCGCGTTTGCGATATTGGACTTTGGGGCTGGTCCCGCCATCCCAACTATTTCTTCGAATGGTTTGGCTGGCTTGCCTATCCGCTGCTGGCGATTTCCGCCGATTGGGGCTGGGGTTGGCTCGCGTTGTCGGGGCCGGCGTTCATGTATTGGCTGCTGGTTCATGTCTCCGGCATTCCGTTGCTGGAACCGCAGATGTTGCAATCACGCGGCGATGCGTTTCGTACGTATCAGGCCAGAGTGAGTGCGTTCTTCCCGTTGCCACCGAAGGGATCGTCATCATGAGCTTGGTATCCGTTGCAACGAACGTCATCGAGCGGGTGAGTTTCCCGGATGCCGTGACATCCGCCGGCATTTCATTCCTGGTGGACCGGACACGCCGGAAACTGGAGCGGGACGGTGGCGCGTCGGAGGTCGATTTCGCGCGGTTGATGGCACAGCAGCCGATCGCGGTTCGCCCCGATGCAGCGAATGCCCAGCATTACGAGGTGGCGGCGGAATTTTTTGGATTGGTGCTGGGGCCGCACCGGAAATACTCCTGCTGTCTGTATCAGAGTGACACCGACAATCTGGGCCGGGCCGAGGATCATGCCCTGGCAGACACCGCGGCGCATGCCGATCTGGCGGATGGACAGGATATTCTGGAGTTGGGCTGCGGCTGGGGTTCGCTGAGTCTGTGGATGGCGGCGGCCTATCCGCAGGCGCGCATCACGTCGGTGTCCAACTCGACCGGTCAGCGCGCCTATATCGAGCAACAGGCGGCGGTGCTTGGCTTGCCGAACCTGCGGGTTATCACCGCCGACATGAATGATTTCACATGCGACGAGCGGTTTGATCGCGTCGTTTCGGTGGAGATGTTCGAGCATATGACCAACTGGGCGTCGTTGCTTCGCCGCGTGCACGGCTGGCTTCGCCCCGATGGCCGTCTGTTCATGCATGTCTTCAGCCATCGGTCGGCACCGTATGTGTTCGATGTCGCCGACAAGGAAGACTGGATTGCCCAGCACTTCTTCACCGGCGGCATCATGCCCAGCCATGGACTGATCCGGCATGTCGCAGACGTGTTCGATGTTGAGGCGGATTGGCGCTGGAGTGGCGAACACTACGCCAGAACGGCGCGCGATTGGCTGGCGAATTTTGATCGCAACGAAGACGCGGTGATGCAGGTGCTGCGCGGCGTCTATGGTACGGAGGCGTCCTTGTGGAAACGCCGCTGGCGGTTGTTCTTCCTGGCAACGGCCGGATTGTTCGGCCATGCCAGCGGTGCGGAATGGGGCGTCAGTCATTACCGGTTGCGGCCGTTGGTGCTGGAGTGATCCGCTGGTTCCGCGCTTATACCGCGAGCGACGATCCGCACGTCTCGGCGTGTAATACGATTGCCATGGTGATCGCCTGGAACCAGCCGTATTATCCGCTGTACTTGTGGTGGATTGTCGGCAGCGATGCCCGGGTCGGCATCCCTGATGCATTTTCCGGTCTTTTGTTTGCGGCCGTTCCCGCCATTGCGCGGCGTTCTTCGTTGCTTGGCCGCATTGCGATGGTGGTTTTTTCGGTAGCGAACGTCGTGTTCTGCTCGATGATGCTGGGGGAGGCGGCGGGCGTTCAGTTGCTGTTTCTGCCGTGTGGGATGCTGGCCGCGATCCTGTTTACATGGCGAGAACGGTTCGTCATGGTGGCGATGACATCGCTGCCGTTGGTGGCGTGGCTGCTGACGCGCGGACGTTTGGACAGGCCGCCGGTGCGGTTCCCGGTCGATGCCTATGCCTCGTTATTTACCCTGAATGCGGTCAGCGCGGGCGCGCTGATGGTGTTCTTCGGGTGGATGCTGGCCGGGATCAATCGAGGCGTCAGCGTTCGGCCGGATCATACCAATCGGATTTGATAACGACTGTCGCCCCCTCGTCGTCATGGCTCGGACAAGCCGGGCTATGACGACGGGGGCGAGAGACAGTATCAACGCGGACTGGCAGCCTCCATTGTAACTCGGTGGTTCGAACGGCCGCGTTCCGACTGGCGGGATTGTCCCCAATGGAAGCTGATGAGAACCTCAACCCGACGCATCACGAACTGTTCGTTCGCGCGATTGTCCTGCGTGGCCTGCACGCAGAATTTGACATTATCTAACGTCTGTGTTAGTCAAAAATTATGGAGCATACGGCGCCAGCCATGACCCGGCCTGCCTCGCCCGATCCCGCACAGGATCGGGCCGGTCGCACGATGCCGCAACGCCTCGCCGCCCTGCTGCATGTCGTTCGCGTTTTGCTCGGTCACGGGCGCCGCCTCGTTCAGACGGTGCCAGAGCGTGCCGCTAACGTGGAATTCGCTGCCCTGGCTGGGGTTTGCGGCACCTACGTGCTGCCAACCATCCTCGCCCGCCTACAGCGCGGCATCCTGCGCGCCATGGCTTTGGAGCGTTACTTGCTCGCCCGCGCCGACAAGGGCCGCGAGATCGGATTTGTGTGTGCGCGCGAGCGCACGTCGGCCAAGCCGGCAGCGGAACCGTCCGAACGGGAGCCGACCTCTGGAGAGGCAGCAAGCGACGTCCCGGGTGGCCGAGCCGAACCGACCCAGCCCGGCGATGATGAAAAGGCACCCAAGCGTCCTGCGTTCGATCCGGACGATCTTCGCATCCCGACGCCTGAGGAACTCGACGCCGAGGTGCGCCGCCGGCCGCTCGGGCGCACCATCCTCGCGATCTGCATGGACCTTGCGGTCATTCCGAGTTTCTGCACCGGCCCCTTCTGGAACCAGATATCCGACACGCTGATGAACTACGGCGGCAGTTTCACGACACTGTTTAAGACACGGCAATACCGCGAGACATCGTTTCAGAAAGAGCGGGACAAGAAACCGGAGACCTGGGGCTTTGACTGGACGTTTCCGCCACCGGAGACGGTTCGTCAGGTGCTGGGGTACATGATCGGCGAGCTACCAGTTTTGGACACGTTCGATCCGCTGCTGGCCACCGCTCCTCCCTGACTCTTATCCTCCCGGACATGCGTCGCACCCTCTGATTCCGGGGGCGCTTGTGCGCGCGGGTAGGCCAACCGGAGCGTCATCGGGACTGGCCGCTGCATTGGTCATGGCCAGAACGATACGATGCTTCGCGGTTTTACTTGATTGTTCTGGATGACCAGCGATTACAGCAACGGCTGTTGAAGGTCGACGCGCCAGCGGAGCCTCCCGTCTTGTCGGCGCAGGTCGCCATCTAATGAAAAACAAAGACGTGGATGGTGCGCCTGCGCGCACCATGACGATATGAGCACGATCCGCATGTGTCAGTATCAAAGCCGATTGGCATTGGTCCCACCTCAGCGCCGCTTGACGTTGCAACCGCACCGGCCGGAGGTTGCGATACGATGACACCGGGTCCAGGATACGGCACGGCTGCCTGAATGCCGCAGCTTAAAAAAATTGGGAACCGTCCGTCATCATGTCTCGTTTCGCTGGTCTTACCCCGCTGCTCGCCCCTCGTTCCATCGCGGTTCTCGGGGCCTCGTCCGACCCGACGCGGATCGGCGGCCGGCCATTGGCCTATATGCTGGCGCAGAATTTCCCTGGCGCCCTGTATCCGGTCAATCCAAACCGAGCGGAGATTCAGGGGCTGAAGGCGTATGCGTCGGTGGCGGATTTGCCGGAGACGCCGGACGTCGCGATTGTTGCCGTTCCGGCGGAACTGGCCGCGCCGGCGATCAGCGATCTGGCCAAACGCGGCGTCAAGGCTGTGGTGATGTTCACCGCCGGGTTCGCCGAGATGGACGACGAAGGCGCCGTTGCGCAGGCGAAAATGGTCGCCACCGCTCGGGCATCCGGCATGCGTATCCTCGGGCCGAACTGTCTGGGAGTATTCGACGCCCGCCGGTCTTACTACGCCACCTTCTCCTCATCCTTCGACAGCGGCTTCCCCGTGCTCGGGCGCATCGGCATCGCCAGCCAATCCGGTGCGTACGGTACCCACCTTTACACTTTGGCCCGCAACCGCGGCATCGGCGCGTCGCTCTGCGTCATGACCGGCAACGAGGCTGACGTGACAGTCGGCGAATGCATTGGCTGGCTCGCGGAAAACCCCGACGTTGATGTCATTGCGGTCTATGCCGAAGGTATCCGCGAGGCCCCCGGCCTGATCGCCGCCCTGGAAGTCGCCAAAGCTTTGAAAAAGCCGATCGTGATGCAAAAGGTCGGGCGCAGTGAACTCGGCGGCAAAGCGGCGAAGTCCCACACCGCCTCGATCGCCGGTGACGATGCGGTGACCGAAGCGATCATGAAGGAATTCGGCGTTTATCGGGCACGCAACAGCGAGGAAATGCTCGACATCGCCCACACCGCGACCCGGAAAATCTATCCGGTATCGAATTCCCTTGGCGTCATCACCGTGTCCGGGGGCGCCGGCGTGCTGATCAGCGACGTGGCGGAAAGCCTGGGACTGGCGATGCCGGAAATGCCGCTGGAGGCGCAACAGAAATTGCGCGCCCTGGTGCCGTTCTGCGCACCCCGGAACCCGGTCGATGCAACCGCCCAGGTGTCAAACGACGTAACCCTGGTCAAGACATTTACCGAATCCATGGTGCGCGACGGTGGCTACGCCTCGGTGCTGGGGTTCTTCAGCATGACCGCGTCATCCCGCCGCTGGCCGCAGATCCGCGAGCAATTGAACGTCGTGCGGGAAGAAAACCCGGACCGGCTCTATGTGCTGTCGGTCATCGTGCCACCGGAACGACGCGATGAACTTGAATCGGACGGATGGGTCGTGCATGAAGATCCGACGCGCGCAGTCGTTGCCATCGATGCGATGGGCCGTTTCGGAGCGGCATTTGCCGCCGCACCCCGCCTTGCCGCCCCGGTCGTTCCGACTGTGTCTCTACCGGCCACCGCACCGTCGGAAGTCGAGGCGAAACGCCTGCTGGCCAACGCGGGAATTGCATCAGCGCCAGAGGCGGCCTGCGAAACCGTGGACGCAGCGATCGCCGCCGCAGCGCGCTTCGGGTTCCCGGTTGTCATGAAGATTCTGTCCCCCGACATTGTGCATAAATCGGAAATGGGCGGAGTTTTACTTGATATCGCCGATGTCGGCGCTGTCCGTTCCGGGTTCGACCTCCTGCTCAGCAGGGCCAAGACGGCAGCGCCATCCGCCCGCATCGAAGGTGTGCTGGTCGCAAAACAACTCAAAGGCGGCGTCGAGTGCATCCTGGGCATCCACCGCGACCCGGTGTTCGGCCCAATGGCGATGTTCGGTCTCGGCGGTATCTTCGTGGAGGTTCTGAAAGACGTCGTATTCCACCGTTGTCCGTTCGGCGTCGATACGGCTGAGGCGATGATCCGCTCCATCAAGGGGGCACCGCTGCTGCTGGGCGCGCGGGGCCGTAAGACGGCGGATATCAAGGCGCTGGCCGAGATGCTGTCTCAACTGTCTGCTTTCGCGGTGGCGGCCGGCGACCGGCTGCAATCGATCGACCTGAATCCGGTGCTGGCGATGCCGGAAGGGCAGGGGGCGTTCGCGGTGGATGCGGTGATCGAACTGGACTGACGCTTCTACGTCCGGCCCGGTGCGCCCGCACCTCACGTTCAGTGCGGGCGACCGAGACATCGAGCCAGCCATACTTGCGATATGGCGAACACTCGCATCCAGCGCCATTGCGACGGCTTCGCGCAATGTGTGCTGCGTCCGGTGATCGAACGGGGGATTGAAGCTGGATTTATGCGTCGTTTGGGAGTATTGATTGCGGGCCACTGCGATCTTATCGGACCAGGCAAAGAAGCAACCCAATGAGCGCAACTATCGCGACAGACTTTGATTTTGGTTTGGTCTTGGCCAGGATTGGCTGTGGTCTTGCGGAACGACCAAAATTGCGTGCAGCAGGCCGCAACCGTTGGTTTGCTCCCGCACGGGCAATAGCCGACCTGGCAGGCGGCGGCGTTACGGCCGGTTTAACCGCCGCTCGCGCCCTGCATTGGGTTTTATGATGAGCGACGCAATCGATTTACCGATGGTCATATTGCAAAAAGCGCAGCACGCGGCAGAGGCGGCAGCGGCATCATCCAAGCTGCTGGAAACCGAGGCAGGGCTTCGCCTGACCTCTATCGAGGCGCGAATGGTCGCCGTCGAGGGGCGGCTGGCATCGTTATACGTGGGGCAGGGCAGTCACGCCGTCGCGTTGATGCGGATTGCTGATATCCAGTCAGAGCATACGGGCCGGTTCGATGGGATCGACCAGCGGTTCGATGCTATCGAGAAAACGTTGGCCGCCATTCTGGCAAAGATACCATGACCCGCGATTTATCCGCGCTGCGTGCCACAATCGGTTTTTCAACCGGAGGCTGGCGTCAACGCCTGGCGTCGATGTCAGAACCGTCCAGCGGTCTCTGACACAACTTCATCCTGTGCGGACGCCCGGCCAGGTCCAAAAACCACCCCGCTTAAGGATGTCCGGCATCGCATCTTCCGGACGGCGCCCATAGACAGGTTGCCGAACGGAAGCGGCAACCGGCGATCAGGGCAGCCGCATCGCCCGCGCTTCCTTGTCGAAATTGGCCAGATCGCGTTCGAACGCCCATTGCAACCGAGCCTTGTCGTTTGCGTGCAGGAATGAGGCACACCGTGGCGACGGTTCGCGGGTCACCGCCAGCCCGGCGCATGCGGAGACTTTGTCCCATGTGCGGGCATTGGCCCAAAGACTGTCTCCGGCAACGAAGGCGTATTCCAGCGTGTTGCGTTCCAGGCCGACCAGCGCCGGCCAATCGAGACCGTAGGTCGTGACGGCGCGCTGCATTTCGTTCGTGCGATCGATTCGTTCGATCCCTTCGTCGTCGGTGGACAGAACCACCGGCACGCCCGCGGACCGGTAAACCGGGAATGGGTGGGCTGTGCCCTGGACGCCCAGAATATCTGCGTTGCTGGTCAGATTGATCTCGACCGCCACGCGTTTGGCGGCCATTTCGCGCAGCAGGCCGAACGGGTCTTCTTCGTACATCACATCGACACCGTGGCCGATCCGCTTCGCGTGACCCAGTTCGACGGCCTCACGAATGTGAAACGACAGGTCCTCGGGACGCACCAGGCCCATTGTCAACTCACCGGCGTGCAGCGAAATATTGGCCCCCGGCATTTGGGAGTGCAGGTAGTCCAGCATGTGCATTTGACTGGTATAATTGGCGAGCGCGTTGGGATCGTCCTCGGGGGCAACGAAATCCAGCCCTACGACGCGCGGTTCGCCTTTCGACAACAGTGCTCCGAACAACGATGACGCGAACACCCGTTCCGGCGATAGGACGCGGGACACCTGTTGCAGCCAGCGAACCGTCACTGAACAGCCGGGCTTCGCCGCGGGCGTGCCGCAACCAAGCACCGCCCGCATTCGCTGCTCCGCGGTATCGATGTCCTTACTGGCGCGCGCCACGAGGTCGCCGATGCCCGCTGACCGCAAGGCGGCGTCGAAAGCGGCTGGGTCCTCGCCCAATGGCTGAGACTGTGCGACCTTATCGGCCAACGCGCCGACCGCGCCGCCCTGGAAGGTCGCCATCAGTTCGACATACCGCATCCGCTGGCGGCCGACCCGATCGACCACGTCGGCGGCCAGGTCGCCCATGGCCGCGGCGCCACCGAATTTGGCGAACGCGGCAAAGAAATGGTCATGCCCGCTGAGGCCGCTGACCGGGACGAAATCGCGCATCGACCAGGCATCCACCAAAGTGCGGTTCAATGCCGCGTCGTGCAGGGCATCGGCCATCGGCCGAGCGGGAGGGGTGCACGGCGGGCGGACGGCCTGGCCGGAGTCGGGGTTGAAACACATTCCGGCCGCTGCCGCCGCGCGAATCGTTGCCTCGGCGTAGGCCGCGCCCGACAGGTGATTGTGCAGATCGCCACCCTTCGGCATGCGATACAGAAAGGCGCGCAGCAAGGGCGGCGACGATCGGTATTGCGCCAGCCGTGCGGCGGCGTCCTGCGCCAGGGCGGCACCCGAGGGGAGGGTCAGTCCGATAATGACCGCGATCAGGCGGAACGAAGGCATGGAGGTTATCACTGGTTCAGTCATACCAACACACTATCCTGGTATCGGGACGTTAGGAAAGATTCTAGTTGCCACGTAATCGTCATAAGTTCGGCCGATCATCGGTGCGCGCCACTCTCTGGCCCTGTTTATGCTTCTATGTGCGGTTCAGCGAGGCAACCGGCCGCCCACAAGATACGGTTTCCAATCGCCTGCTCCCGGATTATCTTGCCCGCGAGATGCTCGGATCGGCCGGCCATCCCGGGACTGCCGGAGACAGACCAGATGAAACGATACAAGTTCGTCCTGCCAGGCGAGGGGACCAATTACGATTGGACCAAGGACCATACGTTCGTGAAGGTGTCCGCCGAGGATACCGGGGGCGCTTATTCGATGATGGAAGACAACCTCAAGCGCGAATTCTCCCTGGGTCTGCATGTGCATCGCCAGCATGCTGAAACATTTTATATACTTGAAGGCAATGTCGATTTCTACATCGATGGCGACTGGATGACGGCATCACCCGGCGCGACCGTGCATATTCCCCCCGGCACCCCGCACGCGGTCGTCCTGCAGGACGGACAAACCGGCAAGATGCTGATGATCTTCCAGCCTTCCGGGTTCGATCAGTACCTCGCGGAGCTGGCGCGCATGACCGAGGCCGATTTCGCGGATGAAAAGCGCATGGAAGCTCTGAGCGAGAAATATGATCTCATCAATTTGGGCGATGTACCGGCTCGGGATTAAATAATTCCGATCAGTCGAAAGCGAGACCTGATGGACTTTCTGGCTCTGCGCGTGACGGAAGCCGATACACATTGGGTCACGGCCTGGAGCCAGGTTCTCGACGCCGACGAGTTGGCCCGAGCAGATCGTTTCCGGCGGAGCGAAGACCGTATCTGCTACATCGCTGCCCATGCCTTGTTACGAACGGCGCTGGGCGCGGCGACGGGCCGGCCACCGGCGTCGTTGGTGTTCGGGCGGGGATCGTTCGGCAAGCCGTTCCTGCCGGCGGCGCCGGCGCTGCATTTCAGTCTGACCCATACCGATCGGCTGACGGCTGTCGCGCTGCATACGTCGCCGGTCGGGTGCGATGCCGAACCGGCCGATCGAAGCGTGGAGGAAGCCACCTTTTCCATCATGTCGGAGGAGGAGAGGGCGTGGTTGCTGGGATTGCCAACGGCCGTCGCCCGCCAGCGGGCCTTTATCCGGCTTTGGGTCATCAAAGAGGCCTATGTAAAGGCACTCGGTCTCGGCCTGTCGCTGGACCCGGCGTCTTACGCTTTTGACCTGACGGGCGATGCGGGCATCCTGCGCCGCGCGCCGGCCGGTTACGATGGCACTGCGATTTGGCGGTTTGGCGCCGAAATCTTCGGCGAAACCCACACGGTTGGCTTGGCGGTCCAGGGTCGCCCGGAGTTGCCGGACGGATCTCTGCCACGCGAAATCT
The DNA here is from genome assembly GCA_903932145.1 of uncultured Rhodopila sp. GTDB lineage: Bacteria > Pseudomonadota > Alphaproteobacteria > Acetobacterales > Acetobacteraceae > Rhodopila. The sequence goes on along the minus strand of CAIZFE010000115.1, from coordinate 27,651 downwards.
CCGCCGGCATGGTCGCGGCAGCCGCTTCGGGCGGATCGCCACTGCAGCTACGAAAACGGGCATAGGCACCCGGTTGGATACCTATGCCCGTTACTTGATCAGTCCGGTTTACCCGAACCGAACCGGGATCAGAAGTGAACGCCGATACCGAGATACGGAGTCAATTCGGTCGCACCGGGATTGTTCTTCGCGGTGTTGTAGCCAAATTTGTTGACCCAGTACTGCACGCCGCCGAACAGATCCAGCTTGTGCGGGGGCATCTTGATGAGCTGGCCGACATCCAGGACGATCTGGTTGTAGGTGTAGAATTCCGTCACCGTCTTGCCACCGGGCAGGCCAACGTCGGTGCCCTTCGGGCCGGTCATGTTGAAGATGCCTTCCCAGCGCCACACGCGATCGGAATCCAAATACTCGGTGTATGAGAGTTCGGTGTTCCATGTGACGTGGTAGTTCGGGGACAGGCCGGTGATCGAGTCGTGATTGTATTCCTTCGCCGCGTGCACGGCAAACGTCACGGACCCGGGCAGATCAATAACGAAGTTCGGGCCAACCAGCAGGAACCGGCGGCGCGCCTGATACGCATCGTCCTTGGCGTTCATGTCGCCGCCGAACTCGAACTGCAGGTCGCTCACGCCGGGCAGCGTGATGGGCGCATGGCCGAAACCGGTCGCGCTGATATCGCCGCGATACGTGGCATAGATTTCCTGCGAACCGCCATACTGGCCTGTCGAGGAACGCTCGTTCAGGTCGGCGAACAGTGCCGTCATGGTAAAGCTGTTCCAGATCAGACCACCGGTATCGGTGTGCTCGAAATGGATCATGTTCTTCATGATGTCGCGCGCCTTGGCTTTGCCATTGGCGCCGTAGTTATTCTCGTACGGATCGTGCGAAATCGGCTGAGCGCGATACCACAGTTCGTTGTCGTAAGTTACCGGGACATCGAAGCTGATCGGGGCCGGGGTGGCAGCCGTTGTCGTTGCGTCAGCGGCACGTGCGGCGGGTGCTGCCGCCGCTGCCGCCAGCGCGAAGGCGCTGACAGCCAAAAGCCTGTTCGGGGTAATCATGAAATCTCCGTCGGGTTGGTCCCGGCCGCTTCAGGCGGCCGGTTCTGTGGTGAGTTTTGAAATTGTGTTTGGGTGGCCGCTGTTCAGGCGAAGGTGCCCTTGGCCTCGTTGAACTTCTGCACCTTGATCGCTGCCTTGGTGACCGAGATGCGGGTCAGGTCGTCGCCGACAATCGTCTTGCCCTGCCAATTCTTCTTCACGCGGCGCAGGGTCTCTTTGACCATCCACGCATCCGACTGATTATCCATCAGATCGACCAGATGGCTGAACACGGCCAGACGCGGCTTGGTGCCGGAGAAAATGATGCCGGCCTCTTCCGGGGAGGTGTGGTGGTTCATGACGGCCTGGTCGTCGGGAGACAGCTTTTCGTTCGCCGTCGCGACCTCATGCACGATCAGGTCGATGCCTTGGCCATGCGTGATGATGTTCTGCTCGAACTTGGTGTCGCCGGAGCAGAGGATGGACAGACCATTGTAGTCAACCCGGTAGCCAACGGCAGGCTTGATCAGCGGGCCATGGTTGACCTCGAAGCCGGTGACGGTGACGCCGTTCTTCTCGAAGATGACGCCGTCCTTGGAGAATTCGTTGCCCTTGATCTGGGTGTTAACGTCGGGGATTTTTTCGTCGGCTTCGCGGATGCGAATGTCGTCCGAGAACGCCGCGCGCATCGAGTTGCACAGGTTGCTGGTGCCGGTCGGGCCGTTCACTTCCATGATGCCGGCGCGCTGACCGAAATACGGATGGATGTAGCCGGTCATCCAAAGGTCAGGCAGGCCGATCACATGGTCGGAATGGAAATGCGTCAGGAAGAACGCGTCGATGTGGCCCAAAGGCATGCCTGCCTGGGTCAGACGCACGGCGCAGCCGCGGCCGGCATCGATCAGAAGGTTCAAGCCGCCAGCCTGCACCAGCGTGCAATAGCCGTAACGCTGCGTATTCGGAACGACCGACCCGGTGCCGACCAGGGTCACCACGATCTCGTCCTTGCCGACCGGCGGCAGGCCGGGGGCCGTCGCCGCCATTGCGTCCATCGCCGGCAGCGCTGCCCAGCCGATCAGGGACGCACCGACGACACCGCGTCGCGTAATCCCGGATTTCATTTCAGACGACATGATATTCTCTCTCCTGGTTATTCTTGAGGGGGTAACAGCCCGAATTCCCGGGCCGCATCGATAACCTGTTCCGTGTTCGCACCATCAAGGATCAGAACCAGGGTCGAATGCCGCAGGCCCGCGGGCCATGCCGCGAGCCGGGTTGGCGGATGAAAGATGTGCTGCACGCCATGCACGGCCAGAGGACGCTCTTCACCCCGAATGCGCACGATGCCTTTCGCCCGTAGCAGGCCAGCACCAAACGTCTCGGCGATCGCGCCGAGGAAGTCGGCCAGGTCCACGAATTCGACCTCATCCTTCAGGATCAGGCTGACGGTCGAGATGCGGCTGGCATGGCCGGACGTGGCAGCGAAACGTCCCTTGCGCGGCCCCGGCGTCAACAGCGCCAGGTCGTTGGCGGATGCCACGGTCAGTTCATCGGGGTCGATGTCGCCATTCAGAACCGAGATCAGCTTCGCGTTTGGATTAAGCGCGAAGAGTTGCTCCCGCAGGGCGGTGCCTTCCTCTAAATCCGGTTTGGTCAACAGCAGCCGGTCGGCCATCGCCACCTGTTGCACGGCTTCCGGATGTCGCCGCAGCGTCTCCAGGCCAAGCGCCGCATCCACGGTGGTCACCACCAGCCCGGGAGTGTACCCACGCAGCAGAACCTTACGGTCCAGCAGTGTCTGCAGGACCGGCGCGGGGTTGGCGAGGCCGGTCGTTTCGATGATTACGCGGTCGAACGCCGGGATTTCGCCCATGATGCGCCGCGTGTCCAAACCCTCCAGCGTGCCGGCGATGGTGCCGTCAACCATGCAGCAGACGCAGCCTTGCGGCAGCAACACAACGTCGCCCTCGAGCCGTTCCAGCAGCATATGGTCGAGCCCGACTTCGCCGAATTCGTTGACGATGACAGCCGTATTGGCGAGGCCCGGCTGGCGCAGCAGACGCGCGATCATCGTCGTCTTGCCGCTGCCAAGAAAACCGGTAACCACGGTGACGGGGGTTTGGGTGATCGCCCGCGGCCGCTGGCCGGAGATAATCCCCGTGCTATCCATCATGCGTGACTGTCTCGTTGCGTAATTGGCACCTAGGTATGTCCTTCAAGGGGCTGGCGACCAAACTTTAGAATGATGGCCACTGTTAACAGAAACGTGAAAATGCTGCAAGGCGACCAAGTCCTGATTCGGATCACATCCGAAGAGAGTTCAGGCTGTGGGTTAAGGCGGTCATTCGACCGGAGTTTGCGGTGGGCGCGGCCCGGACGATACGATTCAAGCATTGGCAAGACATTGGAATTTTCGTTGAGCGGGACACAATCAATACCGAAATAACCGGGGAAGAAAACCGCTCGGCCGGGGCCTCCGCGGCTGAAAATCATACCGCAACGTAAGCCTGCCGGTGGGGCGGGATTTCGGTGCAGTAGACTCACTTTATACTCCGCCAAAACATTGCGGGGCGGCGCCGTTGCGATTTTTCCCACATTGTGTTGTTTCAGCCGCAACGAAAAGAAAAGGCGCCACGAAGGGAGCCCTTTCCGCTTCACCTTACAAAGTGAAACCTTACTTGATGATGATTTCGACGCGACGGTTCTGCGGCTCGCGCACGCCAGCGGCGGTTGCGACCAGCGGGTGAGTCTCGCCGAAGCCCTGGATGGTGATGGCGCTCTTCGGCACGCCGTCCTTGACGAGTTCAGCAGCGACCGACTGGCCACGGCGGATCGACAGGCTTTGGTTGTACTGGGCCGTTCCCGAAGCGTCGGTGTAACCGTTCACTTCAAGGCGGGTGTACTGAACCTTGGTGGAGTTCGCGGCAGCTTCCGAAACGATCTGCTGGGCGCGGCTGGTCAGGTCAGCCTTATCCCAGTCAAAGAACACGATATAGGAACGCGAGACGGGCGACGGGGCCATCGCTGCGGCCATCGGGGCGGCCGGCGCGGTGACCGGCGCAGCCGGGGCGCCGAACGCGTAGGTCAGGCCGATGATGAAGCTCTGGTCGGTGTGACCCGAATAGGTGGTCGCGCCGTTGCCGGTACGAATCGGGTTCGCCGCGCTGACGACCGTCGGCTTCAGGGTCAGGAAGTTCTTGATGTCGATGTTATGAGGGGCATCGAAGAAACGGAATTGCGCATTCAGCGACAGCCCCGGAACGCCCGGAATGTCATAGCTCGCGCCGGCCATCAACTGGAAGCTGGCGACGACATCCTTGCCATCCGCATTGTTGGTGACGTTGATGGGGACGGTGTAAACGGGCGAATTAGCGCCGAAATACGGAGCGCAGCAGTTGATGCCATTGAGGGTACGGTTGACCGGGTTCCACGAAATAATCGTGGCACCAGCGCCGGCGCCAACGAACGGCTTAACGGGCAGGCCCATATCGATGTCATAGATCCCGTTCAACATCAACGAGTACTGGCGCTCGTAGCCGTCGTAAACCGGACCCGTCACGTTCCGTGTGACGGCGGTCTGGCGATAGGACGTCTCGAGCTCAGCGCGCATGCCGTTGCCAAACGCATAGCCGATGGAGCCGATCCCGACGACGCCGCTCTTGGAAAACAGATTGGTGGATGCGCTCGGAAGCTGAATGCCCAGCGACGGGGTCGGGCCGCTCAGGGACGTGTTGTCGCTGTGAATGTCATAGCCGCCGCCCGCACCGATATAAATCCCGTTGGCCGGCTGAGCGATCGCTGCGACCGGAAGTGCCAGGACTCCGGCGGCCAGTAGAGCATGTTGTAGTTTCATGTTCGGTGTTTACTCTCAGTGTGATCTAATTACACGGCGCTTTTGATACCGGCTATTATAGTGAGGTGCAATGGCTTCGGGGCGGCACAGAATTGGAATATCACAGCGCCGTGATATCTTTGCCTGAGGTGTGGTACAGATGCACTTGTTCCAGTGGCCGTTCATCCCATACGGCCATTCCGCTTGCGTCATGGCCCGGCGTGTCCGGGCCAACCGTTGCGGCACTCTGCCGCGATAGTGGGCCTGGATAAGAGGACCCGGTTATGACGATGCGACAAAAGGCAGCCTCAAAGGCAACTGCCCGCGCGGCGATCACGCATTTTTCGTTACGCGGATGTCAGATTTGGCGCCCGTCCCGCAGACAAATAATTTCGTTGGCAAGGCCAGAATGCCGCTCGTCCCCGGTCGCAACGACAACTGCGCGGCCGGCGTCGCGCAGGCGAGGCAGAATGACGCTGTAGTACCGGTCTCGCATCGTCGGGCTCTGCCGAGCATCCCACTCATCGAGCAGCAGCAACGGCCGGTCTTCGGCAATCGCGATCAGAAGTGCGACCCGGGTCCGCACGCCGCGTGGCAGATCCTCGGCGCCCGGCACCCGCCCAGCTTTGATCTCGGCAAATCCGCCAAGGTCCAGGTCCTCGATCCACTGCTGGATGTCCGGCCGAGCCACGTTCGGAATGTGCGTGCCGGCGAACAAGACCGGATCGGTGGGGACGTAGGCCGCCAGGTCGCGACTCCGCCGCGGATCGGTCATCACGCCGTCCCGCAGCACGGCTCCGCCTTCGGGCACCGACAATCCGGCCAGCACGCTCAGCACCGAGGTCTTGCCGGAGCCGATTCCGCCGGCGACGAACAGGATGCGTCCGGGCGCGACCCGGCAGGAAACCGGTCCCACGATGGCGCCCGGTTGTCCGGGCTGCGCGGCATAGCGGAAGATCGCATCCCGCAGCTCCAAAGACGCGAATTCCCGGCTAATGGTAGCCGATGGGGGTGCCCAGCGCTGGGCGGCATTGCGCAAGGCCGTCTCGAACGCCGCCAGGCGATCGGCGGCGGCGGAAAGCGACGTCAGACGCGGAATCGCCTCAATCCAGTCGAATGGAACCAGGAAGGCGATCAACAGCATCGCGACCGCCTGGTCCGCCGGTTCGTTGGACAGCCGCGTCGCACCCACGACCAGAGCCGCCAGCAACGGGCGGCCCATGGCGGCGGCGGCGCCTTCCGTCGCGATCCAGGCAAGGCGGCGTTTGCGGGCAACCCGCCGCGCCGCAATCGCGATTTCAAACGGCGTCTCGCCGGTTGACGCGGCGAGCAGTGACTGCCGGACGCCACGAAACGTCGCATCCATGGCGCGATCGACGCCCGAATCGTCCATCTGCGTGGCCACGCTGCCGCCCCGGGCGCGAACCACCAGCGCCGTGGTGGTGATGGCACCAAGCTTCATGGCGAGCAGCAGGGCGGCACCGGCGACCGGATTGATTATCAACGTGCCGACGACGCAGGCGACCGTTGTCAGAAATGACTGAATCGCGGCCGGTGCCTCGGCCCCGAGCCGGGCCAGTCCGCGCGGCATCGCTACCAGGGCATCTTGCATTGCGTCGCGGTCGATCTCGGCCACCGCCAAGGGTTCCAACGCGACGTAGTGGGTCAGGATGGCTCGGCGTATCTGGCGTGACAGACCGGCGATCCACTGGCCGATTCGCGTGCTGGCCCAGGTCTGACCAAACCCGGCGGCGGAGATCGCGATCAGTGCGCCCGCGATGCCGGCCGGCATCTCCCAGTCCGGATCAGCGGTCAGACGCTCCGACAGGCCGATGATGACCGCGCCGGTGGCCAGCGCCACCGCACACATCACGAGGAAGACGCGCAGGCGTCCGCCACGTATCCGCGCGCTCAGCAGGCGCCAGAGGTTCATGGCACCACCTCTTCGTCGGCGACAAAGACCCCGTCCCGCACGCACAGGAGGCGATCCGCGACGGCGAGCACGGAGGCATCGCCGGTAGCAACGATACACGTCCGTCCGCGCGCCCGCGCCTCACGCAAAGTGTCCGCGAAAGCGTCACGGAAACGCTGTTCCAGGCGTGTGGCGCGTTCGTCGTAGAGGCGGATCGGACGATCTTCCAGTTCGGTAATAACGATCGCCAGGCGAATGCATTCCGACTCGCCGGCAATGACCGTCTCGGAGGAATTCTCCGGCGGTTGCAAAATCAACGCCGGCAGGTCGAAGCGGGCCAGCAGCGCTTCTGTCCGCGCGGTACCGGCGGCGGAGGGCAGGGCGCGCGGCAGTACCTCCTGGTCCAACAGGCCACCGCACAGTCCGCGTAACATCGCCGGCGGAATACGGCGGCCGTCCAGCATGATCTTGCCTTTATCCGGCACGATCAGCCCGGCCAGCAGATGGAGCAATGTCCTGCGTTCATCCGGATTGGCCCCGGTCAGGGCGATGATTTCGCCGCGCCGCAATTCCATATCCATTGGCCCAATGGCGGCGAGAAACACGCTGGGCGTATCGCGCTCCGCGACCCGGACCTGCTCGAGGGCAATGCTGGTCCATCGGGCTGGCGCGACCGGAATGGAGGTCTCCGCGATCGGAAAACTCCCGGCGATTGCCTCCATCTGCGCCGACGCCATCCCGATGCGGCCAAATGCAAGATAGGCGGCCGATGCATGCCGAGCGTGATGCAGTGTCGCGGCAATGATGATCAGTGCGCGTGTCCAATTACTGTCCTGTTGACTGTCGGACGCGACCGTCAACAGAACAATGATCAGTACAAAAACCAGCCATCCCATCAGGCCGGCCACGCGGGCGTGGGCGCGCGCATGCACCGACGCGGCGCGGGTGGCGTCGTCAACGGACGGCCAGAGCGCTTGTGTGCAAAAATCCGCCTGTGGCGTGCTCATCACCCGTAACGAGGACCCGGCTGCCAGAACGCGGGCGGTCACGCGGTCGAACGCCGCTTCCGCATGCGCCAGGACCGTCTCGCTGGCGCCGATTCGTGCAATTTCGCGGCGCAGCAGTAGCGTGCCCACGAAGCACAGCAATCCGACAATGATCAGCGCGCTCGGTTCATAAAGGCTGAGCCATGCGGCGGTGATCGGCAATGCCGCGAGCGCCGGCAACGCGGTTGCTACCTGACTGGCGTCGTCACGCATGCCGATCGCGATACGCGCCAGGGCCTTTCCGGGACCCTCGGTCCCGAGATGGCGCCAATCCGCACCGAGTACGCGGCGGACACCGGCGATCAGCACCGTGTCGCTGGCCCGTTCGGCGAGGGCCAGTCCGGCCATGCGCGTCCAGCGGCCGAGCAAAAATGTGCCGACGATGGCCGTGAGAATCAAAATGAGATCGGCTCGCCAGGGTCTGTCCTGGCCGTACACCGCGTCGGTCATGCGCAGGATCGCGAAGCGATCCAGCAACGCCGTCAAGGCAGCAAGGGCCAGGACAATCCAGGCGAGTCTTGGCTCATGCTTACCTATCCCGCTGGCCACCACGGCGGCTGCGGAATCGAAGTTCGGCGAGAGGGTGACCCCTCGCCGTTTTCCCCGTAGGAAATCCATTCAGTTGCGTGCTGCGCGCCTGACTTAGGCGGCCGCCGGCTCGACATGCGGCGCCGCGTCATGCGCCGGGGTTACCGCCGGTGCCGCTTCGGCCACAACGGCCTCGTCAACCACAACTGCTTCCGCTTCCACCGGTGCCGCCACCGGGGCCACGTCGGGCTTGCCCTTGGTGATTATTGCGCTGGTCACCTTACCCCGCAGTGAACGAGCAAACTGCACACCGTTATCGAACTCACGGCGCATGGCGGCATTCGCCTTGGTCGGGTCGAAATCGATCAGGCTGTCATGCGTTTCCAGGTGCTCATGGAACACGCTGCCCATCGCGTAGGTCATGGCGCCGCCAAGCAGCGAAGCCCCGGCCGCGCCGGTGAGGCTGCCCAGGCCCGGGATGATCTTCAGCCCGCTGACGAAGCCGGCCGCGAGTGTCGCGGGCAGCAAGCCGCCGGCAAGGGACAAGACCGCTGCCTTGGCGGCATTATCGCGCAGCTTCACACCGTAGATTTCGCAGATCTGGTTGACCATGCGAATCTGAATGGCGACCATTCCGGCCATGTCAACGCCGGGAATCGGCACCAGGCCAACGGCCATCGCCGCGATGACGTGGTTCTTGATAACGTCGCTCGCGTCCAGGGCTGCATTGATCGCGTCGTCCGTGGCCTCGGTCGCGGGCGCGGCGATTTCAGCGGGGGCGATAGTTTCAGCCGTGTCGATGGTTTCAGCCGTGTCGGTCATGGTCGAGCATCTCCGGAAGGGGAATAGCGGAATAAGCAGCCGAATAGCGTGGCCGCATTGTTAAGGCAACGGTAAGATGGCATGGCCGGGCTAATTCCGCAATCATTTCGAGGCAATGCCGGGGCAGGGACCGGCTATATTTTGTAGCACGCCGCCTCGGATTTTGGTGCGGAATCCGGGCGTCGTTGAATTTTTCTGACGTTGTGGCGGTGATCGCCCGCGGACCCGGACGGGAGGCGGAGCAGCATCGAACGGCACCTCGCACAGCCGGTGGAGCATCGGTCCGGCTAGCCGTCTCACTCTATATACTTTGGCGGATCGCCGGGAGGCGCGGCCTGCATCCGGCAATACTCATTTTGGTGTCCACCGCCGCGACGTCCTTTTTTATCACGGTGCGGGAAGGGGTGGCATCCAGGTCTTTACCGACCCGAGACGCCAAACGACGGGGATGGCGCGCCTGGCGCACCGTGCCGATCAGGAACACCATCGCTGCCTTGCCGAGATAAAGCCTGTTGGAGCGGATCGTCGGATTGGCATGTCCTTCACGCAGCATCCTGATGGAGCCGCTACAGCCGATCGTCTCTTTCAATCACCATGGCGACGGGCAAGTGTATTTCGGAAAGGTTACAGTAGCCAGGCGGGCTGCGTTGATCCGTGACTACTCGCTTGAATTTGCTGTACTTCTGTCCATTTCTTGATGAAATTCACTCTCTGGTCACGCGGACCGGGCCATCGGGTGCCCGTCCCCCGATTCGGCTGTGGCCTGATTCCAAATCACCCGCGCATCGTCGCCCGGGTATCTGGCGTGGCTCGAAAATAACGTGGTTGCATACAGTATTGCTACTTGAGGGTGTTTTATGTGCACTATCGGCAATTCATTCGCGGTCGATTCAGGGAAATGGGTGGCCTCTGTTTGGGGCGCCGCGTCAGGGGGAGCGCCGAGCCATCGGCATTCGCACGGGCCAAATTCAAGTTGACATGTCAATATAATTCAATATCCGTTTCCGCGATGATTAACCCTTGTAACCTGGGCGTGATGCCGGTTATTGATAACGAAGGTGTTTGTAACCCAAGGGACTTCGCAGAACATGATCTTCCACGATCACATCGTTATCGGTGCTGGCCCCGCCGGCCTCCAGATGGGCTACCTTCTTGACGCCGCGGGCCGGGACTACCTGGTCCTTGAGGCGACCGAGCAGGCCGGCAAATTTTTCACGAAATTCCCGCGGCATCGCCGGTTGAACTCGTTCAACAAGCGCTTCAATTGGTTCGACGAAGCCGACTTCAATATGCGCTTCGACTGGCACTCGCTGTTGACGCATGATTTTTCCTTCCTGTTCCGCACATACTCGAAGGAGCTGTTTCCGCTCGCCGACACCCTGGTTAAGTATCTCAACGATTTCCGCGATCACTTCGATATCAAGGTGCGCTTCAACACGCGCGCCACATTCATCGATCGCGATCCCGAAACCAAACATTTCATCCTGACGACCGCCGACGGGGACGAATACCGTTGCCGCAGCATGTACATGGCGACCGGCCCGGTGCAGCCGAAGCTGCCGGACATCCCCGGCATCGAGCATGCGATCGGTTACGAGGAACACGACACCGACCTCGAGCTGTACGAAAACAAGCGCATCCTGATCATGGGCGCCGGCAACTCGGCGTTCGAGACGGCCAACCATCTCGCCAACGCCGCCGCACAGATCACTGTCGCGCTGGGCAACAGCTTTGTTAAGCACGCATGGCAGACCCACTACGTCGGTGACGTGCGGTCGGTCGGCAACGCGCTGCTGGACATGTCCCAGTTGAAGATGATGCACGGTCTGATCGGGATTATCCCGACCGGCATCACCAAGCAGGAAGATGGCGTGTTGCACGTCTCCTACCGCGAGGAATTGCCGCACTGGACCAATCCGGGCGTTGCCGAAGGCTGGATGCCGGTGGATTACGTGATCCGCTGCACCGGCTGGAAATATATGGACGAGGAGATGTTCGCGCCGGCGGTTCGTCCGGAGATGATGGCGAACGGCAAATACCCGTTGATGAGCTCGGCCTGGGAAAGCACGACTCCCGACCTGTTCTTCATTGGCGCCGCGATGGATGGCCGCAATCGCCGCGGTCCCAACACCTCCATCCACGGTTTCCGCTATTCGGTTCGCTCCGTCTTCAATTATGCCGAGCAGCGCTACCATGGTGTTCCGACTCCGAACGAGGTATTCCCGCTGAAGACCAAGGAAGACTTGGTGACCCTCGGGCTTTCGATGATCAAGCGCATCAGCATTTCGTCGGGTCTGTATGAGGGCCACGGTCTGATGTCCGATGCGCTCGTGTTCGATAACGAGGCCGGTGTGGCGCGCGTGTTCTACGAAATGCCGATCGACTACTTCCTGGAGAATCCGTACTTCACCGGCAAGACGATCATGCTGTTCACCCTGGAATTTGGCTTCAATCAGTTTTCCAACTCGGACCCGAACGTGTTCGTGCGTCACAACGACCCGGCCCGCCCCGGCTGCGTCGCCCATCTGCACCCGGCTTTCCGCCTGTACGAAAACGGTAAGTTCGTGAAGGGCCGCAACACCCGGAGCGCCACCACGGTTCGCTTCGACGACACCGCGAATGGCTTTGAGGGGGAAATGAGCGATGAGAAGCCGCGCCACATCCTGTTGAATTTCATCAACGAAGTCGCTGGCGTGACGGACGAGGTGTTCCCCGAGGATCACTACTACAACACCGAGGATCGTGGCGGCTTCCGCGAGCTGAAGGCGGGTGAAATGCTGAAGAACCCGGGCTTGCCGGAATGCGACCTCGTGATCGGCGGCGATCAGGTCATGGACTTCGAGCACCTGATCAATGGCGGCCGCCGCGAGGATGGCACGATCCTGCCCTGGCAGCACTGCAAGTAAATCAAAGACTAACGACCGACTGACCGTCCGGGGCTGCTCCACTTCAGGAGGAACCCCGGCGGCCCACTGGCAGGTTCACCGTTGAGCGGCACAGCGCGGTTTGCTGGCCATGCTCCGATTGTCCCAAAAAGAGACATTCATGTCGTCTGAAGCGCCGCCGACCTCCGTATTGCCGCAATCGGTCATGATGATTAAGTGACAGGATTTTTGTCAGCCTGGCGTGGCGGGCGAGATCGTTGCCGGATTTTGTTGGCGGCTGAAGGAGGCATCAGAGTCGTCTCGGAGTTGCACCATGCTCGGTAAAGCCGGGCTCCTAAAGAGCGCGCTCAGCGGGTGAGGCATACCTGTCGTAATGATACTAGCTCTTGTAAACATCGCGTGATCCCTGCTAGGAAGAAGTCTGATGCCGCAAAAATTGGGGTTTCCCTAAAAATGATCTTCCACGATTATATCGTTGTTGGTGGCGGACCGGCCGGTCTCCAGATGGGGTACTGTATGGAAAATGCGCACCGTGATTATGTCATTCTGGAGCGTGAGGATACGGCCGGGTCCTTCTTTACGAAATTCCCGCGGCATCGCCGGCTGAACTCCATCAACAAGCGCTTCAACTGGTTCAACGAGGCGGATTTCAATCTGCGCTTCGATTGGCACTCGCTGCTGACCGATGATTTCTCATTCCCGTATCGCGGCTACTCGAAAGAGATTTTCCCACCGGCTGATACGCTGGCGCAGTATCTGCGGGATTTTTGTGATCACTTCGGTATCAAGGTACAGTTTAATACGTCGGTAACCTACATCGATCGTGATCCCGTAACAAAACATTTCATTCTTTCGACGCAAGGTGGCGAGGAGTATCGCTGCCGCACGTTGCTGATGGCGACCGGCCCCGTGAAGGTCGATCTGCCGGATATTCCGGGGATCGAATACGCCGACAGCTATGAGGATCATGACGCCGATCGGGACCACTACGAAAACAAGCGTGTGCTGGTGATGGGAGGCGGTATCTCGGGTTTTGAGACGGCCAACCACCTCGTCAGCACCGCGGCGGCGATCACCGTCGTGCTGGGTCCCAAGTTCATGAAGCACGCCTGGCGCACGCATTTTGCCGGTGACCTGCGGTCGCATGATAATTCGATGCTCGATCTGGTCGCGCTCAAGATGCTGCATGGCATCTACTCCATTGAAATCACGCGGATCACCAAAGAAGAAGACGGAACATTACGGGCGTATTACAGGGAGGAGTTTCCGCACTTCACCACGCCGGGTGTCGCCAAGGGTTGGATGCCGGTCGATCACGTTATCGCCTGCACCGGCTGGAAATTTATCGACGAAGATCTGTTTGCGCCGGCGATACGGCCAGAGACGATGCCGCGGGGCCGGTATCCGCTGTTGTCGTCGTCGTGGGAGAGCACCACGCCGGATCTGTATTATATCGGTACGGCGATGTCCGGCCGCAATATCCGCAGTCCGACCACGACGCTGCACGGCTTCCGCTACGCGGTGCGCTCGGTGTTCAACTTCCTGCAGCAGCGTTATGAAAACGTCCCGATGCCCAATCAGGTCTTTCCGCTGAAGACAGCGGCGGATCTCGAGGCTCTGGGAACGGCGATGATCAAGCGGCTGAGCCTCTCGTCAGGGCTGTTCCAGTGCAACAGCATCCTGTGCGACGCGATGGTGTTCGATGTGGAGTCCGGGGAAGCACAGGTCTTCTATGAAATGCCGGTGGATCATTTTCTGGAAAATCCGTACTTCGCCAAGAAGACGATGATGTTTTTCACCCTGGAACTGGGCTACGGCAACTTCCCCGGCCAGGACCCCAACGTGTTCACACGCCGGAACGACCCCGAACGGCCCGGCTGCGTGCCGGTTCTGCATCCGGTGCTCCGTCTTTACGAAAACGGGACCTTCATCAAGGGCCGCAACACGCGCGGTTCGGTCGGCGTCCGCTACGATGCGGACTATAAAGGCTTCGAACACGAGATGGATGACGCGAAGCCACGCAACATCGTGCTGAATTTCATCAACGAAGTCGCTGGCGTTACCGACGAACTGTATGCCGAACAGCATTTCTTCAATACCGAGGACCGTGGCGGGTTTACGCCGCTGGCGCCGGGCGAGGTTCTGTTCAATCCCGGTCTGCCGGAATGCGCGCTCGAATTCGGTGGCGAGCAGGTCAGGGATTTCGGGCAATTCAAGCAGGTTTGCCGCCGCGACGATGGCACCATTCCGCCCTGGGTTCATTCCAAGCTGTTTGAAATCGAAGGCGTTCATTGAGGCGGCCGCCGCCAACATGAGGCGACCAGTCCGGGCGCCCGCTAACCTGGGTGCGCAACGATTATTCCTGACGCAAGGGGCACGACCGATATGCTGAATTTCCTCGCGGGTGGGGATCGGACAAGTCCCCTGGCGTTCTGGGGCGGTGCCCTGGCGGTTTCGGTCGGCGTCGCGCTGCATTTGCCTATGTTCTTCATGGCGGCGGACATGAACTACAGGCTCGCCGGCATGCCGATGGATACCGGTATGTATTGGGGCATGGTCTTGATCGTTGCCGGCACGATAGCCGCCGGTTACGGCCTGCTGCCGCGCCCGGGGATGACGAATGCGCCTCTGGCGGACGTCACGGATGCGCTGCCGGACGTTGGGCGCGAGCGAATCACGCGGGCCCATTGGGGTCTGCTGTTGACGCTGACCTTCGCCTTGATCATCGACACGATGAAGCCGGCCTCGCTGGGTTTCGTCATTCCCGGCATGGCGGCGGAATATGGGCTGCCGCGTCCGACCATAGCGATTGTGGCGTTTTTCGCGCTGTCGGGCACCGCGTTGGGATCTGTAATCTGGGGCATCCTCGCGGATCGGCTGGGGCGCCGGGCGGCGATCCTGCTGGCTGCGATCATGTTTATCGGCACGTCGATTTGTGGCGCGATGCCATCTTTTATCGGAAACATCATCATGTGTTTCCTGATTGGATTGTCGGCCGGCGGCATGCTGCCGATCGCCTATACCTTGCTGTCCGAACTGGTGCCGGCACGCCATCGCGGCTGGCTGGTAGTGTTGGTCGGCGCAGTCGGGCTGTTCGCGGGATATCTTGCATCAAGCCTGTGCGCCGCGCTGTTGGAGCCGGTGTTTGGCTGGCGTATCATGTGGTTCATCGGCTTGCCCACCGGCGTCATGCTGATCGGGCTCAGCCAGTTCGTTCCCGAATCGCCGCAGTTCCTGCTGTTGCACGGTCGTCTCGCCGAAGCCATCCAGGTGATCCGGCGGTTCGAGATGGGGCGGCCGCCCGCGCGAAGCGCTCCGGCGACGAAAGTGGCCGGACCCGGTTTGTTAACGTCGGCTTTCGCCGGAACGACACTCAGTCTGAATTTGGCGGCTGTTGCCTGGGGCCTGGTGAATTTTGGCCTGATCCTTTGGCTTCCCGCCGATTTGCGCGCCAAGGGCTATAGCGTCGCCAGTTCTGACGCGTTGCTCGCCCGCTCTGCCCTGCTCGCTCTGCCGACGGCGGCGATCACCGCGCTTCTCTATGCGCGATGGAGCACCAAGGGGACGTTGATGCTGCTCTCGGCGGTCACCGCCATCGGACTGGTTGGGATTTCGCTGCTTGGAAGCGACCTTCCGCTACCCGACTATAGTCCGGTTGTTCTGATCAGTCTGCTGATGATCGGCACCAATGGTATCATCGCGGTGCTGCTGCCGTACAGCACCGAGAGTTATCCGCTGCTGATCCGCGGCCGTGGCACGGGCTTTGTCGCCGGTAGCAGCAAGTTCGGCGGTATCCTGGTGCAGGTGGTCAATCTGGCTGCCATGGTGCCGCCGCTGGCGACGGCGGCGATCGTGCTGGTCGTGCCGGTCGTGGCCTCCGCCGTGCTGATCGGCAGATACGGGCTGGAAAGCCGGGGGCGGCAAATCGATGCGCCAGCAGAGTGACAAGCCCGCAGGCCATATCGTCACAGACGATACGTCCGCTGTTCTCCGGGCATTCCGGTCGCGGCTACAGAAGATTTCAAAAACGTCAAAATCGCATCCCACTTGAAGCGCAGTTTTCGCCTCGCCGATGGCCGGATGCGTTGCGTTAAGCCGATTGTGATGATAGTTAACCAGACAGGAGCAATCTCGATGCAGGGCGCAGTGGCATGAATATCAGTGAAATACTCGGCAATTGCGCTGCCGGCGCAAATACCCGTGACAATTTTATCACGGATGCTTCGTTTACTGTCGCGTACCACGAACTTCCCGGTCTGCTCGACGAAACGGCTGCCGCGCTGGTCGGCTACGGGATTCGGCCCGGTGATTGTCTGGCGGTCGAATGCGCCAATTCGGTTGCCGGTGCGCTGCTGCTGCTGACCCTGATGCGTGATGGTTTCAGTTTCGTTCTCGTTCCGACCAGTGTCGGCGCCGGAATCAAGCCGACCCCGCTGTTCTGCCGCTTCAGCATCGTCGTCGGTGCCGGCGTCGCGCCGCAACCGGCCGCGGCGTTCATGGCCGTGACGCTGAACCCGGAATGGAATGGCAACAGCGTTGCGGCGGCGAAGCTGTTGCTTCGGACCTCGGGCAGCATGGGTACCTCGAAGATCGTCGTGCATGGCCACGACAAGCTGATGGGCAATGCGGCGAATTGCGTCCGTAAGTATGGATTCCGAGCGGAAAGCCGTTGCGCGATTCCGGTGCCGATTGCGCATATGTACGGATTCGGCGCCGAATTCCTGCCTGCCATTCAGGTTGGGGCGTCCATCGACCTGCAGGACAAGACAAACCTCCTTAAATACCTGGACCGCGAAAAGAAATTCCAGCCGACCATTGCCTTCGTTACGCCGGCCATCTGTGAAATGCTCCTCAAGGGCTATAAATCCGACCGCTCGAATTACGAGGTTGTCGTCACCTCCGGTCAG
The DNA here is from genome assembly GCA_903932145.1 of uncultured Rhodopila sp. Taxonomy (GTDB): domain Bacteria; phylum Pseudomonadota; class Alphaproteobacteria; order Acetobacterales; family Acetobacteraceae; genus Rhodopila. The sequence goes on along the minus strand of CAIZFE010000115.1, from coordinate 10,676 downwards.
CGCATCAGTGAGGACGTGTTCGCGGCGTTCGACGCACGCATCGGCGGAAGGTTGATCAATCAATACGGCAGCACCGAAATGGGCGCCACCGCCGCCTGCGATCCGGGCGACAGCTTCGCTCTGCGCAGCCTGACGATCGGCAAACCGATGCACGACGTGCAGTTGCGGATCACCGACGGTGACCCCGGGGAATTGAACGTTTTGCACCCGTTTGGTTACGATGGTTACCTCGACGATGCCGGTGAGTGGATTCATGTGGCCGATCCCGCCAGTTGGTATCGCACGGGCGATCTGGCCAAGGCTGATGCCGAAGGCGCGATCAAGGTGTTGGGCCGCGCCGGCGCCAGCATCAACCGCGATGGCTACCTCGTCCTGCTCGAGGATATCGAGCGTATCATGGAAAAGTCGCCGGGCATCGCGCAGGTCGTGGTGACCTCTGTCGCCGGGTCGTCGGGACGCGGTGAGCGCATCGCTGCCTTTTGTGTGCTCAAGGCCGGTATCGAACTGGATGCGGCGCGGATTCGCGCCCGCTGTTTCGATCTGCTGCCGCGCTACGCCTTACCGGATGAGGTCCACGTCGTTGAAGCGGTGCCGTTGCTCGCCAGCGGCAAGATCGACCGGCGGGCGCTGGCAGCCGAATTAAGTCAAACTGAAAGCTGAAGTTGGACCCATGATCGAAGACACCATTGAACAACTGCGCCAGCTTGTCGCGGAACGCCTGGACCTGAACCGGACGATCGACCAGATCACGTCCGACGCGCCGCTGCTGGGCGGTGGGTTGGGCCTGGATTCGCTGGCGATTGTCGAGCTCATTACTCTGACCGAGGAATGCTTCGGCATCGAATTCGGTGAGGACGAACTGAACATGGACTCGTTCGCCAGCATACGGGCGCTTGCCGGTATCGTGATGGCCATGCGTATGCGGGATGTCCTGCTCAAGGTCGCCTGACGCAGCCGGCCAGCCGTGGCCGGGTCCGGTTCGGCTGGTCGAGGATGCAATCGCCATAAGAAGCACTCCGCGGGGCCTCGTTTCGGCCCCTCTCCTGATTGTCAGGACACCTCGCGACACGCGTCGTTTTGCAGCATCGGCTTTCACTGAATGGACTTGCACCGACAAACGACGGACCAGATGCTTGCTGACTGCCGGTTGGATCCGGATATTCAGTTCAGGCACCCGGTGTCGCCCTATGCCTTCTCTCCCCGCGCGGTGTGCCTGACGGGTGCGACGGGATTCCTTGGCGGGTACTTGTTGTACGAGCTGATGACGAAGACCGGCGCGGATGCCTATTGCCTGGTGCGTGGGACAGACGCGGCCGAGGCCTATGAACGGCTGATTCCGCATCTCGCCGGTTATGGTCTGTGGAATGAAGCGTTTCGTGAGCGGATCCACGTCATCCCCGTGCATGATCTGGCGGATCGGCATTTCGGCATGACTGACACCGCTTATCGCGACCTCGCGGCAAAGGTCGATGTGATTTATCACAGCGCCGGGTCACTCAACATGGCGTTCCCGTATGACCGCCTGAAGCGTACCAACGTCACCGGCACGATGGAAGTTCTGCGCCTGGCCGCGGCCGAACAAACCAAACCGGTGCATCTCCTGTCCAGTCTGGTGGTCTTCTTCACCGAGGCGCACGTGAACGACGCGCTGTTGAGTGAGGCGGATGCGCCGCTGTTTCATGACACACTGAAGGGCGGATACGGCAAGAGCAAATGGGTGGCTGACCGTCTGGTAGCGGCGGCGGGTGAGATGGGTTTGCCGGTGACGATTCATCGTCCCGTCAGGGTCATGGGTTCGGCGGCGACCGGTGCCATGAACGACCTGTCCGACATTCTGCCGTTGGTGCTGAAGGCCTGCGTCCTGCTCCAGAAATGTCCGGTCCTCGACATCGACGTGACCATGGTTCCGGTGGACTACGTCACCTCGTCGATGGTCCATCTCGCGGGGCGGCCGGACACGGCCGGCAAGGGCTTTCATTACTTTCATCCGAATCCGGCCCCCTGGAACCGATTGATGGAGATTATCCGCAATCTTGGCTATCCGCTCGAAGCGCTGAGTTATGTGGATTGGAAACGAGCGCTGAAAAAGCGGGTGACCGATCCGAATGAAACCCAGGAGCACAAGGAATTCTTCGCGGGCGCCTTTCTGGCGACCGTCGCGCCGCACTTTCTGTTCTACAAGCGCCCGGTGATGGATGCGGGGAACCTGGCCGAAGGTCTGCGGGACACTGGCATAGTCTATCCCGAGATTGATGAGGCATTGATGGGAACTTATTTCGATCATTGGCGGAAGGTCGGCTTTGTGCCGCATCCGCCCGCGGCACTCTGAAGCTCGGATCGCTCGATGCTCATTTCCTACAGCCATCGTTTCATCTTTATCCATGTCGGCAAAAGCGCCGGTATGAGTATTCGCAACGCGTTGCTGCCGTTTTGCGCCGAACCTGAAAAATTCAAGATGCGCCGGCCGCCGATGCTGAAGGGCGATCAGCCGAACCCGATGTACACGGTGTGGCAAACGCTGCTGCTGCATCCAAAAGGCATCGACGTGAAACGCGAGTTGCCGGCCGAGGTGTTCGACGGGTCCTATAAGTTTGCCTTCGTTCGCAACCCGTGGGATCACCTCGTTTCGGTTTATAATTTCATGTTACGGGACCCGGAGATTCCGCGGCACGCCGAGGTCAAGGCGCTGTCCGGCTTCGAATCCTTCGTGCAATGGGCGATCGGCGAAGCGGCGCCGTTCCCGAAGGGCATCACCAAGCTACAGTCGCAGATGCTGACCGATCAGGACGGCAAGCTACTGGTGGATTGCGTGGGCTATTACGAAACGTTGCGCGAGGATTTCGCGAACATCTGCCGTCATGTCGGCATCGACGCGCCGCTGCCGCATCTGAATCGCAGTCAGCATCGCGACTATCGCTCTTACTATAACGATCACACACGCGCGCTGGTGGAAGACCATTTCCACCGCGACATAGAACTCTTCGGCTATACGTTCGACGGCCGTGACGGGAAGACACCATGACCGCTAAAGTGCACAACGTTTTCGCAGCGCAAAACAACGCCGAACTGGCCACCGGCTATGACGATTGGGCGGCGTCCTATGAATCCGACATGGGTGACCATGCCGGCCCGCCAGAGGTCGTCGAAACCGTAACCCGCTTTGCCGGCCCCGAGGCCCGCATCCTGGATGCCGGCTGCGGTACCGGTCTCGCCGGGGACTTGTTTGCCGCACGCGGTTACCGCAACATCGAAGGGCTCGACCTTTCGCCGGGGATGCTGCGCGAGGCCGGACGCAAGGGCTGTTACACGGCACTGTATGAACATGCCCTCGGCGATACGCTGGATCTGGCGTCCGCCGCATATGATGCGGTGATCTGCGTCGGCGTGTTCGTGATGGCGCACGCGCCGGCCAGTTCGTTCGATGAGCTTTTGCGCATCACCAAACCGGGCGGCCATCTGATCTTCACGTTGCGCCCGGAATTCTATCAGAACACGGCGTTCAAAGACAAAATGGCCGAACTGACCGCGGCTGGTCAGTGGGCTTTGGTCGAAACCTCGGCTCCGTTCGCGGGCCGCTACCGGGAATTCCCCGAAGTCAATCTGCAGGTGTGGGTCTATCGCCGAGCGGCCGCGATGCCACTGGTTGAGTGGAACGAGACCAAGGCCGAACTGCCGTCCAACCCCTGCGTGCACACGCTGTTCGAAGAACAGGCCGCTCGGACTCCCGAAGCCGTCGCGCTGTATTACCAGGACCAGATTGTTACCTATGCCGAGTTGAATGCCCGGTCCAACCAGGTCGCGCATCACCTGATTGCCATGGGTGCCGGCGCAGGCACGAAGATCGGTCTCAGCATCGGCCGCACGCCGGAGATGCTGATCGGCATGCTGGGGGTGCTGAAGGCCGGCGCCGCCTATGTGCCGATCGATCCGGTGTACCCGCGCGGACGCCAGGAACTGATCGCAGAGGATTCCGGTCTGACCGTTATGATCACCCAGCAGGACCTGCTGAGCACGATCAGCGCGCCGGGTGTGACGATGCTGTGCCTCGACAGCGATTGGCCCGCCATCGCCGAACGGCCGCAAATCAATCCCGGCCTCGCCATCGGCGGGGACGCGCTGTTCTGCGTGTTCTACACGTCCGGCTCCACCGGCCGCCCCAAGGGCGTGATGGATCATCACCTGGGCGTGCTGAACTATTTCGTCTGGATGAACGCGGTGCTGCCGCCGGATGTCTATGCCGGTGTCGCCCTCGTCGCCTCGATCTGTTTCGACCTGTCGCTGCTGGAGATTTTCGCCCCGCTGACCTGCGGCGGTGCCATCGTGATGGCGGAAAACCTGTTGGCGCTGCCGACGCTGCCGGCCCGCGAGAAGATTACGTTCATCAACGCGGTTGCCTCCGCCATGGGCACGCTGCTGCGGGTCGATGGCGTGCCGCCGTCGGTGCGTCATGTGGTCCTGGCCGGGGAGGCGGTGCCCAACAAGGTGGTGCAGGACCTGTATCGCCTGGGCCATATTGAGGCCGTCCACAACTGGTGGGGACCCACGGAAACCACCATTCTGTCCACCGCCTATCTGTGTGAGCGCGACGCGACCCGCAATCCGCCGATCGGCAAGCCGATCTTCAACACCACGACCTATATCGTCGATGAAGCGATGCAGATCGTTCCCGTCGGCACTTCGGGCGAACTCTGCGTCGGTGGCGCGGGTGTGACCCACGGCTATTGGAACCGTCCGGACCTGTCCGCCGACCGGTTCGTCGCCAATCCATTCGGTGAGGGCCGCATCTACCGCACCGGCGATCTGGCGCGCTATCTGCCAGATGGCAACATCGAATTCCTTGGCCGCATGGATTTCCAGGTCAAGGTGCGCGGCTACCGGATCGAACTGGGCGAGGTTGAATCCGCCCTGGAAAAGCATCCCGCCGTGGACCAGGCGGTGGTGCTGGCGTTGCCGGATGCAAACGGCGACAGCCGTCTCGTCAGTTACCTGTTGGCCAATCCCGACGAACTCGATCGTCTGGCGGCCGCGCAGGATGCGACCGAACAGGTTGCCGTGGGCGGCAACGTCTATGACGAGGCCTACCGCCAGGCCAGCGTCTCGGACGACCCGACCTTCAACATCAACGGCTGGATCAGCAGCTATACAGACGAGCCGATCCCGGAACCCGAGATGCGCGAATGGGTCGCCGGCACGGTCGATCGCATTCTGGCGTTCAAGCCGCGCCATGTCCTGGAGATCGGCTGCGGCACCGGCCTGTTCACCGTTCGGCTGGCGCCGCACTGCGAAACCTACGCCGCGCTGGACCCGGCACCCGCCGGCCTGGACAATATCCGGTCGCTGCAGAAGACCATGCCGGCCCTGGCGCATGTGACGCTGTATGAACGCTTCGCCGATCAGCTTCAGGGCTTCGAGCCGGCCAGCTTCGACACCATCATCATCAACTCGGTCATCCAGTTGTTCCCCGATTTCGCCTATCTGCGGCTGGTCGTGGACAAGATGCTGACGCTGGTTCGCCCGGGCGGTCGCATCTTCCTCGGTGACGCGGTCAATCTGGCGATGCTGGAAACCTTGCAGGTCTCGTTGCAGATATTCCGAGCAGCGGATGATGCGATGGCGGGTCAGGTCCGGCAGCGGATTCGGCAGGAAGTCGGCAAGGAACGTGATCTCGCGATCGGCCCCAACTTGTTGCCGGCGCTGGAACACGAGCACGCCGATATCGCGCATGTGCAGGTGATCCCGCGCCGCGGTCAGTTCCTCAACGAACTGTCCCGGTTCCGCTTCGATGCGGTGCTGCATGTCGGGCCGTCGCTCCACCTGCAACGCGACCTGGCGGTGCGGGACTGGCAACGCGATGGCCTGAGCCTGGATGCCGTCAGCGACATCCTGACCGAGACCCGCCCCGAGACGCTGGCCATCAGCGGCATTCCCAACGCCCGCGTGGCGCAGGAAGTCGCCGCCATCCTGTGGCTGCGGGATGCACCGGCCACCGCGACGATGGCGGAATTGCGCGCCCATCTGACCGGACTTCCCCGTTCGGGTGTCGATCCCGACGCGCTGTGGGCGCTGGAATCGCTGGGCTATCGCGCGGAACTGAGCTGGCTGGATGTGGGCGTGGAGGGCGCCATCAGCGTCGTGTTCACGCGGATCGATCAACCGGAAGCATTCGCCGATTTTGCCTGGCTACAGGCGGCGTCGCTGAACCCCGCCGATCACTGCAACCATCCGCAACGCGCCAAATTCCACCGGCTGTTGATCCCGAAAATCCGGGAATTTCTGATCGACCACCTGCCGCACTACATGATGCCGTCGGCCTACACGGTACTGGATGTGTTCCCGGCCACGCCGAACAGCAAGATCGATCGCAACGCCCTGGCGCAGATGCCGCTGACGTCTGAACCGACGCCGGAGGATCTGGCACCCGTCACCAGCAACCCGCTGGAACTGATGCTGCTGGAAAGCTTTGCCTCGGGTCTCGACCTGACCCGGATCGGCCTGAACGACGACTTCTTCGAACTTGGCGGCGATTCGCTGCGGGCCGTCATTCTGATGCACCGGCTGCAGAAGCGGTTGGGCCGCGACATTCGTCCGGCGGCGCTGATGCAGGCGCCAACCGTGGCAAAATTCGCTGCCTGGCTGCGGGCCGAGGCGATTGTGGAAACCGAGGAAGGTGAAATCTGATTTGACCCTCCAGTCGGATGACATCGACGGCCTTCTGGCGGATATGGCCGGGTTCGGCATCCAGCTTCGGCTGGAAGGCGATGCCTTGCGCTATACCGCCGCGCCGGGAGCCCTGACGCCGGACCTCCGCGCCCGCCTGCAAGCCGCCAAACCGGCCGTGATCGCTCGGTTGCGGCAGGTGGACACCACGCTGTTGCCAGCCTCGTTGACCCAACGCCGCTTCTGGGAACTCCAGCGCCTGGACCCGGAGTGGTCGTTCTACAACGTGCCGTTCCTGTTCCAACTGCGGGGCGCGCTGGATACGGTGCTGCTGCGCCGGTCGCTGGATACGATTGTGGCGCGTCATGAAAGCCTGCGGACCACGTTGCATGAACGTGACGGCAAGCTGCTGCAGGTGATCGCCGGGGCAGGGGAGGCCGACTGGCAGGAGGCCGACATGCGCTCCGCCTCGGAAGACGAGGCGCGAGCGTTCCTGCGCCAGGAAGTGCTGCGGCGCTACGACTTCACCAGGGATCAGATTCTGCGCGCCGTGCTGGTGCGGGTCGCCGATGATACGTATCTGTTCCAGATCTGCCTGCACAATGTCGTCTTCGATCTGGCGTCGATGATGGTCATCCTGGGCGAAATATCCGAACATTACACAGCGTTCGCCGCCGGCCGGCCATCCAGCCTGCCGCCGCCGGTGCAATACGCCGAGTACGTGCGCTGGCAGGCCGCCCGGGTTGTCTCCGGCATGGACAGCCGGCGGACCTATTGGGAAACCTGGCTCACCAAAGGTGAACCGCCGCCCTGGTCCTGGCCTGCTCGCGCCGAACCGCCCGGGAGCGCCGGCTTTGAATCGCTGCCGACCTGGACTCGCCTGGCCCCCGACCAAAACGCGCGCCTACAGGCCTTTTGCAGAACTCGTGGCGTCACCGTCTATATTGCCATGCTGACCGCCTATTTGTTGGCGGTGCGGCAATACACCGGCTGTCCCGACATCACGATCGGCACCACATATTCGGATCGCGACGACCAGCGATTCGCGTCGATGATCGGCGCCAGCATCGTGGTGCCGGCTTTGCGCGTCGATATGAGTGATGATCCCGGCATCGCCACCTTGCTGCTGCGAGTGCGCGAGGTCGTTGCCGCCGCTCTGCTGCACCAGGATCTGCCGATCGAGGAAGTGGTGCCCCGCGATTCCAAAGGCCCGCTGTTCCGCATGGTTTGCACCGCGTTTCCGGACACGCCCCATGGCAAGCTGCGCCTTCCGGGTGTGCAGGCCACGTGGGTGGAGGACTGGCTGAACCCGATTTCGCGGCCGCAACTGTATCTGGTGATCTGGGAAACCCCGGGGCCGGCGGGCATGTCGCTGACCTGCCACATGATGCACCGCCAGGACGTGTGGGATGCGGATATGGCTCAGGCGATGATTGGGACGTTTGAAACGATCGTGCGGTCGATGGTGGCAGGCTGACCGGTGCAATAGCCAGATGAGCGGCGTCATGCTGGCGCCGCATTCTCATCGTCATGGCCCGGCTTGTCCGGGCCAACTATGCCAAGGCGGTGCCGCAATGGGTGGCCCGGACAAGCCGGGCCATGACGAAGCGAGGCGGGCCACGAATGGACACGCTTTCGTGCTTGACCGGGCCATCCGGGGCATGAGACTTGTGAAATTGGCGTAATCTATCAGGGGTATATCGCTTGCTCTTTAGCGCGCTCATCATCTCGGCGGCGACCGGGTTCTTCGTCGATAAGGACAGCCGGACGCCGCAGCGCCTGCGCCGCCGCCGTCGCGTGGCCCCAAAGGCCGTGCAAACCGAACAGGCGGGACAGCGTGTTATCGGGATGGTCGGCGCCAACGAGATCGTGTCCGTCCAGGAAAAGAACAACGAGGTCGTCGAGAAAGTCGCGATGCATCTGCGGGCCGCGGGCGCCCTAGGAACCTGCGTGGCCGCCGCGACGATTGCCCCGGCCGCGATCCTCGCGGTTCCGGCGATCGCCGTTTGGGCGACCATGCCTGCCGTGCGCAGCGCCTCGGCCTACTGGAAAGAAAATGGGCGTCCCGACATCTATTCGCTGAGCGTGTCGCGCTTCTCGATGCTGCTGCTGTCGCAGAACTTTCCGTCGGTTTTCCTTGGCATGATGATGCGCTGGGGCCATGGCAAGCTGTATCTTAGCACCAAGGACCGCTCGCGGCGGATGATTTCCGACCTGTTCGGCAAGCAGTCCGACACGGCGTGGCTGGTGACCGAGGACGGCGAGTCGCTGGTGCCCATCGCCAACCTGAAAGTGGGCGACGTCGTGGCGGTGCAGGCCGGCGATCTGTTACCGGTCGATGGTGTGGTGGTGTCAGGGGCGGCGCGCGTCGATCAGCAGATGCTGACCGGCGAGGAACGTCCAGTGGAACTGTTCGCCGGCGAACGCGCTTTCGCGGGCACCCAGTTGATCAGCGGCAAGGTGCTGATCAAGGCGGAGCGTACCGGTGCGGAGACCACCGCCGGACGGATCGTCGCGGTGCTCAACCAGACGACGGAATATCGCCTGACCACGGAAATCCAGGCAAAGAAGATCGCCGACCGGTCGGCCCCTTACCATCTCGCGCTGGGCGCGCTCGCCCTGCCGTTTATCGGCATGTATCGCACCGCCGGTCTGCTCCTCGCGCTGCCGACGGCGGAGGTGCTGCTGTTCACCGGGCCGATCGGCATGCTGCACACCCTGTCCCGCGCGGCGGAGCACGGCATCGCGATCATGGACGGGCGCACGCTGGAAATGCTGCCCGAGGTCGATACCGTGGTGTTCGACAAGACGGGAACCTTGACCGAACCGGTTCCGGCGGTTGACCGCATCGTCTGCGAAGACGGGATCGGCGAGAACGAATTGCTGGCCTGGGCGGCCGCCGCGGAGTCCCGCCAGGGGCACCCGGTCGCCCTCGCGATCCGCGGTGAAGCCGACCGCCGAGCGCTGGAGGTGATTGAGCCGGATGAAGCCGATTACTCGCCCAGCAACGGGATCCAGGCGCGCATCGGTGACGATCTGATCCTTGTCGGCAGCGGTCGCTACATGGACATGATGGACGTGACGGTGACCGAAGGCGCGCGCGAAGCCGAGGCGCAGGCACGCACCCTCGGCCGGCCGTTCGTGTTCGTCGCCCGCAACGGCGCCTTGGCCGGCACCATCGTGTTGCGCACCAGCCTGCGGCCAGAGGCGCGCGGTGTAGTCAAGGCGTTACAGGCGCGCGGTCTGCATGTTCGCATCCTGTCCGGCGATGGGCGGGCACAGACCGAAGCGGCGGCGGAAGAACTGGGCGTTGATGGGTTCGACGCGGAAGTGCTGCCGCATGAAAAGGCCGAAGTCGTGCAGAAGCTGCGCGCCGAGGGCCGCTTTGTCTGCTTCGTCGGTGACGGCATCAACGATCTCGTGGCCATGCGCGCCGCCCAGGTTTCGGTTGCGGTCGCCGGTGCCACCACCGCCGCCAACGCGGTCGCCGGTATCGTCATCTATGACGGCGATCTCGAACATGTGGTCGATATGCTCAAGATCGGCGACCTGTTCCGCAAGCGGATGAGCGAGTCGATCATGGTGTCGTTCCTGCCGGATTCGGTGTCCGTCGGCCTGATCCTGTTCGGTGGCGCCGGCTTCCTGACGGCTGCGGTGATTGGCTGGTTCTCGGTCGGCACCGCGCTGCTCACCTTCCTGCGGCCGTGGCCGGAGGAATTGACGACGCCGGTGCACAAAGCGGTCAGGGGCCCGCAGGCAATCAGGGTCCCGCGGCGTTCGCGCCGGCCCCGGTTACTCGCGCCCGTCGCCAATGCGACCGGTCATGGTCATGGCGACCATGGTCACGGCGGCAAGGTTATCGAGGGCGAGCTCGCGTCGTCGGCTCAATGACGCAAACCGGCTGGCCGCGGGTTTCGTTTTGCAGTTCGGAGACGGGGACGCAGTTCCCGTTATGGCGGGCGAAGGCCCGCCATCCACGCCTCCTGGCGTCCGGGAGCGGTAAAGGCGTGGATGGCGGG
>CAIZFE010000114.1 GCA_903932145.1 uncultured Rhodopila sp. | reverse complement strand
GGAGGGCAGAAAAACGCCGCTGACCTGCTGAGCCGGGCCTAGGCCCGGCTCAGCAGGTCAGCGGCGTTTTTCTGCCCTCCCTGTCATGATTTTCCTGCCTTCCGCTGCGCGGTGGTCCGGCGGAACCGATAGGAGTCCGTGCCGGTGGTAATGATGTGCGCCTGATCCGTCAGGCGATCGATCAGCGCTTTGCACAGACGCGGATTGGGGATGACGTGCGACCACTCGGAGAACGGCAGGTTGGTGGTGACGATCACCGCCGCTTTCTCCGCCCGGTCGGCGATCACCTGGAACATCAGTTCGCAGGCGGTTTCGGCCAGCGGCACGTAACCCAATTCGTCAATACAGATCAGGTCGAGCCGTTCCCATCGGCCGAGCGCGCGACTGAGTTGGTTGGTGTGCGCGGCCTCGGCCAACTCGTTGATCAGCGCCGTCGCCGTGGTGAACCGCACCCGGCGACGCTGGCGACAGGCCGCGACGCAAAGCCCAGTCAACCCGCCGATGAACACCGAACTTCGCCGCAACACCGGCGATCGTGCCGATACCAAACTCATGCTCCCGACGAAGCTGCTCGAACAAATCCACTTTGGCTTTCCAGTCCACAAAAGCCCCCCCGATCCAATCGGGGGACCGTAGGTTGAAGGACGGGGGGTGGGCCAAAATTGGCCAGCACTCCTGGGCCAAAATTCGATAGCAGAGCTACAGTCGTCGAATTCTGAACCGCCCCCTCGGTATGGGTCTGGTTTGGCAACGGGCAACCGTCGTTTATTGATAAGCGCGATTGATCTGACGGCGGCGCTCTGGCGATCGTTCCGCCACGGCGCTGTAAGCGTCCGGTGATCCCCGCCTTGCCTTGACCCTGCGAGACGTGCCGAAGCTGCTGACCTTAAAGTCATGTCGAACGGCACGATCGAGATAATCGGTGCCGTTGGTGCAACATCCTTTCTGTAAATTGCTTGCCTGCTGGTGGGCTGCGGGGCCGTCCGTAGCGACGAGCGCGCTTGCGCCCGAAGTGCGAAGGACGGCCCCGCAGCCCACCAGCAGGCGGGGCTATCGCGGGATGGTTTCTTCGGTTGATTGCCAACCCACACGAAGGAATCGACACTATGGCCCAACGCGTTGAGTACAACCCCATGGAGGCCGCGTACTCAGCCTTGATCGAACACGGCCTGGAGGGCGCCGACGAGGCGCTACGCATTATCGTCAATGAAGCCAGCAAGATCGAGCGGGCGCAGTTTCTGCATGCCCGCCCCCACGAACGAACCCCCGAGCGCGCCGATTATGCCAATGGTTTCAAGCCCAAAACCATGATGACCCGGGTCGGCGAACAAACCTTCGACGTGCCGCAGGTCCGTGGCGGCGGCTTCTATCCGAGCGCCCTGGACAAAGGAACCCGCACCGAGCGGGCGCTCAACGTCGCGCTGGCCGAGATGTAGGTCCAGGGCGTCTCGACCTGCAAGGTGATCACCGTGCTGCAAGCCCAGCTCGGGCCGGAGGTGGCGATCTCCTCCACGCAGGTCAGCCGCGCCGCCGAACAACTCGACGCCGGCCTCGCCGCCTGGCGGGAAAGGCCGTTGGACGAAACCCCGTATGTGTTCCTCGATGCCCGTTACGAACGTATTCGCGAAGGCGGGCGCCTGATCGATTGTGCCGTGCTGGTAGCCATTGGCATCACAGCCGACGGCAAACGGCGGGTTCTGGGCGTCTCGGTGGCGTTTTCCTAAGCCGAGGTGCATTGGCGCGCTTTCCTCGACAGCCTCCTCCGGCGCGGCTTACGGGGTGTGAAATTCATCGTTTCGGACGACCATGCCGGCCTCAAAGCCGCACGCAGGGCCACGTTGCCCTCCGTCCCCTGGCAGCGCTGCCAGTTCCATCTCCAACAGAATGCCCAGGCCTACGTCACCCGCCTGGACCAGCGTAAGCCGGTCGCACAGAGAATACGGGCGATCTTCAACGCCCCCGACAAGGCCGAGGCCGAGCGGCTGCTGAAGCAGGCGGCCGAACTCTGGGCCAAGGAGGCGCCGAAACTGGCGGCGTGGGCAGAGGACAGCCTGCCGATGGGCTTCGCGGTGTTCGATCTGCCCGCCGCCCATCGGGTCAGGATGCGAACCACCAATGGCCTCGAACGCATCAACCGCGAACGCAAGCGGCGAACCCGGGTGGCTTCGATTTTTCCCAACGCCGCCTCCTGCCTGCGGCTTGTATCGGCCCTGCTCGCTGAATGCGACGAGGACTGGATGACCGGGAAAATCTATCTCACCATGGACGCTTAAAAGCCGGCCCGAAATGAACCATCTCGAAATAATTTACAGAACAGAGGTTGCACTATCGGTCTGCGCGGCCTCATCGGGCAAAATTCTGATTGGGAGTACGCGGTCAGTGTCTGGAACGCCCACCAAACGGGGGGCGGCGAAACTGCCCACACAAAGCCAGTCACTGTAACATCGCCGGGGGCGAACCATCCAGGCACGCCCGCTCCGGCGAGCAGAGAGGCGGGAATATCGCTTCGGGTATTGAAACTCCGCATCTGACGCCGGAGCAAATGATGTGCATTGATACAGCGCTTTACGCCACATGAGTAGTTTCCGATCCTTCCTGATGCACGGTGCAGAAATTATAAAGAGTGAGTCGTATTCTAAAAGGTCGGCCCATGTTCTTACCAGCATTCTATATCACTCTCCCTGCATTTCTGATCGGCGCTTTCGTTCTAATCGGCGCGACCGTTCGAATTTTGCGTGAATATGAGCGAGCGGTTGTCTTCACCCTTGGGCGTTTTCAGCGCGTCAAGGGACCCGGTCTTGTATTGCTGTTCCCTTTCGTTCAAGAGATGGTTCGGGTGGATCTCCGCATCCAGGTCGTCGAAATACCTAGCCAGGATGTCATCTCCCACGATAACGTATCGATGAAGGTGGATGCGGTGCTGTACTTTAACGTCGCCGATCCAGAGCGGGCGATCATCAACGTGCAAAACTATCTGCCGGCGACCAACATGCTTGCCCAGACGACGCTGCGTGCCGTGCTCGGGCAGCACGAACTCGACGAGATGCTATCCGAACGGAAGAAACTGAGCGAAGACGTCCAGGCGATCCTGGATTCGCAGACGGAGACATGGGGTATCAAGGTCAGCAACGTCGAGATTAGAACCGTCGAACTGACCGACAATATGGTGAAGGCCATCGCCAAGCAGGCCGAGGCCGAACGCGACCGGCGGGCCAAGGTTATCCACGCCGAGGCCGAATTCCAGGCGTCGCAGACGCTCGTCAATGCCGCCAAGGTACTGGGCAGCGTCCCCGCCGCAATGCAGTTACGCTATCTGCAAACGCTGACGGAAATCGGCGCTGAGCAGAACTCCACGATCATCTTCCCGATGCCGATCGATATCATCAAGCCGTTTCTTGAGCTGCTGGACCGAACGAACAAGGTGACCGCTCCGAACGGCGTTATTCACGCTTCGCGGGAACAAGGCGCCGGAATGGCATTGTGACATCGGGGCGGAACAAGGGGTCATCACGGGCGGGCGGCTTTGTCCGTCGAACATTAACGGGGTCAAATAGATGTTGCAGGTTGGATCGGCTCTCGAAGGTTATCGGATCGAGGCGAGCGATGGCGAAATCGGAACGGTAAGTGATTTTCTTTTCGATGATCGAACGTGGAAAATCCGGTGGCTGGTTGTTGACACCGGAAATTGGCTGACAGGACGTCAGGTTCTGGTACATCCCTCGGCGATCGGGCGGGCGGACTACATCGGACGCAAATTGCCGGTAATGCTGACGAAAGCAAAAATTGAGGCCAGTCCTAATATTCTCCTGGATAGACCGGTATCAAGACAGAACGAATTCAATCTCTATGACTACTATGGCTGGGGGCCGGATTCGGGCGGCAATATTTTTGAACCGAATACGAAAGCGCCCGGTATGGCCGAAGAGGCGGTCGCGGAAGCTGGCATTCTGTCCAATCTAGAGGGAAAAGACCCGCATTTACGCAGCCTTTCTGCCGTCAACGGCTATGATATCCAGGCTACAGACGGCGGTATCGGCCATCTCGAAAATTTCCTGCTGGAGGACGACGTTTGGGAAGTTCGCTACCTGGTTGTCGACACCAGGAACTGGTGGCCTGGTCAACACGTCTTGGTATCTCCTTTCGCGGTCCGGGATATAGACTGGTGGAAAAAGCAGATCAGCCTCAACGTTTCATGTGACAAGGTCAAGGCCAGTCCGCCGTGGGCGCCTTTGGATTTGATCGACCAGGCTTACGAGAAGCGGCTGCATCGTTATTATGATTGGCCCGGATACGGGTGGTAGATCGGCGGCAGAATAGGAAATCCGACATGTCGTGGTCCGACGCGGTTGCTTTGAAGAACTCTGATCTAAATGCATTTCTTTTCGCCGATGTTGGCGTCGGGTCGAACGGGTGCGAATTGACGATTCTCTCGGTCCTGGCGCGGCTGGGACAGGATCCCTGGGAAGAGGCCGCACGACTTTCGGAATTGCCGAATTCCCGGGCTGTCGATTGCCTGGTCCAAAGCATCAGTAAGATGCCGCTCGACCCGCTCGCGTTTGCGGGCATTAGCGCGACTGTCGCACGCGTGATGCTACTTCTGCCCGCACAGGGTCGAACCCGTGTGCAAAGCATCGCCGAAGCGACCGACGCGCCAACGCCGGGACAATGGGCTATTATGATCGTTTGCTGCGTAACTCTCGTTGTCAGCTTGGCAACCAGCTTGACTCAGGGATCAGTAACAGCATCCGTGGCGCCTTTGCCAAAAAGCGAAACCGCCGAAACGAAATGAGTGAGGCGGATATGGGCCTACCTATGGCCGGGTCTCCCTGCGCTCCACCCGGGATGGATGGATTTGAAACGTTCAATCCTGATTGATTCATTTTGGTTGAGGCGAGTTTTACATGCGAGGAACCTTATTCGGTCATCCGATCACGATCGCCTTCTTTCCCTCTGAGTAGTTTCCGAATCTGGCGCGTCCGCGCTCGGGAAGCCTAGCCTTCCGGATCAATCCTGAGGGTGGCCAAACATGTGTCTCGCTGTTCCGATGCGCATAGTCAGCATCACAGGGCACCTCGCCAGTTGTGAGGCCAAAGGAGTGCATCGGGACGTCAGTCTGACCTTGCTCGCTGATCAGGCTGTCGTGGTCGGCGATCACATCCTTGTTCATGTCGGTTACGCAATTCAGACGATCAGCGCGGCTGATGCTTGCTCCACATGGGATCTGTTCGATGAAATCAGCCTTGCACTCGACCAAGCCGGTGCATGAACTTTCCATTTGTCAGGCTGTTCTGCGGCAGGTTCTGGCGGTCGCGGCTGAACAGAGCGCCCGGCGTATCAGTATGATCACACTGCATATCGGCCCGCTTGCGGGCGTGGAACCCGACCTCGTGCGCCTCGCCTTCCCGCTGCTCGCCGCGGGCACTACTTGCGAGGGCGCAACGATCTGGATTGAGACCCTACCCGTCCAGGTGCGCTGCCGAATTTGCGCCACGACGTCCGAGGTCCCTCTCAACCGATTACTCTGCGCGGATTGTGGCACCTGGCAGGTAGATATCGTCAGTGGCGACCAGCTTTTGCTGGCGCGGGTCGAACTTCTCGATGAAACAGCGGAGTCTTGATGATGTGCGACATTTGCGGATGTGCCGGCGGCACGGACCATTTTCATGTCGCGGCCGGAAAGCAGGTCGAGGTCATGCGGTCGATGTTGCATAACAATGACCATCAGGCCGCCCACAATCGGCAGCATTTTGACGCTGCTCGCGTCCTGACGGTCAACCTGATGTCGTCCCCTGGCGCAGGCAAGACCAGTTTGCTGGAGGCGACTATCCTCGCCCTGAAGGGCCGCCTGACCGTCGCCGTGATCGAGGGCGATCTTAAGACCGAAAACGATGCGAACCGCATTCGGGCGGCCGGTGCGCAAGCGGTCCAGATCACCACCGGTTCCGCGTGTCATCTGGACGCGACCATGGTGCATGCGGCGTTGCATCACCTCGACTTGCGGCCGGTCGATATTCTATTCATCGAGAATGTGGGCAACCTGGTTTGCCCGGCCTGTTTCGACCTCGGCCAGCACCGCAACGTCGTCCTGCTATCGGTCACCGAAGGCGACGACAAACCCGAAAAATACCCGGTCATGTTCCGGGCGGCCGAACTGATGATCGTCACCAAGCTCGATCTGATGGCGGCGGTCGGAGACTTCGACCCTACCAAGGCCAAACGTCATCTGCGCAATCTCGCCAATGCCGCGCCGGTCATCGACCTATCCGCGCGTAGCGGCATCGGCATGGACTCCTGGATCGACTGGCTGATGCAGCAGCGGGCGCTATGCCTGGAACCCGCCAATGCCTGACGCGGCGGCATGGCTTGAACGCATCAGGGCCTTGACGCTACCGCACCCGGTCCGCGTCCTGAACGTCTGCGGCGGCCATGAGCGGACGATCGGCATGGCTGGCCTGCGCGGCGTGCTGCCGGACAACGTCGTCCTGATCCCCGGGCCGGGCTGTCCGGTGTGCATCTGCCCCGAAGAAGACATCCTCTCCGCCATCCAGCTTGCGTTGGTTCCCGGCGTTATCTTCGTGGCGTTTGGGGATATGCTGCGGGTTCCGGCCAATGTTGCCAAAAGCGAAATCCGCTCACTGGTGGAAGCCCGGGCGCAAGGCGCCGATGTCCGGCCGATCGCCTCCCCGGCAGATGCAGTCGCCATAGCCCGCGCCAACCCGAACCGCCAGGTCGCGTTCTTCGTCGCCGGGTTCGAAACCACAGCCGCACCGGTGGCGGCCATGCTGCACGAGGGGCTTCCGGACAATCTCAGCCTGCTGCTGTCCGCTCGCCGGACATGGCCAGCGGTCGCGCTTCTGCTGAACTCCGAGGCAGCCGGGTTCGAGGGCCTGATCGCGCCCGGGCATGTCGCCACGATCATGGGACCGGAGGAATGGCGCTTTGTCGTGGACCGGCACGGCATCCCCACCGCGATCGCCGGTTTCACCGCCGGGTCGATCCTGGCCGCTCTGTATTCGGTGCTGCGGCAGATCGCCGAGAAACGGCCATTCCTGGATAACTGCTACTCGGCGTTCGTCCGGCCCGCCGGCAACAGGCGGGCACAAGACTGCCTGGCCGACCAGTTCGACGACATCGACGCAGCATGGCGTGGCATCGGAACCATTCCGGCGTCCGGGTTTGCGCTGAAGCCGCATTGGGCGGGGCACGATGCCCGCCTGCTATTTCCGAACCACCTTGAAGGCGTGCGGCGACGCGTTGGGGACATGCCGCCCGGCTGCGATTGCGCACGCGTCGTGATGGGCCGGATTTCGCCCGTGGAGTGCCGGTTGTATGGCAAGGCCTGCACGCCGAGAACGCCCGTGGGTCCGTGCATGGTGTCCGATGAGGGCGCCTGCCGCATCTGGTGGGCTAACGGCCAACGTCCGGACACGGCCGATGCCGCTCGACAATAACCTTCCCGCGCAACGGTATCTGGTAGGCGGCCGCGTCCAAGGCGTCGGCTTTCGGCCCTTCGTCTGCCTTTTGGCGAGCGAGCTTGGCATCAGCGTATCCGTGCGCAATCGCGGCGGGCAGGTCGAAATCGTTGCCCAGTCGGGTCACGAACGAACGGATTTGTTTCTGCACCGGCTGCTGTCGGAACATCCATCGATCGCCCGTCCGGAACTGGTGTCCGCCGAGAATTGCCTGCCATCAGAGGAACCCGGTTTCCGCATCCTGCCAAGCGAGACGGGAGGCGATGCGGTGCTGTTGCCGGATCAGTCGCTGTGTGACGCGTGCCTGACAGAGATGACGACTCCGGGAACCCGTCGCTATCGTTATCCCTTTATCACCTGCACGCAGTGCGGCCCCCGATACACCATCATGCGCGATAATCCGTTTGATCGCGCGACGACCAGCATCTCCGGGTTCCCGCTTTGCGACCGATGCCGGGCGGAATATGACCAACCGCTGGATCGGTGCTTTCATGCCCGGGTGATGGCCTGTCCGCAATGCGGTCCAACCCTGACCTACAGCAGCGGTTCGCGCGGCGTCACGGGTAACAAGACCGCGCTCGCCCGCGCCGTTTCGGCTTTGCGCGATGGCACGATCGTCGTGGTCAAGGGCATTGGTGGTTATCATCTCCTGTGCGATGCGCGTAACGATGCCACCGTTTGTGTTCTGCGCGCCCGCAAACGCCGGCCGGAGAAACCGCTCGCGGTCCTGTTTCCTCGTGCCGGCGCCACCGGACTCGATCGATTGCGGTTGGACTGCGCGCCTAGCGAGGACGAGGCGCGTGCCCTGCGGTCTCTGGAACGGCCAATCGTGCTGGTCCGATTGCGCAAGGGGAGCGAACTGTCACCGGCGCTCGCCCCGGGATTAACGGAACTGGGCGCCATGCTGCCTCACAGCCCGCTGCATGACTTGCTTGCCGAAATGTTCGACGGCCCGCTGGTGGCGACGTCCGGCAATGTCAGCGGTGAACCCGTCGTAACCACTCGAGCCGACGCGGAGCGGTATCTGGAGCCCATCGCCGACGCCTTCCTGCACGACGACGGGCCCATCCTGCATCCGGCGGACGACAGCGTGGTGCGGATTATCGCGGGCAAGCCGCGCGCCCTGCGTCTCGGACGTGGCCGCGCGCCGCTGGAGCGAGTATTGCCCATCTCCTTGTCCGAACCGATCCTGGCACCGGGCGGCCAGATGAAGGCGACTCTTGCCTTGGGTTTCGGCACACGCGTTGTGATCTCCCAGCATCTCGGCGACATCGACAGCCCGCGCGGGTTGGATCTGCTGGAAGCCACGGCCGATTCGATGCAGCGCCTGTACGGTATCCGGGTTCGGACGTTGGTCTGTGACGCCCACGGCGGCTACAGCAGCGCCCGCTGGGCGAGGCGGCAGGGTGATATGACGGTGCTGCGGATTCCGCATCATCAAGCCCATGCCTCCGCGGTGGCTGGTGAATTTCCCGGCGAATCACCCTGGCTGTGCTTCACCCGGGACGGCGCCGGTCTCGGCGAGGACGGCACGCTCTGGGGCGGTGAGGCTTTGCTCGGGCGGCCTGGCGCCTGGGCGCGGATCGCGACCCTCCGTCCCTTCGCGCCGCCCGGTGGCGAGGCGGTCGCGCGCGCGCCGTGGCGGTCCGCTGCTGCCCTGGCGTGGGATGTTGGGTTGGACTGGAGTCCGCCGAACCTCGACGTCACGCTGGCCCGCTCCGCTTGGCAGGTCCGTTTGAATTGCCCCGCGACATCCTCGGTCGGACGGCTGTTCGACGCCGCTTCCGCCTTCCTCGGCCTGGTGCAACAGGCCAGTTATGAAGGCGAGGGACCAATGGCGATTGAAGTGATCGCGGACCCCATCGGCGGCATGGAGGATGCGATGTCCCTGCCGATCGACACGCGAGCCGATGACATTTGGCAGACGGATTGGCGCCCGCTGGTTCCCATGCTGCTGGACGACGCCTGGCCGGTGAAGCGGCGTGCCCTGGCGTTTCATGCCACAATGGCTTTGACACTGATGACGCAGGCGATCGCTGCCCGGTGCGCGCATGGGGATTTCGCGGTTGGCCTTGCCGGCGGCGTCTTCCAGAACCGGCGTCTGAGTGAATTGGCCTTGCACGCGCTGCATGCGGCCGGATTTCGTGCCTACCTGCCCGTCAGCGTACCCTGCAACGATGCCGGTTTGAGTTTCGGTCAGGTCATCGAGGCGGCAGCGCGACAATGAGCAGGATCACTTTGGCGCACGGCAACGGCGGCCGTTTCATGCGCGAACTGGTGCGCGATGTGTTCGCACGGCGTTTTGGCGGTTCGGTGATCGACGACGCCGTGGGGTTGCCGCCAGCGGATGGAATCGTCGTTGTCACCGCGGACGGGTTCATCGTCGATCCGCTGGAGTTTCCCGGCGGCGATATCGGATCGCTTGCCGTGCATGGAACGGTGAATGATCTGGCGGTCAGTGGCGCGGTGCCCCGATGGATGACGCTGAGTTTCATCATCGAAGAAGGCTTCAAAATCGACCGCCTGGATCGTATCGCCGCCAGCATCGCGCGCGCGGCGGCAGACTGCGGCGTAACGATCGTTGCCGGCGACACCAAGGTGGTTCCGAACGGCCAGGGTGGCGGCCTTTACATCGCCGCGAGTGGTATCGGCATGCGGCCGGTCGATGTCGCCTTGGGCATGAAGGCAATCACGGTCGGTGACTGTCTGTTGGTCAACGGACCGGTTGGCGATCACGGCACCGCCGTGCTGCTGGCGCGCCAGGCGTTCGGCCTGCGTGGCGATCTCCGGTCCGACAGCGCCAGCGTGCTGCCATTCGCGCGTGCCGCCGTTGCGATCCCGGGCCTGCGATTCATGCGCGATCCGACCCGCGGTGGCATCGCGACCGTTGCAAATGAGATCAGCCAAGAAACCGGCTTTCGCGTCCTGCTGGACGAGAGAACACTTCCAATACGTGAGCCGGTGCGCGGCATCTGTGACATGCTGGGCTACGATCCGCTTTACCTGGCCTGCGAGGGCCGGGTGGTCGCGGTTGTCGATCCCGCACGCGCTGCGGACTTGCTGGTGGTGTGGCGGGGCCTGCCGAACGGCGAGGGTGCCGCGATCATCGGCCGCGTGGAGGCGGGGCGCCCCCGCGTCGTGCTGCGCACCGTTCTTGGTGGAGAACGACTTCTCGACGAGTTGGAAGACGATCCGCTGCCCCGTATCTGCTGAATATCCGTAGGTAATTTCCGAACCTTTCCACCGCCTTTCCGAACTTTACTGTGCGCTTCGGCCGAAGGAGAAAAGACCAAATGAGAGTTCTGGTGCTTGGTCTTGGCAACACATTGCTCGCCGACGATGGCGTGGGCGTGCACGTGGTTCGCCATCTTGCCAGCGACCCGACGACGCCAGCGTGCCTGCATCCGATGGATGGCGGGACCCTGGGGTTTCGGTTGATGGATCCATTGACCCGAGCGGATGCGGTTATCGTGGTGGATGCGGCACAGCTTGGGGAACCAGCCGGAACCGTGCGTCTGCTCGACAATCAGGTGCTTGCCGATCACGTCACGCGCGGTGGGCGTATGAGCGCGCATGAAGCTGGACTAGTGGACTTGTTGACGCTTGCCCGGTTGGAGGGTTGGGCGCCGGCACACCTCGCACTCGTAGGCATTCAACCGCAGCACGTCGACTGGGGTGAAGAACTCAGCGAGCCGGTCGCCCGCGCGTTTTCAACCGCCTGCCGAACGGTGATCCAGACCGTGTTGGCGTGGCAATGACCGATTTCAGTTTTCTCGCCGACGACGGATTAGTCGACGCGCTGATCATGGAAATCGCCGGCCTGCTGCGGACGCTGATCGACACCGGCGCGCCCGGATCGATTGATTTGCGCGGCCTGCCGTTATCTGCCTCGTGCATCGCCGCCATGAGTGAGCGCCTGGGTCACGGCGAGATCACTGTCATGCTGGCCGCCGCCGGCCGCACCGAAATTCACGAAACGAAGTTTCCCGGCGTCTGGTGGACGCGACACGAAGATGAGTCGGGCCGCGTCATCGCACTTCTGATCGAAGTGGCTGTCGTGCCGGAGATCCTTCGCGCCGGCATTGAGGACATGAAACTTGGGCTGGAACGCCTCGCCACATCCACGAACGTCGCTCGGAGAGCCGCCTGATGGACGAAACCCTGGGTGAGATGCTCGCACACCGCGGCTTCGGCCGGCGCAGCCTGCTGAAATTCGCCATCGCCATGACATCCAGTCTGGCACTGCCACCGATGATCGCGCCCGTGATGGCGGCCAATCTCGCGAAAGCGAAGCGCCGTTCGGTGATCTGGCTGTCATTCCAGGAATGCACGGGATGCCTGGAGACGCTGTTGCGCTCCGCGACGCCTACGATCGACGCGCTGATTTTTGATTTCATTTCTCTGGACTATCAGGAATCGCTGATGGCGGCGGCCGGTGCCGACGCGGAGCGGACGTTGCGGGAGGCGGTCGCCGCCAACAAGGGCGAGTATCTGTTGGCCATCGACGGATCGATCCCGGTCAAGGACGGCGGCGTCTATTCACTGACCGGCGGCCGCAGCAACCTGAGTATGCTGATGGATGTCGCCACGGACGCCAAGGCGATCCTCGCGATCGGCACCTGCGCGGCCTATGGCGGCATTCCCAAGGCGCATCCCAATCCCACCGGCGCCGTCGGTGTGGAAGACCTGATCTCGGGAAGGCCCATCGTCAACATTCCCGGCTGTCCACCCGTGCCTGAAGTGTTGAGTGGGGTGCTGGTTCACTTCATCAGCTTCGGGCGATTGCCGGATATGGATGATCGCAAACGGCCGCTGGCCTATTTCGGAACAACGATCCACGACCAGTGTTACCGGCGTCCGTTCTACGACCAAGGTAAATTCTCCAAAAGCTTCGACGACGAGGGCGCTCGCCAAGGCTGGTGCCTGTTTGAGCTTGGGTGCAAGGGGCCAGTCACCCACAATGCCTGCGCCAGTCTGAAATAGAACGGCGGCACCAGTTTCCCGATCGAATCCGGCCATGGCTGCATCGGATGCTCCGAACCGGAGTTCTGGGACGCGGGGAGTTTCTATACCTCGCTGGCGGGCGGCAGCGGCACAGGCTGGCGAAATGCCGGCATCGCCGCGGCGGTTGGCTTGGCGGGCGGTGCCGTGGCGGCCCTGAGCGCCCGCGAAAAGATCGGCACCAACCGGGGGAAGGCGTCATGACCCTGCTGGAATTCGCACGCGGACCTGGTTTGCAGGTGGCGCTGCTGATCATGATCGCCGGGTGTGTTTGGCGACTGACCGCCATTCTGCTGCTGCGCCGCCGGCCGCATCTGGGGGCGTCACGGCATTCCCGGGCGGGACGAGTCGCCGGGGGGATCGCAATGGTCTTCACGCGGTCGCTGCCCCGCCGAACGTTTTGGCCACGGATCGCGTCCAGCGTGATCCTGAGCACGGTCTTCCATGTTGGATTCGCGATCATCATTCTTTGTGGCGCGCCGCATATCCTGCTGATCCATCAGATCACCGGCATCAGTTGGCCAGGGCTGCCGAAGGGCATCATCGTCCTTGTCAGCGGCGTGACCCTGGCCAGCATGATCGCCCTGCTGTTTCGCCGCATGCTGCATCCGGTGATGCGGCTGCTGTCCACCATCGACGATTACCTGAGTTGGCTGACGGTGTTTCTGCCAATCCTGACCGGCATTCTGCTGTCAGGTGAAACGATCGCCGGCTACGAAACCTTGTTGGCGCTGCATATCCTCAGTGTTGAGCTGATGATGGTCTGGCTGCCCTTCGGGAAACTGATGCACGCCGGCCTGGTCTTCGCCAGCCGGGCGGCCATGGGGGTGAATTTCGCGCGCAAGGGAGCAGCCACATGACCGATGTCGCAGCGGGAATGCGCGGTTTCGTCTCGAATTTCGGCCCGACTGCTGCGTTGGCGATGGAATCTTGCGTGCATTGCGGCCGTTGCGCCGAGGCGTGTCAGTTCTATGTGCAGACCGAGGACCCTCGTTACACCCCCATTCATAAGATCGCCCCGTTCAAACAGGCTTATGAACGCGAGGTCGGACCCTTTGCCTTCGTCTATCGCCTGTTCGGCCTGGCACCCAAGGTAACGGAAGCGGAACCAACGAAGTGGCAGGATCTGATCTACGATTCCTGCAATATGTGCGGCCGCTGCTCGTTGATCTGTCCCATGGGAATCGACATCGCCGATCTCGTCGAACAGGCGCGGCATGGCATGTGCGAAGCCGGCCTGGTGCCGACGGATTTCCTCGGCGTACTTGAGGAAAAGGAACACGCCACCGGCAGTCCGTTCGGGCTGACAACCGCGGCGCTGGAGAAGATGCTGCACGACATCGGCACCCGGCACGGCGTGGTCATGCACGTGGACGAACCCACGGCGGATATCATTCCGACCGTCTCGTCGATCGATCTGAAGACGTATCCGAGTTCGATGGCGGCGATCGCCAAAATCCTGAACCACATGGGTGCGTCGTGGACCTTCCGGACCGACGGATTCGACGCGGACAATGTCTCGCTGACCGCCGGTGACCGGATCGGCCAGCGATCCGTCACGCTTGGCGTGATCAGGGCAGCCAAGGCCTGCGGGGCAAAAGTTCTGCTGATGCCAGAATGCGGACATTCCTTCACCGAAATGCGATGGGAAGCGGCAAACCAGTCCGGTGCGGCCCTGCCTTTCCGGGTGTTGCAAATCACCGAACTGCTTGCCGAGGGCATTTCCGACGGCCGTATCCGCGTGAACAAGGCGCCGCAAACGGCAACGTACCACGACGCCTGCCAGCTTTCCCGCCGAGGCGGCGCCACCGCGGCGCCCCGAATCATCCTGCAAGCGCTCGGGGTCGATCTGCATGAACTGGAAGATGCCGGCGACGCGAATTGGTGCTGTGGCGGCGGCGGCGGCGTGGCGCTGATCAAACGCGCGCAGCCACTGCGGGACATGGCGTTTCAGATCAAACAGCGTCAGGTCGAGGCGACCGGTGTGGCAACCGTCTATACCAGTTGCTCCGGCTGCCGGCAGACGCTGGACCATGGCGGCAAGGCGGTTGGCTGGAACAAGACGGTGGCCAGCCTGTTGGAACTCGTCGCCGATAATCTCAAGGACTAAATCATGACGAATCAACGTATCGTCGTCGATCCGATCACCCGGATCGAGGGACATCTGCGTATCGAGGTGGAAATCGACGGCGACGGCAATGTCGTCGAGGCACTCAGCGCCGGGACCCAGGTTCGTGGCATCGAGATCATCCTGCGTGGCCGCGACCCGCGTGACGCCTGGGCATTCGCGCAACGAATTTGCGGTGTTTGCACCTTGGTCCACGGCCTCGCCTCGGTTCGGGCCGTTGAGGACGCGCTGCACATTCAGGTGCCGCCGAACGGTGAACTGATCCGCGACCTGATGGCCGGTGCGCAAATGCTACAGGATCACGTGATCCATTTCTACCATTTGCAGGCGTTGGACTGGGTCAATCCAATCCATGCACTGGCGGCTGACCCCAAGGCGGCATCCACCGCCGCGATCGCGGTCGGATATCGCGAGACCTCAGTCGATTATTTTGCCAAGGCACAGACACGGCTGAAGGATCTGGTGACCTCGGGACAACTGGGGATTTTCGCCAACGGTTGGTGGGACCATCCGGACTACAAACTGCCGCCGGCCGTCGATCTGATCGCGCTGGCGCATTATCTGGAGGCGCTGGCGTGGCAGCGTGAGATCGGCGAAGTTTTGACGATCTTCGGCGGCAAAAACCCGCACCCGAATGTGGCGGTCGGCGGTGCCCCCTGTGCCATATCCACCGGTCAGACCCTTCCCGGCGGCGGCGACGCAACCGCTGTGTCCATGACGGGGCTGTTGCGGGTCGGCCAATTAATCGAAACGATGCGCGGCTTTATCGACGGCGTCTATTTGCCCGACCTGATGGCCATCGGCGGCAGCTACAAGGACTGGTTCACCCGCGGTGAGAACGTCCGCAACTTTATGACCTACGGAGATTTCGCGGGACCGACGGCGGGCAATGGGTTCGGCGTGCCGCGCGGCGTGGTGCTGGACCGAGACCTGTCGCAAATCCATCCAGTCGATCTCACCGATCCCGCGCAGATCCAGGAATTCGTTGCCCACGCCTGGTACAAATACAGTCAGGGGCAGGCCGCCGGTCTGCATCCTTATCAGGGCGAAACGACGCTCGATTACACCGGACCCAAGCCGCCGTTTGAACAGCTTGACGCGGCGGGCACCTACTCCTGGGTCAAGGCGCCCCGCTGGCGCGGCAAAGCCATGGAGACCGGCCCGCTCGCGCGACTGGTGTTGCTGCATGCCGCCGGTGATGCGCCCGCCAAGGCTTTAACCGCCGAAATCCTGGGCAAGCTCGATTTGCCATTTGAGGCACTTTATTCCACCCTTGGACGCATCTTGGCGCGCGGGATCGAAAGCAAGCTGTTAGTGGACCGCATGGCGGGATGGCACAGCCAGTTGATGGCGAACATTGAAGCCGGCGACGTGCGGACCTTCAACAATGCGAAGTGGGAACCTTCCACCTGGCCCAGTCATAGCCAGGGCGTCGGCACCATCGAGGGACCGCGCGGCGCCCTCGCCCACTGGATCGTCATCGATGACGGCCGCATCACGAACTATCAGGCCGTTGTGCCGACGACATGGAATGCCGGCCCGATGGACGATCAGGGGCAGCATGGGCCTTATGAAGCCGCCCTGATGGATGCCCATCGCCTCGCCGTGCCGAACCAACCATTGGAGTTGCTGCGGACAATCCACAGCTTTGATCCCTGCATGTCCTGCGCCGCCCACGTGTTTGGTAGCGATCGCGAGGAGATCGCTCGGGTGAAAATCCGCTGAGTACTTTCCGAACCTACCGAGGTCTCCAGCCCGATCGTACCGTGACCCCTGCATGATCAGGAGATCATTATGCCGGACGGGTTGATGACGATAACCGCTTTGCCGGACTACATGAAGGACGCATTTCAGCGCAGCGTCCTGTTCCTCGACATACTGCG
Organism: uncultured Rhodopila sp.; assembly: GCA_903932145.1. GTDB lineage: Bacteria > Pseudomonadota > Alphaproteobacteria > Acetobacterales > Acetobacteraceae > Rhodopila. Next base: position 60,841 of record CAIZFE010000114.1, on the reverse strand, counting down.
GCAGCGTGGCAATGAAGCGATCGAGATGCAATCGCACCCAATGGCGACCGTGCTGCGCTATGGCTGCGAAGAGATCATGAGTGGCCGCTTGCTGCCGCGGCCGATGAACTACACTCTTTACCGGATCATTCCGCCCGCTGGCGTTGTCATTGATTCGCGTAAGCGGCCGGTGGTGGTGGTGGATCCTCGCGCCGGCGAAGGGCCCGGCATCGGCGGCTTCAAGGCGAAAAGCGAGATCGGCGATGCCCTGGATGCCGGGCATCCGGTCTACTTTATCGGCTTTTCCGCCAACCCTGTACCTGGACAGCAGTTCCTCGACGTCGTCGAGGGACAGGTGGCGTTTTTTGAGCGCGTGGTCGCGCTGCATCCCGAAGCCCCGCGTCCGTTCGCTATCGGCAATTGCCAGGCCGGCTACCAGACGCTGATGGTCGCCATGCTGCGGCCCGATCTGTTCGGACCCTGCCTGATGGCTGGATCACCAATGTCGTTCTGGCAAGGCGTCCACGGCAAAAACCCCATGCGCTACGCCGGCGGTCTGTCCGGCGGAAGCTGGCTTACCACGATGACCAGCGACTTTGGTAACGGAAACTTCGACGGCACATGGCTGGTGCTGAATTTCGACGGCCTGGGACCGGCGAACTGGCTATGGGGCAAGCAGTACGGTCTTTACGCGAACGTCGACACCGACGGTCCGCGCTACGTCGAGTTTGAGAAGTGGTGGGGCGACTTCATCCAACTCAGCGGCGACGAACTGCAATACCTAGTCGATAACCTGTTTATCGGCGACAAGCTGACCCGCAACCAACTGCAGTCGCATGACGGGACGGTGTTTGACGTTCGTAATGTCGGCTCGCCGATCATCATTTTCACCTCGATGGGCGACAACATAAGTCCGCCACAAGAAACGCTCGGATGGATTCTCGACCTCTACAATGACGTTGAGGAAATTCGAGAGGCGGATCGCACGATCGTCTACTGCATGGATCAAAAGATCGGGCATCTCGCGATTTTCGTTTCCAGCAAGGTCGGTGCGGAGCAGGACGAGGAATTCGTCCGGCTGATCGATGTGATCGACTGCCTGCCGCCGGGTTTGTTTGAGATGGTCGTTTCCCCGCGTCCTGCCGATATACCTGAGGGAGGGCTTGCTGGCGCCGCGTGGATGTCGCGCTTCGAAGCGCGCTCGCTTGACGACATTCGCGCGCTTGGCCGCAACAGTCCGGCGGATGATCGTGCATTTGCCACAGTGGCGCGGTTATCGGCGTTGAATCTGGCTGCATACCGGACCTTTATGCAGCCGGCGATCCGCATGATGGCCAACCAACCTATGGCCGATTTAGCCAAGGCTTGGAACCCGCTTCGGCTTAGCTACACAATGTTCGCTGACCGCAATCCTTGGATGATGGGCGTTCAGAAGCTGTCCGAATCCGTGGCGCTGTCCCGGAATCCGGTTACTGATGGCAATTCCGTCGTTGCGCTGCAGACGCGGATGTCGGACCAGATCACCAAGGGTCTGGACGCGTATCGCAAGTCCCGTGACGATATGCAGGAAAAGATCTTCTTCGCGGTTTATGGTTCGCCGATCCTGCAGGCGATGGTAGGCATTAATAACAGCACCAATGTCCGACCGATCCCGACGATCTCATCTGAAAAACTGGCCGAGCAAAAAATTCGGGCGGAGGGTTATGCGGCCAGATTTCGGATCGTAAACCCCGACGAAATGCTGACGCGGGCGGTTATCTACGTCGTGGCGGATGAGCGTACGCTGGATCAGCGCTGTGCGCTTGCCCTGAATGCTACGCGTCGTTTGCTAAGGCACCTGCCCCGCGTTGCGTTCATGCAGTTGGTGCGTGACCAATTCCGTATCTTGCAGTTGGGGCACGAGGACGCTCTTGCCGGTTTGGTTCCACACGCGGACGGATTGCTTGAGCAGGTGAGGGAGGTCGTTTCGGCGGCAGGCGCTCTGACGGTTAGCGAGACCGAACGCCTTAGGCGCCTTTCGGCGGCGCTTTCCGGGAAGGGGCTGGTGTGAAGGCACCGACCCATCCGCCGTTCCATCCGATCGAAAGCCAATACATGGTGGCTGCGGCCATCGCTGGATTTTTGCTGACACTCCTGATTGCGGATGGCAGTTTGATAGCCGCGTTTGGGGTGTTGGCATTGATCGTCGGGCTTGGATGGGTCGTGAGCCGCATCATACGATAACGAGAACAGCATAATGATCGCGACAGCCAGTTCGGTTGCCGCGATCATTATGCTTTGGGTGGTCCGACCAGCCATCCCGAAGGATGGCCGATGGTAAATCAGGCCTTCATCAGCCAACCGGGCAGCTTTACCGTGGACACGCCGTCCACGACGATTTCCCCAGTCTGCTTCGTCAAAATTGTCGTGATCTTGGCGACGTGCTTGGGCAGCAGCGCTGTGATCGTTGCGGTCAGCGTGACGGTGTCATTGATAAACACCGGTGCGTGGAAATTGACCAACTGACTGAGATAGACGGTGCCCAGGCCCGGCATCTCGCGGCCCAAGACTTTGGAGATCATGCCAAACATGATTCCGCCATGCGCGATGCGCTGGCCGAACTTCGTCCTTTTGGCGAACTCATCGTCGACATGGATCTTGTTGTGATCGCCGGTGATGTCGGCATAGCCGCGGACCAGCTTGTCATCGATCAGTTGATGATAGGTGCATGTTTGGCCGACGATGAAATCGGTAAGAGGAACAACTTTGATTGCGGCGGACATTTGAAATTTCCTTTCGATTGTGTTCAGGCTGCTGGCCTCGCGGGATCAGGCGATGCCGGCCGCGATAAGCTTGTCGGGGAAGTCACTCGGGGCATCCAGTAACGTCGTCCCCGCGATATCCCGGAACATTCGTGCAAGTGGCAGAGGGCCGGGTATGTGCTTCGGCACGACCTCGCAAATTCCCATGCCACCTTCGATCTGAATCCCATCGACCAGCATCCTCGATCCAATTCGGCCTGCGAACATTTGCACCATGCCGGCTTCGGGTTCGAACGGTGCTTCGTCCTCGATCAATCGCGCGACGTGTCGAACACCGAGCCAGGCCATGTGGCTGTCGGTGACGATATCGGCGAGTAATGTCTGGATTGCTTGCAGGCCGGCGATTGGATGGCGAAACTGCACTCGATGCTTTGCGTATTCCGCGGCATGGGATACCGCGGCCTTGGCGATACCGACAGTTTGCGCGGCCTCGGCAACCGCGGCAACTGCGAGCAACTGGTTGGCGATCACCGATCCGCAGTTTTCCGTGCCCATGACTCCGGCATCGCTGACTGGAACATTCTTGAAGCTGAGATGCGCCACCAGGCAGGCTTTTAGGCCCATGGTTTCAAGCCTGGGTCCAACGGTCAGGCCGCTCGCCGCCGCATCGATGATGAAGCCGGTCAGTCCGTTACCGCCGGCATCCGCGGCGATGGTCGCGAACACCAGGTAGACATCGGCGGCACCGGCATTACGCACGAACGTTTTGGTTCCGTTCAGCGTGAACCCTTTGCCCTGACGGGTCGCAATGAACGCACAGGGACCGGTCGCCAAGGCTGGCCCTTCCTCCTGGATGGCGATCGCGGCGAGCTTTTCGCCTTTGATCAACGCTGGTTAGTACTGACTCTTCTGTGCCTCACTGCCCCAATGGTCGATGGCGTAGGCGAACAGGGCGTGGTTGTTGATGATAGAGGCGATCGCGGGGCAGGTTCGGGACAGGGCTTGAACGACCTCGATATGGCTGACGAATCCAGCGCCCGCCACACCGGACTGTTCGGGTACCGCAAGTCCCAGGAAATCATGTGCCGCCAACTGGGCAATCAGGGCTTTCGGAAACACCTGGCCACGGTCCAGATCCGCGACAATCGGAACCAGAAATTCGTCAGCGAAATCATGCGCGCGTTGCCCCGGGTTCTTCTGGGCTTCGGTCAGATAGTAACTCATTTCGCACCTTCCTTCATTGCCGGGGCGATCACCTTGGAGGGGGCCAGGACCGAGCGCGCGATCACCAGACGCTGGATTTGATTGGTACCCTCGTAGATCTGCATGACCTTTGCATCGCGCATGAACTTGCCGAATTCCGACGTGTATGCGTGCGATCCCATCAGGCGCATCGCCTGGGATGAGACGGCCATCGCGACGTTGGTTGCCAAGGTCTTTGCGATCGCCGGTTCTTTGGAGAACGGCAGATCCGCTTCGCGCAGTGCCATCGTGTGATGCTGTGCCTGTCTGGCGCCCTCGATCTGAATCTGCATGTCGGCCAGGTCGAACTGCAGGGTTTCACCAGGGAACATTTTGGCGGGATAGCGCTCGTGCAAATGCTTGACGCACTCATCAAGGCACCGCTGCGCCAGGCCAATGGCCAGCGCGCCAATCGATGGCCGCGCCAGATCGAGTGTTTCCATGGCGATCTTCATGCCGTCGCCCTCGCTTCCCAAAAGATTGGTGGCGGGAATGCGGAGGTCTTTCATAAAGAAAAACACGGTGTTTGAGCTGCGTAATCCCAGCTTTTCCTCGCGGTCACCCATGATGAAGCCGGGCAGTCCGCGCTCGACGATGAAGGCGCTGAGGCCTTTCGCCCCCTTCGCCAAATCAGTCGCTGCGAATACCACCAGGACGGCAGCCTCTCCGCCGTTGGTAATCCAGCATTTCGGACCGTTCAGGATATAGTCGTTCCCGCTCTTTATGGCAGTCGCCACGCCGGCGCCTGCGTCCGAACCCGCCGCCGGTTCCGTCAATGCGAATGCTCCGATTCCAGCCGTGAGCATTGGCTTAAAATAGCGCCGCTTCTGGTCGTCGGTACCTGCGATCAGAACCGATTCCATACTCAAAATGCTGGCCGACAATGTCGTTCCCATCGCAGCACAACCATAGCCCCATTCCTCCAGCACCAATGCCTGGGTTAAAGGGCCGTAACCTAGCCCGCCATATTCCTTTGGCACCGCCATCGCGAAGATGCCGCTCGATTTGGCGGCTTCCAGAATATAACCGTGGAAATCACCAGATTTGTCGTATTCCGCCGCGTGGGGAATGATATTCTTGGCGACGAATTCCTTTGCCGTCTGGCGTATTTCTGCTTGCTCGGCATTCATAATGTCTTGCCCTTGCTTTTCGATGTCAGGATCGTCTTCAGGCCGCCCCAATTGGCCTGGAATATTCCCGCGTCCATCAGTTTAGGGGCCGGCGTCGTTCTTGGTTTGAAGTCCATGTGGGCCAGAATATCCTTCTCGATATCGATACCCGGTGCGACCTCGGTCAGCGCCAGATGCCCATCCTGTAGTTCGAACACACAGCGTTCGGTCACGAATGTCACCGGTTGGCGGACCTTTGACGCATAGGCGCCGCTGGAGGTGATCTGTTCGACCTGCTTGACGTACTTCTTGTGTTTGCCCTCGGTCTCGATGGTCAGTTTTCCGTCCGCCGCAACGATCTTTAGTCCTCCGGTCGTGAAGCTGCCGACGTAGACAACCTTCTTGGCGTGCTGGGTTATGTCGATGAATCCACCGCAGCCGACGCTTTTGCCGTTGAACTTGCTGACGTTGACATTTCCGACCACATCCACCTGCGCGAAGCTTTCGAAGGCGATATCCAACCCGCCACCGCTGTACCAGTCGAACTGTACTTGCTGTTCAACAAAGGCCTCGGCGTCGTATGACATGCCGAAATCATGACCGTCCGCCGGGACGCCGCCGATCGTTCCCGTTTCCGACGTCATCGTCGTCAGCCCAGAGACTTTTTCAACCGCCGCCACGGCCGCGATTCCTTGAGGAATCCCAACGCCGAAATTCACCGCGCTACCTGGCATCAGTTCCATTGCGGCACGACGCGCGATGATCAAGCGTTCATCCAACACCATCGGTGGGATATCGCCCAACGGAGAGCGATTGGCGCCCGAGAATGACGGATTGAAACGTGTGGCGGCGGACTGCCAATGATTGTCTGGAGCGGAAACGACGATGTGGTCGATCAATACGCCTGGCACCCGCACCGACTTGGGATTCAAAGTGCCCGCTCGAGCAACGTATTCAACTTCGGCGATGACCATGCCGCCGCAGTTTTTCGCCGCCTGTGCAAGCGGCAGGATCTCAAACAACGCCCCTTCGTCGTCGACGGTTAGATTTCCGTTCTCGTCCGCCGTCGTCCCGCGGATAATCGCCACGTCAACGGGGAACGTGGGGTAGAAAAGCCATTCCTGGCCCTCGAACGAGATCACCTTCACCATGTCCTTGGTTGTGATCGTATTCATCTTTCCGCCCTCAAGACGTGGATCGACGAAAGTGCCAATACCTGTCTTGGTGATCAGTCCAGGTCGGTGCGCGGCTATTTCACGCCATAACTGCGAAAGCACGCCCTGCGGTAAGTTATATCCCTCACATCCACCGCTAAGCACCATCGTTGCGAAGTCCGGGGAGAGCCCGCAATGGCCGCCGATCCAGCGAGAGATCATTCCGGGATGAGCGAAATGCTGCGTGCCCTTGCTTTGCCAGTCACCGATACCCGAGGCGTGAACAAGCGTCAGTTTCGCGGGATGCCCGGAGGCAAGAAATTGCTTTTCCATTGCGATCGCGATTTCTTCCGGCCATCCGGATATGACGCAGGCGGCGGCCCCAACCGTGGCGCCGTCCTTTATTAGCGCAGCGGCATCGCTTGCGGAAATTACCTTGGACATACAACTTTCCCTTCGGGTGTTGGGATGGTATTGGGCATAGATCTCTATGAAGGTGACGCGACCGGGCAGCCCCGATCATCTTTTGCCGAATAGGAACGACATTCGCGCCGTGCGGGTTTCAAGAAGGCAGTCTGTATGACCCGCATCAGTTTCCTTCGCGACGAAAACATGGAAACACGGGCTGGGTGAATGCGGCACCCTCGGAAACTACCCAGTTATTCGCTGCGTGGGGCTGAGGATGCGATTGACGCAAAGCCACACCCGGCATGGACCGGTATGAGTGGTTTCCGGTAATTGACTTACGAAGGAGGCAGCCCTTATTATTTGGTCTAACCGACATGCGACATCGAAACAAACTGCGACGTTAACAGAAACTGGGTGCCATCCGGCGCCTGACGGTTCGAAGAGGAGAAACCCATGACTGACGTAACTACGGCCAAGGCAAACGTCCTCTACGAAAAGGGTGGCATCGCCTATGTCATCATCAATCGGTCGAAGGTTCTGAACGTCCTGAATGGACAAACGCTTGAAGAACCCAAATTACAAAAAAGATGTTACACCAACCGCACTTCGTGAAGGTGAAGGTATGTGTTCATCAATACCCCGATGGCACGCTGGCGGTGTTCCGGGGAATACACAGGCTGGCCAATTACGGAAGTTGCACCGTTCATTGGTCGATTGCGCTATGCCATGCCGAATAGTGGAAAGCTGACGACCGAGACGTCGAATGGCAGTCTTGATAAAACAGACGCGCGCACGCGCCGATGCCTTCCGAGCGCAAATTCGGCGTGAAGGTCCTTTTCACCAGCATTTATGCCCGCGGCGCAGCCGTTCCTGGTGGCCGCGTCGAGCCCCATGGAGATGATCAGCGTAGCCACACAGATGGTCGCCGCCGGCCATCAATCATCGCTTACCGGCATCGCAGCAATTCATGGACCTGCGAGGAAAGGCTCCCGCTCACGGGAGCCTGCCCAAAGTATCGCCGGGTTAGGCGCTTCGCGCTCTGGTAAAGCAGTCATCAGTCGGGGACCAGCTTCGGCGAGGATGATTTGCGCATCCCCGATCATCTTCGGAGCTGGAACAGGGGTTCGCACTCGGGACGACCGAAATAGTTGTAGGCCGAGCCAGTCGCCATGACGGACTAGTCGTCCGGCAAGGTGTCGCTGACGACGAGGACCACCCGACGGCGTTCGGTGTGTCGATCCCTGTCACTTCGGCCATCAGGACCCGGATATTGCGCGCCTTTGCCAGCACCCATCTCATCGGAATAGCGATGTCAGGCGCCAGCGCCGCGGTGGCCATCTGATACAGGCTCGGTTGGAACAAGTGGTGATTGTGCTTATCGATGAGCGTCACCTCGATGTCCGCGCCGGCCAGAGCGCCTGAGGACGACAACCCGTCAAAGCCTCCGCCTAGGGTGACCATGCGTCGCCGCTGCATTCTACATCAGTGGCCTTGTCAACGGCGAGCGAGGATCCCGCCTTCCGGGAGAGGCATCCGTCGCGTCGGCCGCTAATGCTCCGATCGCCCTAACGACCATGCTCAGCCCGTCCTCCCGCGCGACGGACGAAGCGAGCGCCGCGGCGCTGGACCGCGCCAGCCGATCCGCGCTGGGCCCTTGGCGCGCACGGGCACCGTCGCGGCGCCGGCTTCGCGCAGGCGATCCGCCCAGAAGAACTGGTCGCCCGCGAACGGAACCACCACAGACGGCACGCTAGCGCGGGCGGCCGCATGCGTGGTGCCTGCACCGCCATGATGGACGACCAGTGTTGTAAGGGGGAAGAGCCAGCCATGTGGCGCACCCTCCAACAGGTAGACGCCGGCAGGCAGGTCGGCAGCCGCCACGTCACCCCAGCCTGGATAAAACAGCACGCGCCGGCCCCGCAGCGCCGTCAGCGCCTCTCGCATCAACTCCGAGCCGCCCAAGGCCCCCATGATGCCAAAGCCGAGATAGATTGGCGGTCCGGCGGCGGCGGCGACCAATCCGTCGCGGGCGCCAGCCAGTGGCCGCAAATCCGCGCGTTTGCCGGCCAGTCGGCGGGCGGCGGGCGGCGGGCGGCGGGCGGCGGGCGGCGGGCGGAGGCACGAGCCTGGGGGATATGCCGTAAAGCATCGGATGTTCTGTCAAGAGCTTACGACGTGGCGGCAGCCCGCACACCGCGGCGCGGGCGCCATTGGTGGGGGATTTGAAGGCGCGCCAGACCAATGTGTCGACCCGGAGATGGCTTGCCCGGTTCAGCCAGTGCGGCACGGTCCTCGGTCGCAGGAATGGCGAGGCAAAGTCCCGCGTCGGCGCGATCGGAATGAGCCCCGTTCCGATGGCCGGAATGCCCAATGCCTCCGCCACGGAAAGGCCTACGAAGGCGGCCAGGCCGCCGAGAACGACGGCATCGGAGTCCTCCGCGGCGGCGAGGCGGTCGAATGCCTCGTCGTCAACGAGAAAGGCATAGTGGTGTGCCTTGAAGTCCTGCCCCTTATCGAAATCGAGATTGGTCTCGCCGATCCGGACGACCGCGAACCGACCGGGCGGGCTGAACGGACTAGATTCGCGGACCTCCAGGCCGAACAAATCGGCCAGCCAGTGTACGGATGCCACTTTGTCGCGGGCCAGATCTCCGCCCCAATTCAAGCCGCAGGCCAGCTTCGGGCGGTTTTGCGTGTGATACCAGTCCGTGTTGAGACTGACACACGGCGATTCCACGTGCGTGGCCCGGCTTGTCCGGGCCACCTGCGCGCTGACGGTGCCGCGCCAGATGGCTCAACGCGGACTGGTATGAGGCTTGGAATTTCCAGTCCGGCACGATACGCGGTTTTCTCTCTGAACGACGCATTCTCTCTGAGAGGCTTGGGTCAAGGTTTTTTCGTTGCAATTTCAATGAAAATTGATTTACAGATTGCCGGAGGCGTTCCGTCCGCTCCTTTGATCGCGAATGCGAATTGTCGCTTCAGCCCCTGGTATCGAACAGCCAGACCCGGATAAACCGCTGGTCAGCGGTGCCCGTGGGCGCGTGCCGGGCTTGGCCCAAATCCGTGCCACACTACCCTGCCGACGCCCCGCGCTTCCGGAGCCAGATTTCGTTCGGCTAGCCGGCCGGGGACTCGCTGAGCGAATCGCGGGCCAGGCCGGGAGAGCCTGTTTTGAAAGACTCCGCCGCCGCAAGATCGGCTTTCGGGTGTCGAGTGCGCACGGACAAATCCCCTTCGTCGAAAGCGTGCCACGCCATCCGTTGCGGGCTCGGCGCCTTGCTCCACCCAAACCGTGACCTCTGCCCGGGATCCGAAGTTTGGCCAAGCCCCGTTTTTCTGAACTCCCCTATATCTGTCGGTAGCATTGGGACCATAGACCATGAACACGTTGCCACAGATCCTGGATTTCGCGCACGCACAGTCCCTGCGAGACATGGTAATGGCACTCTTGCCTACTGGGGCATTAACCCTGGATGCAAGCGCCGTCGATCGCATGTCCACGCCCTGCGTCCAGTTACTCCTTGCAACTGGACGTGCCGCCGGCTCGGCTGCCACCTCGTTTAGAATTACGCACGCATCCGCGGCATTCCGCATGGCAGTTGCCGATCTGGGATTGGAAGCGGATTTCAGCATTTGGATGGACTGAATATGGCGAAACGAATCCTCACTGTTGACGACTCAAAAACCATGCGCGATATGGTTTCGTTTACCTTACGAAAGGCAGGTTTTGACGTAAATGAGGCGGAAGATGGAAAGAAAGCGCTTTCCGTCCTTGATGGTAACAAATTTGATCTGATCATCACCGACCTGAATATGCCTGTAATGGACGGCATCTCTCTGATAAAAAATGTGCGATCCGGTTCCCATCATCGCGGCGTACCCATTCTAATCCTGACAACTGAAAGCGATGGAACGAAAAAGGCGGAAGGCAAAGCAGCCGGCGCCACGGGATGGCTGGTCAAGCCTTTCAGCCCGGAGAAACTCATCGAACTGATCCAGCGTGTTTGCCCGTAAATGGACGCGAACCCCCTCGCCCAATTTCGTAAAACTTACTTCGAGGAATGCGCCGAACTCCTGGACGCATTGCAATCCCATCTTGAGCAACTGTCAAACGGCGGCGGTGATGAAGAAACCCTCCATGCGATATTTCGTTCCGTTCATTCAATAAAAGGTGGGGCGGGAGCCTTCGGTTTCGCCACCCTAGTGACCTTCTCCCATGTTTTCGAAAGCTTGCTGGATGCGATACGAGACCGAAAGGTTCAGGTCAACCTCGATGTCATCCAGCTCCTGCTACGTGCAAGCGACGCGTTAGGCGATATCGTAAGCGCCGCGCGGGATGATTCCGCGGTCCCAGCGGGCTTTGCCGGCGATATCAGCGCATCTCTGGAAGAGTTGCTGGTCGCTTCCTCCGAAAACATGTGCGCCAAGCCTGCAAACATCGCCGTGGCAGCGGATGCAACCAGGGCAAATGGCGAAAGCCGCTATCGGATTGTGTTTGCCCCCCACTCCGAGATGCTCCGCAATGCCAACGAACCGTTGTTGCTGGTACGGCAATTACGGCGACTTGGCGGCCTGAGTATTGAAGTCGACACCTCTCGTATTCCGAGGCTGGCGGAAATCGAACCCGAGGCCGCATATCTAAGTTGGATATACACCCTGGATACGGGTGCCCCGGAAAGTGCCATCCATGAGGTTTTTGAATTCGTCGAGGATGATTGCGACCTGACAATACAAGTCGTATCGACCGCCACCATCGCAGACCCGATCATCGCCGACGCGGCTTGGCCATTGATGGCAGTGCCGGCGGTCAAAATTGAAGAGACGGCGTCCGCGGCAATCACGCCCACCCAATCGATCCGGGTTGACGTCGACAAGGTGGACCGTCTGGTCAATCTGGTGGGTGAAATGGTGATTACCCAGGCGATGTTGACGGAACAAAGTTCGCTGCTGCCCTTGGATCATTATCCTGCCTTGATTCAAGGCATAGAGGCGCTGGCACAGAGCGCAAGGGAACTCCAGGAAAGCGTCATGGCGATCCGGGCCCAGCCTGTGAAATCGGTCTTCGCTCGGATGCCTCGCATCGTTCGCGACCTTGCTGCCACCCTCGGTAAGGAGGTCCGGATCATAACGACCGGCGAAATGACCGAAATCGACAAGACGGTCATTGAGCAATTGAATGATCCGCTAACCCATATGATCCGCAATGCCATCGATCATGGCATTGAAATGCCGGATATTCGAGCGGGGGTGGGTAAGCCACGCCAGGGAACCATTCACCTTGGCGCGGCCCAGCGCAGTGGCCGTATCGTTATCGAAGTGTCAGATGATGGGCGCGGAATTGACCGTGGAAAGGTGGTGGCTAAAGCCCAAAGCCGCGGGCTGGTTCCGGCCGGGGCGACCCTGAGTGACGAAGAAATCGACAATCTTATTTTTCTGCCAGCGTTTTCCACCGCCGACAAAGTGTCGAATATTTCTGGGCGCGGCGTCGGCATGGACGTCGTCAAGCGTAATGTCCAAACGCTTGGAGGTCGCATCACGGTGCAGTCTCAGTTTGGCGCGGGCTCCCGGTTTATTCTGTCGCTGCCGCTGACGCTCGCCGTGCTCGACGGCATGGTCGTTTCGGTTGGCAGCGAGACCTACATTATTCCTTTAACTGCGATCATAGAAAGCCTCCGACCCAAGGCAGCCGACGTTCATCCTGTGGTCGGGCGCGGCGACGTCCTGGGGCTTCGCGGCGAATATGTTCCGCTGATCCATTTACATAGGCAATTCTCGATCGCAAACGCGATTGCCGATCCGTGCCATGGCATCGTGATCATCGTGCAGAGCGAGGGTGCGGGCCGGATCGGCGTGGTTGTTGATGACCTTCTCGGACAGCAGCAGGTCGTCGTGAAAAGTCTTGAGGCCAACTACGACAGGGTCGACGGCATCAGCGGCGCAACGATCCTTGGAAATGGCCGGGTGGCTTTGATTTTGGATATCGCGCGCCTTCGCGAAAGCGACTGCGCGAACCGCCCGGAGCCGACCCGCCGATGGGCCGAGGTCCGCGAGACCGCCCGAGCTCATTAATCGGATTTTACAGAGGACAGGACAGATGCAGCCAGCGATTCAATCGATGGTCAGTACCCTCGCCAACGATAGTCTGGATCGGGAGGCCACTGGCAAAAACACACAACAGTTTATCACCTTCACACTGGGTGCCGAGGAGTACGGCATCGACATCATGGTGGTGCGCGAGATCAAGGGTTGGACAGATACAACGATGATCCCGAATGCCCCCGCTCATGTCCGCGGCGTCATCAATTTACGTGGCGTGATCGTGCCCATTTTCGACCTGCGCGCCCGTTTCGGCATGGGCATGACCAACCCGACCAAGATGCACGTCGTCATCATCGTCGCTGCCGCAACCAGGACGATCGGGCTGTTGGTGGATACCGTCTCGGACATCATATCGGTCGATCCTGGCGCTATCCGCCCCATTCCGGAAATGGGACTACCCACCCATGATCAGTTTCTCGACGGATTGGTCGCGCTGGAAGACAGAATGGTAACCCTCGTCTCGCTGTCCGGTCTGTTTGGAAGCCCTAAAACCACTCCCGAAGCCCGACACAGCCAGGCGGAAACGCAGACGGCAAAAGCCGCCTAAGTACCAAGCCGCCTTAAGCACACATCCTCACGGAGATATCCATGCCCCCCACCATCGCGACGATCGAAGAAAAAACCAAGATCAAGTCGGCGCCCAAGCCCAAGCCCAAGCCCGTCTTAGAAAAATTGGCCACAAAGCCGACTGAAGGCGCTGCGCAGGCGCTGAAGAACGCGGATTTCAGCGGACAGATTGCAGCCATTAACAAAGCACAGGCGGTCATTGAGTTCTCACTCGACGGCAAGGTCCTTCGTGCCAACGACAATTTCCTGAACGCGCTCGGTTATGCGGAACAGGAAATCGTCGGCCAACATCATTCCATGTTTGTGGAGCCAGCGTATCGTCAAACCAACGATTACCGTGCTTTCTGGGATAAGCTCGGGCGTGGCGAATACGACGCGGGTCAATATAAGCGTATCGGAAAAGGCGGCAAAGAGGTCTGGATTCAGGCCAGCTATAATCCGATCATGGGACCGGACGGCAAGCCGTTCAAGGTTGTTAAATACGCCACCGATATCACCGAGCAGGTGATGAAGAATGCCGATTTTAGCGGCCAGATCTTGGCTATCAACAAAGCACAGGCCGTCATCGAATTCACGCTGGAAGGCAAGGTTCTGCGGGCGAATGAGCATTTCCTGAACGCGTTGGGTTATTCAGAAGCGGAAATCGTCGGCCAGCATCATTCGATGTTCGTCGAGTTAGCGTATCGTCAGACCCACGATTACCGGATGTTTTGGGACAAATTGGGCCGCGGCGAGTATGACGCCGGTCAGTATAAACGCATCGGCAAGGCCGGGAAAGAGGTCTGGATTCAAGCCAGCTATAATCCGATCATGGGACCGGACGGCAAGCCCTTCAAAGTTGTTAAATACGCCACCGATATTACCGAGCAGGTGATCAGAAACGCTGATTTCAGCGGGCAGATCGATGCGATCAACAAAGCGCAGGCGGTGATTGAATTTACGCTCGATGGCAAGGTTCTGCGCGCTAACGACAATTTTCTCAACACGCTCGGTTACTCCGGAAACGAATTGGTCGGCCAGCACCACTCCATGTTCGTCGATCTCAGCTATCGTCAAAGTGCTGACTACCGGATGTTCTGGGACAAATTGGGTCGCGGAGAATTTGACTCGGGCCAATACAAACGTATCGGCAAGGGTGGCAAGGAGGTTTGGATCCAAGCAAGCTACAACCCGATTTACGGCCCGGATCACAAGCCGTTCAAGGTTGTGAAATACGCAACCGACATCACCGCCCAGGTCAAGGCATCCGAAGTGCTCCAGGCTGCCGTCCAGCAAACACAGGACGTCGTCAACGCAGCAAAAGAAAACGATCTCCGTCATCGTATCCCGCTGGAGGGAAAGACCGGCGACATCGCGCAGCTTTGCGAGGGCGTGAACGGACTTCTCGACACGATGTCTTCGATGATTGGAGAGATTTCGGAGACCGCACAAACCCTCACGCTCGCGGCGCGGGAAATTGCCTCCGGCAACACCGATCTGTCGCAACGGACCGAGGAACAGGCGGCCAGCCTGGAGGAAACCGCTGCCAGCATGGAGCAACTGACCAACACGGTGCGTCAGAATGCCGAGAATGCTCAACAGGCCAACAAGCTGACGTCGTCGGCCTCGGAAGTCGCGATCAAGGGTGGTTCCGTGGTGTCCGAGGTGGTTCACACCATGGACGGCATTACCCAGGCCAGCCGGAAGATCGCCGACATCATCGGCGTGATCGACGAAATCGCCTTCCAGACCAACATCCTGGCACTGAATGCCGCGGTGGAAGCCGCGCGTGCCGGTGATCAGGGGCGTGGCTTTGCAGTCGTCGCCGCGGAAGTCCGCAACCTGGCTCAGCGCAGTGCTAACGCCGCGAAAGAGATCAAGGGGCTGATCTCTGACTCGGTCTCGAAGGTGGAATCCGGGTCCCGGTTGGTCGATACCGCCGGCAAAACCATGGAAGACATCGTGCAATCGGTGCGGCGCGTAACCGATATAATGGCCGAAATTTCGGCCGCGTCGCAGGAACAGCGTGGCGGCATCGAGCAGGTGAACACCGCCATCGTGCAGATGGACAAGGTGACCCAGCAGAACGCCGCGTTGGTCGAAGAGGCGGCGGCGGCGGCGAAGTCGATGGAGGACCAGACCGCCTCGATGGCAGAGATGGTGGCGCAATTCAGACTGTCCGATGGCTTCGCCGCAGCCCCGGCCCGGGCACCCGCGCCTGCGCCGAGGTCGTCGAACCACGCTGCCAACGACCGCGCCTTTCGCTCGGGCCGGGAAGCCCCGCCCCTGGTGCGAACAGTCCGTCCCGTCGCCAACACCGACACCCCGCGGTTCCAGCGGGAGCCGGCGCCGGCTCCCCGTCGTGCCGTACGAGGCGGGGATACCGACTGGAAGCAATTCTAAGTTGGACTTCTGATCCGGCGCCGATCCATCGGTATCGATGGATCGGCGCGAGTCCTTTTGTTGCGCAGGAATAGTGATGCAGAGCGAATACGCGCTTCACGATGACGACTTCCGGAAAATCTCTGCCTTGGTCGCCAAGCGGTCGGGCATCGTGATCGACGATCGGAAGCGCGCGTTCATCCATGGGCGCCTGGGCCGGCGCCTGCGGATTCTAGGTCTGGCCAACTTCGCCGAATATTGCCGCCTGCTCGAGGGCCCGGAGGGGGCTGGCGAACAGGACATGCTTGTCAATGCCATCACCACCAACCACACCAGCTTCTTTCGGGAGTCGCATCATTTCGACTACCTGGCGCAGACCGTCCTGCCGGCGACGATCAAGGCGAATGGGCCGCGCAACGGCCGCCTCAGATTATGGTCGGCGGGATGTTCGACGGGAGAAGAACCTTATTCACTGGCTATGACTTTGCGCGATTGCCGATTGCCGATGAATGGCTGGGACGTCCGGGTTCTCGCGACCGACCTGGACACGAACGTGGTCAGACATGCTGCCGAGGGACTGTATGACGCCGAGCGCGTTGAGGCGATCCCTCCGCCGCTCCGGAAGCAATACGTCTCGACGGAGCCAGACGGGCGCGCCGCCATGGATGACACGTTGCGATCCCTGATTACATTCAAGCCGCTTAATTTGCTCGAAGACTGGCCGATGACCGGGCCATTCGATGTCATTTTCTGCCGGAATGTCGTCATTTATTTCGATAAGCCCACCCAACGGCGCCTGTTCGATCGTTTCGCGACTATACTGCGTCCCGATGGCTGGTTGTTCGTCGGACACTCCGAAAGCCTGACGAACATCTCGGATCGGTTCGATCTGGTGGGCCGCACGATCTATCGGAGGATCCGGTGATGGCGCAAACCCTTGTTCGCTACAAACGAGCGCTGGAAAGCCCGGAGTCGGTAAATACACATCGGTATCGTGATCCTCGGTTCGATGCCGTTGCGGTGAAGGTGTTCCCTGGAGAACATTACGTCACGGATTCAGCGGGTGAGATGCTCGTCACCGTCCTGGGGTCGTGTGTGGCCGCCTGCATCCGCGACCCGGTTATCGGTGTTGGCGGCATGAACCACTTCATGTTGCCTGAATCAGGGGGCGACGGATGGGGTGGTGCTTCGCCCTGCATGCGCTATGGCAACGTCGCCATGGAACGCCTGATTAACGATATTCTGGCCCGCGGCGGACTGCGTCAACGCCTGGAGATAAAGGTGTTCGGCGGCGGCAATGTCATGCGCGGTAGCAGCAATATCGGGCACCGTAATGCCGACTTCGTGGAGGAGTATCTTGCTGCCGAAGGATTGCGGATCGCAGCGGCGCATCTGCGCGGGGATCTGCCGCGTCGTGTGCACTTCTTCCCGGCCACAGGACAGGTCATGCTTCTGGAACTGCGCAGACCCGAAGAAATAGCGGTCGTCAAATGCGAAGCCAAATACAAATCGAAACTTCTATTCGAGCCCGTTCCGGGTTCGGTTGAATTGTTCTAGGGCCCCACCATGACACAAATCCGGGTGCTTATCGTCGATGACTCAGCTTTGGTGCGTCAAATGCTCACCGAATTGTTACAGTCAGACTCTTCCATCACCGTGGTTGGCGCGGCCCCCGATCCATTCGTTGCCCGGGAGATGATCAAGTCATTGAACCCCGACGTCGTTACGCTGGACATCGAGATGCCAAGAATGGACGGGTTGGTGTTCCTGGAGAAGATCATGACCCTGCGGCCAATGCCGGTGTTGATGATTTCATCCCTGACCCAGAAAGGTGCCGATACGGCGCTTCACGCGCTGGAAATGGGGGCGGTTGACTATGTGGCCAAACCGACGATCGGCCTGAAGGAAGGCTTTATCGCGATGCGCGACGAAATTGTTTCCAAGGTGAAGCAGGCGGCGCGCGCGCGCGTACAGCCACTGACGCAAAACGCCCAAAAGCCAACACGATCCGTGACAAGTGCCGGTTACAGCTCGTCCGAAAAACTGATTGCTGTGGGCGCGTCAACCGGGGGGGTGGAGGCATTGCATACATTGCTGTCCGCTTTCCCGCCTGACGCGCCTGCCATCCTGGTGACCCAACACATGCCGCCGGCATTCACTGCCCAGTTTGCCAACCGACTCGATCAGAACTGTGCCGTTTCGGTCAGGCAGGCGTCCGACGGCGATCGCATCCTACCCGGGCACGTCTATATCGCCCCCGGCTCCCACCATATGGAACTCGCTCGGTCCGGGGCGAACTACATTTGCCGGTTGCATGACCAGGCGTCGGTATCCGGGCATCGCCCATCCGTTGATGTGCTGTTTCGCTCTGTGGCGCGGGCGGCCGGCGCCAATGCGGTCGGTATCATCCTGACGGGCATGGGCAAAGATGGCGCGGCAGGGCTGCTGGAAATGCGTCGTGCCGGTGCGTCAACGATCGGGCAGGATGAAGCGTCTTGCGTGATCTATGGCATGCCCAAAGCCGCGCACGATTGCGGCGCCTCCGAGATCGAGTTGCCAATCGGCAAAATTCCCGACCAGGTCTTGTATAACTGCCAGGCAACCGCCAAACGCGGCATACGGGTCTGAGATGTTTAGTTTTTTTAAGAAGCGCACCCGCGCGATTGAGGCACCGGTCATACCGATTGTACCGCCGGTGCCGACGTGCGATGAAGAGGCGCCGCCATCGTCACCTCATACCGCCTTATTGCAGCGCTGGATGTCACTCGCCACCATGCAGCAACGGGTGATTCACGCGCTGGCGGGTGAGATCAATCGCACGTCTAGTTTTGTCGAAACCGAAGCCGATTCACTCAGTCTGCGTTTTCAAGGGCTGGCGATTGGCACGCAGCAACAAACGGTACGGGTCGATAGTCTGACGAACCTTGCGATGGGCGTCGATGTGGACGGCAAGACGACATCGATCGAACAAATCGCCACTCTTCTGGAAACCGCGCTCAGCGATGTGGTCGGGAAGATCCTGCTGCTGTCCAAAGATTCCATGTCCATGGTCTATGCGCTGGACTTGCTGAACGCCAACGTCAAACGCATAGAAGCCTGCCTTTCCAGCATGGATCAAATCAATCGCACCACGAACATGCTGGCGCTGAATGCCCGTATCGAAGCCGAGCGTGCAGGACAGGCCGGATTGACGTTTCGCGTCGTGGCTGACGAGGTCCGCGAACTGTCAAAGGCCATGCAGACCCACTCCATCACGATGAACGGGGAACTCAAGGCAATTATACAGGGCATAACAAGCGGATACGATTCGCTCAGGAAAGTGGCCACGGTAGATATGACGAACAACATCCAGGTCAAGGAACAGCTTGACATCCTGCTACCAGCCCTGGTTCGCCGCACCAGAGAATTGTCAACCGTGGTTGCGAGCGCCGTCAAAGAGTCGGCCGTGATTTCCGCCGATGTCGATGGTATGGTCACGGGAATTCAGTTTCAAGATCGGACCAAGCAGCGACTGGAACACGTCGTCGACACGCTGCATGTGATCGGCGAGGCGATCGAGGACTTGGCACGCAGCACAGCCGAGGCCGCGCCTGAATTCGCAAATACGATCATCGATACAGAGTGGGTGAAAAGCCTGCTTTCACGCTACACAATGAGTGACGTGCGCGAACGATTTGTCGCCCATCTGCTGGACGGCAAGCCGCATGAAGCGCCCGAAAACATGGTTCGGAGCAACGCGGCGTCGGAGAGTGGATCAATGGAACTGTTTTGAGGGATGATCCAAACGACGGACTATAATTTCGATAGTCACAACGCCTGTATCGCCATGAGTGCTGAATTTACATTTGAATTGGCGGACCGTAGCAACCTCGCCTTGCCGGCGGGCGGAGCCAAGCATGCCGACGTCACCGAGGCGGCGTGTGATTGGATCTGGGAAACCGATGCCGCTCTCTGCGTGACGTTGTTGTCAAAGCGCTTTGGTGAAAGGTTTGCAAACCATTTCTGGATCTCTCCACGATCACCTGGCGCTCCGTGCCCCACCAGAGGTTGGGAGGTAGTCCGAAAACGCCATGTATGCGTTTGGACGCCGGTCGCTTCCACCGGGAAAAGGAGACGATGCGGCACCAGCGGTATCGGACGCGATTTGAATCGACGGTCCGTGTTGGTGCTTGTTTCACGAATCGTACGCTGAACCACTCACGGCCTTAACGACAGATGGGGCGGACAGCGCGGATCAGACCGGTCTGCTTGTGGCCGGGCTTTCCCGGATTTTGCCTAACATCACGTCGCCTGCCGGGGCGATGGCAACGGTGGTCGCCGACAACATCTGCCCGCTGCATCATCCGATGCTCCGGTAGTCGAGAACGCCTGTAAACAGGATAAGAAGTCGGGAATGAGTACTCCCCCCAAGGCGCCGCTATCCCCTGAGATTGTCGTTTCCGCGCTTACGCTGGCAATCCGCGCCGCCTGCGCGGAGAGGCAAATCCAGACGGCCCGAACGTCTCACGGGTTGCAGCCCTCCTCCTATTAGAAGAGAACGGCGGGATGCCCACTGCTGATCATGCTTGCGCGGATGCGACGACACCCCGGTCGAGGGGCACCATCATCGCCTCCACACGTTCGCGGTAGCCGTGCGCACGCCGCCCCGCCCGCTCACCCAGCTTCGCCCGCTGTTCGGCTTCCTTCGCCCCTACCGCCTGCGCCTGACCGGTGCGGCCCTGGCGCTGGTCGTGTCCTCGCTGACGGTTCTGCTGCTCGGCCAGGGCCTGCGCCATATCGTTGACCAGGGCCTAAGGGCCGGCGATGCATCCATGCTCGATGGCGCGGTCGGCGCTTTTGTCGTCATCGTTTGCATCCTGGCCGCGGCCACCGGCGCCCGCTATTACTTGGTCTCGTGGATCGGCGAACGGGTTGTCGCCGATCTCCGCGAGGCCGGTTTTCAGCGTATCATCGCGCTCAGTCCCGCCTATTTCGAAACAACCAAGACCGGCGAGGTGCTGTCTCGCCTGACCACGGATACCGAACTTCTGCAGACCGTCATCGGCAGCAGCCTGTCACTGGCCGTGCGCAACACGCTCACCCTGGCCGGCGCGCTGTTCATGCTGGTGCTGACCAGCCCCAAACTGACCGCCATGGTGCTGGTCGTGGTTCCGCTTGTCGTTGTGCCCATCGTGTTTTTTGGCCGGCGGGTGCGGTCTCTCTCCCGCCATACCCAGGATCGCGTGGCCGACATTGGCGCCTATGCGGAAGAAACGATCAACGCCATCCGCACGGTGCAGGCCTTCACCCACGAAACCATCGAGCGAGAACGTTTCGCCGCGCGCGTGGAGGCGACGTTCGCGACGGCGACCAACCGCATTCGAACGCGTTCGGTGCTGATGGCATTGGTCATCCTGCTGGCATTCGGCGCGGTGGCCGTGGTGCTGTGGGTGGGCGGCTACGACGTCATCGCCGGCCGCATGACGGGGGGCGCGCTGTCCGCCTTTGTCTTCTACGCGATCCTCGTCGCGTTCGCGGCCGGCACGGTATCCGAGGTGATCGGAGACCTGCAACGCGCCGCCGGCGCGGCCGAGCGGATCTCGGAACTGCTGGCGACACGGTCGGACATCGTCGCGCCGCCGCGACCGATGGCGCTGCCGTCGCCACCCATCGGCAGCGTGACGTTCGACGCCGTTACGTTTCATTATCCGGCCCGGCCCGACCAGGCCTCGTTGCACGATTTTTCCCTGGACGTTGCGCCAGGCGAGACCGTGGCACTGGTCGGACCCTCCGGCGCCGGCAAGACGACCGTCTTCCAGTTGCTGCTCCGCTTTTACGATCCGCGTTCGGGCTGCGTGAAGGTCGATGGCGTCGACATCAGGACCGCCGATCCCGCGGCGGTGCGTCACCGTGTCGGACTGGTCGCTCAGGACCCGGTCATTTTCGGGGCGTCCGCTTGGGAAAACCTGCGCTATGGCCGGCCGGAGGCCAGCGACGCCGAGGTCAGGGCGGCGGCCGATGCGGCCAAGGCCAGCCAATTCCTCGACCGCTTGCCCGAGGGCTTCGACACGTTTCTGGGCGAGAAAGGCGTTCGCCTCTCCGGCGGTCAGCGCCAGCGCATCGCCATCGCTCGGGCCATCCTGCGCAACCCGCCGATCCTGCTGCTCGATGAGGCCACATCCGCGCTCGACGCCGAATCCGAACGCGCCGTCCAGGCGGCGCTCGAACTGCTGGCGGCCGGGCGGACCACTCTGGTCATCGCCCACCGCCTGGCCACCGTCTTGAAGGCCGATCGCATCGTCGTGATCGACGAGGGGCGGATCGTCGCCCAGGGGTCGCACCAATCGCTGATCGCGGCCGGCGGTCTTTATGCGCGTCTCGCCGCCCTGCAATTCACCGACATGGCCGGAAAATCGCGGGCCTAGGTGGCTGTCGGACTATTTTACCAGTGGGCAGCCGCCCTCAGCGAGCGGGCGGAACGCCTGGTCGCCCGGCACGGTCGCGATGAGCTTGTAGTCATCCCACGGCCCCTTCGACTCAGACGGCGCCTTCACCTGGAACAGATGGAAGTCGTGCAGTGCCCTTCCGTCCTTGCGGACAGACCCCTTGCCGAACGCGTCGTCATCCGCCGGCAGACGTTCCATCGCATCGATGACCGAAGGGGCCTCGGTGCTGCCGGTATCCTTCACGGCCTTGAGGTAATGCAACACGCCGGAATAGACGCCGGCCTGGATCAAGGTGGGCTTGCGGCCGTGCATGCGTTCGGAGAACCGGGCTGAGAACGCGCGCGTACGGTCGTTCAGGTCCCAATAGAACGGCGATGCCAGATAAAGGCCCTGTGCCGCCTCAAGGCCCAGGGATTGCACATCCGTGATGAGCGTCAGCAACGCCGCCAGCCGCTGCGGTCCATTGGTGACACCGAACTCGCGCGCCTGCTTGACGATATTGATGAAGTCGATCGAGGCGTTGGCGATCGCGATCACGTCCGCCTTGCTGTTCTGCGCCGTCAGTACGTATGACGAGTAATCGGGTGCGAAAGCCGGGTTCTTCACATGGCCAACCACCGTCCCGCCCAGGGCGGTGACTCCCGCCGAGGTATCGCGCTCCAGCGCCGCGCCAAAAGCGTAGTCCGCGGTGATAAAGTACCAGGTCTTCAGCCCCTGGCCGATAAGCGCACGCGCAACCGCATTGCCCGTCGCGTAGGAGTCGTAGGTCCAGTGCACCGTGTTTGGCGAGCAGACCTTGCCTGTGAGGTCGCTTGTACCAGTGCCGGACGCGATAAAGATCGAGCGCGGTGTGTTGCGCGTGACCTCGCTCACGGCAAGCCCGGCGGACGAGAAGGGGACGTCCGCGATCACGTTGACGCCCTTGCTCACCCACTCCCGCGCGATGCTGGCGGCGATATCAGCCTTATTCTGATGATCGGCATTGATGACATCGATCTTTACACCAGGCAGGAATTTCTGTGCGTCCTCGACGGCAAGCTGCGCGGCGACGACCGATCCCTGGCCGGTCGCATCCGCATTGCCGGCGTTCATGTCCGTCAGAACCCCGATCGTGACGGTATTGCCCTGGATATCCGCGCGGGCGGCGGTGGTTGCAAAGCCTGCGAGCAGAAGTGCTGCCGCCAATGTCTTGATCATGTATCCCCCATTTCGCCGGGCTGTGTCGCCGCGGCTCGTGTTCATTGGTTTATCGTCACCGACGGTTCGGAATGTCCGGTTCGAGCAGCGATCGACGGCCGGCCCGAAGCCGGACCAGCCTCAGTTACCCCCGGATAAAACTACATCCGCCTTCCGCCATCGGCCGGAACGCCTGATCCGCCGGAGTCGAGGACAGCACGTTGAAGACATCCCAGGTACTATTGCTCTGCGACGGTTTTTTCACCTGGAACAAATATCCGGTGGTCAGAAACCGCCCATCTGCCCGGATCGACGCCTTTCCAAAACAATCATCGTCGCTGGGGTTCGCCTTCATCCAGTTGATCGCATCCAAACCCGACGCCTTCGCCTTATCCACGCCAAGCGCGGCCACCGCCTTCAGGTAATGCGTCGTCGCCGAGTAGCACGCGGCATGCAAATCGCTCGGGTAGTTGTCGGGAGTCTTGGGCAGAAACCGCTTGGTAAAAGCCCGCGTTCGGTCGTTCATATCCCAGTAAAAAATCCCCGGCAACAAAAGTCCCTGCGCCGTTTCCAGCCCCATCGACTTAGCCTCGGTAATAAATCCCAGCAGCGCCGCCATGCGTATGCCCTGAGCAGCCAGATTGAACTCGGCCGCCTGCTTGACGCAGTTCTCCATATCGCCGCCGACATTGCACAGGCCAATCACTTTCGCCCCGCTGGCCTGCGCCGCCAGCAGATAGGAAGAGTAATCGGTTGTGCCCGGAAACGGATACGCCGAAGAACCTAGTACGCGTCCCCCATTTGCCGTGATCAGCTTTGTCACCTGGTCTTCGAGGGAGTGGCCGAACGTGTAATCCGCGATGATGAGATACCAGTCCTTGCCGCCGTCCTTCAGCACCGCGCTGCCGGTCATGTGTGGGCCGAACCAGGTGTCTGGCGCGTAATGCACGGTGTTGGGGTTGCAATATTTGCCCGTCAGATCGACCGACGCGGCGCCGGTTATCAGCAGGGCCTTGTTCTTCTCGCTCGCCACCCGGCCAACCGCCAGCGCGATCGCCGTGTTGTTGACGTCGGCGATCATGTCAATTCCATCACGATCGAACCATTGCCGGGCAATGCCCGCCCCGACATCCGGCTTTTGCTGGTGGTCGGCGGCGACAACCTCGACCGCGAACCCGTGCGCCGAGGGGTTGAAGTCCTCCACCGCCTGCTTCGCCGCCAGGACTGTCGTCGGGCCCGAGTTGTCCCGATATTGCCCTGACAAATCGGTCAGCACCCCAATCCGGATGGTCGGCGTCGCGGCGCGGGCGTGGCGGCCGATGGCGGCGGCGAATGTGGCACCGGACAGGGTAAGGCGGCGGGAGAGGCGCATGGGCGTTCCTAATCTGCGCGCGCGGCTCGGCTGGACGACGTGTCCAATCGGTCGATACGCTTTTTTTGGCTGATAGCCGACAAGCGGCGGCCGGACCCTAGGCAGAAGGCGCGGCGCGGGCAAGAGCGAAGCAGGTGATTGGCGCTCAAATACGGGTAGCAATAAGATTCATAAAGATGCATAAAGATGCCATGACAAACGCTTCCAAGGCTTCAACGGTCAGCACGCCGTCCACCGGCCGAACCGGAACGAAAGTTCCGGTTACCCTCCGTTTGGATGCGGATCGGTTCAAACGCCTCGAAATTCTGGCACGCGCGGAAAACCGGACTGTCACCAACTTCGTGGAGACAGCCGTCCTTCGGGATATGGAGGCGAAAGAAGAAGCTGCCCGCGTGATCACGATGTTCGTCCCGCCGAAGGCTGCCGCGCTGACACCTGGCCCGTTGGTCAGGACTGAAGGTGAATCAGACGAACGATATGCCGAACGCTCGGCCTTGATGGACGTGCTGTTCTCCATTCCCGACTCAGAGTGAAACCAGCACCGTGATCGGGGAAGGCGCGTTCGTCCATGTGCTGTTTCCGCCCCCCCAAAAGCCCCGCGAACCGGGGCTTTTGCATATAGGCTATTGCCTCGCGGTTCGGCCGCCGCTGGCACTGATCGCCTACACCACCTCCCAACCGTGGCCTCCGGCGACACCACTGCCGTTTGGCGTGCGGATTTTTACGCGTGAGGAAGCTATCGGACTCGGTCAGCAGCGCGCTGTCCGGCTGCATCTCAATCGGCAGGCGACCGTTCCGCTGACAGACGCATGGTTTCCGGACCTGCGGGCAAGCAACCAGGGCGTGATTGCCTTCGCTTCCGTCCGGTTGCGTCAGGAACTGTATGAAACCACGATCGAACTGACGAGAAGGTATCGGTTGAATATCGAGCGGTTGGGCGTTTGAAGGATAGTCGTCTTTAAAAACCCGGCTACCCCCGGTGGCTCATCAACCGCGCCTTGTCCCGCTTCCAGTCACGATCCTTGATCGCCTCGCGCTTGTCGTGCTTCTGGCGTCCCTGGCCAACACCCAGCAGCACTTTCGCGCGTCCCTGGTCGTTGAAATGGATCTGTAACGGCACCAGCGTCGCGCCCTGTTTCGCAACCGCGGTCAGCAACTGCACGATCTGCTTCTTCTTCAGCAGTAACTTCCGCGGCGCCCGCGGTTCGAACCGCGACAGCACACCGCCCTGGTATTCGGGGATGTAGGAGTTGAACAGCCACATCTCCCCTTCCCGCTCGCCGGCCCAGGCTTCGGTCAGCGTCGCTCGGCCGAGGCGCAACGATTTAACCTCCGGCCCCTTCAGGACCATGCCGGCTTCCATCGTCTCGCCGATGGAATAGTCGAAGCGCGCCTTGCGGTTCTGCGCCGCGATGCCGTGGGAGATCAGGCCGGTTTTCTTTTTGTCGTTAGCGGCCATGGGGTTGTCCGATCGTTATGGCGACGGCAAGGCCGCCATCAACGGCTTCCCGCATGGTGAACTCGCAAGACGTGGATGGTAGGCCTTCGACCACCATGACGGGACGGACAGGCGCGCGCATCACGGCAACCGCTTCGGGACGACAATAGCCTCAGACAAATCGATCAGTTCAGCAACCCGACTTCGGCCATCGCCGCCTTCACCCGTTCGCGCGTTGGTCCCATGATCGGGGCCAGCGGCAGGCGGCAGCGTTCGGAGGTCTTGCCCATCAGCGAGGCGGCATACTTCACCGGTCCCGGACTGGTCTCGCTGAACAGCGCGTCGTGCAGCGGCACCAGACGGTTTTGGATCGCCATCGCGTCGGCCAACCGACCCTCGGCCCAGGCGGTCTGCATCTCGCTGCACAGCCGGGGCGCCACGTTCGCCGTCACGCTGATACAGCCGACACCGCCGGCCGCGTTGAACGACAGGGCGGTGTGATCCTCACCCGACAACTGGCAGAAATCGGCCCCGATGGCGCGACGCGTGTGCAGCGGCCGCACCAGATTGGCGGTCGCGTCCTTCACGCCGATGATGTTCCGGTGCTTCGCCAACCTGGCCATCGTCTCGACACTCATGTCCACCACCGAACGCGGCGGAATGTTGTAGATGATGATGGGGATATCCACCGCGTCGGCGATGGCGGTGTAGTGCAGAAACATGCCCTCTTGCGTCGGCTTGTTGTAGTACGGCGTCACGATCAGCGCGGCATCCGCACCGGCTTCCTTGGCATGGCGCGCCAATTCGATCGCTTCTGAAGTGCTGTTGGACCCGGCGCCGGCGATCACCGGAATCCGGCCAGCCGAGACCGCGATCGCGATCTCCACCACCCGCTTGTGTTCGGCGTGCGACAATGTGGGGCTTTCACCGGTGGTGCCGACGGGAACAATCCCGTGGGTGCCTTCCTGGATCTGCCACTCCACGAAATTCGCAAAAGCTTTCTCGTCGACGGACCCATCTTCCCGCATGGGGGTGATCAACGCGACGAGCGATCCCTTGAACATAGCCCTCTCCCGATCCGGCTTTATAGATAAGCAGCGGAAACTAGGCGCGTGATGGATGCGCCGCAACCCTGGACTTGCTAGAAGGGTGCATGCCCGTTCCGATTCGCTGCTTTCTCGCCGGCCTCGCCTGTGTTTTGGCCGTGCATGCGCACGCGCAACCGCCCAATCCGCTGGCCGCTGTCAAGGCCGACCGCTGGGCCGAGGCGCAAGCTGAAGCCGCCCGGGTGGCCGATCCCGTGGCGGAAAAACTGGTGCTGTATTTGCGTTTGCGCGCGCCCGGCGCCGCCACGTCGTCCGAGATCGCCGACTTCATGCAACGCAATCCGGATTGGCCCGCACAGGCCATGCTGGAACGCCGCCGGCAGGAAGCGATTACCTCGGACCCGGACGACGCCGCCGTCCTGTCTCAATGCAACCCGGCACCGACACTTGCCACCGCCATGCTGCGCTGTGCCGAAGCCATCGCCAACGCCGGGCGCACCGCTGACGCCAACGTCCTGGCCCGCCAGGCCTGGGTCAATGCGATCGACTCAGCGAACGGGGAGTCCAGCTTCCGGCTGCGCTGGGACGGCATCGTCACCGCCGACGACCAATGGGCCCGGTTTCAGCGTCTGGCGTGGCTGTCCGATCCGGCCGCCGCAGCGCGGCAGATCCCGCGTCTCGATCCCGCGCGCCAGCCCGCCGCGCAGGCACGCCTCGCCGCCAGACGCGATGACCCCGCGACCGAGGCCCTGGTGGCCGCGTTGCCATCAGCACAACGCGCCGACCCGGGCCTGACGCTGGACCGCGCGCGGTCCCTGCGCCGCACCGATCATACCGCCGACGCCGCCGCGCTGTTGGTCCGAACCGCCGATGCCGATAATGTTCCGGCGTTTTGGCCGGAGCGGAATCTACTGGCCCGCAAGCTGCTGCACGATGGCGATCCAAAAACCGCCTACGCGGTCGTCATGGCGCACAGTCAGACCAGCGATGAAAACCGGGCGGAAGCCGAATTCCTGGCCGGCTTCATTGCTCTGCGGATGCTGCATGATCCGGCGGCGGCAGCAGTCCATTTCCAGAAGCTGACCGACTCGCATGCGATCATCACGCAAAGCCGGGCGCATTATTGGTTGGCACGGGTTGCGGCCGACGCCGGGAAGGACCCGCGCCCCGAATACGCGCAATCGGCGGCGTGGCCGACTACGTTTTACGGCCAGCTCTCGACGCTTGCATTGGGAGAAGCCCCGGCCACGCGGATCGGCGCGTTGCGCGACCCGGCCTGGACGGCCGACACGGCGCTGGCGTTCACCGGCCATGAGGTCCTGCGCGCCGCCGCATGGTTGATTGCCTGGGGCGATCCACAGCGCGCCCGGGCGTTCCTGACGCGCATGGACGAACTGGCGCCGATCGCCGCCGAACGGGCGTTGACCGCGACCTTCGCCCTACGCGCGGGCATGCCCGACGGCGCGGTATTCGTCGCTCGGCGTATGGGGCGCGACGGGCTGGCGTTGCCTCACGATGGCTGGCCGGTGCCATACCAGCCGGCCGGGCCGCCCGATCCGGCGTTCTCGCTGGGGATCATGCGGCAGGAAAGCAGTTTCGATGTTGCCGCCGTCAGCCCGTCCGGCGCGCGCGGGCTGATGCAGTTGATGCCGCCGACGGCGACCGCCGTGGCGAAGCAGCTTGGGATTCCGATGTCGCTTCCCTCGTTGACCGCCGACGCCAACCATAACATCCGCCTCGGCACGGCCTATCTGCAGGAGATGCTGACGCGGTTTGACAATTGCCTGCCGCTGGCCGCCGCCGCCTACAACGCCGGGCCGCATCGTGTGGCGCAGTGGCTGGGCGACAACGGCGATCCGAGGACCGGCCCGATCGACATGGTGGACTGGATTGAGATGATTCCGGTCGCCGAGACCCGTAACTACGTCCAGCGCGTCACCGAGAACGTCGTGGTGTATCGCGCTGGCCGGCATGATCCCGCCCCGATTTTGACCGGCACACAATGGACCCGGTGACACACACGATCCCAGCCCGGGACGGACTGCCGATCCACGTCCTGGAATGGAACGCCGGCCACCGATTGCCGCCGATCCTGTGCCTGCCGGGACTGGTCCGCACCAGCGCCGACTTCGAAGCCGTGGCGCCCGCGATCGGATCGGAACGCCGCATCATCGCCATCGATTACCCGGGCCGAGGCGAGTCTGGCCGCTCCCGCGACATCGAACGTTATGCGCCGGAAGCCTGCGCCCGGGACGTGATGGACGTTTGCGCTGCGCTGCACATCCATGGCGCCATTGCCATCGGCACCAGTTTCGGCGGCCTTCTGTCCATGGGCCTCGCCGTCGCCCGACCGGGGCTGATCCGAGCCGCGGTCCTGAACGACATCGGCCCGGACATCGGGTCCGGCGGCGCGGACTTTGTCAGAGGCTTTGTCGGCAAGGACCCGGCGCTGGAAAGCCTGGATGCGTGCGTGTCCTACTTACAAACCAACTTGCCGCCGCTGTCGCTTGACACCGAGGGCGCTTGGCGACGTATGGCGGAACTGACCTACGCCCAAGGCGCGGACGGCCGGTTTCATCCGGTCTGGGACACCAGGATCGCCATGTTGCTGAGCCGGCCGGCGCCTGATCTTTGGCCGCTGTTCGGCGCGTTGGCTCAACGTCCCGTCCTATTGATACGCGGCGCCGTCAGCGACATTCTGTTGCCCGATACGGTCGCGCGCATGCAGACGGTGCATCCTTCCATGCGGGTTGTCACCCTGCCCGGCATCGGTCACGCGCCGATCCTGACCGAACCGCCCGCCCTGGGGGCGATCCGGACATTCCTGGAGGACTGCCCATGAGGCTGGCTCGTTTTATCGCGGCTGGCTTCGGGACCGGTTACGCCCCGCTTGCCGCCGGAACGGTGGCGTCGGCGGCAGCGGTGGTGAGTGGCGCCGGCCTGATGCTGCTATCGCCTTGGGCGCTGGCGGTTGCGGCTTTAGCGGCAACCGTCGGCGGCTATCTGGCCATTCAACGCGCATCCGTCGAGGGCGACCCCGGCTGGGTGACAATCGACGAATTCGCCGGACAATGGATCGCAATGCTGGCGCTGGCTCGTCCGACCCTCCCCGGGGTGCTGGCGGCCTTCATCCTGTTCAGGCTGTTCGACATTACCAAACTGGGTCCGGTGGGCTGGGCCGACCGCCGGCATGGCGCGTTCGGGATCATGGCCGACGATGTGATCGCCGGGATGATCGGCGCGGCACTTTTGGTATTGCTTCGGTTATGGAAGCCAGATTGGCTATTGTGACGGTATCAAGACAAATGTGACCAAGAATGCGCTATTCACCGATTCCGCACTTGCCGTTTGATCAGATCAGTGGGTGAATCGCCGAAACCCTCTGGAAACGCCTCAATGCCTTTGGAGCATATGCAGACGGTCACCGTCCTTCCCGCGGCGGAGCGGCGTCAGGCTGGCCAGGTTTTGCGCAAGAGTGTGCCGAGAGGGGTCCATAGCCTGTGGGCACCGCCGCCCGGGCGGCGCGATCCTGTCGATATCCTGATCGAGTCCGGCCGCCATCGCATCGCCAGCCTCCTGCCACTCCGATACGACCGAATGCGCGCCTCGGCGTTCGGCTTTTTCCGCGGTGCCGCCGCCATCATGGCGGCCGATCTGGCGGACACACCGGCAAGCGGGCTGTCTGTTCAGGCATGCGGCGACTGCCATCTGGCGAATTTCGGCACCTTTGCCTCGCCCGAGGGCACGCCGGTGTTCGACGTCAATGATTTCGACGAAACCCTGCCGGCGCCGTTCGAATGGGACGTGAAGCGCCTCGCCACCAGCTTCGCGGTCGATGCCCTGTCGCGCGACCTCGGCGATAAGACCGCGCGGTCTTTGGCGGCGGCGATGGTGGAGGCATATCGCCGCCACATGAACCAATTGGCCAAACTGGACCCGTTGGCGTCCTGGCGGTCGCGGGTCGATGTGACCGAAGTTCTCGGCGGTATCGCTGATGACAAGCTGCGAGACCGCGAACTGAAACGGCTGCACACGGCGATCGAGGCCGGGCATGCGGGCTATGCCAAATTGGTCGAGAAAACCAGGGGACAATGGCGGATCAAGGAGAAACCGCCGTTGATCTTTCCGCTGTCCGGGCAGCGCGACGATACGCATGAAATCGTCGCCCGCACCGCCTTCGACTCCTACAAGCTGTCGCTGCCCGAAGAACGCCGGGTCCTGCTGGATCGTTACGAGCTGGCTGACGTTGCGTTCAAGGTCGTCGGTGTCGGCAGTGTCGGCACATTCTGCGCCATTGGCCTGTTCGTCACACGCGACGATCAGACGTTGCTGCTGCAACTAAAAGAAGCCCAGACGTCGGTGCTGGCGCCTTACGCGGGACCGAGCGCCTATGCGAACCAGGGGCAGCGGGTGGTGGTCGGGCAGCGGATCATGCAGACGGTGCCGGACATGTTCCTCGGCTGGACGGATAATCGCGGGGACGATCAGCAGTGCTACATCCGGCAGTTGAAGGATAGCCGTCTGGCGCTGATTGGCTCCGACCTGGCCGAGGGCGCACTGCCGTACCACGCCACGCTTTGCGGTGTGACGTTGGCGCGGGCGCATGCGCGATCCGGCGATGCGGCGAAGCTGGCGGGCTATATCGGCACCGGGACGGCGTTCGATTCCGCCATCGCCGGTTTTGCCATGGCTTATGCGACCCAGACGCGGGCGGATTGGCTGGTGTTCCTGGAAGCGATCAAGGCCGGACAGATCGAGGCGCACGGGGCGTAGGCGGCGCCCAATAATAATCGCGCCGGGTTGATACCATTTCACTATCGTCATGGTCAGGCTTGTCAGGGCCACCCATAACCTGACAGTGCCGCGATCGTTGGCCCGGACAAGCCGGGCCATGACGGCATCGTATCGACCTCAAATCGTTACCGAACCAGTACCCGAGCGGCCTCCTTGGTCTTGGCGACGGCCTGCGAGGCTTGCAGGACGGCGGAAGAAATCTCGGTGATGTTGGTGGACACCGTCGTGACCGCCATCGATGCGTTCTGCATGTTGACGGACATGTCGCGGGTGACCGCACTTTGCTCCTCCACCGCCGAGGCGGTCAGGGCGACGCTTTCGCGCACCGTGGTGACGGCGTCGCGGATCGCACTCAGGGCACCGGCGACCGAGGTGGAGGTGGTTTGGATCCCTTCGATTTCGGTGGAAATCTGCTCCGTTGCCTTGGCTGCCTGAACCGCCAGATTTTTCACCTCTGACGCGACCACGGCGAAACCCTTGC
This sequence comes from uncultured Rhodopila sp., assembly GCA_903932145.1. Classification (GTDB taxonomy): domain Bacteria; phylum Pseudomonadota; class Alphaproteobacteria; order Acetobacterales; family Acetobacteraceae; genus Rhodopila. The sequence goes on along the minus strand of CAIZFE010000114.1, from coordinate 28,446 downwards.
CGGCGTCCCCAGCGCGAGCCGATTCGATCGTTGCGTTCAATGCCAACAGATTGATCTGGCTGGCCACCGACCGGATCAGTCCAACAATGCCGTTCATCGCCTGTGCCGCGCTGGCCAGGGATTCGGTGTTTTTCCCCACCGACAGGATCTGTTCAAACGCGTTCTCGGTGGCGGAACGGGAATTGGCCATGCTGCGCGAAATCTCGCCGATCGAGGCGGCGAGTTGTTCCGCACTGGCCGCGACGGATTGCACGTTGGCGGACGTTTCTCCGGCGGCGGCGGACGCCGATCGAGCTTCCGATGTGGACAGGTCGATGGCCCCGTCGATTTCGCCAAAATTCAGATCGATCAGGGACTTCAGATTCGCCAGTAGCGCTGCCTGCGCGGAAATATCGGTGGCGAATTTGACGATTTTCGTGACTTTGCCGTTGGCATCGATAACCGGATTATAGGCACCCTCGATCCAGACTTCTTTACCATTCTTGCCCAGGCGCTTGTATTGACCGGTTTGAAATTCACCCCGGCGGAGATTGTCCCAAAACGCTTCGTATTCCCGGCTGCCCGCGAGTATCCGCTCGACCAACATTCGATGATGCTGGCCGCGTATCTCCTCAATCGTATATCCCATCGTATACAGAAAATTCCTGTTGGCATCGACGATAATGCCATCGACGGTGAATTCGACGACCGCCTGCGAGCGGCTGATCGCGTCATTCAGGGCGGCGTAGTCGAGGTTTTGCAGGCGGGCGCTGGCGTCGGACCATTCGACCACGAAGCCAATGCGCTGACGTTTCTCGAACAGCGGCGTCACCAGCAGATCGAACACCAGTTTGCCAACGCGGATCGTCGCGCTGTGCGGCGCTTCCAGGGCCGACAGCATATTACGCTGATGCGACGGGTTTTTGTGAAAGATGTCGATGTTGCTGCCGATCAACGTATCGACGCTGAATCGCGGCAACTCCTTCCGCAAATCCGCCTCGGCGTTTCGCAGCAGGGCGATGACCGCCGGGTTCATATACATGATCGTCAGGTCTGCATCCGCGACCATGACGTTCGCCCGCAAGCCACTCAGGGCCGACAGCTTACGCGCTGCCGCCATTCGCCGTTCTGTGATCCCAAACATTCAGACACCCTCCGCCATTTAGTCGAGGCGGCAGGAAGCCTGAAAAAGGTTAACGGAAGGTTAGCACGGCGGCTTTTTTTTTCGGGATTGGAACCGTCCGTCACCCAAAGGCTTGCTTTGCGAGCCGGCTTTCATGGAACTTTGCCTGTTTGTTCATAATGTATTCTGTATTTGTTTATTCCGCTGATTATTATCAATTAAGCGTGATTACGAGATTACGCCGTCAATGCATTGGTTTTCCGCGGACACCGCCGGCTGCCTAACCCTTCACGCCGCCCATTTTCAAACCCCCGGCGATGTACCGCCACAGCGCGTAACAGACCGCGACCGGCGGCAGCGAATACACCAGCGCGATGGCCATCATGATGGTCCAGGGCGCCTCATCTCTGTCGAAGAACGGATCGATGGAAGCGGCCACGGCCATGCTCCGCGGCGACGACGGACCATAGACTGTCCGTCAGCTCGTAGATGTGCATCAGGCGGGTGTAGGGGATCGCCAGAAGCGACGCCGGGAGAGATACGCCAGCGGCGAGGCGTTTCCGAGCATCCACGCTTGGCATACCGGCATGCGGCCCACTGCGAAACTGACCAGCGAGCCGACCAGCAGCCTGCTATAAACGGGTATCATCGTCCAAAACATGATAGCGACGCCAGGCATCGCAGATGCAACCAAAACCATGGCCGATTGGCTGGAGTTCAGCGAGGCGATCAAGGCCGGACAGATCGAGGTACGCGGGACTAAGGCGGTGATCGCCCCGGATGCGGTTCGGGCCGTTAGGGAAACAAGCCCCGTAGCTGCTTGCCTGCCCGAACCTTGGCAACGCCGATAGCCATCGCGCTGGTGCGGTTGCTGATGTGTTCCAGTTGCGCGCGGCGTGTCACCTGAACGAATGCCTGATCGAGCAATCGCAACAACCTGTCGTTAACCTCGGACTCGCTCCAGAACAATCGCTGCAAATCCTGCACCCATTCGAAATAACTGACGATAACGCCGCCCGAGTTACAGAGGATATCGGGTATGACGAAGATATCGCCGCGCTGGTCGATCACAACATCAGCATCCGGGGTCGTTGGACCATTGGCGCCCTCGGCCAGAATGCGGCAGCGCAACGTGCCGGCGTTTTGCGCGGTGATCACCCGCTCCACCGCCGCCGGCACCAGGATGTCGCACCGCTCGCTAAGCATATCGATGGGATCGATCAGGGCTTCCGCCGAAAATCCTGACAGCACGCCATTTGCCTGAACAAACCGGTCTATCGCGTCCAGCGGCAGACCCGCCGGATCATAATAGGCGGCGGTGTGGTCGGAGAGGCCGGTGATCCGCACGCCGTACCGCCGCGCCAGGGTGTAGGCGGTGACGCTGCCGACATTACCAAAGCCTTGGACGATGCCGGTGGCCTCCTGTGTCTTCATGCCGATCGTATCACAGCCCCGGCTGACGAGATGCGCGACGCCGCGGCCTGTTGCCTCTCGCCGTCCCTCGGTGCCACCCAGGGCGACCGGCTTGCCGGTGACGATCTCATTGATCGCGTGACCGTGGTACATGGAATAGGTGTCCATGAACCACGCCATGACTTGTTCGTTGGTGCCCATGTCGGGCGCCATCACGTCGATCTGCGGGCCGACGAAGGGGATCATCTCCTGCATGTAGCGCCGCGACACCGCCTCTAGCTCACGTCGCGACATGCTGCGCGGATCGCAGGCGACGCCCCCTTTCGCGCCGCCATAGGGCAGCCCGGCGAGCGCGCATTTCCAACTCATCCAAATCGCGAGCGCCGCGACTTCACCGACATCGAGATCCGGTGAAAAGCGTGCTCCACCCTTGGTGGGACCGAGCGTGAGGTGGTGTTGGACGCGATAGCCCTGGAAGACTTCGGTGCGGCCATCGTCCATATGGACCGGGATCGACACAACGATGGCTCGTTTGGGGTAGAGCAGGCGGTCCCGGTCGTCCGCCGGAATGTCGAGGTAATCGGCGATAATGTGGAACTGCTCGCGGGCCATATCGAAGACCGGGCCACTGTAGATCGTCATCTGACTCTCTCCTTGGACAGCACGGACAATATGGGGATGCCGGCTCAACCCTTCACCCCACCCAATGTCAGCCCCGCCACCATAAAGCGGCGCAACGCATAAAAGATCGCGATCGGAGGCAGCGAATAGATAATGGCAATCGCCATCATGTAGTTCCACGGCGCCTCGTCACTATCGAAGAACTGGTTGATCATCACCGCCACCGTCATGTTGCCTGTCGATGAAAGTAGTAAATACTGGTAAATGTATTCGTTCCAGGCCAACAGCAACGCATAAACCCCGACCGCGACAAGCGCCGGGGCCATCAACGGCATATAAATCAGCCGATACACCTGAAATGGCGAGGCGCCATCGATCTTTGCCGCCTCATCCAGGTCCATCGGGATCAGCTTGCCATATTGGTGCAAAATAAGAATCGCATACGGCGTGGCAAATGTGACCTCTGCCGCGATCACCGCCCACAGGCTGTCCGACAACCCATACCGGTGCATGATGTGGACGAAGGGAATAACCAAAAACGTCGTCGGCAGCACGTACGTCAGCAGCGAGAGGTCAGTGATAATCCAACCCTTGTGCAACCGCATCCGGCCCAGCGAGAAACTGGTCAGCGACCCGATCAGCACGGTCAGCACCATCGTCGCGACACCCAGAAAGATACTGTTGCCGAATTGGTGCCAGAAATGCGCCATCAACCAATAATCTTCAGTCCAGACCGAACGGAAACTGTCCAGGTCGGGGTCCGGCGGCCAGATGCTGCCGGTGAATTCATCGGCGTCGGCATCAAGCGCCATCAGCAGCATGTTGTACACTGGCAGCAGCGTCCAGATCAGCAGCACGACACCGAGAACCACTTTGCTGACCGTGACCAGCCGCCGCCGTTGCCGGTAGCCCAGATGTCGGCCAGGGTGGGGGCGCCTCATAGTTGCGCCCCCTTCATTCGGACCCGCCGCATCAGCAGGATCACCAGCGGAATCAGCACCGGAAGCGCCGACATCATCGCGGCGACTCCCAGGTTCGGGTAGCCGAAATCGAACGCTTCGTGGAAGCCATAGGTGGCCAGCACGTCGGTGCGTTTCGCCGGCGCTCCGCTGGATACGAAATACACCGTAGCGAAATCACCGAACGCCCAGATCGTCGCGAGCAATGTGGATACCAGGTAAACATTCGCCAGCAACGGGAACGTCACGTGGACCAGTCGTTTGTAGCCGGTGGCGCCGTCTATCTCGGCCGCTTCATAGATGTCGCGCGGGATCGCCATCCGTGCCGCCACGAAGATCAGTGTCCAGAACGGCATCCATTTCCAGATGAAGGAAACGATGTTCGCCGTCATGGCGATCCATTGCGAGATCAGAAACAGCGGTCCGTCGTCGCCGGTCACGCCGCGCCACAGGCTGTCGAGCAGACCCCATTGGGTCACGAGCATAAAATGAATGGAGGTGAATACGGCCAGCGCCGGCAAGGCCCACGGTATCAGGTAGATTGCCAGCAGCGACCTGACCCACCAGCTTTCACTCATGAAGAAGCCGGACAGCAGGAAGGCCAGGAACACCTGCACGTTCACGCCGATGGCGACGAACAGCAGCGTGTTCATCACCGTGTTCAGGTACCGTGGATCGGAGAACAGCAAGCCGTAGAGCGACGGATTGCTGCCCATCCACAGTCCGAACCCGACGGGATAGATGACGAACGCCAGAAAAACCGCCAAGTATGGAACGACAAAGGCGATCGCCCAAGCGGTATCCGATCCCTGCAGGCGGACACGCCAGCGCGGCGGCCGTAACCGGTTAGCCCCAAGCGGACTCATCGTCAGGTCCCGCGTTGCCGCGGCGATGGCGCTGTCAGCCTTTCACGCCACCCATGGTCAGGCCCGCCGCCATATAACGCCGGAAACCGTAATACAGGATGATCGGTGGCATCGCGTAGATGATGGCTGTTGCCATCATGAAATTCCACGGCGATTCGTCGCTGTTGAGGAACTGCGCCAGGGCGACCGCGACGGTCATACTGTCCGGCGTGGATAACAGCAGGAAGTTGTACAAGTACTCGTTCCATGCCAGCAGCAGAGCGTAGGTGCCAACGGCGACCAGGGCCGGCGCCATCAGCGGCAGGTAAATCCGGAAATAGATCTGCCACGGTGTCGCCCCATCGATACGCGCCGACTCGTCCAGCTCGATCGGAATCGAGCTGCTGTATTGCGTGAAAATAAAAATCGCGTAGGGCGTGGCAAACGTCGTCAGCGCCAGGATCACCGACCAGAGGCTGTTCGATAAGCCATAGATCTGCATGATCCGATACATCGGGATCGCCAGAAACGATGCGGGGATCACGTACGTCATCAGCGCCGCATTACTAAGCATCCAACTGTAGCGCATCCGCATCCGGCTGACCGTGAAGCTGGCCAGTGAGCCGATCGCCAATGTCAGGAACATCACCGTCAGGCCGACATAAAAACTGTTGCCAAACTGATGCCAGAAGCGCGCGAGGTACCAGAAATCCTCGGTTATCACGACGCGGAAGCTTTCCAGCGATGGGTGTTCCGGCCAGATGGCGCCACTGAAGACGTCATCGTGACTGTCGAGCGCGATGATAACCATGTTGTAAATCGGCAGCAGGGACCAAACGGCGATCACCACGCCGAACGCAACGGCTAAAGCTTCCATCCCATAGCGCCGCATCCGGTAATGCGGCCGCCCGGCCCGCCTGCGAACCACCCTGGCTGTGCCCGCGCCGCCGGCAACGACCGGACCCGTGTTGACGGTTCGCCCGTATGTGGTGCTCATAGCTGGCCCTCTGACACGCGAAGCTTACGCATCAATATGTAAACGAGTGGGATTAGCACCGGCAGCGCGGTCATCACCTCGGCGACGCCGAGGCGCGGTAGCGCGACGGTGTAAGCATAACGGATGCCAAGTGTGGCCAGCACCTCGGTTGACATCGCCGGGCCGCCGCCGGACACGAACGTGGTCGCGTTGAAGTCGCCCAGGGCGAAGACGGTATCGAGCAGGATGCAGACAAGATAGAGATTCGCCATCAGCGGGTACGTCACATGGAAGAATTTGCGCATGCCGGTGGCGCCGTCCACAGCGGCCGCTTCATACAATTCCTGCGGGATCGACATCCGTCCGGCCAGCAGGATGACCGTCCAGAATGGTAGATTCTTCCAGACATAGGCGCCGATATTGCACGCGAGCCCCATCCAGTGTGAGTTGAGGTAAACCGGGCCATCGATATCGAAGAGCAGCCACAGTATATTGTTGAACATGCCCCACTGACCGTTCATCAGCCAGTGGATCGAAATGTAGGCCGGCAGGGCCGGCGTCGCCCAGGGCAGGATGAAGACCACAAGCAACGCCTTGACCCACCCGCGCTTGCGCATGAAAAAGCCTGACAACATGAAGGCCAGGAACATCTTCAGGTTAACGCCGACGCCAACATAGATCAGGGTATTGATCACCGCGGTGAAGTAACGTGGGTCGGCAAACAGTTGAGCGTAAAGTTCGGGATCGCTCCCGAGCCACAAACCGTAACAAATTGGATAGACGACGAAGGCGAGAAAGAGCGCCACATACGGCACGGCGAAGGCAATCGCCCAGACGTAGTCCGCGCCGTGCAAGCCGCGGAACCAGGTGCTGCGCGCCCGGCGACCGGCGGTGACGCCGCCGATCGTTTGTGAGACGCTCATAACCCCCTCACTGAATTAGTCATACGTGACTCTCGCGAAAATCTGTCCGGCGCGCTTGAATGCCTTGTCCACGGCGTCCGCCACCTTCATGCCATCCTTGATGACGTCGGCATGGGCCTGGCCCCAGATTTGTTCGGCTTGGACCTGACCCCAGGCGGGTGTGAAGCCCTCAAAGAGAGGCATGGTCGGATTGACGGTGGCTTCGATGACATAGGGGTTCAGGCATGGCTCGCCGCTGTTCATCCACCACGGATCGTCTTTGATGGCCTGCGGAATCGCCGGTAGCCATCGGCCCAGACCACCCTTCAAATTGTCGTTCATGACTTTCGGCTGCATGAAATACGTCATGAATTCCTTGGCGACCGCGACGTTCTTGGCCCCCTTGGGGATAAAGCCACCGCCCGCGTTGAGCTGCGTGACCATGGGCGTGCCATCGTTTTTCTGCGCCGGGGCAACTGTCACCATGTCGTGCAGAAAAGCCTGCTTGTCTTTGAACATCGCCAGCTCGGTCGACAGCGTGCCATCGAAATCCATTATGAACAGCTTCTCGTGGAAGCCGTTGTTGTCGTCGGCGTCATTCCAGCTCAGTGCCTCCGGCGGCACAAAACCTTGCTTGTAGGCGTCCGTCATCCACTCGACCGACTTGATCGCCGCCTCGCGTATCTTCGGATCATCGGTATGCAATTTGCCGTCTGACGTGACGAGGCCCTCGCCGCCATTGGCGATCAGGAAATGCGTAAAAAGATTGTTGCCGTCGTTCGGTCCGACGGTGGTGACCTGCAGGCCAAGGGCATAAATCTTCCGCATCCCTTTGCCGCGCAAGATCTTCTGCATGGGCTTGAAGAAGTCAAAGAACCCGTCCCAGGTCTTCGGGGCATCCGCCATGCTCATGCCGGCCTTCGTGACCAGATCGCCCCAAACGTGGAACGGCGTGGCCCCCTGCTTGATCGGGCACAAGTAATAACTACGGGCTTTTGTGGCCTTGTTGTAGAAAGTCGAACCAAGCCTGGCGGTTTCCGAGAGTTGCGACTCGTACGGCTTCACGACGTCGCTCACGTCCAACAGTTTGTCGTCCCAGGCGTTCTGCGGCAAAATGGAACTCGGAGCATCCATGAAGACCAGGTCGGGAACGTCGCCGCTGGTCAGCGCGGATATCGTTTTCTGGTTCTGCGCCATGAACGGCATGATGCTGTATTCGAGCTTGTTACCGCTGGCCTTCATATAGCCCTCGGCCACTGCGATGAATGCGGCATCCTCTTCGGGAATGAAGCCCTGGTTCATCCAGACGACTGCCGACGTCGCCGCGGCGTTGGCGATATAGGGCATGGATAGCGTTCCCACAGCCGCCAGGCCGAGGGACCCTTTCAATACAGACCGCCGGCTCACATTTCTCATGGCCGCACACCTTCCCTGTTGGCCAAACGCTTATGCGTCGGCTCATTTTTTTGGGGCGCGGTAACGGGCCAATTTTTATCGGCCTGCTTACCGGCCTCGATAACGAGCCTAGGCCGTTCGCCGCCACTAAGTCCAGGTATAGTTCTGTCGCTTCCGCCAAACTCCCGCGGACGGGAATTTATCGACCAAGGCCGATTTACTGCCATTTTTCAGGCCACTTACTGCAATATCCGCGCGCCCCGCTGCTATTCACCCGTTCGCATTAACCAATTGTAAATTTCGCAAAGATAGTCTCGGCCCGTCTGAATGCCTTATCCACCGCCGCCTCGGGAGTCATCCCGTACTTGATGACATCGGCGTGGGCCTGACCCCAGAGTTGTTCGGCATTCACCTGACCCCAGGCCGGATTGAACCCGTTGTAGGTCGGGATGGTCGGCCCCAGCGGAGCCTCACGCACGTACGGCGGTCGGTGCGGGTCCGCGGGATCGAGCCACCAAGGGTCGTCCGTCACGATCGACGAAATGACGGGAACCCAGCGGCCCAGGCCGCCCTTCAGATTTTCGTTCATCACCTCCGGCCGCATGAAATAGGTCATGAACTCCTTGGCAACCCGGACGTTGTTCGCGCCCCTCGGGATGAACCCACCGCCCGCGCCGACCTGGGCGGCCATCGGCGTGCCGTCGTTGCGGTTCGGCAGACCCAGCACCACCATCTGCTCGTAGTACGCCTTCTTGTCCTTGATCATCGCGAGTTCGGTCGAGATCGTGCCGTCGAAATCCATCACGCACAGCTTCTCGTGGTAGGCATTGTTGTCGTCTGCATCGTTCCAGGTCAGCGCCTCGGGCGGCACGTAGCCGCCGTTGTAGAGACCGGTCATGAAGGTGACCGACCTAATCGCCGCCTCGCGCACCTTCGGATCGTCGGTATGTAACTTTCCGTCCTTGGTGACGATGTCCTGTCCGCCGTTGGCGATCATGAAATGGGCGAACAGGTTGTTGCAGTCGTTCGGGCCGACGGTGGTGATCTGCAAGCCCATGCTGTAGATCTTGCGCATTCCCTTGCCGCGCAGTTCTTTCTGCATCGGCTTGAAGAACTCCCAGAACGCGTCCCAGGTCTTCGGTGCGTCGGACAGCTTGAATCCGGCCTTGGCGACAAGGTCGCCCCAGATATGGAACGGGGCGCACGCCTGCTTGACCGGAGCCAGGTAGAAGCTGCGCTGCTTTGTGACGCCATTGTAGAAGCTGGAGGCCAGCAGCGCGGTCTCGCTGATCTTCGACTTCTGCGTCTCCACAACGTCGCTGACGTCCACCAGCCGGTCATTCCAGGCGTTCTGCGGCAGGATCGTCTCCGGGGCGCCGTGAAAGATGAGATCGGGAACGTCTCCGCTCGTCAGCGCGGATATCGCCTTCTGGTTCAAGGCCGTGAAGGGCATGATGCTGAGGTCGATCTTGTTGCCGCTGGCCTTTTCGTACTCCGCGACTGTCTTGCGAAACGCGATGTCTTCCTCCGGGACGAAGCCCTGGCCCGCCCAGACGACCGCAGTGGTGCTTGCTGCGTTTGCTATGTATGGATGCAGCAATGTATCGGCCGCGATCATGCCGATGGAGCCCGACAATACCGACCGCCGGCTCATGATACCCATGGCCGTTATCCTTCCCTGTTGGGCGCTGGCCTTGGTCTTGATCGAGCTGGCCTTTACGCCTGTTCGCGGTCTAGGCCCGTGCTTGGTGACGGTCCAATCACACATTAGGTGATGCATCGGGCCGTCCCGAAACCATGCGCTTCAATCCGAACCGCGAATGCTCTAGCGTATCGGGAACGATAGAGGAGGTGCAGACCATGAACGACCTTATGCCAGATTCCGGCAATCTGGTGGCCACCGACCACGCCCACCTGATCCACCCGCTGCATTTCGCCGCGGATCACGCGAACCCGAAGGTCTATGTCTCGGCGCAGGGATCGATGCTGCGCACCGCCGACGGGCGCGAGTACATCGACGGGTTATCGTCACTGTGGAACGTCAATATCGGGCATGGCCGCAAGGAACTCGCTGCCGCCGCCGCGGCGCAGATGGAAAAACTGGCCTACGCGTCGGCCTATGCCGGGTTCACCAACGAACCGGCGATCCGGCTGGCCGAGAAAATCGTCAGCCTCGCCTATGACAACATGGCGGCGGTGTATTTCACCACCAGTGGTGCGGAATCCAACGAGAGTGCCTTCAAGTTTGCCCGCTATCACTGGAAGCGGCTGGGTAAGCCGACCAAGACGAAAATTATCTCCCGCCGCTACGGCTATCACGGCGTCACGATGGCGGCGATGAGTGCGACCAGCCTGCCGAACTACCAGAAGATGTTCGGCCCGATGGTGCCGGGGTTCCTGCAGGTGGTGCCACCGTATCAGTATCGCTGGCCGGGCAACGGCGATGCCGGCATTGGCGCGGCCGACGCGGTCGAGGACGCGATCCTGGCCGAGGGCGCCGACACGGTCGCCGCGATCATCGCCGAACCGGTGATCGGGTCTGGGGGCGTCATTGTGCCTCCCGCTTCGTATTTTCCGCGCCTGCGGGAGATCTGTGACCGGCACGGTGTGCTGCTGATCGCCGATGAGGTCATTACCGGGTTCGGCCGCACCGGCCAGTGGTTCGGTCTCGGGCATTGGAACACCAAGCCGGACCTAATGTCGTTCGCCAAGGGCGTGACCTCAGGCTACCTGCCGCTGGGCGGCGTCATTATTTCGAAACACATGCATCAGGTGCTGTTGGAGGCCCCGGCGGATGAGAAATTCATGCACGCGGCCACCTATTCCGGGCATCCGGTGTGCTGCGCCGTTGGTCTGGCCAACATCGACATCATCGAGAAGGAAGGCATGGTCGAACGCGCCCGTGTCCAGGGCGACCGCTTCCGAGCCGGGCTGGAAACGCTGCTGACGTTGCCAAATGTGGGCGAGGTGCGCGGCATCGGCATGCTGGCGGCGATCGAACTGGTCGAGGACAAGGGCAGCAAGACCCCGGCCAAGGGTCTGGGTCCGCGCGTCGTTGCCGAGGCGGCCAATCGTGGCCTGATTCTACGCCTGCGCGCCGCCGCCGATGGTCCGCCGGCCAGTGGCGACACGCTGTGCTTTGCGCCGCCGCTCTCCACGCCGGAGGCAACGCTGGACCGTATCGTCGAGATTGTCGGGGACGCGATCCAGGCCGTGGCATAGGGGCGTGCGGCATTTCTCTGGCGCCCGGGTGCTTCCGTTTATGTTGGAATTTGCCTTTCCGGCCGCGGCCGCTTCGCTGCCGCCCACCGAATCCACGACCGGTCTGGTTGTCTCCGCTCAACATCTGGCGGCTGAGGCCGGCGCCGGCATCTTGCGCCAGGGCGGCAATGCGATCGATGCAGCAGTGGCGGTCGGCTACGCGGAAGCCGTGGTCAATCCGTGCTGCGGCAATATTGGCGGCGGCGGGTTTCTGACCGCGCACCTGGCGGACGGCCGCGATATTTTCCTGAATTTCCGGGAAACCGCCCCGGCGGCGGCGACGCGCGATATGTATCTCGATGCGTCGGGCGCAAAAGTCGCGGGGGCCAGCGTGTTCGGCTGGAAATCCGTCGCCGTACCTGGCTCCGTGCTGGGCCTGGATACCGCCCTGCAGAAATACGGGACGATGCCGCGCTCGGCCGTCATGGCGGATGCAATCCGATTGGCGCGCGACGGTTTTGTGCTGACCGCCGCCGACGCGGATATTTTGGCGCGCGGCACCGCGTTGCTGCGCCGCAACGCCGGTGCGGCGAGCATTTTCCTGGGGCCGGATGGCTCAACGCTGCAAGAAGGCGACAGGCTGCGGCAACCCGCGTTGGCGGCGACGTTGCAGGCCATCGCCGAGCGCGGGCCGGACGCATTTTATCGCGGTGCTGTTCCGGACGCGGTCGAAGCGGCTTCGCGTGCTGGTGGCGGCATCATCACCGCGGCGGATTTCGCGGCCTATCACGTGACCGAGAGCGCGCCGGTGACGTGCTCGTATCGGGGCCGCGTGATTCAGTCGGCGCCACCGCCGTCGTCCGGCGGCACGACGATTTGCGAAACCCTGAATATCCTGGAGGGCTTCGACCTGCATGGCATGGGATTCCACGCCGCCAGCGCGGTTCACGTGATGACGGAGGCGTTCCGCAGGGCATTCTTTGACCGCAACACCTTGCTGGGCGATCCGGCGTTCATCGACCCGCCGGTCAGCCGTCTGGTATCGAAGGACTATGCGACGGAATTGCGCGGGCAGATTGGTGCCCGGGCGACGGCGTCGGCCAGTCTGGGGCTCAAGTCTGTCTCGGTGGGAGAAAAGCCGGAGACGACGCATTTCTCGGTCATCGACAAGGCGGGCGGCGCGGTGTCCGTCACCACAACGATCAACGGCGGCTTCGGCGCCGGGGTGATCGCCGGTGACACCGGATTTCTGATGAACGACGAGATGGACGATTTCACCATCAAAGCCGGCGCGTCTAACCAATACGGGCTGGTGCAGGCCGAACCCAACGCGATCGCGCCGGGCAAGCGGCCGTTGTCTTCGATGGCGCCGACGATCGTGCTGAAAGATGGCAAGGTGGACATGGTCCTGGGCACGCCGGGCGGTCCCGCGATCATTACGGCGGTGGTGCAAACGATCCTGAACATGGTCGATTATGGCATGGACGCTCAAGCGGCGGTCGATGCGCCACGGCTGCACGAGCAATGGCTGCCGGACATGCTGTTTGCGGAACCGTTCGCGCTGTCACCGGATACCGCGGTGTTGCTGGAGCAGATGGGATATCGGATTCAGGAGCGCAGGCCGTGGGGTGCCGTCGCGCTGATCGCGGGCGGGGCCGAGGCAACGACGGGGCCGGCCGTGGCGGACTCTATCGCGACGCATAAGGCGGTTTTCGGAGCGTACTACGGGGCTAACGATTCGCGTCGTCCCGCGGGCGTGGCATTGGCACCGTAAACTTCTTGCAAGAACGTATAGTGAGAGCCTTGCTGTTTGATTGGCTGATCCAGCACCGGCCGCTCGCGTGTCATCCCCTGGATCATTGTATTCGGAATCCTCCATTACCGCGGATTGGCGGGGCCAGGCGATAGTCCCGGAAGAACAGAAAAATGGAACCACAGATGCACACGGATGCACACAGATAAGGCAGAAAATTTTTACTCATCCGTGTGAATCTGTGTGCATCTATGGTTCCAGATTACTTTCCTCGGCAATAGCCCTGGCGTGATCTCGCCCGGGGATTGACACTCTGCCGCCCGCCGATAAAGTCGCGGAGCGTTAATGATCGCCGTCAACTGTGCGGCCCAACAAAAATGATAGGGAAACAATCAAGATGACGGCCGGCGCCAGATCGAAGACCAAACTCTACGCGGCTGCCATCGCGGCGCTGCCGGCTTTACTGCTGAGCGGCGTTCCCGCCGGCGCGCAGCGCGCCGCCGCACCCGACCCGATGAAGAACGTGCGTCCCGTCACCGACGCGATGCTGTTGAACCCGGAACCGGGCGACTGGCTGATGTGGCGCCGCACCTATGACGGTTTCGGCTTCAGCCCGCTGGACCAGATCAACAAGGCCAACGTGAAGGATTTGCGCGTCGCCTGGGCGTGGTCGCTGACCAATGGCGCCACCGAGAGCACGCCGATCGTGCATGACGGCATCCTGTATATCTGGAACTACGCCGACAAGGTGCAGGCGCTGAATGGCGCGACCGGGGACCTGATCTGGGAGTATCGCCGCGATCTGCCGCAGACGATCATCGATCAGGCAGGCAACAACATGGCCAAGCGCAATATGGCCATCTATCAGGACAAGCTGATCGTTGCGACGTCGGACGCCCACATCGTTACGCTGGACCTGAAGACCGGCAAGGTGATCTGGGACCATCAAACCGCCGACTGGAAGCAGGGCTGGCGCTATACCGCCGGGCCGTTCATCGTCGATGGCATGATCCTGCAAGGCATGACCGGATGCGGCAACGCCGAACCCGGCGGCTGCTTTATCAGTGCGCATGACATGGCGACCGGCGACGAGAAATGGCGGGTCTGGACCATCGCCCATCCGGGTGACCCGAATGACAACACCTGGAACGGTGTGCCACTGGAAAGCCGGTTTGGCGCCTCGGCCTGGGTCGCGGGTGCGTACGATCCGAAGCAGGACCTGGTGTTCTACGGCGTCGGCCAGCCTTACCCGTGGATCGCCGAGATGCGTGGCACGCTGCCGGCGAAAACCGCGCCGGGCATCAGCAATACCGCGCTGTACTCGGATTCCACTTTGGCCATCGACCCGAAGACGGGCAAAGTAAAGTGGTATCACCAGTATCTCCAGAACGACACCTGGGATCTGGACTATGTGTATGAACGGATGCTGATCGACCTGCCGGTCGCCGGCAAGACCCGTCAGACGGTGGTGACCACCGGCAAGCTGGGAATCATCGAGGCGCTGGACCGCAATACCGGTGAATGGCTGTGGGCGAAGGAAACCGTGCCGCAGAACGTCGTTTCAAAAATTGACCAAAAAACCGGCGAGAAAACCATCAACCAGGCGGCAATCCCGCATATCGGCCAGACCACGATCAACTGCCCGGCCGATCCGGGCGGCCGCGGCTGGCCGGCCACGGCGTATAACCCGAAAACCCAGACCTTGTTCCTGCCGCTGAACGAGTTCTGTTCCAATACCACACCGACACCGCTCGACCCCGGCCAGGCCTATACCGGTGGCGGACGCGCCATCTTTGCTCGGACTCTCGTGCCGAACAGCGACGGCAACGTTGGCCGCATCGACGCGGTCAAGCTGTCGGATCGATCGACGACGTGGTCATTCCGGGAGCGTGGCCCTGCCACCGGTGCGGTGCTGCCGACGGCGGGCGGCGTTGTGTTCGGCGGCGGCTGGGATCGTATCTTCCGCGCCTGGGACGACTCGACCGGCAAAGTGTTGTGGGAGACGAAGACCAACAACGCCATCAATGGCTTCCCGGTCAGCTATACCGTCAATGGCAAGCAATACGTCGCCGTCTCGGTTGGCAATGGCTCCAGCCACGCCAAGTCGCTGGCAACCCTGACGCCGGAACTGGTCGTGCCAGACGGCGGGTCGGTGTTGTGGGTGTTTGCCCTTCCAGAGAAGAAATAAGGGCCTTTCGGATATGGGTCATGGTCGAACATGTCCCTTTTTATGGGGAGAAGGAGACACCCTTCTCCCCCTCTTACAGACCTTGTTATGTGCTTGCACTTTCGTGCTCGCTGGCCACACTGCCCGCGCCGATACGCCGTTCGTGGTGGACCAGTGGCGGTTCGGCACGCATGAGGCTACCGCCGAACTTTCCTACTGCATCGATGCCCGTGATCCCGACTGGCCCGTCGCCCGAAAAATCGCCGAGGCGGTCGCGGGCGCCTTGTTATTACAGCCGAAGGAGCATCTGATCGGCGACGATCCCCGTACCGCCGATATGTCCGGTGAGGACATGGACGATACCTATCGCCTGTTGATCGAGCACTGCGATGTCGTGTTCGGATTCAAGCTGGTGCTGGACGCCTATCCGGCATGGCTGACGATCACACGCCCCTATTATCGCGGCAGCTATCTTTATGTCGTCACCGACCCGGCCTGGGCCGCGCTGTCGGACATGCCAACCAATCGAGCGATCGGGGCGACGATCGGGACCGGGGCGGATATGCGGTTGTCGCAGTATTTATTGGCGGTATCGGCGGATAAACGGTGGGATAAATTCCCGATGTCGTCGGATGAGGCGGCGTTGCGGTCGGTGCTGAAAGGCACCACCGGTGCGGCGCTGGTGTGGGGACCGGCGCTGTGGTCGTTGCGCAAAACAGATCAGGCGTTCGGGCCACTGCGAGAGATACGGCCCACCCCGCTGCCGGTTTCCACCGCTGACGTGGGTGCAATCCTGCTCAGCAAGCAAAGTTTTTTACGGACCAGCATCGACCAGGCCATCGCCTCCCTGACCACGGACGGTACCATCGCCGACATTTTGAACAGCGAAAAATTCCCCGGAGCACCGGTGCCATGACGGCGGCGATTCAGATCGACGGGGTCAGTAAACGGTATGGGCGCACCGTCGCCCTCGATGCCATTTCGTTCGACGTCGCGGCGCAAGAGGTTTTCGCCCTGCTGGGTCCCAACGGCGCCGGGAAAACCACGCTGCTGCATATCCTGTCCACCATCCTGCGGCCTGACAGCGGAACCGTAACGATAGGCGGCGTGGATGCGCTGGCTCACCCCACGCGCAGCCGGCGGGACATTGGCGTGGTCTTTCAGGAACCCAGCTTAGACGACCGCCTGACGGTATTTGAGAATCTGAATTTTCATGGATTGGTACATGGCGTTCCGAGCGCTTTGCGGCGGCGGCGCATCGGCGAATTGCTCGATCTGGTGGAACTGACGGACTGGCGGGACAAGCTGGTGCGGACATTGTCCTCGGGCATGAAGCGGCGGGTGGAGATTGCCCGGGCGTTGACGCATGACTCGCGCATTCTGTTCCTGGACGAACCGACCGTTGGTCTGGATGCGCAGTCCCGAGACCGCATCTGGCGCTACATTGCCCGCCTGCGCTCCACGCGCGACCTGACCGTCGTCGTGACCACGCATTATATCGAGGAAGTCGAGGCCTGCGACCGGGTTTGCATTATTGACCATGGCAAGATCCTGGCGTTGGACTCTCCCGCGACGCTGAAGGCGACGTATGGCCAGCAACTGCTGCGGGTCGTTCCTCATGCGGATGCGGCGGCGGAGATAGCAATGGATTACCCCGACGCGACGATCCGGCCCGACGGCGAAATGGTGCTGCAATCGAGTGGCGACGTATTCGCGGAGTCGTTTCTGGCGCGCTACGGCAGCCGCATTCGACGGCTGTCGGTGGAAGAACCGAGCCTGGAAAGCGTGTTTTTGTCGCTCACCGGGCGGGAAATTCGCGATCAGGCGGCGACCGGACGCGAACGGACACTGGCGTTCGGCCGCCAGGGCGGGGAGCACACGCGATGAGCGAATCCGGTCTGGCCTACACGTTCCGCCTGCACGCCGGCGGCCTCTATGCGATCTGGTTCCGTGAAGTGAAACGTGCTGTCCGCGACCGAGGGCAGTTGATCGGCGGGGTCAGCCGGCCGTTATTGTGGGTGCTGATCATGGGTATCGGCCTGAACCCGTATTTCCGGGGCGAGGTCTATGGCGAGGTCCGCTTTGTCGTGCCCTATACTTACCTGCAATTCATTTTTCCTGCCGTCATCGCGCTGAACATCATGTACACCTCGATCCAATCGGCGGTATCCGTCATCTGGGACCGCCAGTTCGGGTTCCTGCGGGAGGTCCTCGTTTCTCCGCTGCCGCGCGCCACCATCCTGCTGGGAAAGATACTCGGGGGCGCAACGGTCGCGCTGTTCCATGGCTGCCTCGTGCTGGTGCTGGCCCGTTTCGCCGACCTTTCGCTGTCGATCGGCGATATCGCCCGGGGCCTGCTGCTGATGGCCCTTCTGGCCTTTGGCCTGACCTCGCTCGGTGTCGTTATTGCCGGCCGCATCCGTAGTTTTGAAGGGTTCGGGGTGTTCTCCAACGCCGTGATTCTGCCGCTGTATTTCACCTCCAGTTCGGTATTCCCGCTCGATCCGTCGCTGACCAGCGCACAGACCAGCGTGATCTATCCGGAGTGGCTGATGATCGTGGTGCGGTTCAACCCGATGACCTACGCGGTGGACGCCCTCCGAGGCGCCTTCATCCACTTCCAGCAGTTCGACGCATGGATGGGACCGGCGGTGCTGGTTGGCATGGCCGTGGTGTTCTTCGCCATGGCGCTGCGCGGCTTCAGCAAGGCCTGATCAACAATGTGGCTTCCGGCGCGCCGCGACGTCATCTCCTTTGCCGGCGTGTTCGGCCTGCTCGGTGCCGTGTATTGGCTGCCGCCCGATACCGCGCTGCAGCAGGTGCGCGAGGCCGGCACGCTGCGGGTTTGCCTGCCGCCGTCCTATCCGCCCCTGGTCACCGGCGACCCGGCGGCGCCCGGTATCGACGTGGAACTGCTTCGGACGATAGCCCGCGATCTGCACCTGACGCTCAGCGTCGTGACCAACCCGGCAATGGGCAAGGACTTCAATCCTCGGGCCTGGCGCATCACGCGCGCCCAATGCGATATGCTGGCCGGCGGAGTCGTGGGTTCAGTGACGACACGGTCATTTCTTGACATCACACCAGCCTACGCGGCGACGGGATGGGCGTGGATCGCGCCGCATCCGAACGCCGCGTTGAGCGGACAGCGGATCGGCGTGCTGGCATCGGCCTCCGGGCTGGATCGGGTGGCGTTGGCGGCCTGGCTGCGAGGGGCGAAGGATCGCGTCACAATTGTTCCCGATGGTAAGGCGCTTGTGCAGGGCCTGCAGGACGGCCGTTTCGATGCTGGTGTGACCGAACGCCTGATGGCGGTGGAACTGGCGGCTCCGTCGGGATGGCGTGTTGGCTGGATGCCGCCGGAATTGGGCCGCTATCGGCTGGTGTTTGGACTGTGGAAGGGCGACCTGACGCTGAAGCGCGCGGTGGTCGGGGCGATGGAAGGGCTGCGGCGCAGCGGTGAGATGGCGGCGATACTTTCGAAGTATGTGCCGGCCGCGTCAGCCGTCGAAAATGACGCTGGCGATGGCAGCCTCGGCCGGCCCCAATAAGCGTTCGGCGAGGCCGGTTACGATCAGCACCCCGAGCACGGCTGCCGCATACGGTTGCAGGCGGGCAATTGCATCGCCTCGGTTCGGAAACAGTGCCACCAGTAAATGCTGCCCGGTCAGGATCGGGATCGGCAGCAGATTCAACAGTGTGAACGATACGCACACTTGCCCGAGCGTCTCGACAAAAACGAAAAATGTGGCCGCCGCCGTATCAGGGAGGAGGTTAAGCACGAACGGCCGGAGCAACCTGGGCAACACGGCCAACGCCAGCGTGGCACATGACGCGCCAATAACGATCACTGGCAATCGCAGGCGCCCGATCCCGGGGTCGATCGCGATCGGCCTGATCCAGCCGAACGTGAACAGCACCAGTAGCACACTGCCGAGCGGGTCGGCGTGCCGCCAGGGGCTGAGGCTCAGGCGGTCATCGTGGCGGGGCCCGGCGTCGCCCATCGCGCCGGCCAGGGAGGCGAGCGCGCAACCATGCACCGAGGCGATCAGCAGCACCGCGACGATGCGCAGCACGACATGCTGAACCGTAAGATCGCCCACGGATCGGCTACCGCTTCATGCTGAGATGTTCCAGAGCATCCGGGTCGGCGGGAAGTTCGGCGGCTCCGGGCTGGTAGCCATTCTTTGACAGCAAAAATGCGGTGAGGTCGGCATAGGTCTGCGGGTTGAGTTTGCCCGGCCGGTCGGGCGGCATCCTGGTGTTGAGGAAGCCGAATAATGCGGCCGCACTGCCGTTGCCCCAATGCTTCGAGAAGTAATTGCCGTTCAATGGCGCGCCACCGAACTCGCCGTCGTTCAGGTTGAAGCCATGACAATCCTGGCACGCCCGGCGGTACGCGGTTTGGCCGCGGCCGGCTTGTTCAGCGGTGAAGCTCACGAGGGTTTCGGGTGTTGTCGGAGCGGCTTCGGCGGGCATTGTGCGCTGGCGGAGGGCGTAGACCTCGGTCGCGGCCATTGGGTTGACGCGGGCGGCGGCGACCTCAGCGGGCACGATGGGCTGGAAGCCGGGTTTGTCGTTACCCCAGGTGGTCAATGCGTGATCGAGCGCGCCGGCGATCTGGTCATCCGTCAGGGCCTCCCCCCACGGCGGCATCGCGCCTTCAAAGTGCTTGCCGTTGACGGTGATGACGCCGTCCATGCCGTAGAGTACGAGACGGATCAGGTATTCGCGGCCGCCTTGCCGGGCCATGATGTCAGGGGCGTGTCCGGCCAATGGCGGGAATGTTTCGGGCACGCCCTGGCCGTCTTGTTGATGGCAGGCCGCACAGACCGTTGCGTAGGTGTCCGCTCCGATCGTCTGCCACGCGAAGTCGGCCGCCAGGACGTCTGACGCGAAGAGCGCGAGCAGCGCAGCCAGTCCAACTGTGAAATGAGGCCGCATTCACCATCCACCCTAATGTTCAGATTGGAATACCGCGTGCCATGGCTGATGGAAACCGCGGGTCGAAAGAGCGTGTCCGGTCAGGACCTGCCGCCACCAAAGGGTTGCAGCAAACCCCCGGTTTCGTCATAGACAGCGCCTCTTCAACCATCAGGATCGCTGTCCAATGCCCGTCATCACCCTGCCCGACGGTTCCGAACGCCAGTTCGACGCCTCCGTCACCGGCACGGACGTGGCCGCCGCGATCGGTCCCGGCCTTCTGCGCGCCGCCCTCGCGATGAAGCTCGACGGCAAGATCGTCGATCTGTCCAGCGTCATCGACCGTGATGCCAGCATCGTCTTCATCACCCGCCGCGACCCCGACGCGCTGGAGATGATCCGCCACGACGCCGCCCATGTGCTCGCCGAAGCGGTTCAGGCGCTGTTTCCCGGCACCCAGGTCACCATCGGCCCGTCGATCGAAAACGGCTTCTACTACGATTTCGCCCGCAATGAGCCGTTCACCCCGGACGACTTCGAGGCCATCGAGTCGAAGATGCGCGACATCATCGGCCGAGCGGCGCCGTTCGTGCGGAAGGAGATCGACCGCGACGAGGCGATCGCGTTCTTCCAGGCCAAGGGCGAGAAATATAAAGCGCAGCTCATCCAGGACCTGCCGACGAGCGAAACCATCACGCTGTACAGCCAGGGCGACTGGGTCGATCTCTGCCGTGGCCCGCATTTGCGCACCACCGCCGATGTCGGCTCCGCCTTCAAGCTGATGAAGGTGGCGGGCGCGTATTGGCGCGGCGATCACCGCAACGCGATGCTGTCGCGCATCTATGGTACAGCGTGGCGGGATCAGAAGGAACTCGACGCCCACCTGCACCAGTTGGAGGAGGCCGAACGCCGCGACCACCGCAAGATCGGCAAGGAAATGGACCTGTTCCATATCCAGGAGGAAGCGGTAGGCTCGATCTTCTGGCACCCCAAGGGCTGGAAACTGTATCGGACGGTAGAAGCCTACCTGCGCCGCCGCCTGGACGCCAACGGCTACCAGGAGGTCAAAACCCCGCAGTTGGTGGATCGCAGCCTGTGGGAAAAGTCCGGCCACTGGGACAATTACCGCCAGAACATGTTCATCGCCCAGGTGGAGGACGAGGACAAATTCCTCGCGCTGAAACCGATGAACTGCCCCTGCCACGTCCAGATCTTCCGCCACGGCCTGCGGTCGTACCGGGAACTGCCGTTGCGCATGGCGGAGATGGGATCGTGCCACCGGTATGAACCGTCCGGCTCGCTGCACGGGATCATGCGGGTGCGTGCCTTCACCCAGGACGACGCCCACATTTTCTGCACCGAGGCCCAGATCGCCAGCGAAACCGCTCGATTTGTTGAATTGCTCTCGGTCGTCTATCGCGACTTCGGCTTTCCGGATTTCCGCATCAAGTTCAGCGACCGCCCGGACGCCCGCATCGGCACCGACGCAGCCTGGGATCAGGCGGAGGGCGCGTTGCGCGAGGCCTGCGCCATCGCCGGCGTCGAATTCGAACTGAACCCCGGCGAAGGCGCGTTCTATGGCCCGAAGCTGGAATTCGTGCTGCGCGACGCCATTGGCCGCGACTGGCAGTGCGGCACCTTGCAGGTCGATCCCAACCTGCCCGAGCGCCTGGACGCGGAATATGTCGGCGAGGACGGCGCCCGACACCGCCCGATCATGCTGCATCGCGCGATTTTCGGCAGTTTTGAGCGGTTCATCGGTATCCTGATCGAGCAATATGCCGGGCGCTTCCCGCTCTGGCTTGCGCCGGTGCAGGCCGTCGTGGCCACCATCGTATCGGATGCCGACGATTACGCTCGGGAAGTTGCCGCCGTTTTTGCCAAGGCCGGACTGGCGGTGAACACAGATCTGACCAACCAAAAGATCAACGCCAAAGTTCGTGAACACAGCCTCGCGCTGGTGCCGGTGCTTGCCGTGGTCGGCCGGAAAGAGGCGGAAAACCGCACCGTGGCAATCCGCCGGCTCGGTAGCCAGGCGCAAGAGGTGCTTTCGCTGGACGAAGCGGTGGCCAGACTTGCACTGGAAGCGACCCCGCCCGATTTGAAATCGAGCAACATGGCTTGATTTTAGGCCACGCTTTGGCCCACACTACCAAATGGTCAACGGCGGGCGCTTTCGGGCGCCGCCGTTGACCGCCGTAACAGTGACAGGAGAGAACGATAGCCAGAGGACCAATGGCCGCCCCGCCAACCCGCGACGGCCCCCGCGTGAATGAGGAGATCCGAATCCCGCAGGTACGCCTGATCGATCAGGACGGTGAGATGCAGGGCGTGCTGACCGTACGTGAGGCGATGCAACGCGCCTTCGCGGTTGGCCTCGACCTGGTGGAGATCAGCCCGAACGCTGATCCGCCGGTCTGCAAGATCCTCGACTTCGGCAAGTTCAAATACGAACAGCAGAAAAAGAAGAACGAGGCCAAGAAGAAGCAAAAGGTCATCGAGATCAAAGAGATCAAGGTGCGCCCGAATATCGATGAGAACGACTATCAGGTGAAGATGCGCGCCATGAAGTCCTTCATCGACGAAGGCGACAAGGTCAAGGTGACGCTGCGCTTCCGTGGCCGCGAAATGGCTCACCAGGACATCGGTGTGCGCGTGCTGGAACGAATCCGAGCGGAAATGGATACGACGTCCAAGGTTGAGCAAATGCCTCGGATGGAAAACCGCCAGATGGTGATGGTTCTGTCGCCTCGGTAGTTGGCTCGATATCCGTGTCTGACTGCGATGTGGCCCGGTTCGTCCGGGCCATTTTCGTTTGGTGGATGCTTTGGCGGCATCACGCGATTCTTGTTGCTACAACAACCTTGCGGGCAATGCATTTTGTTGCTACAAAATCGTCATGGAGATCGAGTTCGATCCGGACAAGGACGCGATCAATCTGGAAAAGCACGGATTGTCTTTGGCCGACACGGTGCGGCTCGATTGGAGCAACGCGGTCGTGCTGCCTGATCTCCGCTTCGACTATTCGGAACCGCGGTTTCGGGCTTTTGCGCCAATCGGCCACCGCCTCTACATGGTCGCTTACACGATGCGGGGTGAAAGATACCGCATGATTTCCTTTCGGAAGGCGAGCGCAATGGAGATCAAACGCTATGGCAAAAATTAAACCGATCGATCCGCATGACTACGAGGACAAGCCCATCGACGACGATGACAACCCGGAGTGGACGGACGAGGATTTTGCCAATGCGCGGCCGTTCAAAGAGGTGTTCCCCGAACAACACGCCGCCCTGAAGCGTCCGGGCGGGCGACCCCGGCTTGCCTCCCCGAAGGTCCATATCGGATTGCGGTTGGCCGCCGATGTCGTCAACGGCATCCGAGCCGCCGGTCCTGGTTACAACGCCAAGGTCGAGCGGGTGCTGCGGCAGGCTTTGGAATCGGGCCAGTTGTAAGGGTCAACAGACGATGTTCTCCGCCGGGACGACCCCGCGATGGCTGGGCTGTTCAAACTGAGTTCACCGGGCGGTAATGATCGAGTGACCCGCCGCGCGCCGCGGCAATGGCCTCGTGCAGCGTGGCGAAAATTCGCCCCTCGCCGACTGCCGCTGTGATGCCGTGCCGGTCCATGTCGGAGCGCAGGTAGGGACTGACCCGGGCGAACACCATCCCAATATTCCGCGCCGCCAGGTCGTCCAGCAGCCGGCGCACGGACTGACCGGCGGAGTAATCGATATCCGTGATCGGACCGGCATCGACGATGAACCAGCGGACCGGCGTCGGTGCGCGCGCCACCAGAAGGCGCACCTCGTCAACGAAGCGGTTTTGGTTCGCGTAAAACAGGTCCGAGCCGAACCGGTAGATGATCAGGCCGGGTTCGGTCACCTGCCCCGGCTGGACCGGCACCGGCATCCACTCGCCGGCGGCATCGGGGGCGAGCATCATCGTGTGCGGCCGGTAGCTGTGGCGGACATGCCGGAACAGCGACAGGGCGATCGCCAGCAGGATGCCTTCCTCGACGCCGACCGCGACCACCGCCGCCGTGGTGGTGAGGGCGAGCCAGAACTCGCCGGGGCTTTCGCGGCGGATGGCGCGCAGGCCTTTCACGTCGATCATGCTGAACGCGATGGTGAACACGATCGAGGCCAGCACGCAGCGCGGCAGGTATTGCAGGGGGCCGGTCAGGAACAGCAGCACCATCAGCACGCTGGCCGCGAACGCCAGTTGCGCGACTTGGCTGCGGGCGCCCGCCCGGTCGGCCATGGCGGTCTGCGTCGGGCTGCCGTTGACCACGAAGGCTCCGCTGAGCGCGGCGGCAGCGTTGGCGGCGGACAGGCCCAGGATGTCGGCATCGGAGTCCACGGTTTCTCGATACCGTTCGGCAAAGGCGCGCGAGGTGGCGGCGCTCTGGGCCATGATCATGACGAAGCAGGAGGCGGCGACCGGCAGCAGGGCGCGCGTTTCCGCCCGGGTGACGTCGGGGAGGGCGATCGACGGCAGGCCGCCGGGCACGGCGCCAATGACGGCTATGCCATGGTCCGCGAAGTGGAAGACGGCGCTGGCGACGATGGTGCCGACGACGGCGACCAGCGACAGGGGAATGCGGGGGGCGAGTCTTGTTCCGATCAGGATCGCGGTGGCGACCAGTGAGGATAAAGCGAGCGTGGGCAGGTTGGGGAGGATCTGCACGACCTCCCAGGCCTGGATCAGCGTGCGGGCAGAGTGGACCGGGGTGCCGGTCATGTCACTCAGCATGGAGATGCCGACCTGACAGCCGACTCCAGTGAGGAACCCGACCAGGACCGTGCGGGACAGAAAATCGGCAAGGAAGCC
This sequence comes from uncultured Rhodopila sp., assembly GCA_903932145.1. Classification (GTDB taxonomy): domain Bacteria; phylum Pseudomonadota; class Alphaproteobacteria; order Acetobacterales; family Acetobacteraceae; genus Rhodopila. The sequence continues at coordinate 3,359 of CAIZFE010000114.1, read as the reverse complement.
CAGCTTGAAGAGGCGGGCCACCAACAGAAATCCGGCGGTGAGCAGGGCGACGGTGCTGACCAGGGCGACGTATTTCGCGGACGACGGCGCGGCCATGTGGGACAGCGCGGTGAACAGGATGGCGGCGGTGGCGGAGTCGGCGGCGACGATCAGGTGGCGGGACGATCCGAAAACCGCGAAGGCGACGAGGGGCAGCAGGACGGTGTAGAGCCCGGTGACGACGGGCATGCCGGCGATGCGGGCATAACCGAGCACCTGCGGGATGTTCATGGAGGCGAGGATCACGCCGGCGATGGCGTTGCGGAGGACTCCGTCGCGGGTGAGGGGTTTCAGGCCGCCGAACAGGGTCATGCGTCGAAGGCCTGATCAGCGGCGGTGACCGGTTCGGTCGGTAAAGGCGCGGCTGACATCGGCATTTCCCCGTGATCCGGGAATTGGTATGGTGGTTTCCGGTGTTTGGCAAAAGGTGGCGGTGGCTGGCTTCCGCGCACGGGTTCCGACCGTTGCCGGAGCGATGATCAGGAGCCTGCTATGGCCGCCGGACCTGGAGGCTGTTTCGGCAAGCAGGACAAGCCGGATCGTTCCGATTGGATCCGTTAGGAGGCGTGCTCCGGCCAGAAATTCAGGTCCATCAACTGCTCATAAGACCAGGGACATGCGGCCGGAAAAGCGGCTTCCGGCAGGCCGGTTTCGGCGTATGCCTCGCCTCTTGCATCGCCATAGGCATCGACGACCGCCTCTGGCAGGAGCGGCTTGAGGCTCGAATTGTCGGCAAGGTGCCGAACCAGGGCGCGGCGCTGATTACGGATGCTGACTTCCCAACTCGCCCCACGACGACCTGGCTGGAACTGCCATTTGAGCATGTGCAGCAGCAGGACAGTCAAGCGGCTGACCAGCTCGCGCTTTTCGCTCTTGCCCATGCTCTCGATTTCCTCAGCGATATGTTCGATGTCCGCCTCGGACAGCCGGCCGGCGCGCAGCAATCCGGCCTGTTCATTGGCCCAGGCGTAGAAGTCCTGATCGTGAAGCAGTTGGTTGCTCATATCGTCGCTCCTGGCGCGGCCCGTCGCGCGGCTTGGAACCGCGTGGCCAGTATAATCCATGGCAGACGGTGGGCCAACCAGGGAACGGTCATCGACGGATCTGCGCAGGGAGCCGCTCAGATCGGACATAGGACCGGACATGGATGGCCGGGATGGCCATCATGAATGTTGATTTAGCGCCGGAATCAGCCAAAATCAGATCGGACATGCATCCGGACACGAAACGCACGTGCAGGACGATTTCATATCATTGGCGCTGCTGCCGTCCGAGGCCTGTCCGGCGCTGCCCGCATTGCAAGACAAGAGCTTCGAGTTGGCGACCGCGGCCGCTCGGCTGGATGCGAGTTTGCATCCGGTGGTCAGGCGAGTTCTGCTCGCGGTTGCCCGACGATCTGCTGTGGGTTGAGAACCCGGACACAGGCGAGCGCATCCAGGTCGTTCCCGGCGAATGGCGCATACGAGACGTCAAGGTCGGCCTTCATACGCCCGTGTCAGCGGAGTTGGTGCCGTCGTTCATGGGTCATTTCGACCGGGGATACTCCGGGTTCAGGCCCGCGACCTCCATCATCGCGGCGGCTTCGTCGCATCATCGGTTGGCCTGGATCCACCCGTTCATGGATGGCAACGGACGCACCGCCCGGCTGCATTCGCATGCTTTCCTCCGGCGCGCGGGCGTCGGCTCCGATCTTTGGCCGGTGTCGCGTGGGCTGGCCCGGACGGTCGAACGCTATAAAGCGGCACTGGCCAGAGCGGATTATCCGCCTCAGGGCGCGACCGATGGCCGTGGTACTTTGTCGGACAGCGGGTTGGCGGCATTCGCCGAATACTTCATCGACATCTGTATGGATCAGGTTACATACATGAGCAGCCTGCTTGAGCCCGCGAGCTTCCTTGATCGCTTGCGGTTGTTTATGCAAACTGCGGCAAGCACGCGCGGACTGGACATCAAGGCACATGACCTTCTGGTTCGGATGTTCACCGAAGGCGAGGCCGCGAAATCCAGCGTCGCGGGGGTATTGGGTGTATCCGACCGCCATGCAAGACGCATTATCCAACCGTTGCTGGCGCGTGGTCTGGTCGTTTCTGGCGGCAAGTTCGAGGCCTATCGGCTGGCCTTCCCGTTGGCGGAGTCGGAGCTTCTGTTCCCGCGCTTGTTCGCACGGATCTGAAGGTGGTTCCCATGTGGACGGCAGTGGCTGATTGGGTGCACTCTTGCAATCGGTCCCGGGCATCATCCGGCTGGTCTCAAATAAAAGGTGGCGCATGTCGATTTGGTCAAGGCTTTTCAGGCACACTACTCCTGAGCAACCCGACCCCACTGCCAGGCACATCTCATCCAAACTGAAAATTGCCTCGCGCCCGCTGCTGACGGATGGTGCGAACAGGCGGCTTGTTCATGGATCGCTCGTTCGGCTCGAAGCTGCGGGACTGCGGATAGGCAACGCCCTGGACCGAGATTTGATCGTTGTCCGGTTCTTGCTCAGTTTTGCGGATGAAAATAGCGTCGAAGACCTTACGACCTTCTTTTGTAATAAAGGGAATGGCGGGTCGAAAAACTCACTCGATCTTACAGTTTTTTGGAAACTGGCGTCTGAAACGAACGTGTTTTACGGCTTCGAGGAAATTGGTAATGTACTACCAAAATTATTGGACATGCCCCCCGATAAATTGAGCGAAATGCTAGATAAACATTCGAAGCCGATCTTTGACAATGCCGCCACGATCTGGATCGTTAACGAAGACAATCCCGGAGAATATGTACGACGGCAGGTAGGAGAGTTGGCCGGACTGGCCGGCGGCGATTTTGATGTCAAGTCTATTACCGAATCTAATCAGTCAAATCGTATAGTCGGAGAAGTAACATTGAGCAACGGCAACTCCGGCTTGTTTGACATGAGTGATGAAAAACGGCCCGATCTCACGAATTTTTTCAAGATGATGAACTTGCTTGTGGCCCCCCTTGGCAAGGGCCGTTTTGTTGTCGTCCTAACTGGGGGAGGCGACGACCTGATCCCAATTTATCTGCGCCCGAGCGAGCGGATCGACTTTCGTGATTGGGCGAAACGCCAATATTGTGCAGGCGGTCCCACACCGGTCGATTGGCTTGAGTAAACCTGCCTCCGTTTTCGTTGATGCATTTCTCAAGAATTTCCTGTGGCTCAATTGCTACCTAAACCGAGTTTCCCTCCTTCCTTTACTTTCAAGCCATTGAAGGATCAGGAAAACCGTTCCCAAACCTCACGAAAACGTAGCCATGTAATCACGGCCATGTTACTTGTACCAACCGGTCGAATCGCTTCCTATCCGGCCATGTAT
>CAIZFE010000113.1 GCA_903932145.1 uncultured Rhodopila sp. | reverse complement strand
CGCGGCACCGTCAGGGCATAGGTGGCCCGGACAAGCCGGGCCATGACGGAGAAACGATCAACGCAAAGCCCGTAAGCGTTACGTCTCTCAACGGTCGCCCTACCGCATCGCGGCGGCAAACAGCGTGGTGTTGTGCCTCAGCATGTCCAGATAGGTGGGCGCGGGACCATTCGGCGGAGACAACGCGTCCGAATACACCGTTCCCCCCAGAATCGCGCCGGTTTCCCGAACCAGCATTTGCGCCATCCGCGGACTGGTCATGTTTTCAATAAACACCGCCCGCACCTGCTGCCGCTTGATCTGCCGGACCAACGCCGCGATCGCCTTGGCCGAGGGTTCGGACTCGGTGCTGATCCCCTCGGCGGACAGGAATTCCACACCGTAGCGCGCACCGTAATAGCCAAACGCGTCATGCGTGGTGATGATCCGCTTTTGGCTGGCCGGGATCGGCGCCAGTGTGGTTTCTATCCATGTGTCCATGGCCACGATGCGGGCTGCATAACCGGCGGCGGCCTCATGATATCGCGCCGCGTTCGCCGGGTCGGCTTCGGCCAGACCACCGGCAATCGCCTGCACGTACAGAATTCCGTTACGCGGGTCCTGCCAGGCATGCGGATCGGTGGCAATGGCGCCGCCATCTTCTGTCATGGTGTGTGGAACGACCCGTTCCGCCGCCACCACCACTCGCCCTTTGAAATCGGCGGCGCCGGTCAGGCGGTCCATCCACCCCTCCAGCCCCAGTCCGTTGCGCACCAGCAGGCCGGCCTGCATGAGCGTCCGCAAGTCCTTCGGCCGCGGATCGTAGACATGTGCGTCGCCATCGGGACCGACCAGCGACTGCACCGAAACGTGGGCGCTGCCAATCTGCTCCGTCAGGTCGCCCAGGATCGAAAAGCTGGTGACAACACGCAGCGGTTGGGCCGCCCGTGCCGCGAGCGGGATGCTTCCAAAAGCCGCCAAAAGAGAACGCCGGCGCATCGCAGGATCCAAAATGTTATGTTATAACGTATAGATCAAATCGCGGCACAGCTCAAGCCTGCCCCGGAAAAACACCCGGCGGATTCCGAACCCCATTGACGAATCGATCAAACCTCTGCGCATTGAAACCATGGATGATCTCCAGCCTGAAATGCTGGCCCTGCCATCCGGGCTGGCCCGCGTGGAATGGCGGCGCAGCAGCCGAGCGCGCCGGGTGTCTTTACGTATCGATCCGACCGGAGGCGCTGTTGTCGTGACTTTGCCAACCAGAGCGACCCGCAAAGCCGGCATGGCCTTGCTGATGGGCCATGCCGATTGGATCTCCGACCGGCTGGCTGCGTTACCCGAGGCTGTTACCTTCACCGACGGTGCCATGGTGCCGATCTGCGGCGTGCCGCATCGCATTCGCCACGCCCCGGCGTCACGCGGTGCCGCGTTTCTGCTGGAGCAAGAGTTGCATGTCACCGGCGCGCCTGATTTTCTCGCCCGCCGCGTCCGCGATTTCCTCCGCCAGACCGCGCGCCAGCGGCTCGGTGCCCTGGTCATGGCAAAAGCCGGACTGATCGGCGTGACTCCGAGCCGTGTGACGATGAAAGACACCACCAGCCGGTGGGGAAGCTGTGCGGCCAACAAATCCCTGGCCCTGAGCTGGCGCCTGGTGATGGCCCCGGTGTTCGTGCAGGACTATGTCGTGGCGCACGAGGTCGCGCATCTGCGGCACATGAACCACGGCCCGAAATTCTGGGCACTGGTCGATGAACTGACTCCCCACACCAAAGCCGCGATCCCGTGGTTGCGGGCGGAGGGCGCCCGCTTGCTGCGGATCGGCTAAGGCGGCTCCCAATAATTCCCGCGCCGCGTCGACGCCGTTTTCCTATCGTCATGACCGGGCTTCGCCCGATCACCCGGGACTTCCTGTGCGGCACCAAGCAAAGTCCCGGGTGGCCGGGCCAATCCCCATCGGCATCAGGATAAGCGAATGGGGAAGAAAATTCGCTCTCCGGCCGCGGCTTTATCTTCTCCGTCATGGCCGGGCTTGGCCCGGCCACCCACGACTTCCTATGCCGCGCCGAGCCAAGTCGTGGGTGACCGGGCCAAGCCCGGTCATGACGAATAGGCAAATCCTCGCCGCCCGACGGCTTAGCCTGACGTATATGTGGCCAAGCCCGGCCATAACGAGGGGATTGGATTCAATTATTTTTCGGCCTCGGCTGAGGCTTTTCGGCCGCTGGGTGTAGGCTGCCAACCGGAGGAAAACTCATGACACCAGCACTGTCCTACGTCGCACTCATCTCGCGCGATATTCCCGCCGCGTCGCATCTGCTCGGCCGTGTTCTGGGTTTGCCGGTCAGCCCCTTCCAGACCGAGGATGGCCCCGTGCCGGTCTTCAGCGTCGGCCGGTCGGCGCTGGCGTTGTTCGCGCCGGGCGATCGGTTTGTTGATGGCGAAACGCGCACCGGTCTGCATCACATCGGGTTGACCACGGCCGGGCGAATGCCGGCGGTCACCACCACAGGCGAACCCCGGCCCGGCCTGGGCGGCGGCGTCCGGCAGGCTTTGTCCATCACCGAGACGGCAGGAGTGCGCGTGTTCCTGACCGGCCCCCTGGACATCGCGCCCGGAGCCTCGCCGATGATCGAGCGGATCGACCACCTGGGTATCGCCAGCGCCGACAATCAGGCGGCGATCAAGGTGTTCTCCGGCCAAATAGGGTTACCGGTGGAAAGCCAGCAGACCGACATGGAGGTGGAAACCGCGATCGAGAGCTTCACCTCCGATAAATATGGCGTGGTTTATCATACGCGGCCGCCCCGCGTGGTCGGTGGGCTGCGGGTTGCCTTCCTGACAGCCGGGGACTGCGAACTGGAGTTCCTGCAGAATTTCGACGCCTCGCATGGTGCCGAATTGCGGCACGGGGCGGCAGGCAATACGCGCCAGGACCAGGGGGCGATAACGAAGTTCATCGCCGCACACGGGGCCGGATTGCACCACGTCGCGCTGAAAACCTTGGATATCGACGCGACGCTGGCGGCGCTGGGCCGGTCAGGCGCGCGGATGATCGACACCGCCGGCCGCCCGGGCTCGCGCCGCGCTCGGATCGGGTTCATCCACCCCGGCAGTTTCGGCGGTGTGCTGTTCCATCTGGTGCAACGGGATTAGCGTGGGTTCGGCGTTGGGTCATCGAACGATCGTCCATCTTGGTCGAGTGCCCGGCCGGTGCTAAACTTCGTCCGCTGAACCGGAGACAAACAAACCGAGGAGCGTAGCCATGCAGAGCAAGCCTGTAGCACCGATCGGCATCAATCATCTGGTGATCAATGTGCGCGACATCGCTGAGTCGCACCGTTTCTGGACCGACATCATCGGTCTGAAGCAGGTCGGCACCTTCACGCCACGCGGCGATCATGGGCCGCGGCGCGTCATGCAGTTCTACAGTGCCGATCATGACGGCCGGCTGACTCATCATGATATCGCGCTGATGGAATGCCCAGACTTACCCGCCCCGGCCGCCGACGGCACTCTGACCAGCGCGATCGGTCACATCGCCATCGCTTTACCGAACCGCGAGGCATGGCTGCGCCAGCTTGCCTATCTCCAGGATCAGGGCGTTCGCTTCGAACGCCGGGTCGAACACGGCATGACCCACAGCCTGTATATTAGAGACCCGAACGGCTATACTGTCGAACTTCTGTATGAACTGCCGCGGGCGGTTTGGGAAGGCGATATCCAGGAGGCCTTGAACCACTATGTGGCGTTGCCCACCGAAGGGGAAGCCGCGCTGGAAGACCGCGTCGAGGGGGTCCCGGTGTTCGGCCATGCCTCGTAAGGAAACCGGTGAACCCCGCTTCTCCTAAGCTGGATGACATTTCCCAATCGTCATGGCCCGGATCGTCCGGGCCAACCGTCGCGGCAGGAATGGAACCCGTTGGCCTGGAAAAGCCTTTACCGTTGCACGACGCCTGGTCCGGCGCCGTCAAAGAACTTCCAATCAACCGAGAAAGAGCCCATCATGAAAGTCCAACCCTACGTATTCTTCGACGGACGTTGCCAGGAAGCCATCGACTTCTACCGCCAAGCGGTCGGTGCCGAAGTCCTGATGCAGATGGCGTTCAAGGACAGCCCTGAACCGACAATGGCATCGCCTGAGGCGGCCGATAAAGTCATGCATGCAAGCCTGCGGATCGGCGAAACCGAGGTATCCATGTCCGACGGCATGTGCTCGGGCAATCCGTCATTTCAGGGATTTGCCCTGTCCGTGACAGTCCCCGACGACGCCGCCGCCGAACGGGTCTTCACTGCTTTGGGTGAGGGCGGAAAGGTCAATATGCCATTGACGAAGACCTTCTTTGCGTCCTCGTTTGGTATGCTCAACGACCGGTTTGGCGTTGCCTGGATGGTGATGGTTGCGGCCTGAAACGACGCCGAACAGCGGGCGAATTGTCCGCTAAACTATCCATTTGTCCAGGCAACTTATCCGCGGTTCTACAGTGACCTGGATAAGGTTCAAACGGGCAAGGACAGCACACGTTGGGGACTGCAACGATTTGACAACACGCCGCTGCGGTCAGGCTTGGCCGCAGCCCGCGGTCGCAATATCGAGACTGTCACCTGAAGTCATTTAAGCCAATTATTCCGTTGATAATTATACGTGGGAGCTACGTAGTGTAGTGATCGCGCGAGCAAGGGAGCGGGCACGAGATTTCGCGTGTCCGCGGCTTTCTTAGCAATCTGAGCTGTCAACTCGCTATCAGCGTCCGGCACGAACCCAAACGCTGCGATGATTGCGACTGCGGCAATCGTTAATTTCGTAGTCATTCCACCCCCGAGGCACGGGCAAAAATGTTGCCAGGTCAGCTTTCACACGCCATCGTTCCAGGTTCACCGAGCACGTTTCTGCGTCACCGGACGGGAGCCGGTCCGAAATTCGGTGAACCGCCGATCCTGACGCACCAACAAACTCTCAAGCGCGGCGGCCACCGATATGTACTCGGTTTTTCTGCCCATGATGGGCTGTAAATAAATCATCTTGGAGTCTCGCCACATGATCAAGCGGCGTACTGAGTTTGGTCTTGTTCGAAACTCAACGATCTCTTCGTATTCTTCGTCCTCGAAACCATGATCGAGGAGTACCTGTGCCTCGAAGTCGTGAATGGCTGTCCAGCAGCCAATAAAAATGAGGTCTGAGATTTCGAATGCGAGGCCCGTCGGACTCTTCGTCGGACCGGTATACCGCCGCGTGATCAGATCGTGCATAACACCACCCAAATCAGTACCAGTGAGGCCGCAATCATTAAAACTGAGGAAAAAGACGTAGGGCTTGATCGCCTGGTTCCGTGGCTCGGCGGAGCTGCTGTCATGGACGCCATCGGTGCTAACATCCTAAGAGTCTCTTGCTGACTGTTCCGCCATATTGGCGCTGGGGAACGGCCGTGGATTGCTGCACAAGGCGGCATCGGCTCATCGGGTTATCTTCATCCATATAGGCGGTTTCAGAAAAGTGCCATCTCGGCGCGGGCAAATTAATCCTCCAGGTTGCAACCGAAGGAGTTTCCGATCCACATGAATTTTCCAAGTCGAAACGCTCAGTTAAGCTATGTGACGCATGATAACCCTGCGCCACCTCAATAAGATACCAATTATTATTTAATATAATATTTAACTATAATTAAGTTACCTCATTCAATATTTTACCGTGGCGGGGCCATTCCGGTTTTGGCCAATTCTCCCGCCCGTCGTTCCAACCGATCAAAACCACTGTAACACGCCCCTAAATCACGCCATCTCGCCGCAACACGTCCCGTTCCGCCGCTGACAGACCCAGATCCGCCAAAATCTCGTCGGAATGCTCGCCCAGCCCGGGCGCCGGGCGGCGGACCTGGCAGGGCTGGCCGGAGAACTTGACCGGAAAACCGAGCATGCGGACGGTGCCGTGGCCGGGGTGATCGATATCCATGACCATCTCCTGCGCCAGGATCTGCGGGTCCTCGAACACCTCCGCCACGCTGTTCACCGGGCCGCAGGGAACACCGGCCTGGTTCAGTGTCTCAACCCAATGGGCCGTCGTGTTGGCGGCCAGCTTGCCACCGACGATCGCGTTGATTCGAACCCGGTTCGCGACCCGAGCGGACTGCGTCGCGTAGAGGGGATCGGTTTTCAGACCCGGCTCCCCCAGCACATCCACCAACCGGCCGAAGAACGCATTGTCCGGCGGCGCCAGGGCGATCTGGCCGTCACGGGTGGGGAACAAACCGTACGGCGCGGCGATCGGATGGTCGTTGCCGCTGCGAGCCGGGGCCGTCCCGGTGGCAAAGTAGTTGCTCGCGATGAAGGACAGCAGGCTGACCATGCCGTTGGTCAGGCTGACCTCCGCCCGCTGCCCCTGCCCGGTCGCCCGCGCGTGCGGCACCGCGGCGGCGATACTTAAGGCCGCATACAGCCCGGCCACCAGATCGCTGATCGGCAGGCCGGAGCGCAGCGGCGGATCGTCGGGTCCGCCGTTGACGCTCATGAAGCCGCTCATCGCCTGGGCGATGAAGTCAAACGCCGGGCGGTCCTTGTAGGGCCCGGTGCTGCCGAAGCCGTTGATCGAGCATGTCACCAGGCTTGGCCGCAGCGCCTTCAGCCGAACGTCGTCGAACCCCAGACGCGCCAGGACGCCGGGGCGGAAATTTTCCACCAGTACGTCCGACCGCTCGATCAACCGGCCCAGGATCGCCTTGGCCTCCGGCTTGCGCATGTCCAGCCGGATGGAGCGCTTGTTGCGATTAAACTGGGCGAAATACCACGACAACCCGTCCTTGATCGCGCCCTGGCCGCGAACCGAGTCACCCTCGGGCGCCTCCACCTTGATGACGTCGGCGCCCATGTCGCCGAGCAAGGCGGTACAGAACGGACCGGACAGAACGCGTGTCAGGTCGAGGACCTTGACTCCAGACAGTGGCATCGACGTTTCCCATGAGTTGCTAACCCGCACTGTCCCATTGTCGGCGCCCTTTGCGAAGGTGTCCGATATTTAATGCGAAATAGCATCGTTCGCCGCATTTCCGCCGCGCCTGCATCGCGGCGGCGTCACAATTAGGGGGTCATATCCTCCTCAGCCGGGACCAACCGAAGACACTCCCCGGCGATAGGAACAAGACCATGACGCGCATTTCCAGCCTGATCGTCGCCACCACCCTGGCGATCCTGCCGCTCAGCGTCTTCGCTCAGCAGAATGCAGCCCCGGCCAAGGCCACCGCGCCGACGACCGTGACCAGCGTTGCGCCCGCGACCGCCACCCCCGCCGTTACGGCGACCGCCCCGGTGAGCGGAAAAATCGCCACCACCGCGACGGCGAAGGTGATCCAACCGGCCAAGTCCGACGTAAAGACACCAGTGCCGGCCGTGAAGACCGAAGTGCACGGGTCCAACCCCGTCATCTCGCATCACGCCAAGGCCAACGTGCCTGCGAAAACCGTTGAACCGGCGAAGTCATAACTCCCCTTACGGGCGGTTCGGAAACGCATCCTCCCCCGTTGCCAACCACCGCCTGTGACCGATGGGACCCGACCGCGCAAGCGGACGGGTCCCATTCGTGTTTTGGGCCGTTGCACTTCCCGGCGCGGCATGTGACACGGTTACCAACAAACGTCCCGGGAGGACCTAAAGTTGGATGCACAGGCCCCAAGCCTGACGGTGGCAATTCCAAACCGGCATGCCGAGCGGCGCTGGTTGCCGACGGCGTGGTCGGGTTTGCTGATCGTCATCCTGGCTTTCCTGGTCCTGTATCCCACGGCAATGCTGTTGATCGGCGCGCTGACCACCACCAATCCGGTGGTCGAGGGTTACCATTTCGCTGATTTATCGATCAGCAATTTCCTGACCGTCGCAACCAATCCCAATGTCGGCAACGCGCTGGCGAATTCGATGATCGCGTGCGGCGGCGGCACGATCGTGGCGGTGCTGATCGGCTTGTCGTTCGCCTGGGTCGTGGTGCGCACCAACACGCCGTGCAAAGGCCTGATCGCCAGTGCAGGCATGTTGCCACTGTTCGTCCCGCCGCTGGTCGCGGGCGTGGCGTGGAGTATCCTCGGCTCGCCCAAGACCGGCCTGCTGAACCTGTTGGCGGCCAAGGCCGGGATTCCGTTTCACATCGATCTGTACACGATGCCCGGCATGATCTTCGTGTTCGGTATCTACTACGCGCCCTACGTTTATATGTTCACCGCCGCCGCGCTGAAGAACATGGACCCGTCGCTGGAGGAAGCCGCCGAGATCTCCGGCGCCAGCGCGTTGCGCACCATGGCGACCGTGACGTTTCCGTTGATTTTGCCAGCGATCATCTCCGGGATGCTGCTGTCGTTCGTGGTGATGCTGGGTATTTACGGCGTGCCGGCCGTGCTGGGCGCGCCGGCCAATATTTCACTACTGACCACCTACATTTTCGCCCTGACCGCCTGGTCGCCGCCGCTGTATAATACGGCCGCCGCCGTGGCGGTGATCCTGATGATCGTGACCGGTTTCCTGGTGTGGATGCAGCAAAAAGTGCTGTCGGGCCGTAGTTACACGACCGTTGCCGGGAAGGCGTTCCGGCCGCGGCCATTGAACCTGGGACCGTGGCGCTTCCTGACGCTGGCACTGGCGATCGTCTATCTGATCGTTGTGGTGATTTTGCCGTCGATCGCGCTGTTGATCGCCGCATTCCGGAAATTTTTGTTTATCCGGGATATTCCCTCGCTGTTCGATGCCAAACAGTATGGCTGGCAGCATTTCATCAAGATGTTCGACAATCCGCTGACGATCACCTCGATCATCAACTCGATGAAGGTGGGGGTGATCACCGCGATCGTTGGAGGCATCCTGGCCTTCGCCATCGGCTACACCGTCACACGGTCCCGGGCACCGTGGCGCCGGACAATCGATATCATCACGACGATCCCGGTCGCCATCCCCGGCCTGGTGATCGGTGTCGCCTATCTATGGGCGTGGATCGGACTGCCGATCGGCATTTACGGCACGTTGTGGATCCTGGCCTTCGCGTTCGTCGCGCGCTTCATGCCCGACACGGTCAAAGTCCTGTCCACGTCGCTGATGCAAATTCACCGCGAACTTGAGGAAGCCGCCTGGATCTGCGGACGCGGCACCGTCGGCACCATCACCTCCATTGTCCTGCCGCTGGCTCGTCCAGGCGTCGTCGCCGCCATGACCCTGCTGTTCATCCTGGCGATCCGTGAACTGGGATCGTCGCTGTTCCTGTATTCCAGCGGAACGATGGTCATGGCCGTGCAACTTCTCGGCTATTACGAGGGTGGCAATATCGGCATCACGGCTGCCTTCAGCCTGGTGCAAATGGTGCTGCTGGGCATCCTGATAACAATAACAAATCGGATCTCTCGCGGCGCCACGCCGACGGGTCCGGTCAGAACCGGCTGAGGAACCATCCATGAATCTGACCCGTCGCCAATCCATCGCCTCGCTGGCGTCACTCGGCCTGATCGCCCGCTTCGGGCCGGCCCGGGCGGCGAAGCCGTTCACCCCTGATCCGGCGTTGCTTGCGGCGGCGAACAAGGAGGGCGCGCTGGTGCTGTACACCGCGTCGCTGACCGAGGTAGTGCAAGAGACGATCAACGTCTTCAACAAATCCTTCCCCGGCATCCGCGTCAGCATGGTGCGGGCATCGGGCGGCCAATTGATTACCCGTATCCGCACCGAGGCGGCATCGAACAAGCTGGAAGCCGACGTGATCGACCATTCCGATCGCGGTCAGGCCAAGTCGATCGAGGACTTGTTTGCCGACTACGCGCCGCCGAACGCCGCGGACTATATGCCGGATACGCTGGTTTCGCCGAAGCTGTGGCCCACCACCACGCCGGCCTGGTGCATCGCCTGGAACCCGGAGATCGTCAGCAACCCGCCCAAGACCTGGTCGGATTTGTGCAAGCCAGAGTACACCGGCGGCAAAATCGGCCAGGTCATCGCCGCGTCCGGCGGCACCACATGGACCCGCATCATGTTTGAGCGTCAGGTGCTGGGTGAGGACTACTGGGCTCGGCAGGCCGCCACGCAACCCAAACTGTTCCCGTCCAACGCGCCGCTGTGCGACGCGGTGATCCGTGGCGAGGTCGCCATGGGTCCGATCCTGATGAGCATCGTGTATGGCAAAAAGAAAGACGGCGCGCCGATCGACATGACCTATGGCACCGAGGGAATCCCCATCACCCCCTACGGCACCGGCATCGCCGCCGCCTCCAAACACCCCAATGCCGCTCGGTTGTGGATGGACTGGATGCTGTCGGATGATGGCCAGATCGCGTCGATCCGCGACCAGGGCAACGTGACGGCGATGCGCAATCCGCCGATCCCGGTCCCGATCTTCGATCCGAAAACCGACAAGCTGTGGACGCCGAAATTCAAGGACTTCGAGACGCTGCACGATGCGTGGGTGGATGACTGGAACAAGATTTACGGATACCGCCAGTAATGTCAGCCGAACTGCGCGTCGAAAATCTTCGGAAGGTTTTTCCCCCGACCAAGGGAACGCCGCTGGCGAAGGCCGCGATCGACGATGTGTCGTTCACCATCGCCGCCGGCGAGATCGTGGTGCTGCTGGGTCCGTCGGGCTGCGGCAAGACAACGACGCTGCGGTGCGTTGCCGGGTTAGAGCATCCGACATCCGGTCGCATCGCGATTGGCGGCACGATGTACACCGATCCGCAGGCCGGCGTGCTGGTGCCTCCCCGAGCACGGAATTTGGGGATGGTGTTTCAGTCGTATGCGGTGTGGCCGCACATGACGGTGCGGCAGAACGTTGCCTATCCGTTGAAGGCGCGCGGGGTGAAGCGCAGCGAGCAGGCCGGGTTTATCGAGGAAGCGTTGTCGCTGGTGGAACTGTCCGCCTACACCGACCGCCCGGTGACTCAGCTATCCGGCGGCCAGATGCAACGTGTCGCACTGGCTCGGAGCATGGTTTACCAGCCGCAAATCCTGCTGTTGGACGAGCCGTTGTCGAATTTGGATGCGCAGTTGCGGTTACGGCTGCGCGACGATCTGCGGCGGATCATCAAGCGCGTCGGGCTGACAGCGCTTTACGTGACACACGACCAGCAAGAGGCCGTGGTGCTGGGAGACCGCATCGGCGTGATGCGCGACGGGCTGTTGCTTCAGTTGGCCGCACCGGACGAGCTGTATAACCGGCCGGCCGACATCTTCGTTGCGGGATTTACCGGTGCATCGAACGTGATCGCCGGGCGGTTGGTGTCTCGCGACGGCGCGCGGGGCGACGTCGCCGTGGCTGGCGAGACGCTGATTGTCCGGTTGGCTGGCGACACGGCGGCCGGGTCCGCGGTGAGCGTGGCGTTGCGGCCGGACAATGTGCTGCTGGAACCGGCGAACGCCGGGCCGAATCAGTTTCCCGGACGGGTCACGTCGCGGAACTATCAGGGCACGCAGACGGTGTACGAGGTCAATCTATTGGGCCAGACAATCGAGGCGTTGGAAGTCGGCAGCAGCATCCGCCACGCGGTCGGCGATGCGGTCACGGTCGCGCTGCCGGCCGAGGTTTGCTGGGGGTATGGGGCGTAGTCGTATCGTCTCAGGAGAGACGACCCACGTAAGACTCCATCACCTGCCAGGCGTCCTCGCCAAACGTCTTGCGCCATTGATCGTAGAAACCATCCCGTTTCAGAATCGCGCGGAACGGCTCCGGGTCCGGCGTGTTGAAGACCATCCCCTGTGACTCCAGCCTGGCTTTCAGCGACGCATCCAGTGCGGCGATATCCGCGCGGTCTTCCTCGGCCGCGCGGTTCAGTTCACGCGTGACCACCGCCTGGATATCGTCGGGTAGGCCCTTCCACGAACGCCCGTTGCACAGCATCCAGTAGCCGTCCCACATGTGGTTCGTCATCGAGACGTATTTCTGTACTTCCGAGAACTTCGCCGTATCGATGATCGACAGCGGATTTTCCTGCCCGTCCACCACATGTGTTTGCAGCGCGGTGTAGGCCTCCGCGAAGTTCAGCGTCGCGGGCGAGGCACCGAGCGCCTTGAACATGGAAACGCCGAGTTGGCTTGGTGGGATTCGAACCTTGAAGCCCTTGAAACTATCCGGATCGGTAATGGGATGCGTGCTCGACGAGACTTCCCGAAAACCGATATCGAAAATCTTGTCCATCGCATGCAGGCCGGCTCCGTCAATCTTCGTGCGGATCAGCGCTCCCAGCTTGCCGTCCATCGCCGGCCAGACCTGGCTGTAATCCCTGAAGGCGAAACCGAGCGCGTTGATCGCGGTCAGCGGGACAAGCGTGGACAGCACCAGGCCAGAGGCGGTGTAGAAATCGATCGCCCCGGAGCGCACCTGCGACAGCATGTCGGTGTCGGTGCCCAACTGGCCGGCCGGGAATATCTGGAGATCGAAACGGCCGTTCGTCGCGCTGCGTATCCGCTCCGCCGCCTGCCCCACCCGCACGTTGAGCGGATAGGTATCAGGAACGTTGTTGCCGTATTTGAAGACGAACTCAGCGGCCTGGGCGCGCGTCGTGCTGAACACCAGTGGCGCGGCCAGGGCGGTGCTGGCAAATGTCCGTCTTCCGAATTTTGGCATGAAAGTTCCCCTTATCGATGCAGCGGATAGCCCGCTGTCTTGTTCTCGATATGGGACTGTAGTTTGAAGCGAGGGCGTTGCAACCGCGGACTATGCGGCAGGTTGCGACGCGGCGATCTGATCCACCGTTCACGTGATCGCAAAGCGGCTCCTCGCGATGACAGCAGGAATGTCCGGTCCTGTGCAAAGGCTTTGACAGCCTTCCCGGCCGCTCTGCCGCCCGGGCCTTTCAGAGCCCACCGATCCAGATCGTTCGCGGGCCGGCGGCACGAAACCCGGGGCTATCGCATTTTTTCAACCCTGCCGAGGATCGTGTCCCGGGGGCCACTTGCCGCGAGGCGTGCTCCAACCGGGAGCGTTGTGTCGCGATCAACAAGCAATTAAGTAATCAAGAATCAATGATATCAAGGATGGCATATGATTACGCGGGACCGCTCGCCGTTGGTGCGCCTGAGTGATCGCAGACGTTCGAACCGTGGATACGCAGCCGGCCGCCCCTGAAATCTTATCATTTACCATCCTTGATATCATTGATTCTTTGACCGGTCGATCGGCCAGATGCCGCCCCGACACCGCCCGCACCGGGACCGTATCCACCGAGGTTCGGTTGCCCAATCCGTACGTGAGATAAGACAGAAATTGTTATCCGCGTGGTTTGCCGGCCAAAGCGTTCCGGTTGGGTGGCGGCACGTTGATCTGCCTTCAAAAATGCCTCCTTCGGCCGCTTCATAACGTGCCGTCGCCGGACCAGTATTTGAAATGCAATTGCCCTGGCACGAAACCCCATCGCCCTTGACAGCCGCCCTCGGCCGGGCTTCGCATCCTCCTCAATCCATTTGGGGAGATCGTCCGTGCCGCGGATCTCGCTTCATGTGCCGCCTGGAGATATCACCAGTTCCGCGAACGACAACGCGAGCGCACGCTCGGGCGGCGGCAACGCGCGATCCATTGGGCAAGCCAACGGCCCGCGTCCGATTATCGTCTGCCATCGTGTTGTTGCGGTGCGGCGCGGCGGCGGCTATTCCGGTGGTGACGGATCGACAACCAAATCCGCTTCTGAAGATCCGAACCGAATTTTGCTATGACCCACTCGTCTCAGGGAGATACGACATGACAAAGGCAATCCGCATCCACGCCAACGGCGGCCCGGAGGTCATGCTGTGGGAGGACGTCCCGACCCCCGAACCCGGCCCGAACGAAGCTTTGATCAAACATGAGGCGATCGGGCTGAACTTCATCGACGTCTATTTCCGCACCGGCCTGTACAAAGCGCCGAATATGCCGTTGATTATCGGTCAGGAAGGCGCCGGCACGGTTCTCGCCGTCGGTGCCAATGTCACCAGCGTCGCCGTTGGCGACCGCGTGGCCTATGCCGGCCCGATCGGCGGTTACGCGACGGAGCGGGCGATCCCGGCGGACCGGCTGGTCAAGTTGCCGGCCAACATCAGCTTCCAAACCGGCGCGGCGATGATGCTGCAAGGCATGACCGCGCAGTATCTGCTGCGGCGGACCTATGCGGTGAAGGCCGGCGACACCATCGTCGTGCATGCGGCGGCCGGCGGCGTCGGATTGATTTTGTGCCAGTGGGCCAAACATATCGGGGCGACGGTCATCGGGGTCGTCTCCAACGAGGAAAAAGCCGCGTTGGCCCTCGCGAACGGAGCATCCCACGCACTGATCGGGCATGCCACACTGGCGGCGGACGTGAAGCGCATCACCGGTGGCGCCATGGTGCCCGTCGTTTATGACAGCGTCGGCAAGGACACCTTCAACGCCAGCCTCGACTCGCTTGCGCCGCTCGGTTTGATGGCCAGCTACGGCAGTGCCTCGGGGCCGGTGCCGCCGGTCGATATCGGCGTTCTGGCCGCCAAAGGCAGCCTGTTCCTGACCCGGCCGACCCTGGTCACCTACACCGCGAAGCGGAGCGATCTGGAGCGCGTGGCCGCCGATTTGTTCGATGTAGTGGGCAGCGGGGCGGTGAAGATCCAGGTCAACCAGACCTTCCCGCTAAAGGATGCGGCCGCGGCCCATATTGCGCTGGAAGCGCGCAAGACCACGGGCAGCACGGTCCTGTTGCCGTAGGACACAACCGCGGCACCCGGGATCGGCAAGATTGGTGCTTAGGCTCCGATCCCGGGGTTTTGCGCGAACCGGGTTAGCGCAGTGGCCCCGTATCAGGTGTCTCCCGGGGGAGCGTCCTGCTTAAATCAGGTAAAGGACGGTCAACAAGTCGGCGCCGACATTGAGAACAGATCGTGCGACCTCCGATGTGACTTCTCCGCCGTGAATCGCCTGGTTACAGACGGGCAGCAGATCCTCAATCGTCGCGACTATGTCCGCCTTGATGACGCCGCGTTCCGCCAGCATGGTCAGAAGAAAGCGAACGGTCATCGCGTAATGATCAGTTTTTAATCCCCGATCAAATGCGATCCGGCGAAGCTCACGCTCGATATCGATTCGAAGCTTGGCAAGTGCCAAAACCGGATCCTGGGTTAACAGATCATCGGACGTTGGCCCCCACCGCCCCTCTTTATCGATGCCTGTATGTTGAATCTCCCGATAGTCGGGCATGATCAGTTTGTTTAAAGTCCTGCGTGTATTGGTTTCATCGAAGGCGATCTGTATCAACGGCAGCCGCCGGGTTCCTTGCAGGTAGCTGGATAGCGCCGCCAGTGTGGCAACCGCCGACAGTCCCACAAGCATCATCGCTGCTTCGGCCATTTCCCGGCTCAAGGCGGTGCGGGAAACGATAAAGAACAAGCAGGACACGATGACGGCCAAGCTAGCCGCCACCACGAGAGGCATGCGATCTCTAATCATTCTTGTTACCTCCATGGCCAAGCCGCTTCACGATCTGATCGACAAAATTTGGTGCCAGACCGTAAAGGCCAGCCCCCAAACAGAGAAACGCCGGTAATCCGGCATCCGCAACTGCCAGTCCCGATCCGGCGGCTATTGCCACAACCGACAGACCGAACTTTGCGACCATACCCCATTTCTCGATCGCACGAAGATGCTTCATATCTTCGCGATAGGCCTCCTGGCGCACAATTTCGGCACGCACCGATAGCCACGCTCGCGCTTCATCGGCGTTAGCTTCAGCCAGACGACTGTCGATCAGCGCCAAGGCATCTCGGCGCTGATCGGGCGATCCGGCAACTCGCGGCGCCGCGTCCCGAGTTCGTGGAAGAACTGGATCGGACAACGGCCTGCGCCGTCACCCGTCAGAACGGGATTTCGTCGTCCAGATCGCCGCCCTTCGGCGCATCCCAGGACGGACCGCCAGACCCGCCGCCCCTGGCGCCACCGCTGGCCGGCCGAGACGCTGCCGGCGCCCGTTCGCGCGGCGCGTAACTGCTGCCCCCGCCGCCGCCCTCGGACGCCCCGCCACCGTAGCCGCCACCACCACCGCCCTCGTCACGGTTGCTGTCCAGCAGCACCAGTTCGCCGCGGAAATTCTTCAGCACCACCTCGGTGGTGTATTTTTCCTGGCCGGACGCATCGGTGTATTTGCGAGTTTCGAGCGCGCCCTCGAGATAAACCTTACGCCCCTTGCGCAGGTATTTTTCGGCGACATCAACGAGCCGCTCGTTGAAAATCACAACCCGGTGCCATTCGGTGCGCTCCTTGCGTTCACCGGAGGTGCGGTCGTTCCAGGTTTCGCTGGTCGCAATCGTCAAATTGCAAATCTTGGAGCCCGCCTGGGTGTTCCGAACCTCGGGGTCCTTCCCGAGATTGCCCACCAGGATCACCTTGTTCACTGAACCTGCCATCTTTGCCTACCTTCTAATCCCTGGAGATACCTGAGTTTTTTTCGAAATCGCCCGAGTCGGGGGCACTTCGCCGCGGCATGCATATACCGAAATCGCTCGGAATGGGTTAACGCGCGGGCATTATCGCACCATCACCCGTCCGGATTTCGCACGAAACCGTCCCGGTTCGGCATTCGAACCTTTGGCAACGTGTCCGCATCCAGCACCGTTCCGTCCGGAACGATGTCGTTCAGGCGTAACACATAAGCGGTCAGCGCATACACCTGATCGGCCGACAACGACTGCGGCGCCTGAAACGGCATGGCCCGGCGAATATAGTCGAACAGCGTCGTCGCATACGGCCAGTAACTGCCTACCGTCAGCACCGCGCTCGGTGTCGTCAACGTGCCGCGTCCACCGGTCAACCGCAGCGCCGGACTCATCGGCTTTTGGCCCTTGTCGCCATGACACGCGGCGCAGGTGGAGGCGTACAGCGCCTCGCCTTCCGCCACGCTGCCCCGTCCCGGCGGCGCTCCGGCCCCGTCCGCGCGCACGTCGATATCGGCTACAGCGATTTCCGCCGGAGTCGCCGGACGGCCGAAGCCGCCGTGTGGGGGCTCTGCCATCGCCGGTGTGACGGCCAGCCCGAGAACGGCCAGAAGCAGGAGATTAAACTGCAAGTTTCACCTCCCCGCCCGGCGCCATCGCCCAGGTCTGGATGGCATTGTAGTGGTAATAGTAGTTGGGGCCACGCGACGCCAACAGCCTCTCCCGCGTCGGCTGCACCTCCCCGGTCTCATCCGTCGCTCGGCTTTGGAATGACGCGGGACCACCGGTCCAGCTCCAGGGCAGGCGAAACCGCGTCAGGCATTTCGGCAGGATCGGCCCATCCAGCGCCGCGTCCTGCCAGCTTCCGCCCCCATCCGTGGACACTTCCACGCGCATGATGCGGCCATGCCCCGACCACGCCAGCCCGGTTACCTCGCAAAACCCGGGGTGCCGCAGGCCCCGCCCCGGTGAGGGCCGGGTGATCACCGACTTCACCTCCATGGTGAAATTGAACTGCCGCGCGACGCCATCCGGCATCAGGCTGGTGTATTTTGAGGTTTCCCACCGGGTTTGGAACGGCTGATCGCCGACTTTCAGGCGACGGAGCCATTTGACGTTGGCGTTGCCCTCAAAACCCGGCAGGAACAGCCGCAGCGGGTAGCCCTGTTCGGGCCGCAGGCGTTCACCGTTCTGCGAATAGGCCAGGATCGCGTCGTCCAGCGCCTTGGCGACGGGGATCGAGCGTGTCAATGCGGCGGCGTCCGCGCCCTCGGCCAGGATCCAGGCGGCGCCGGGTTTCAGACCGGCCTCAGCCAGCACATCGGACAGGCGAACACCGGTCCACTCGGCGCAGCTCAGCAGACCGTGGGTGTGCTGCACGGTCGCGTCAGCCTTGTATTGCCCGGTCTTGTATTGCCCGGAATTGCCCGAACATTCGAGGAAATGAATACGCGAGACAGACGGAAACCGCATCAGATCGTCCATGCCGAACGACAGGGGGCGATCGACCAGGCCATGCACCAGGAGCCGGTGACGATCGGGGTCGATCGTCGGCGTGCCGGCGTGATTGCGAATGTAGTGCAGGCCGTTCGGGGTGATGATGCCGTCCAGGTCCTGCAACGGCGTTAACATCGAAGCCGCGGTCGGAAACAGCGGTGTTTCGCGGGTACGGCGCATAACGGATTTCTCGAAGCCAGACGGAGTGCCATATGGCACATCCGTCACCGGCTGACCCTGTTCAAGCGTCCAGGGCGGGATGTCGGCTTCGTTCGCCTGCGCCGCCGTTGATGCGACCGTGACAGCGACGCCGGCCTGCTGAAACAGTCCCCGCCGTGACAAGCCCACCGCATTATTTGGCATGATGGTCATCCCTCGTACGTCAAACGCCGGTCCGGGAAGCGTACCACCCGCAGGCCCGCCAGCGCCAGCCGGTCCACCAAATGCCGAGCGGAGGCGGTGGCCATGAAGCATTCGGTCGGACGGGTGAGCTGGCCGCCGGAGGACCGCAGCGCGGCCGCCAGGACGGCTTCCACTTCATCGTCAGACACAGGCTCGGGGGGCACATCGAACATGCCGGCAGGCTACACCGGCCAAACGCACAAAACAAGAACATATCGTCGTACTTGCTTCTTTGCCCCCGGACGGCGCAGCCTCGTCACCGGATCGGAAAAACCCGGCCGGCGACAGGGAGAGAACGGCCGATGCGCCGCATGATTGTTTGGTGTGCCATGGCCACGCTGCTGGCCGGCGGGTCCGCCCTGGCGCAAAAGCACGGCGGCACGTTGACCGTATCGCATATCGACAGTCCGCCCAGCCCCTCGATTCAAGAGGAGGCCACCGCCTCGGTCGTCATCCCGTTCATGCCGATGTTCAACAATCTTGTGATCTTCGATCAGCATGTGGCGCAGCACAGCCTGGACACTATCCGCCCGGAACTGGCCAGCGCCTGGACCTGGAGCAGGGATGGGACGGACCTGACATTCACACTGCGTTCGGGCGTGCAATGGCATGACGGCCAGCCGTTCAGCAGCGCTGACGTCAAATGCACCTGGGACATGGTGTCCGGTCTGGCGCCCGGCAAAATACGCAAGAGTCCGCGGCAGACCTGGTGGACCAACCTGAAGGAGATCACCGTCAACGGCGACACCGAGGTCACGTTTCACCTGAAACGGCCACAACCCTCGTTTGTTGCGTTGCTGGCGTCGGGGTGGTCGCCGGTTTACCCCTGCCATGTCTCATCCGCGGCGATGCGGACCAAACCGATCGGCACCGGACCGTTCCGCTTTGTCGAATACCGGCTGAACGAGAGCATGCGGCTGGAGCGCAATCCGGATTACTGGAAACCCGGCCTGCCGTATCTGGACGCGATCGTTTATCAGATTGTGCCAAACCGGGCGACACGGATGCTCGGTTTCATTTCGGGAACGTTCGATATGACGTACCCGACCGATGTGCTGGTGCCTCTCCTGCGCGATATTAAACAGCAGGACCCCGAGGCGCGGTGTGAACTCCGTCGTACCAACGTCAACACCAATCTGATCATCAACCGGGACTCGCCGCCGTTCGATAACCCCGATCTGCGCCGGGCGGTGGCGCTGACGATCGACCGGAAGGCGTTCAACGACATTATCAACGAAGGCCAGGGGCGGATTGGCGCGTCCATGCTGCCGCCGCCCGAGGGCGTTTGGGGTATGCCGGACGAAGTGCTGCACACGCTGACCGGCTACGGCCCGGATGTGGCGAAAAATCGCGAGGAAGCCCGCGCGATTATGAAAAAGCTGGGGTACGGTCCCGACAATGTGCTGAAGACGAAAATCTTCACGCGCAATATCAATACGTTTCGCGATCCGGCGCTGATCATGAACGACCAGTTGAAGCAGGTGTTCATCGATGCGGAGTTGGACGTCGTCGATACGCCTCAGTTCTACAGCCGGGTGTTCAAGAAAGACTATGCGATCGGGGTAAACCAGACCGGCAGTTCGCTGGACGACCCGGATCAGAATTTCTACGAGAACTACGCCTGCGGATCGTTGCGCAACTACACGGCGTATTGCAACCGGGAGTTGGAGAAGGAATTCGACCTCCAGTCGATGGAAACCAATGTCGCCAAACGCAAGGCGATCGTGTGGGACATCGAGCGCAAGCTGGCGGACGATGTGGTGCGGCCGATCATCTATCACGACGTCGCCGCCGCCTGCTGGCATCCTTACGTGAAGAACATGACGATCATGGTGAACAGTATTTATAATGGCTGGCGATGGGAGGACGTCTGGCTGGACAAGTGATAGATTGGAGCGACGGGTCCGACAGTATCCGGCGTTACTTTGTCCAATCCGCGACGTCGAGTTCCGCCACATGGCGGAACGCTTAGTCATTGGTCCCCAGCACCGATCACCAACCATAGTGTTGTTCTGCGATCCGGACGGTCCCGACGCCATGGAAGTGGTCAAGGACCACGGTCTCATCAATCGGAGCGAATGGACAGCAAACCCTTTCGGCTTTTAGCCCCCTACCCGCCCGCGAACTTCGCCAGCAGCCGCACATGTGACCGGATGCCGCGATGAAAACACACTTCCTCAAATTTCTCGTTCGGGCTGTGAATCTGGTCGTCGTCCAGCCCGAACCCCATCAGGATCGAGTCCAGCCCCAGGATTGAACGCAACGACGTCACCACCGGGATCGACCCGCCGCAGCCCATCAGCAGCGCCGGCTTGCCGTATTCGTCCTGAAGCGCCGCCAGAGCCGCCCGCACATGCGGGCTATCGACATTGACCTCCATCCCCGGCGCGCGGGCGAAGTCGGCAAACGTGGCGGTCGCACCGGCCGGCAAGCGATCCAGCACGAACTGTTTGAATTGCTCCATCACCGTGTCCGGGTCCTGACCGGGCACCAGCCGGAATGAGATTTTTGCGGATGCCTCCGATGCGATCACCGTCTTGCTGCCGGCGCCGGTATAGCCACCCCAGATGCCGTTGATATCGGCGGTCGGACGCGCCCACAGCCGCTCCAGCGCCGAGTAGCCGCGTTCGCCGGCCGGTGCCGACAGCCCGATGCCGGCCAGGAAGGCCACTTCGTCAAAACCGAGCGCGTCCCATTGGGCGCGTTGGGAGTTCGAGATGGGTTTCACGTTGTCGTAGAAGCCGGGCAACCGGATGCGGCCGGTTTCGTCTTGAAGCTGTCCCATAATTTTGGTCAGGGCGTTGATCGGATTCAACGCCGATCCGCCATACAGCCCGGAGTGCAGGTCGCGGTTCGCGGCTTTCAGGGTGATCTCGGCATAGGTCATGCCGCGCAGGCGGGTGGTGATGGCCGGGGTTTCAACGTCCCACATGCCGGTGTCGCTGATCAGCGCCACATCCGCGACCAGATCGGCCTTGTTCGCCCGCAGGAACGGGTCGAGGCTGACCGAACCGACTTCCTCCTCACCCTCAATGAGCACCGTGATGCGGGCGGGAATGCCGCCGCCAATGGTGTGCCAGGCGCGCAGGGCTTCCAGGAACATCACCGACTGGCCTTTGTCGTCCACCGCGCCGCGGGCGACATAGCGCTTGCCGCGCGGGCCATCGACCAGTTGCGGGTCGAACGGATCGCTGTGCCACAGCGCCAGCGGATCGACCGGCTGCACGTCGTAATGGCCGTAGAACAGGATGTGGGGACCTTTGTAGCCAGACGCTCCGCCGCAATGCGCGACAACGACAGGATGTCCGGCCGTCGGCTGGACGGATGCCTCAAAATCCAGGCCCATCAGTTGGTCGCGCCACCACTCCGCCGCCTTCAGGCAGTCCACCGCATGCGCCGGCTGCGCGCTGACGGACTTGATACGCAGCAGGTCGAACAGGCGGTCCCGCGACGCCGGCAGATTGGCGTCGACATGGTCCAGGAGGGCGGCGAGGGTCGATTGGGTTGAGGCCGGCATAAAAGTCTCCCTGGTCGAGGATGCATCACTAACGCACATCCGACCCGGATGACCACCGGTGGAAAGCAAATCCTGCCGGCGGCCAACTGCGAAAACAGCTTCGTGGCCGGGTGACTACCGCCGGAAAGCTGCTAAGACTCGCACATGCATGTTTGCCTGATTGTGCCCGGCCCGCTCACCACGGCTTCCGGCGGCCACACCTACGATCGCCGGATGGCGGAGGGATTGCGCGCGTTGGGGCACGAGGTTCAGGTCGTGGAACTCGACGGCCGCCTGCCCGACGCCGATCAGGCCGCCATCTATGCCGCGCGAACCGCTTGGGCGGCGCTGCCGGCCGACAGCGTGAAGCTGATCGACGGGCTGGCGCTGCCGGCGTTCGCGGGGTTGCCGCTGCACCGGGTGATCGCCCTGGTCCACCATCCGGCGTCGCTGGAAACCGGCGTGCCGGCGGACGTGGCCGAACGCCTGCATGTGACCGAGGCCGGGATGTTCCATGAAGTCCGGCGGCTGGTGGCGACCAGCGACCAGACGGCAGAGCGCCTGACGCGGGATTTCGGCGTGGCGCCTGACCGTATCGATGTTGTGGTCCCCGGCATCGACATCCTGCCGCGCAGTCACGGGTCCGCCGGTCCCGGGTGCCAGGTGCTGTCGGTGGGAGCGCAGATCGTCCGCAAAGGCCACGAGGTGCTGTTACGCGCCCTCGGCCGGTTGTGCGATCTTGACTGGGACCTCACCATCGCCGGTTCCTCCGGCCGCGATCCGGTGCACGCGCATGGGCTGCGCGCACTGGCCGAGGAACTGGGCCTCACGCAACGGATTCGCTTCACGGATGACGTAACGGACGCGCTGTGGGCGGCAAGCGATCTGTTCGCCCTGACGTCGTATTTCGAGGGTTACGGCGTTGCCATTGCCGAAGCGCTGCGCCGCGGCCTGCCGGTCGCCGTTTCGAACGTCGGCACCGTTCCGACCCTGGTTGGTCCCGAGGCAGGCGTGGTCTGCGCGCCCGGCGACATCGATCAATTATCCAAAGCAATGCGGCGGCTGATCTTCGATCAGGCACTCCGCCACGACATGGCGGAGATCGCGTGGCAATCGGGACAGTCGCTACCGTCCTGGGCCGATCAGGCCGCACGCTTAGCCAGCGTGCTGGCAGACAAGACTTAGCCAGCGTGCTGGCAGAATAAACAGGAGAGACGGACAATGTTACTAGGTGCCATCGCCGACGATTTCACCGGCGCCACAGATCTCTGCTCCATGCTGGTGCGGGGCGGCATGCGAACCGTGCAACTGATCGGCGTGCCGCCTGCCGACATGCCGATCCCCGATGTCGACGCCATCGTCGTGGCCCTGAAGTCACGCACCGCGCCGGCCCGGCAGGCCATCGACGAATCCCTCGCCGCGCTGAAGTGGCTGCAAGCCGCCGGCGCTCGGCAATTCTTTTTCAAATATTGCTCGACCTTCGACAGCACGCCGCACGGCAACATCGGGCCGGTCGCCGACGCCTTGGTGAACGCGCTCGACTGCGGTTTCGCCCTGGCGTGTCCGGCGTTCCCGACCAACGCCCGAACTGTCTATCAAGGCCATCTCTTCGTCGCCGGCAGCCTGCTGAACGAGAGCGGCATGGAGAACCACCCGCTGACACCGATGACCGACGCCAACCTGGTACGCGTGCTGTCGCATCAGTCGGAGGGCACTGTCGGTCTGGTGCCGTTCGTCACCGTCGATCGAGGTGCCAACGCCATCCGCGACGCGATGACGGAACTTAAGGAACGTGGCCGCCGTTACGCCATCGTCGATGCGATCACCGACGCGCACTTGGTTGCGATCGGCGAAGCCGCCGCGAACCATGCGCTGATCACCGGCGGGTCGGGTATCGCCATGGGATTGCCGGGGAACTTCCGTCGCGCGGGTTTGTTGGCGGATGCCGGCGACCCCGGTGCGTTGCCCCGGATCGACGGCGCCTGCGCCGTGGTGGCCGGATCGTGTTCGCGCGCCACCCTGGCACAGCTTGGTTTCGCGCGCTTGCATCTGCCGGTGTTCGAACTCGATGCGCTCACGACACCCGACGCGGTAGCGTTGAGCGAAGCCGCACTGGCCTGGGCATCGGACAAGATCGGCGACAAGCCGGTGGTGATCGCCGCTTCGGCGCCGCCTGAGAAAGTCGCGGCGCTGCAAGAGCGGTTAGGCCGCGAGCAGGCAGGCGCATTGGTCGAGGAGGCCGTCGCCCTGATCGCGGAAGGACTGGTCGCGCGTGGCGTACGCAAGATGGTCGTGGCAGGCGGAGAAACGTCTGGTGCGGTCGTGGGGCGGCTTGGCGTGCGCAGCCTGCGCATCGGGGCCGAGATCGATCCCGGCGTGCCGTGGACGCTGGCCTCGGGCAGCGGTGCCGATCTGATGCTGGCCCTGAAATCGGGCAACTTCGGCGCCACCGATTTCTTCCTGAAAGCCTTCCGCGGTCTGGAGGGCTGAGCGATGGACGAAGCCGCCACCCGCGTCCTGCTGAGCGAATTCGGCGCCAGCCTGTTCGCACGTGGCTTTTCTGTCGGCAGCGCCGGCAACATCAGCGTGCGCCTGCCGGACGGCTACCTGATGACGCCGACCAATTCGAGTCTGGGCAGACTCGACCCCGACCGGCTGTCGAAACTGGACCGGAATTTTCAACACATCGGCGGCGACAAACCGTCGAAGGAAGTCTTTATGCATCGCGCCTTCTATCAGGCGCGCGACGATGCGGGCGCAGTGGTGCATCTGCACTCCACGCAGGCAACGGCGATATCGTGTTTGCCGGATGTCGATCAATCCAATCCGATCCCGCCGCTGACACCGTATTTCGTTATGCGGGTTGGCCGCACGATGCCGATCGTCCCGTATTACCGACCCGGCGACGCGGCGATGGAGCCGGCGATCCATGCGGCGGCGCGTGACGCTCGGGCGATCCTGCTGGCGAATCATGGGCCTGTGGTGTCGGGCAAGACTCTGACCGACGCGGTTTATGCGGCAGAGGAGTTGGAAGAGGCAGCCAAGCTGTTTCTGATGTTACGCGGGCAGTCGCCGCGGCTTCTGACCGCCGCACAAGTGGACGATCTGCTGACAACGTTCGGTTAGAACCAATCGCCCGGCGGAGCATCCTCAGCCGTCGTTACCAAATGGACGACATAGAAGAAGCGGCGGGGACTCACCCCGCCATGGTGGTCGAAGGCCCACCATTCATGCCTTCGACCCGGTCAACAACAACCATGGGTGCCGACGTCAGTCGGCGTGACGGAAAGCTCGACCTGCAATCCAATCGAGCCTCAGGTATCGCTTGAAGCGCCGGTTGTCGTTTCGACTGCTTGTGCCGATGCCATCATCTTCACCTTACGCCCTGGCTTCTTCCCAACGGCTTTCTTCGCCGTCTTCCGGGTCACTGCTTTTGTCACTACCGGGGCCTTGGCGACAGGATTCGATGTCGCCTTCCTCGCAACCGAATTTTTCGGGGCTGCCGCCCTGCTAACGGCCTTCTTCGGTGCGGCCTTGGCAGCGGACGCCTCTGGCGCAACTTTCCTGGCAGCGGCTTTCGGCGGTGCTGCCTTCTTCTTCGCGGCGGCCTTCACGGCCATTTTCGTTGCGCCCGTTTTCTTCGAAGCGGCCTTGGCAGCAGATGCCTTTGAAGCAACTTTCTTCGCGGCAGCTTTCGGCGGCGCGACCTTCTTCGAAGCAGCCTTCGCCGCGCCCGTTTTCTTCGATGCGGCCTTGGCGGAGGATGCCTTGGGAGCACCCTTTTTCACTGCCGTCTTCTTCGGCGCGACTGTCACGGCGGATGGCTTCGCGGCGACTTTCGCCATCTTGGCGGAGGGCTTCGTCTTAGGCGCCTTCTTCGTTGCAGCTTTGATCGCCATCGCCTGAGCGCCCGGGGGTCTGGTACGGGCCGTTTCGTCCGTCGTATCGTGAGTGTTCACCTGTAAAACTCCTTGTTGTACGGGCCGCTATGGCCAAGCGCATTGGACGAAGCCGCTTCTGAAGCCGTGTGCCGGGCAGACGTTGGCGGATTTGTTTCATCGGCAAACCGGCTGGCACACGCCCCAACCCGGCACTTATCCCGGTGCTTATTTGACTCGTCTTCGGCGTTCCAAGGTCGCGGTCCATCGACCGTCCTTCTGTTGTTCGTCGCCGCGCCTCGAATTCCCGAGCCAGACATGCGGATCGATTCACGATTACGGATTCCGCTATCCATCGCGCGGCCCATAGATGTCAACAAAAAGCAATCATTTTGGTGAACATTCAGTTAAAAATTTTTCGTGCGCTGCGTTTCATACGCCGAACGGAAAAAAACGAAACCGCCGCGACATCGCTGTCGCGGCGGTTCCAATCCGGTCAAGAATTCGTTCGTATCTTAGGGCCAAACAACCCTGTCGAACAACGCTCAGCCGCGCTGATCGATTGGTACAAACTTAAGATTTTCCGGTCCGGTGTAGTTGGCGGTCGGCCGGATCAGCTTGTTATCGACACGCTGTTCCATGACATGCGCGGCCCATCCGGACGTGCGAGCGATGACGAACAACGGAGTGAACATCGCCATCGGAACACCCAGCATGTGGTAGCTGATAGCGCTGAACCAATCGAGGTTGGCGAACATCTTCTTCGCGTCCCACATCGTCGATTCGATCCGGTCGGCGATATCGAACATCTTCATCGACCCGGCATGTTCCGACAGCCGGCGCGCGACATCCTTGATCACCTTGTTCCGAGGATCGGAGATCGTATAGACGGCGTGGCCGAAGCCGATAACAACCTGCTTCGCTTCGACCCGCTTACGAATATCGGCCTCCGCTTCGTCAGGTGTGTCATAGCGATTCTGGATCTCGAAAGAGACCTCGTTGGCACCACCATGTTTCGGCCCGCGCAGCGCACCGATACCGGCGACGATCGCCGAATACATGTCAGCGCCCGTTCCCGCGACGACACGGCAGGTAAACGTGGAAGCATTGAACTCGTGTTCGGCGTAAAGATTCAACGACGTGTGCATCGCACGCACGAACATCTCCGATGGCGCCTTGCCATGCAGCAGATGCAGGAAGTGTCCGCCGATCGAATCGTCGTCGGTTTCGACGTCGATGCGCTTGCCGTTATGCGCGTAGTGATACCAATACAGCAGCATCGAGCCCAGGCATGCCATCAGGCGATCCGCGATGTCGCGCGCTCCGGGAGGATTTTGATCGTCCTTCTCCGGCAACGTGCAGCCGAGCGCGGAAACGCCCGTGCGCATGACATCCATCGGGTGCGACGCGGCAGGCAACGCTTCCAGCGACAACTTCACTGCCATCGGCAGTCCGCGCAGCGCCGTCAACTTCGCCTTGTACCCGGCAAGCTCCGCGCGGGTCGGCAGCGTGCCATGCACCAGCAGATGTGCGATCTCTTCGAATTCGCATGTGTCCGCGACGTCGAGAATATCATAGCCGCGATAGTGCAAATCGTTGCCGGAGCGTCCGACCGTGCACAACGCCGTATTGCCCGCCGTCACGCCGGACAGCCCGACGCCTTTCTTTGCCCGGTTTGGTAGAGCCGTTGTCTCGCTCACTTGCGTTCCTCCCTCGTTGTCTACATCAACCAGCGGTTGCCGGCCTTCCCTGAATAACCAGCATCATGTCCCGACGTTTCCGGACCAACTCATTCAACCTGTGCCTCGCGTGGCCCGGCAAGCCGAACCACGACGAGGACAGTAACAGTGATCCGAACGTCTCGTCAGAGAATGCCCGGCTTGCCAACCAGCAGCGTGCCCGCTGGCAGCGTGACGTTCAAGCGATGCAGTTCGCCGGCCTTCAGGTTCGGCAAGTCTTGCACGGCTGCCAGGAACCGGTCCGATTCTTCCGGACTGATGATGCCAGCGGTCAGAATCTGAAACTTCCGGATGTAGTCGGCGCGGCCAAACGGCTTCGCACCCATGGGATGCGCGTTGGCGACGGCCATTTCATCGACGATCTTGCTGCCATCGCGCATGAAGATTTCGACGCTGCCACCGAACGACAACTCATTCGGATCGGTCGCGCGATAGCGGCGCGTCCATTCCGGATCTTCCGTCGTTTCGATCTTGTGCCACAGTCGCACCGTGTCGGCGCGTGCCGCACGCTGCGGCGCATAGCTATCGACGTGGTGCCAGGAGCCATCCTGCAACGCCACCGCGAAGATGTACATGATCGAATGATCGAGCGTCTCGCGGCTCGCATTCGGGTCCATTTTCTGCGGATCGTTGGCACCGGTGCCGATCACGTAGTGGGTGTGATGGCTGGTGTGGATGACGATTTTGTCGATCGCGTCGAAGTCCGCGATCTTCTCGCGCATGCGGAACGCGAGATCGATCAGCGCCTGCGACTGATACTCGGCCGAGTGCTCCTTGGTGTAGCTGTCCATAATCGCACGCTTGGCCTCACCCGGGGCCGGCAGCGGCACGGTGTAGTGGCCCGTCGGGCCGCCATGCAGCATCCATGCGATAACGCTGTCCTCGCCTTCGTAAATCGGGCTGGGGGCCCCTTCGCCGCGCATCACCCGGTCCACGGCCTCAATCGCCAGCTTGCCACTGTGCGCCGGGGCGTAGGCCTTCCAGGAGCTGATCTCGCCCTTGCGGGACTGGCGCGTCGTAAAGCTGACATGCACAGCCTGCTGGACCGCCTGGTAAATGACCTCCTGCGACAGGCCCAGCAGCGTGCCGATGCCGGCCGCCTGGGCGGGGCAGAGATGCGCGATGTGATCGATCTTCCACTCGTGCAGGCAAATCGCGCGCACCAGGTCGATCTGGATTTCGTAGCCGGTGGCGATGCCGCGAATCAGCTCCGCGCCCGACTTTCCCAGCGTCTGCGCGACAGCGAGAATGGGGGGAATGTTGTCGCCGGGATGCGAGTAATCGGCGGCCAGGAACGTGTCGTGCATATCCAGTTCACGAACCGCCACGCCGTTCGCCCAGGCGGCCCATTCCGGGCTGACGCGCGTATCCGCCGGCATGCCGAACACCGATGCGCCGGCCGCGTTCGGCCGAGCCAGCGCCATGTCGCGGGCGGAGACGATGGCATGACGGTTCGACGACGCGATCGCCACCGAGGCATTGTCGATGATGCGGTTGATGATCATCGCCGAGACATCCTCGGTCACCGCGACCGCATCCACAGCCACGCCGGCGATCTTCCAGGCGAGTTGGTCGTCTCGCTTCAGCCCGGCCTTCGACGGACTTACCCGTACGTCATGATCGATCATTACCTTGCCTCTCTTGGTGCCAGGCCCGCTCATCAGGCCTTGTGCCCGCTTCGTAGTGTCGCGGCTGCGGAACGGCAAGTCAGGATGATTGCTTAGCGGCACGTTGCTTCCCATGATTGCGGCAACGATGCGCGCCGGCATATCCGATCAGGAGCAAAACGCGCGATGCCAGCGGCGGAAACGGTTGGGGTCCTGATGGCCATCGTGTCGAGTTGTCCTGGCGGTTCGGCCGGCGCGGTGACACGCTATCTCGTCGGTAACGCCGATCCTGTCACTTTGGCCATTCCGCGATGGGGGATCGGCTTTCTGTGCGTGCTGCCAGTGGCACTGGCGCTGCATGTCCGATGGCCATCCCGACAGGATTGTCCGTCTGTTATCGCACTGGGCTTCGGCGGCGTTCGTTCTCTGGATACTGACACTGCAACGGACGACGCCGCCCCGGTCGCGGCCACCATGACCGTCAATCCGATGACGGCCAGCCTGTTGGCCGCTGCGCTGGTAGGGGAACCCGTAACGCCAAACCTCGGGCTGGGGCTGGTCGCGGTGTTCGCCGGCATCTGGATCGCCACGACCGATAGACGCGTGACCGTCGGGTAGGCATGCTCGCTCCGTTGGCACAGGAGTGTTTTCGTTGTCTCGCATCATCACAGTCGGCGCGGCTCAACTCGGGCCGATCCAGAAAGCCGAACCCCGGTCATCCTCCGTCGCACGCATGGTCCGGCTGCTGGAACGGGCACACAAACGCGGCGTCGAACTGGTCGTGTTCCCCGAACTGGCGCTGACGACGTTTTTTCCGCGTCACTACCACGAAGATGCCGCCGAGGCGGACTCATGGTTCGAGACCGCCATGCCTTCCAACGAAACAGCCCCCCTGTTCGACGCGGCGCGCCGGTATGGGACCGGTTTTCATTTGGGCTACGCGGAGATCGCACACGAAGCCGACGAAACCGGTGTGGTCCGCCCTCGTCGTTTCAACACCTCGATCCTGGTAGGACCCGAAGGCGATGTCCTGCTGAAATATCGCAAAGTCCACCTTCCCGGTCACGCCGAATTCGATCCGAAGCGCGTTGTACAGCATTTGGAGAAACGGTATTTCGAGGTCGGCAATCTCGGCTTCCCGGTCATCCGAGCCCCGATGGGTGGTTTGAACGGGATCAACATGGGAATGATGATCTGCAACGACCGCCGCTGGCCGGAAGCCTGGCGCGTGCTCGGCCTGCAAAGCGTCGAACTGGTCGCGCTGGGGTATAATACCCCCAGCCTGAACATGGAGGCGGGCGGCTTCGAGGCGCATCATCTGCGGGTGTTTCACTCGCATCTGTCGATCCAGGCCGGCTGCTATCAGAACGCCTGTTTCGCGGTAGCAACGGCGAAGGCGGGGATCGAGGACGGGGCGGAGTTGTTCGGCCACTCCATCATCGTCAATCCGCAGGGGGAGATCGTCGCGATGGCATCGACCTGGGACGATGAACTGATCACCGCCGATTGCGACCTGGATCTTTGCACGTTGGGCCGCACGACGATCTTCGCCTTCGACAAGCACCGCCGGCCGGAGGCCTATGGCCGGATTACCGAACAGGTCGGGGCAGTCGAACCGGTGGAGTGGAAAAAACCCGCCGGGCGTTAATGGCTTGTTAACGTTTTTCAGTCATGGTGCGCCCTGGCGGCAAAATGCCGCACTTCTTCAAGGAGATGACAGTATGAGCGGTATCGGTGCGATCAGCGGCGCAATGTCACATGTGATTGCGATGAAGGTGCCCCCCGGCCCGCCTCTCGCGGCGGCGGGCCGGGGGGCGCCTGACAACGATGGTGACAGCGATCACGGCGGCGGTACCGGTTCCGCCGGCAAACTGGTCAACATCTCAGCTTAGGGTGAACCAGCGTGCAGAGGCGCCCGGCCGATCGAATCGCCGGTGCGCCGGCAGCGCTCCCGATGTATGGGTTCAGATTGCAAGGACGCCTCCATGGACTCCGCCCGCGCCGGCGTCGTTGGCCAACCGCATCTGTCGCCACGCCGACGTTATTTGGCGCGACGTGGTGTTGCCGCATCCAGGGCTTTCGGAAGTGCCGCCGCCTCCCACAACAATACGGTGCCTGAGTTTAGACCGAGGAAGCCGGTAACATTTCTGTGATACGGCGTCGGCGAACATCGTTGAGACTTGCGCATTACCTGCCCGGCAGTCCCTATCATCATGGCCCCAACCGGTAATCGCATGCGGACTGATACCGACGCCTCCTTCGTAGAATACGAGCGTTTGCGAACCGTGTTCCACACGGCGCCGCTGACGCTGGCTGTCAACGTGGTCAACGCGATTCTCACGGCCGTTGTCCTCGGACCGGTTGCCGGAGCCCGGCCACCGATTGCATGGTTGGCCGCCATCGTGGTGGTTTCGGCGATACGATGGGTCGGCGGCCGGCGCTTCCTGCGTCTTGTCGGTAAGGGCGAGCCGTACCGGTTCTGGCCCACATTCAGCGTCCTGGGAAGTCTGGCGACCGGCGTGACGTGGGGGCTGGGCGCCATCATCCTGTTCCCGGAATCGGAGTCGTATCAGCTTTTCCTCGCCCTGGTCATCGGCGGCATGGGGGCCGGCGCTTTAGCCGTCAATGCCGCCCATCTGCCAACTGTCGCGGCTTTCGTCCTGCCGTCCGCGCTGCCGGTCGCCGCCTGCTTCTTCGCGCGTGGCGCGGAATGGCGCGTGTCCGCCGTGATGATTGTCATCTACGCCGCCGCCCTGTGCCTGATCGGTTCGCGCGCGCACTGCGCATTCGGCCGGGGCGTCCGGCTGCAACAGGCGCTGGAGCGCGAGCAGCGGAAACTCGGGGAGGCCAATGCACGCCTGATGGAGGAGGTGATCCAGCGCCGCGCCGCCGAGGCAACACTGCATCAGGCGCAGAAAATGGAGGCCATCGGCCACCTTACCGGCGGCCTGGCGCATGATTTCAACAATCTGCTGCAGGTGATGATCGGCAATCTGAACCTCATCCGGCGGGTGGCCGGCGACAACACCCGCATCGTCAAATATGCCGAGGCAGCGGAGCAGGCGGCAATGCGGGGCGCGGAGCTGACCAGCAGCCTGCTGACTTTCGCCCGCCGCCAGGCACTGGAATCGGTCGCGGTCGATGCCAATGCGTTGCTACGGGAATTCGAACCACTTTTGGTGCGAACACTCGCCGCGAAGGTCAGGTTCGAGATCGTGTTGGCGCCGAACCTACCGCTGTGCCTGGCGGATCCGGCGCATTTTCAGTCCGCGGTGCTCAATTTGGTCATCAACGCCCGCGACGCCATGCAAGACGGCGGCGTTCTGTCCGTCAGCACCGGCGTAGAGACGTTGGGGCCGCCAGAGTTGGCGGACAATCCAGATGCCAATCCCGGCCGCTTCGTCCGCGTGTCGGTGCGCGACACCGGTATCGGCATGAGTGCCGACGTCCTCGCCAGGGTGTTTGAGCCGTTCTTCACGACCAAAGAGGTGGGCAAAGGCAGCGGCTTGGGACTGTCGCAGGTTTATGGCTTCGCCCGTCAGTCCGGTGGCCATGTCCGGTTGGTCAGCGCGCCGCATCAGGGCACCGAGGCAACCCTGTGGCTGCCGGTTGCCGAAGCGGACAGCTAAGGCAACGCAAGCCGGCTAACGTCCTCGCCCGGGCCGAAGCGTGAATCGCTTTCCCTGTCGAACAAATACAGAACTATCCGCCTTCCGGTTGGCGATCCGGAAACGGTGTGGGACACTGCTGGCAAGCCCTTGGCCGCAAAGGCGGGCGCGTCCAAAGAAGGCAACACCATGAGTGCGATCGTACCCGGCGGCATCGACTGCGACATCCATCCGGCGGTGCCCAACCTAAAGGCCCTGCACCCCTATCTGACGGATCACTGGCGCGACATCATTGTCCAGCGCGGCATGCACGAACTAAACTCCATCGCTTATCCCGCCAACAGTCCGCTGACGGCTCGGCCCGACTGGCGGGTCGAGGGCATCAGGCCCGGTTCCAGTCTGGAACTACTCCAGCAACATGCCCTGAACCCATTCAAGACCAGCATCGCCATCGCCAACTGCCTGTACGGCGTCCAGTTGCTGTTCAGTGAGGACATGGGTGCCGGGTTCGCCCGCGCCGTCAACGACTGGATGGCGAAGGAATGGCTGGATAAGGAACCCCGGTTGCGCGCGTCGATCGTCGTGCCGGCACAGAACCCGGAAATGGCGGTGGACGAGATCAACCGTGTCGCTCCTGACAAGCGGTTCGTTCAGGTGCTGCTGTTGGTGATGAACGACATGCCCTTGGGCAAGCGCCATTACTGGCCGATCTATGCGGCGGCGCAGAAGCACGGGTTGGCCATCGGCATCCACGCCGGCAGCGCCTATCGGCACCCGGTGACTCCAATCGGTTGGCCAAGCTATTACACCGAGGATTATGCCGCCCAGGCCGCCGCGTTCCAGCAGGCGCTATCGTCGCTGATCTGCGAAGGTGTTTTCACCAAATTCCCCGACCTGAAAGTCGTGCTGCTGGAATCCGGCTTCACCTGGCTCCCCGCCCATCTGTGGCGCCTGACAAAGTTCTGGCGTGGATTGCGCATGGAAGTGCCGTGGCTGGATCGCGCCCCGACCGAGATCGTGAAATCGAACGTGCGGTTAACCATTCAGCCCTGCGACGGACCGCCCAGCGAAGAGATGTTCCAAATATTGATGGAGCATATGGATTCGGACGAATTGCTGTTGTTCTCGACCGATTACCCGCACTGGCAATTCGATGGCGAAGACGTTCTGCCCGCCGGTTTTTCGCCCTCTCTGGTGCGCAAGATGATGATCGACAACCCTATGGCAACCTATTCGCGGCTGTCCTGAAACGACGGCACGAGGCGACCCGGCAGAACGGGATCGGTTTCCCTGTTCGGCCGAAGCCCGGCTCGCAAAACTGGCACAGGTATGGCTTTGCGCTGATTTTACGGCTGCCCGCGGATGGGTTCCCCGGGTGAGGTTTCGCCACGATGAAGCACGCCCGAGTGCCTCGCTCACAGTAATCACAAAGCCGTGACATTCGGATTTATGACCCACCCGGGCGCCACATAAACAAGGCGCGCCGACGGTTCGATCGGCTGACCGAGGAGCACGCGAAGGATGCACGGTATATCCAAGGCTGAGGGCAGCAAGATCCCCGCGATCACGCTCGGTTTCTGGATCATCAAAATCGCCGCCACGACGCTGGGGGAGACAGGCGGCGACGCGTTGTCAATGACGCTGAAGCTGGGATACGCGGTCAGCACCGGCATCTTCTTCGCCTTCTTCCTGGCGACCGTAATACCGCAGATCCGGGCGCGATCGTATCACCCGTTTCTGTATTGGGCGGTGATCGTGGCGACCACGACCGTCGGTACCACGATGGCGGATTTCGCCGACCGCTCCCTGGGGATTGGCTATATCGGTGGCTCACTGATCCTGTTCGCGCTGCTGATCGCGGTCTTGTTGGCATGGTGGCGCAGCGTTGGGACCGTCTCGGTCACCGCCATCGCAACGCCTCAGGCCGAGGCCTTCTATTGGGCCACGATCCTGGCCTCCAACACCCTCGGCACCGCGCTGGGCGATTTCGTGGCGGATGATTCCGGGCTTGGATACGAGGGCAGCGCCCTGGTGTTCGCCGGCCTGATCGCGCTTGTCGCAGCCGCATACTTCCTGACCTCAGCATCCCACACGTTGCTGTTCTGGGCCGCGTTTATCCTGACCCGCCCGCTGGGCGCCACTTTAGGCGATTTGTTGACAAAGCCCCTGGCCGACGGCGGTCTGGCGCTGAGCCGGTTCAGTTCCTCCGGCTTCATCGCCGTGTTCATCATCGTTTGCATTCTGACGCTGTCGCGGCAGGCCGGTGCGCATCCAGGTGGACAATCCGAACCGCTCGGCCGACACTAAGGAAAATACCGACCCCCGCTTGACGGAGATGGCGCGATGAACGTCCAAACCACCACGAAACCGCTGCCGCAGGCGGCCAATCAATCGAAACTGGCCACCGCGGATTGCGATATCCATCCGCAGCGCAACAACGACAAAGCGCTGCATCCGTATCTGGAGCAACGCTGGATCGAACACATGCAGATGTTCGGGTCGCGTCCGCGTCAGGCGTATCAGGCTGGCCCGGCGTATCCGAAGGGACAGCCGAATGCGTCCCGCCGTGACGCGTGGCCCGCCGGGGGCCGGCCCGGCAGTTCGCTGCCCTTCATGCGCGAGCAACTGCTGGACACCAACAACTGCGTTCTCGGTATCCTGAACGCCACCGGCGACAACGGCCAAAGCTATCAAAATCGGGAATTCGGTGCCGCGGTCTGCCACGCCATGAACGAGTGGCAGTTGCATGAATGGCTGCTGCCGGAGCCGCGCCTGCGCGGGTCGATCGTCGTTCCTTACGAGGACGCGGAAGCCGCCGTGGCGGAGATCGAACTTTACGCCAGCGACCCACATTTCGTTCAGGTGCTAATGTTGAGCCGCACCAGCGAACCGCCCGGCCAAAAGCGTTACTGGAAAGTGTACGAAGCCGCCGCCGCCGCCGGGTTGCCGGTCGGTGTGCATGCGTTTGGTTTCGGCGGTTATCCGGTCAGCGGAGCCGGCTGGCCGTCCTATTATATCGAGGACATGGTCGGTCACGCGCAGTCCAGCCAGTCCTTCCTGACGTCAATGGTTATCGAGGGCGTGTTCGAGCGCGTGCCCACACTGAAGCTTGTGCTGATCGAGGCCGGATTTGCCTGGCTGCCCTCGCTGGCATGGCGGCTGGACAAGATCCAGAACCGTCTGCGGGCGGAGACCCCTCACCTGAAGCGGCCGCCATCCGAGTATATTCACGACCATGTCTGGCTGACGACGCAGCCGATGGAAGAACCGGCCAACCGTGCCCATGTGCTGGATGCGATCGACTGGATCGGCTGGGACAGGCTGCTGTTTGCGACGGACTATCCGCATTGGGATTACGATGATCCCGCTCATGTCCTGCCGATGCCGCTTCCGGAACAGAAGAAACGGGACTTCTTTTTGAACAACGCGGTGGCTCTTTACGGTCAACGATAAGCCGAGGCGGCTCCCCTCCCGTCATCAAGGGCATGACACCGTTTTCGTCGCTTACCAGCGGAAACAGGCGTGGTATTGGGTGCGCGACAGCAAGCCGCTGTTGCGAGATCTCAGCGGAATCGATGCATGACATTCGATGCAATTCAAGTCGGCCCATCCGTCAAACAGGCCGTCGCGCGCCTGCGCGGATGGACCGTTGAGCATGCCCTGCCGCTTTGGGGAAACCAGGGCTTCGATCGGGCGCGCGGCAGCTTCATCGAACGCATTGGCTTCGACGGCAGCCCGATGCCGGATGTGCCTCGGCGCGCGATGGTGCAAGCGAGGCAGATCTATGCGTTTTCGCACGCGGCATTGCTGGGCTGGCGGCCACAGGGCCGCGACATCGCGCTAAAGGCCGCGCATCGGCTGATCGATCGCTATCAAGGCGTCGATGGCGCCCCCGGGTGGGTATTCTCGCTTCGTCCCGATGGTTCGGTGCATGACGGAAAGCGCGATTTCTACGCCCACGCCTTCGCGTTGTTCGGATTGGCATGGGCGTACAAGTTAGAGCCGGAACCGCGGTTTCTCGCGGCGGCGTTGGCGACGCTGCAGGATCTCGACAAGCATTTCACCTCTCCAACTGGGGGATTCTACACCGAACTGCCGCCCCGGACGGATCGGCGGCATCAGAACCCGCACATGCATCTGTTCGAGGCGTTGATCGCCTGGTACGACGCGACCGGGCATGCGTTCTTCCTGGAACGCGCCGGCGAACTCCACCGCATGATGAGCGAACGGTTTTTCCAGCCCCGAACCGGGATTTTGGCGGAGTATTTTGACGCATCGTGGACTCCTCTTCCGGGAGTCGAGGGACGCATATGCGAGCCGGGGCACCATTTCGAGTGGTCCTGGTTGTTGCGGCGCCACACTGCGTTGACCGGACGCGATGGCGATCACGTTGCGGACACGCTGAAAGCGTTTGCCGACCGGTTCGGAACCGATGCCGAGGGACTGATCGTGGACGAACTGCTCGACGACGGGACGGTGCATAAGGCGTCCCGGCGCTGCTGGCCGCATACCGAAGCGATCAAGGCCGAAGTCGCGGCCTATGAAGCCGGCGACGCCGCGGCCGGCCCCCGAGCAGCCCGGGTGATCGACCGGCTGATGGAGGTTTTCCTGGGCCGTCCGGTCGCGGGCGGTTGGATTGATCATGTGGATGCAGCGGGCGCTCCGCTGGTCGATTTCATGCCGGCCAGCACACTGTACCATGTGTTTCTCGCTGTGGCGGAGGCCGACCGGGTCTGGGGAGCAGAAAAGCCATGACCGAAACGCCGATACGGCAGGCCGTTATTCTGGTCGGTGGCCGGGGAACCCGCCTGGGGGAGATCACCCGCGACATTCCCAAGCCGATGCTACCCATCGCCGGT
>CAIZFE010000112.1 GCA_903932145.1 uncultured Rhodopila sp. | reverse complement strand
CGAACCCACTCCGATCCAGAAGAAGGCATTCGATCTCCTGGGAGTGAAATGTAGCCAGTAGCGCGGGGAGTTTTGGCATTTTACTTAAATATTTCAGATATTTGCGCCCCCTTAAAGACGGAATCTCGGCCTAACGGACGGCGGCGCACCTCGGCGTCGAGTTCCTTGAGTGTGGGTATGTGTAGATTGTCAGGATCGAACGGGCGGCGCCCGGGCTTGGGCGCCTGTTGCGAACCCTCTGGAGGCCCCTCTGGCGGCTCCTCTCGGGTTCGCCCGATGGCGTGGCCGGCGGCTTGGCTGGCGTGCGCTCGCGCAGGTACACAAATGCGATCTCGCGGCCTTTTTCGGCGCGGGCGAGCAGATAACGCTCCAGCGCCATAGCGCGCATGATGCCGCGCTGCACCCGGGCGAGGATGGACGGCAGATTGTAGGTGCTGCAGACGGCGGCCAGAATGGCGAATTTTTCGCTGGCGGCCTGATCCGGGGTGGTTTCCGCGAGCCGGCGGCCGTGACCGAGCAGGACGCGAACGACATGGAGCAGGGCGGCAAGGCGTTCTGGTATGCTGGAGGCGGGCGCGGTGCAGCCGAACCGGTCCTGTGCGGGATCGGGTGAGGCAGGCCGGGAGATGGTTGGCACCGTTTGCTCCATGTCTGTCCTATTAACTTAAACGTTAGTTTATGTCAACCTTGGCTTGCATTCCAAGCAGGGTAACTGGTTGAATGAATGTTCACGATAAGCGTCCCATTGGGCGCCATCCCGGCAGACGGAACGCAGTCATTTGAACCTCCGAGGCAAAGAGGTTTAGGCGAACCCGGGCCGGTACTACCGGCCGTGTTGCATTCTGCTCTGTGCCTCTGTGCCTCTGTGCCTCAGTGGTAAGCCTTCCTTTTCGCCAGAAGGCACAAACCCGACCTAACCCGGGTCGGACGCTACCGTGCTCACGGTTAGAAAATTGCGACGGTTCGCAGTACGCACGTTCACCCGATTGCCCGTGCGCCGAAGAAGCCGGCCTCACCTCAGGCGTGCCCAGCGTGCATCGGCCTATCTATTGTTATACGATCAACTTGTGTTTCGCCGTGCATTGCCGTAATGTAACGAGCTGACTGCATGGATCTTTATGCGCCTCGTATCCGCACTGCTGATCGCAGCACTTTCAAGCTTTGCCCACCCGGCACGCGCGGCGGCGCCCGGGCCAAGCTTCCGGTGTGAACATGCCAGCCGGCCCATGGAGCACCTGATCTGCTCCAGCCCCGCGTTGTCGCAGGCGGATCAGACTCTCAACGACACATATCAGGTGGCACTGTCGAATGCGGGCGCTCATCGCGGCGACATTGTGTCGCTCCAGCGGGCATGGCTCTGGCGGGCCACG
This sequence comes from uncultured Rhodopila sp., assembly GCA_903932145.1. Lineage (GTDB taxonomy): Bacteria > Pseudomonadota > Alphaproteobacteria > Acetobacterales > Acetobacteraceae > Rhodopila. The sequence continues at coordinate 33,798 of CAIZFE010000112.1, read as the reverse complement.
GACATTTGCAAAGTCCCGGCACAAGGAGGGGCCGCCGTTTCTCTGGCCGCCGAAACGACGGCGTGCCTGCAACAAGCTTTCGAGGCTCGTGAAAAGGCACTTCGGGAACTTGCACCGCCTGACTCCGATCACCCACTGGCACCATCGTCTGTGACAACTTGGGCCGTACATGACGCGATGATGGCCCTGCCGTATACGCCCCAAACAGCGCTCGCGATTTTTCAGGGCGTGGACGACGGACATTGGGAACAAGCATCGAAGCAAGAAGAAGCGGATGCCGCGCCTTGGGGCGAAATTCTCGCCCTGCGCTACTACACACCCGCCTCGCCGGCACATTTGGCTCGGATGACGGCACTGCTGAAGCTCACGGAACGAAGCGCGGGCTTCGACTGTTCGGACAACGCCGCGCCGGACAAGTCCAACTGGATAGCGCTATATCAGCGGGAGCACGCTTGCCAGGCACCGAACTACTCCGGCACCGATTGGATTGTCGCAAGGCTCGGCATGAGCGGCGACGGTCTGCCTCTGCCTTGCCGTCTATTCGCGCAGCATCCGGAACTCATAAAGGCGACGACCCCGCAGTTTGGTGGACAGCGCGATTATTTTGTTCCGCATTCCGAATGTGACGTTACGGAATATCCCTGGCCGGCCAGCATCCGGGTTCTCTCCGATGCGGTCAGCCCCTACGATGGCGAGGCATTCGGGCGCTGCAATGGCTCGATACGCTTTTCCTTCTGGGCGGAATGGCGGCAGCAAGAACTGATCGCCCGCGTAGCGCCAAGCCGGCTGATAGCCGCCAGTAGCCACAATCCGGCGGGCTGGTCTCCGGATGGAAGCACGCCAGCGCTTCCGTTGGAGGCCTGGAGTTATGAGTCGATCGCGAACCGGCATGCTTTCCTGCGTGTCGAGCCCCTGTTTCGGCGCGCAATCGACGATCTGGCCGAAACATACCGATCCAGATTCGCATTCTCGCAGGCAGATGCACACCAGGCCGCCTATGTCGCGGTTAGCCAGACTGTTTTTTGGACCTTTTCAAACGTCCCGCCCGATCCGTTAGCCGTTGCCATCATGCGCGCCGACGCCACGCCTGACCTTGCGACATTGTTGTCGGGGCAGGCGAGCCTGCCGGTGTTGCTGGAGCCCTTGCTGTCCCTCGCCGTTGACCGGCCGGACGCGATCCGGATGCTGCTCGACGCCTATGTACCTGCGGACCAAACGAATCGCTTCGGGAAGACACCACTAATGACCGCCGCGCAATTCGATGACGGTGACACCGTTGGCTTACTCCTGCGTGCGGGAGCGGCGGTCGATCGCCAAAGTTTGGCACCGGAAGACATCCCCGACAACGATATCGGCCCGCGAAATTTCAGCCAGGATAGGTGTGGTGATCTTCAGATTGAACACGGCAGCCGAACGGCTCTGATGTATGCTGCCGCGAACGCAAGCCTGACGGTCATACGTCAGTTGCTCCTGGCGCATGCGGACAAGGCGCTTCGCGACAGTACCGGACTCACCGCACTGGATTATCTCGAAGGTCGCGGCCCTGTGGCAGCCAACCCCGTTCTCACCTCTACCGAGCGTGTCGAGGCAGCGCGTCTGTTGACGTTGGATTAAGTCATTCCCGGACGCCGAGACCACAGCCTACCCGTGTCGTCTGGCGCCGCGAGCGCGCGGGCCATAGGCTGCCATCATGACCAACCACACCGCTGAACCAAACCCGACGATGAACTTCACCGGCTTTCCCGGAGCGGGCCTGCGCTTCCTGCGCGATCTCGCCGCCAACAACAACGCCGACTGGTTCAAACCGCGGCGCGACGAATACGAGGCGACTGTCCGCGGCCCGATGATCGCGCTGGTCGCCGATCTGCTGACGCTCGCTGCCGCGCGCAAATTGCCGCTCAATGGCGACCCGGAAAAAGCGATCTTCCGCATCCATCGCGATGTGCGGTTTTCGAAAGATAAGCGTCCGTACAAGACGCATTGCGGCGCCTCACTGACCCGGACGGGGACGAAGCTCGCGTCCGGGCTGTTCTATATTCATATCGAGCCGGGGGCCTGTTTCGTGGACGCCGGGTTCTGGCACCCGGAACCCGCGGCGCTGGACCGGCTGCGCCAGCGTATCCTGACTTGGCCGGAACGGTTCATCGACGTGGTCAAGGCTCTGGACACCAACGGCATACCGCTGGCCGAGGACGAGGACGCCACCAAACGCCTGCCGCGCGGCTGCGAAGCCGGCAAGGGAACGGACGTCGAGCCGTTCCTGAAACATCGCAACCTGACGGCGCGAACCCCGCTGTCAGACGCCGATGTCCGCGATGCCGGCCTGCCGATGCGGCTGTTCGACCGGTATCTTGCCGCCCTGCCGCTGCTGGAGTTCGGCTGGGCGGCCGCGGATGGGTGACGGGAAGTGTGGCTTATGTGCTCACTCTGACGGCCCAATGGTCGGTCTTCTCGCCGTTTGTGCCGGAAACACGTCTGCATCCCCCGGCGATCGTTTCAAAATATAACCAATCCCACAGTTTAGCACGAGCGATAACACCTCTAAACCAACCGCGCTTGACGCACGGCCGCTTCGATAAACCCGGCGAACAGCGGGTGCGGGGCGAACGGCTTGGACTTCAGCTCCGGATGGTATTGCACGCCGACGAACCACGGGTGACCCGGCCGCTCGACAATCTCAGGCAGCACGCCATCGGGGGACATGCCGGAGAACCGTAGGCCGGTCGCCTCCAACTGAGCACGATAGTTGACGTTCACCTCATACCGGTGGCGATGGCGTTCCTCGATCACCGGCTCATTGCCGTAGATCGAGCGGACCAGGGTGCCTTCACCCAGCACGGCCGGATAGGCGCCCAGACGCATGGTGCCACCCTTGGCATCGGTCTCAGTGCGGCGTTCGATCTGGTTGCCGCGCGCCCATTCTGTCAGCAAGCCCACGACGGGGATGTCGCAGGGACCGAACTCGGTGGACGACGCGCATTTCATGCCGGCGAGATTCCGAGCGGACTCGATCACCGCCATCTGCATGCCGAAGCAGATGCCGAAGAACGGCACTTTGTGCTCGCGGGCGAAGCGAACCGCTTCGATCTTGCCGGGGGTGCCGCGTTCGCCGAAACCGCCCGGCACAAGGATGCCGTGAACACCTTCCAGGCGTTGGACGGTGTCGGGTTGCTCGAAAATTTCAGAATCGACCCAGTCCAGGCGGACTTTCACCCGGTTGGCGATGCCGCCATGGGCCAATGCCTCGGCCAGCGACTTATAGCTGTCCAGCAGGTTGGTGTATTTGCCGACGACCGCGATGCGGACCTCGCCTTCCGGGTTCTGCACGTTGGCAACGATATTGCGCCAGCGCGACAGGTCGGGTTCGGCGTCGCAGGGCAGGCCGAAATGCCGCAGCACTTCGCGATCCATGCCTTCTTCGTGGTAGGCGATCGGCACCTGGTAGATGGTATCGACGTCCAGCGCCGGAATCACGGCCGAGGGACGCACGTTGCAGAACAGCGCGATCTTGCGGCGCTCGTTCTCCGGAATCGGGCGGTCGCAACGGCACAGCAGCATCTGCGGCTGGATGCCGACGTTCAGCAGTTCCTTGACCGAATGCTGCGTTGGCTTGGTTTTCAGTTCGCCAGCCGAGGAAATGTAGGGCACCAGCGTCAGATGCACGAACATCGACGCCTCATGCCCCAGTTCGTTGCCGAGCTGGCGGATGGCTTCCAGGAAGGGCAGGCTTTCGATGTCGCCGACGGTGCCGCCGATCTCCACCAGGACAAAATCGAACTCGCTGGATTCGCGAAGGACGGCTTCCTTGATGGCGTCGGTGATGTGCGGGATGACCTGCACGGTCGCACCCAGATAGTCGCCGCGGCGTTCCTTGGCGATCACGTCCTGATAGATGCGCCCGGTGGTCGCGTTGTCCGCCTGGGTGGCATGCACGCCGGTGAAGCGCTCGTAGTGCCCCAGATCCAGATCGGTCTCGGCGCCGTCGTCGGTGACGAACACCTCGCCGTGCTGATACGGGCTCATGGTGCCCGGATCGACGTTCAAGTACGGGTCGAGCTTTCGCAGTTTGACCTTGAATCCGCGGGCCTGCAGCAGGGCGCCAAGCGCCGCGGCTGCAATACCTTTGCCCAAAGAGGAGACCACGCCGCCGGTGACAAACACATATCGCGTCATGGGCGCCCACCATACCGAACCGACTCGGGCTTGGGGAAGCCCGTCGGTGACAATTCACACATTTAGTTTGGCGATCAGTTGGTCGGCGCGGACGGACCAGCCGGCGCGACAGGGGCCGTGCTGCTGCTTGACGCCGGCGTATCGAGGATCGAGCGGGTCGGCCCGGAGGTGCCGCGGTTCAGCAGCGCGAGGGTCATCGACAGCGCGAAGAACGCCGCCGCCAGGACGGCGGTCGTGCGGGTCAACAGGTTGGCGGTGCCGCGCCCGGACATGAAAGACCCCATGCCCTGGGAGCTTCCGATACCGAGACCGCCGCCCTCGCTGCGCTGGATCAGCACGACGCCGATCAGGCTGAGGGTGACGAACAGGTGGATGATCAGCAGGACGGTGCTCAACGCGAGGTACTTTCAAACAAATCGGGCGGCGATGCCGCGCGCGCCTTCTACCCTGCCCGGGCGGCGCGGGCAATCGCCAGAAATTCCTCGGCGTTCAGACTGGCGCCGCCAACCAGGGCGCCGCCCACATTCGGCACCGCCATCAGCGACGCGGCATTGGCGGCTTTGACCGAACCGCCATACAGAATGCGGATGATCTGGCCGGCGTCACCGAACTGGCGCACCAGTTCCTCGCGGATAAACGCGTGCATGGTGGCGACGTCCTGTTCGGTCGCGGTCTTGCCGGTGCCGATCGCCCAGACCGGCTCATAGGCAACGACTCCGGTGAACGGCTTCGGCAGGCTGCCGGCGAGTTGCCAGCCGACGGTTTCGGTTTCCTGGCCGCCGGCCCGCTGATCGGCGGTTTCACCGACGCAGACAATCGGGGTCAGGCCGGCTTCGACCGCGGCGAGGGTCTTCTCGCGCACCAGTTCATCGGTTTCGCCATGGTTTTGGCGGCGTTCGGAGTGGCCCAGAATGACCCAGGAGGCGCCGGCGTCGCGCAGCATCGGGCCGCCAATGTCGCCGGTGTGGGCGCCCTGTTTGGCCTGGTGGCAGTCCTGGCCGCCAACGGCGACGTTGGACCCTTGCAGCGCCTGCGCCACCGCGGCGACATGCAGCGCGGTCGGACACACCAGCAGTTCGGCCCCAATACCGGAGGCGCCCGCCGCGATGCCCTGCGCCAAGGCGACCGCCTCGGCGGCGAGGCAGTGCATTTTCCAGTTTCCCGCGATCAGTTGTCGCATGGTTGCGTCTCCCTTCCGTGCTGCTGGAGGTCTGCTAGCGTAGTCAGCCGGGGCGTCAAGTGTTTAGCGGATTTCCGCCCGAGAACCGTAGGATAAACGTCTGGCCGGTGCCGTTCGTTTCACATGTCCAGCATCGACAATACCGCGTCGGCCGCCGCTTCGGACGGCAAACCGGCGGGCGGGCGCAACATCGTCAGGGCCTCGGCGAAGCCCTGGCGTTGGGCGGCGATGGCGACGGGGTCGGTCAACAGACGGTGCAATTCGGCGGCGAGCCGATCCGGCCGGCTCTCGTATTGCAGCAGTTCCGGGACCACCGGCCGGTCCAACAGCAAATTCAGGATCGACGCATACTTAACCTTCACCACCCGCTTGACGATCTGGTGCGACAAGGGGTTGATCCGGTAGGTGACCAGCATCGGCACGTTGGCCAGCGCCAGTTCCAGCGTCGAGGTCCCCGACTTCGTCAGCGCCGCCGATGAGGCCGCGAACGCGTCATGCTTATCCGCCGTGTCCGCCACCAGAATCGGCGGGATCGGCCAGGATGACGTGCGTTCGCGCACCATGGCCTCGACCGGCCCGGCCAGCGGCACAACCGGCACGACCGGTTCCGGCAGCAGCCGGATGGTTGCCTCCAGGATCGGCAGCAGCCGGGACACCTCGGTCTGGCGGCTGCCCGGCATGACGGTCAGGATCTTCGCATCCGGCGCGATGCCATGACGGGCGCGGAACCGCTCCGCGTTGCCGGTTTCGGCACCGCTTTCCAGCACCGGATGGCCGACAAAGCGAGCGGGCAGGCCGTGACCGGCGAAGAAGGCCGGCTCGAACGGCAGCAGGCACAGCAATTGGTCCCACAGCCCGGGATAATGCTTCACCCGGCTCTCCCGCCACGCCCAGACCTGCGGAGCGACGTAATGCGCGCGCTTCAGCGTCGTCGGCTGTAGCGCCTTCAGCACCCGCAGGGTGAAACCGGGCGAGTCGATGGTGACCAGGATATCCGGCGCCCGCGCCTGGATGTCGGCCACGGTGCGTTTTAGCAACGTACGGAGTTCGAGTATTTTCGGCAGGACTTCCAACAATCCCATCAACGCCAGCGAGCGAATCGGGAACAGGCTGGTCAGTCCCTCGGCCTGCATGGCGCTGCCGCCGATGCCGGCAAAGCTGATGTCGGGACGGCGCGCCTTGATCGCGTGCATGAGCCTGGCACCCAGGACATCCCCGCTTTGTTCGCCGGCGATCAGGTAAACAGAGGTCATCTCGGGGCACGATCCATCATGGTCACGGGCGATAGCGCATGCGGTTGCTGCTGGCCACTCAGCAGTTCCCGTGTCGGCGTTGCAGTCCCCATCGCGGCGGCATTCTTTTACAACTCAGCCGGATTGCGGTTATCATCCGTTGCAATTGGTGCCGTCGCCCGGATCGTCATCGCCGCGGCATTGCACCTCGGCGCACAGCACACCCTCGGGAGGCTTCGCGGATGAATGAATTCCAGTTGTTCGCCTTCGTGATACTGCCGATCGGCGTCGGTCTGCTTAATATTGTTGCGGCATGGGCAGCGCGCTTTATCCCGTGACCGTTGAAACCTTCACAGTCATGGCTGACTGAACCTACACATCGACCCCATCCGCCGGCCCTTGGTGGCGGGCGGCGGTGTTTTTCCGCTCGACGACAATCATGATGCCGAAGCCTACCGCACCCCCGCCATCATGTAGTTAACCGCCATATCCCGTCCGATACGCCATTGCCCGGTCAACGGATCGACGCCCAGCCCGGTCGTCTTGCCGACCCGAAGTCCGGCCGCTCGCATCATCCCGGCCAGCTCGGCCGGGGCGATGAACGCCTTCCAGTCGTGCGTGCCCACCGGCAGCATGCGCAGGATATACTCGGCACCGAGCTTGCCGACGATCCAGGAGCGCTTTGTGCGGTTCAATGTAGACATGACCAGCAGCCCGCCGGGTTCCAGCAGCCCTGCCAGGACGCGGACGAACGCCGCCGGGTCAGGCACATGCTCGATCACTTCCAGCGCGGTAATCACCGGGAAGCGCAGTCCTTCCGCCGCGAGGTCCTCGGCAAGGCACGACCGATACGTCAGCCGCAAATCCTGTCCCTCGGCATGGGCGCGCGCCGCTTCGATCGCCTCTCCGGCCGCGTCGATGCCAAGGACATCGTGACCATGCCGAGCCAACGCTTCGGAGGCGAGGCCGGCGCCGCAGCCGACGTCCAGGATGCGACTCGTCGTGGCGTGCGAGGGGCTTCCTTCCACGCCTTGGGCTGGGCCGGCTCCGGAAGGCGTGGATGGCGGGTCTTCGCCCGCCATGACGGTGGGACCAGCCGTGACGTTCAGATCGGCCTTAACGTTCAGTCCGGCCATGGCTTCGAGTATCCAATCGACCCGAACCGGGTTCATTTGGTGCAGCGGTTTCATCGGGCCATTCGGGTCCCACCAGCGCGATGCCAGTTTGGCGAATTTTTCGATTTCTTCTGCCGAGACAGTTCCGCTACTCATGGTTGCTCCTGGGGCCGCGCATCGGTAAGTGTGCGCCCGCACATCAATAATGGTAACCGATAACCGCTCATGGCCCGTATCGTGATGAAATTCGGCGGCACCTCTGTCGCCGACCTTGACCGTATCCGCAACGTAGCCGCCCGCGTCAAACGCGAGGTCGAGCACGGCAACCAGGTTGCCGTCGTTGTTTCCGCCATGTCCGGAGTCACCAATCAACTCGTCAAGTGGTGTTCCGAACTTTCGCCGCTGCACGACGCCCGCGAATACGACGCGGTGGTGGCAACGGGCGAACAGGTCACCGCCGGCCTGTTGGCAATCTGCTTGCAGGAGCAGGGGGTCGATGCCCGGTCCTGGCAAGGGTGGCAAATTCCGCTGCGCACCGACACCGCGCACGGCAAGGCCCGCATCCAGTCGATCGAAGGCGACGAACTGATCCGGCGCATGGAGATCAATCAGGTCGCCGTGCTCGCCGGCTTCCAGGGCATCGCCCCGGACAACCGGATCACCACATTGGGGCGGGGCGGGTCGGATACCTCGGCCGTGGCACTGGCCGCGGCGTTGAAGGCCGATCGCTGCGACATCTATACCGATGTCGATGGCGTCTATACGACTGATCCTCGGATCGTGCCAAAAGCCAGAAAATTGGCGAAGATATCTTACGAGGAAATGCTGGAACTCGCGTCCGTCGGTGCCAAGGTACTGCAAACGCGAAGCGTGGAACTGGCGATGAATGAACGTGTCCGGGTGCGGGTGTTGTCCAGCTTCACGGACGCGCTGCCCGGAGAGGACACCGGTACGCTGGTGGTTGATGAGGACGAGATTGTGGAAAAAGAGACTGTTTCAGGCATAGCCTACTCGCGCGACGAAGCGAAGATCACGGTGCGCCGCGTGCCTGACCGGCCGGGTATCGCCGCGACGATTTTCGGCGCCCTGGCGGAGCAGAACGCCAACGTCGATATGATCGTGCAAAATATCTCCGCTGACGGCACGACCGACATGACGTTTACCGTCGGCAAGGCCGATCTGCCGCGCGCCCGCACGGCGCTGGCCGCCATCAGGAACCAGATCAATTACGCTGAACTGCTGGAGGACACGGATGTCGCCAAGATCAGCGTCGTCGGCGTCGGCATGCGCAGCCATGCAGGGGTCGCCAACACCATGTTCAGCGCGCTCGCCGAGAAGGCGATCAATATCCAGGTTATTTCCACCAGCGAGATCAAGGTCAGCGTGCTGATCGCCGCCGAATATACGGAACTTGCCGTTCGTGCCCTGCATACCGCGTATGGCCTCGATGCCGTCTGATCCGTCCGTGGAGGCACGCGCGCGGCTTGACCGTCTGTGGTCGCGCGGCGCCGAATTCCTTGGCTGTCCCTACGCCATCCTCGGCGGGGCCATGAGCTGGGTCAGCGAGAAGCACCTGGTGTCCGCCATCTCCAACGCCGGCGGCTTCGGCGTCATCGCCTGCGGTGCGATGAGTCCGGCGCAGTTGGCGGCCCAGATCGAAGGGACCCGAGCGCTGACCGACAAGCCGTTCGGCGTCAACCTGATCACCATGCATCCGGAACTCGACGACCTGATCCGGGTGACGCTGGAAGCCAAGGTCGGACACATCGTGCTGGCCGGCGGCATTCCGCCTGGTCCCGCCGTGCGAAAGGTGAAGGACGGCGGCGCCAAATTGATCGCGTTCGCCCCCGCGTTGTCGCTGACGAAGCGGCTGGTGCGAACCGGAGCCGATGCCATCGTCATCGAGGGTTCCGAAGCCGGCGGTCACATCGGTCCGGTGTCGCTGACCGTACTGGCGCAGGAAATCCTGCCGCATATGCGCGACGTGCCGGTGTTCGTCGCCGGTGGTATCGGACGCGGCGAGGCGATCCTGTCCTATCTGGAAATGGGCGCTTCCGGCGCCCAGCTCGGCACAAAGTTCGCCGCCTCGGTCGAATCCATCGCGCATGAGAAATTCAAGAGATTTTTCGTTTTCGCGAATGCACGCGATGCCATGCCATCGGTGGAATTGGACCCTCGGTTGCCGGTGATCCCGGTGCGCGGGCTGGTCAATGACGGCACCAAGAAGTTCATGGCGCATCAGGCCGAGACGCGGGACCGGTTGATCGCGGGTGAGGTCACCAAAGAGGAGGCCCAACTGCTGGTCGAACGGTTCTGGGCGGGCGCCCTGCGGCGGGCCGTGATCGACGGCGATATCGAAACCGGGTCGGTCATGGCCGGACAATCGGTGGGGATGGTGACGTCCATCCAACCGGTCGCCGAGATCATTCAGGAGCTGATCGGGCAGGCCGTGGCGGCGCTGGTGGCGCGCGCGGCATAGCGGCGTGATCAAGATCCGGGGCTGGATCGCTGTGATCCGTCCCGGACCAGGCACACGGCGGTTTCGTCGCGGCAAGCGTTGCGTCCCTGGTGGTGCCTGAGGCGTCCACCAGGATCCAGCCGGGTCAGTTGGGTGAACGTAATATTGCCACAAGATCACTGTCCAAAGACCTCCTGACCAGTCAAATATCGCGCACCCAACCCCGTCTGGCCGGCGAAAGGAGAGACAGCAGGATGCCCATTCATCGTCCGGCCGGCTTCGGCGTTCGCGCATGACGGCGCCCAGGCACCTCCTGTCCCGCTTGCGGAACCTGCGCGCACACGGGGCCGCGCCCCTGTCCACGCTTGTTCAACTGGTCGCCTCCGAACTCGTGAGCGAAGTCTGTTCGGTTTATGTGCAGCGCCCCGGCGACATCCTGGAACTGGCGGCAACCGAGGGCCTGCGCCAGGACGCCATCGGCCGCACCCGCCTGCGGGTCGGTGAGGGCATCGTTGGTTTGTGCGCGGCGACCGGCGCGGTAATGAATCTGCCGGATGCGCAGAACCACCCCGCTTTCGCGTATCGCCCGGAAACCGGCGAGGAACCGTTCGCGTCGCTGCTCGCGGTGCCGGTACGCCGATCGGGACGCACCCTTGGCGTCATCTCAGTGCAAAACCGGACCCCCCGCAATTTCACCGAACCCGAGATCGATGATCTCGAAACCGTCGCCATGCTGCTGGCCGAGATGCTGTCCGGCTCCGGCGCCACCGACGGGTCGCCCGAGGGTCTGGGCGCGACGGTGCCGCGTCTGTTCGCGGCCACCTCGCTGATGGGCGGCATCGCGGTGGGCCCGATTGTCCTGCTGCGCTCCGCCCGGCCGGCCATCAGAGTGCTGGCGGACGATCCCGCCGCCGAGCAACGCCGGCTGGATCAGGCGGCGGATCGGATGCAGCGTGGCCTGGACGACCTGTTCGCCGACGTGCCGCGCAACGGACGCGCGGCCGATGTCAACGCCTCCCGCGAAGTCCTGGAGGCGTATCGGCTGGTGGCCTCGGACGCCGGCTGGTTGCGCCGGGTCAGTAACGTGATCCAGGGCGGCCTGACCGCGGAAGCGGCTGTGCAGCGGGTGGCCGGCGAACTGCACGACCGGATGCGCCGCATCAGCGACCCTTATCTGCGGGAGCGTCTCGCGGACATGGAAGATCTCGCCAACCGGCTACAGACCGCTTTGAGCGGCGACGCCCCGCTCGCCCCGCTTCCCGAGGGCGCGATCCTGCTGGCTCGGCGGCTGGGTCCGGCCGAACTGCTGGATTGGCATGCACGCGGGATCGCCGGAGTCGCGATTGAGGAAGCCAGCCCGTCCGGCCACGCCGCTATCCTTGCCCGGGCGTTGGATATCCCGGCCATTGGCGGCATGCGCGGCATGTTGGACAGCGCCGAACAAGGCGATGACGCCGTTATTGATGCGGACGAGGGCCAGTTCATCCTGCGTCCCGAAGCCGAGGTGCATCGCGCCTATACCAGGGCTCGGGAAGCGCGCAGCGCCAGGTATGCCGAGTTGGCGGCCTGGCGCGACCGCCCCGCCGTCACGGCGGACGGTGTGGAGCTGAAACTGATGCTGAATGTCGGGCTCAGCATGGAACTGCCGCAACTGGCGCGCACCGGTGCGGACGGTATCGGCCTGTTCCGCACCGAAATTGCCATGCTGGCGCGGGGTTCCGTCGCCGATGTGGCGGAGCAGGCCGCGATCTATGCCAGGGTGCTGGACGAAGCCGGCGATAAGCCGGTGATGTTCCGCACCCTCGATCTGGGCGCCGACAAGCTGCTGCCAGGCACGGTCAGCGACGAGGAAAATCCGGCGATGGGCTGGCGGTCCCTGCGCGTTGGACTGGACCGGCCGGCGCTGTTGCGGCGCCAGCTTCGGGCATTGCTGCTGGCCGCCGGCGGGCGCGACCTGTCGGTGATGTTCCCGATGGTCGCCACCGTGACGGAATTTCGGGCCGCCAAGGCCCTGTTGCTGGCGGAGGCCAGGCGGGTGCGGCCGGCGCCCGGAACCCTGCGCGTTGGCACGATGCTTGAGATCCCGGCTTTGATGTGGCAGCTACCGGATCTGCTGCGAGAGGCGGATTTCATCTCGGTCGGGTCTAACGATTTGTTACAGTTTTTGTTCGCCGCCGATCGCGGAACGCCGTCTCTGTATGAGCGCTATGATTTTTTGTCGCAGCCGATGCTCGATTTGATTGAACAATTGGTGGTTGCAGCGCGTCCGCATGCTGTGCCAATTTCGTTATGTGGCGAGGCGGCCTCGCGTCCGTTGGAAGCGTTGGTGCTGGCCGCTATGGGGATCAACACGTTATCGATGCCAGCCAGCGGCATTCTGTCAATGAAAGCCATGTTCGCGCAGGTCAACCTGGCCGCGTTCAGGCCCGTTCTGGCGGCGATCCGGAAAGGCGGCGGCGGCACGCTACGCGAGCCGATTGCCACGTGGGCGCGCGAACAGGGCATCGTTGCATGAGGGTCGTTATAGCGCGGGCCAAGCCTGCTTAACGCTGCAAACGCGACGGTCGATACGCCCGAAATTGAAACATGATGTAATTTAACGTGTTGGAAAAACTTTTCGTGTACTCTAGAAGCAGATTGTCGGACTTGTCCGAAGGGATGATGGTTCGGCACGCTTTTTTTCAAATGTGTCGTGAAATGATCGGGGCTGCCAGTGCTGCAAGAACGCAGATCGAAACTGGTTGAAAATCGGGCCATGATGTCAACCGTCACACCTATGGTGATGGTGCCGCCGGCGGCCGCGCGGGCAGGTGCCGACCTGAGAGAGGCCCGGGAAACCCTGGGCCTGTCGCTACACGATGCCGCCTTCAGGTTGCGTATCCGGTTGCCGCATCTGGAATCCCTCGAGGAAGGCCGCATCTCCACCCTGCCGGGCAATGCCTATGCGTTGGCCTTTGTCCGCACCTATGCCGGTTTCCTGGGACTCGACGCCGAGGAGATGGTCCGGCGCTTCAAGATCGAAGCAGCGGAGTTCGGGCGCCGGACGGAATTGATGTTTCCGATCCCTATGCCTGAGCGCGGGCTGCCCGCCGGGGCGGTTCTGCTGCTGGGCGTTGTGCTGGCGATCGGGGCTTATGTCGGCTGGTACCGGCTGTCAGGCGAAGGCCGCTTGCCCGCTGAAGCCGTGACCGCGATTCCCGAACGGCTCGCGCCGTTGGCGGAGCAGGCACTGCCGCCGGTGGCTATGGCTTCCCCGGCATCAATGACCGATGCGGCGAGCGCGCCGAAGGTTGATCTGACCAGTTCCGCGATGGCCGTGATGTTGGCAAATCCGGCGCCTCCGGCGATGTCGATCTCGCCCGGTTCCGCGGCGGCGGCGCAGGTTTCGGCTCGACCCGCGGTGGTGCCCGATGCGGCCCGCGTTGTGGTGCGGGCCAATGCCGATGCGTGGTTGCTGGTGAAGGACCGTGACGGCACGGTGTTGCTGAACAAGGTCTTGAAGGCCGGGGAAACTTGGCCGGCCCCCGCCCGGACGGACCTGCTGCTGACAACCGGCAATGCCGGAGGGACCGATATCCTGTTGGACGGCGCCCCCGCCCTGAGCCTTGGTGGCGCGGGAAGCGTCCGCCATGACCTGCCGCTGGACCCGGACGCGATCAAGGGCGGCCGTCTCGCGGCCGCGCTGGTGCCGGCGTTCGCACCGGTGCGTGCTCGTCAGTAGCGGATTGCCACCAAAGACCCCATACTAGGGCTCAACGACCCTTTTGGTTTGACATCTGCGTCCCTGGCGTTCAGCGCCTGGCGACGAAGGAGATCCGCATGAGCAGCTATCGCCCGTATCAGGAAATCATCCGGCGCAAGTCCCGCCGCGTGTATGTCGGCAAGGTCCCGGTCGGTGACGGCGCGCCGATCACTGTGCAGACGATGACCAACACGCTGACGACGGACGTCGCCGGGACGGTGGCGCAGATCCGGTTGGCCGAGAAGGCCGGCGTCGATATCGTCCGCGTGTCTTGCCCGGACCAGGAAAGCTCCCTGGCGCTGAAGGATATCGTCGCGCAAGTCAACGTGCCGATCGTGGCGGACATCCATTTCCACTACAAGCGCGCTTTGGAGGCCGCTGCCAGCGGCGCCGCCTGCCTGCGCATCAACCCCGGCAACATCGGCAGCGATGAGCGGGTGAAGGAAGTCATCAAGGCCGCGCGGGATCACGGCTGTTCCATGCGCATCGGCGTCAATGCCGGATCTTTGGAGAAGCACCTGCTGGAGAAATACGGCGAACCCAACCCGGAAGCCTTGGTGGAAAGCGCGCTGTATCATGCCAACATCCTGCAACAGCACGATTTTCATGACTTCAAGATCAGCGTGAAGGCGTCGGACGTGTTCCTCGCCGTTGCCGCGTATCAGCAGTTGGCGGAGGTGTGCGACCATCCGCTGCACATCGGCATCACCGAGGCTGGCGGACGCCGGATGGGCACGGTGAAGTCGTCGATCGGACTGGGGTCTCTGCTGTGGGCCGGCATCGGCGACACGCTGCGGGTGTCACTGTCCGACGAACCCGAGGAAGAGGTCCGCGTCGGCTGGGACATGCTCAAGACGCTCGGTATTCGCCATCGCGGGGTGAAGGTGATCTCCTGCCCGTCCTGTGCGCGGCAGGGTTACAATGTGATCGAGACGGTGCGCACGCTGGAGGACCGGCTGGGGCATATCGAGACTCCGCTGACGCTGTCGATCATCGGCTGCGTGGTGAACGGGCCGGGTGAGGCGCTGATGACCGATATCGGCGTGACCGGCGGCGGCAATGGGCGGCACATGATCTATGCGGCCGGGAAAACGGACCACACGATCGATGGGGCGTCTATGGTGGACCACATTGTTGAGTTGGTGGAGGCGAAGGCGGCTTCGCTGAAGGCGGAGATGGAACTGGCGAAGCTCGCGGCGGAGTAGTTTCTTCGCATGCCGCTCGATATCACCCCGTTGGTCAATGCGATCGACCGTTTGCGGGAGGGGCTGGCGCGGCATTGAAGCGAACCGGCAGATGACCAACTGCGCGATGGTCTGATCCAGAGGTCAGGGTCGGCCTATGAGCTTTGTCACCGAATGTTGCGGCGGTTTATTCGTCAGACCGCTGCCTCTCCGGAGGACGTAGACCGGATGGCCTTCCAGGATTTGATTCGTACTGCCAATCAACCGGGGCTGTTGCTGGGCGATTGGCCGGTTTGGCATCGATATCGTGATGCGCGCGCCAGGACCAGTCACACCTATGGGGCCAAAGCCGCGTAGGAAGTTGCCGAAGCCATTCCGGGTTTCCTGGCTGATGCCGACCACTTGCGGGAGGAGTTGCGAAAGCGGTTGGCGTGACGAAAGCGATAGATCTGACCCAAACCGAACTGGCTATGATCCGCGACATTCTGCGTGCCTTTGTACTCTCGGGCACGCGGGCTTGGGTGTTCGGTTCCTGAGCAACCGCGACGGCGCGTCGGTATTCCGACCTCGATCTTGCCTTGGAAGGAACAGCGCCGCTCGACCGAGCTGTCATTGTTGATCTGGCCGAGGCGTTATCGCAGTCGGACTTGCGGTATAAAGCGGACGTTATCGATCCGAGGTCAGTCGATCCTGCGTTCAGGGCCATGATCGAACCGGACATGATCGACATCTTTGTCCAGGATATTGCATGCGATATCTCTTATTAACACAGTGTTAACCCTTTGCTGCCACCTTGATCGCTCCCGCGACAAGGCACGCCGCGATGGGTCGGCAGCCAATTCCAAAGCCGAGTTTCCTCGACACCTGCGAGTACCTCGGTTACATATATAGTAGTCGTCTGTGGCGGAGCGCTCAGCTTGACTTGCTTTACACATGGGACGCGCTTCATGGAGAAATCGAAGGTTTTTCTGCGCGTGGATGGCACGTCGGTGCGTTTCATCCGCTGGATGGCCGTAAATTAAAACCAGCCGTGAAAGGAAGGCGTATTCGTGTCTGAGGTAGGAATAAAGCCTAAGACATTCTTCGATTTGTTCCTCGAAGGCGAGGCGACGGCTGACGCGGCGGACGATTTCATCGACCGGTGGCACGATTCCGGCGATGAAGAACGACGCCCGTTGACGAAATACTTGGGCATGACGGACGAAGAATACGAACTTTGGATGATGGACCGGCGGATGTTGCCGGAAATCGTGTCGGCCCGCCGGCCGGGTGGATTGCCACTGATCACCCTCGCAACCGAATACATGCGCCGAATGCTGGCTGCGAACGACCCGATTGACCGCACCGCCCTGTTTTCGTTGGGCCATTGGCTGCGTGCCCGTGGCGTCGATCCGGCCTAAACCGTTGCATCTTCCGGCCACCCGAGGATTGGTGCCAACGCGCTGGCCCAGTCGCTGCCGTGAAAAGGTCGCTGCCGCCAGGAACACCAAAATTACCGAGCGTTAGCAAGTCGTTAACCTTTGCTCTGTAGGGTCTGCGAAGACCCGAACGGAGCACAATGTTGGCACCGAAACCCATCCCGCGGCCGAGTTTCCTCGACATCTGTGAGCCTCTCGGGTATATCTACGGTGAGCGTCGATGGCGCGATGCGGCGGGGCGTCGCTTGATGACCTGGGACGCTTTGCATGGCGAAGTCGAAGTATTCGATCTGCGAGGTCGTCATGTCGGCGTGATCGACGTCATCTCCGGCAGTCCGATCAAAGAAGCCCGAGTTGGGAGACGTATTCGTGTCTGACGTTTGCAACAGGACCGCCTCGTTCTTCGATCTTTACGCCGAAGGTCAGCGATCGGAAGAGGCGATCGACGATTTCGTGGGTGCCTGGCATGAGTCCGAGGACGGTTTCCACATGCCGCTATCCGCATTCCTGGGCCTGACTGGGGACGAATATGCCGTCTGGGTGATGGATGCGCGGGCTTTGCCGGTCATTCTGAACTCTCGCCGCCTGCACCAACCGCTGCGTGAAGCGGTGAACCGATATCTGGACGACATGCGGAACCGCTCAAATCCGCAGGATCGTAGCGCGATCTGGGCGCTGTCGCATTGGGCGGGGCAGGGTGTCTGAAGCGACCGCGCAGCCTCCAACGTTCCTCGATCTCTACCGGGTTGGTCAGGCAACCGCCGAGGATGCTGACAATGTCATGACCGCTTGGCACATAACACTCGGCTACCGGCTGCGCGATCACGGCATCGAACCCGCCTAATCCCTTGCATCCCCCGGCCACCCGAGTAGCTTGCCGCCCCTCCCCGGCCTATATAACCGGGGACCAGGACCAAGGACCCAACGTTGAGCGCTCTCCAGCCCGCCCGCGGCACGCATGACCTCATCGGCGAGGAACAACGCCGCTTCCACCGCGTCGCGGACACCGCCCGCCGCGTGGCCGCGACCTATGGCTTCGACGAATGGATCACCCCCATCTTCGAGGACACCCGCGTGTTCTCCCGCACGCTCGGCGAAACCTCGGACGTCGTCACCAAAGAGATGTACAGCTTCGACGACCGAGGCGGCGAGTCCATCACGCTCCGCCCTGAAGGCACCGCCGGTGTCTGCCGAGCGCTGGTCAGCAACGGGCTGACGCAGTCGTTGCCGCAGAAGGTGTTCTACGCCGGCCCGATGTTCCGGTACGAGCGTCCGCAGAAGGGCCGCTACCGCCAGTTCCACCAGATCGGCACGGAACTGATCGGGCCGGCCGAACCGCTGGCCGACGCGGAAGTTATCTCCTGCGGCTGGGACATCCTGAAAGCGCTCGGTGTCTCCGACGATACGGTGCTGGAACTCAACACCCTCGGCGACAAGGAAAGCCGCGACGCCTACCGGACGGCGCTGGTCGGCTACTTCACCGACCACAAAGCCGCCCTGTCGCCGGACAGCCTGAACCGGTTGGAGCGCAACCCGATGCGCATCCTGGACAGCAAGGAAGACGCCGACCGCCGCATTGTCGCCGGCGCGCCGACCATCGCGCCGTACCTGACCGACTCCGCGTCCGCCTTCTACGCCAAGCTGCAAGACCACCTGACCCGCTTCCGCGTCCCGTTCGTTGAAAATCCGCGTATCGTGCGCGGCCTCGACTACTACGGCCACACGGCGTTCGAGTTCGTCACCTCCAAGCTGGGCTCGCAAGGCACGGTCATGGCGGGTGGCCGCTACGACGGGTTGGTCGCCGAAATGGGCGGCCCGATGACCCCCGCCGTCGGCTGGGCCGCCGGGATCGAGCGCCTGTCTATGCTGATGGAAACAGCCCCTCCGGCGCCAACACCCGTCGCCGTTATCCCGATCGGCGACGCGGCGGAGGCAACCGCGATCGACATCCTGCAAGCTCTCCGCGCCAACGGAATCCGAGCGGAGATGTCATATCGGGGGAACCTGAAGCGACGGATGGAGCGGGCGAACAAGGCCGGCGCCCGCGCCGCTGTCATTCTGGGCGATGACGACATCGCCAACGGAGTCGCACAGATAAAGGACCTAACCAACGGCACCCAGGACGCTGTTCCCTTCGCCCATATCCCGTCGCGCCTGAAATGAGCCTCGCATTCAAACTCGACCGCATCGCCGCCCGCGCCGAGGAACTGCGGGCGATGCTGTCCGAAGGCATTTCCGGCGAGGCTTATGTCAAAGCCTCCAGGGAACTGTCCGAGATCGAACCCGTGGTGACCCGAATCGGCGACCTGCGCGCTGCGGAACGCTCGCAGGAAAGCCTCAAGCTATTGCTGAACGATCCTGATCTGATGCTGCTCGCCTCTGACGAGCTAGCGGAATTGACGAAGCAAATCCCGGCGCTGGAACACGAAATCCGGTTGTCGCTGCTGCCGAAGGACGAAGCCGACGCCCGCTCCGCCATCCTGGAAATCCGCCCGGCTGCCGGCGGTGACGAGGCTGGCCTGTTCGCCGCTGAACTGTTCGCGATGTATCAGAAGTATGCCGACAGCAAAGGCTGGAAGTTCGAAATACTGGAGTATGGCGACACCGGTCTCGGCGGCATCAAGGAAGCCTCCGCCGAAGTCAACGGCCGCAACGTGTTCGCGCGTTTGAAATACGAATCCGGCGTGCATCGCGTGCAACGCGTGCCGGCCACGGAAAGCCAGGGCCGCATCCATACCTCGACCGTCACCGTCGCCGTCTTGCCGGAAGCCGAGGAAGTCGATGTCCAGATCAACGAGGACGACCTGAAGATTGACGTCTATCGCGCGTCCGGCGCCGGCGGCCAGCACGTCAACAAGACCGAAAGCGCGGTGCGGATCACCCACATCCCGACCGGCACTGTCGTAGCGATGCAGGAGGAACGCAGCCAGCATAAAAACCGCGCCAAGGCGATGAAGATTCTGCGGTCGCGCATCTATGAGGCGCAGCGGTCCAGCCTCGCCGCCACGCGATCGGCCGACCGCAAGTCGCAGGTCGGGACGGGGGATCGCAGCGAGCGCATCCGCACCTACAATTTTCCGCAGGGCCGGGTGTCCGATCATCGGATCAACCTGACGCTCTACAAGATCGACCGGGTGATGCAGGGCGACCTCGACGAGTTCGTCGATGCCCTGACCGCTGAAGATCAGGCCGCTCGGTTGGCCGCTGAGGAATGAGGGCGGGCGATGGGAGGCGTCCGGGAATAATCGCTTCAGGTGGGCACACCGTCTCCCCCTCATTGGCATGGCCCGGCTTGTCCGGGCCACCTGTGGCCTGGCGGTGTCGCGATAGGTGGCCGGACAAGCCGGGCGATGACGACGGAAGGCGACAGACACGATCAAGGCGGACAGGCACGACTGTCAGCCAACCGTGACATGACCTCCACCACAGTCGCCCGGGCGATTCGCGACGGTGCGGCCCGCCTGGACGGAATTGCGGACAATCCGCGGCTGGAGGCGCGCATCCTACTCGCCTTCACGCTCGGCCTCACGCGGGAGGATCTCATCCGCGACCCGGATCGCCTGATCGACTCGGTCGCATACGAAGCGTTGCTGACCCGCCGGATCGCCCGTGAACCGCTGGCCCTTATTGTCGGCCATCGCGAGTTCTGGAGTCTGGATTTCCGGGTTTCCACGGCAACACTGATCCCGCGCCCCGATTCGGAAACGCTGATCGAGGCGGCCCTGGCAAGCTTCGCCAATCGTCCGCCACCGCGTAGAATCCTCGACCTCGGCACCGGCACCGGTTGCCTGCTGCTGGCACTGTTGACGGAATTTCCGGCCGCGTTCGGGATTGGTCTCGACCTTTCGCCGGCCGCCGCTGCCCTGGCCAAAGCCAATGCCGCCACCCTGGGTTTAACCGGCCGATCCGCTTTCATAGCCGGGGATTGGACCAACGCCCTATGCGGGCACTTCGACCTGATCATCTCCAATCCACCCTACATTCCGGCAGGCGATATCGACACCTTGATGCCGGAGGTTGCCGATCACGAGCCGCGGACCGCGCTCGATGGGGGCAGGGATGGCTACGATGCCTATCGGGTGATCATACCACTGTTATCGCGCCATCTGGAGCCAACCGGAGCCGCAATCCTTGAACTCGGCGTCGGGCAGGCCCATCATGTGGACGATCTGGCGGGGGACGCGGGTTTCGAGACGTCACTTTGGCTCGATTTGGCCAGCATATCTCGTGCGATTGTCTTGACCCGGGCGAATCGCACAAGAAACTGATTGGCAGGGTCGTTCGAGGCGTGTACGATCAATGGATGGCAGGGGTGCTGCGCGGCAGCGCCCCGGGTCGTGAAGGTCCAGTTTTTGGAATCCTTCATGTGCCATCATCAACGCTGATGGAACGTGGTTGGCCGAGGGAATAACCCGGGAACTCCCCTAGTGTGTGCCCCACATTCCTGACGGTCCACCGACAATGGGAAAGCACGACGGCATTAGTATGAACATGAAGCGCATGCGTGGCCGCAATCATCGCTCAGGCGGCGGTGGCGGTGGTGGGTCGGGCGGCGGTGGCGGTGGGCCGGTGGTTCGCCATCATTCGGGCGGCGGCGTTCCGCTGAATCGCAACCATGTTTTCGACAGCAACGGGCCGGAAATCCGCGTCCGCGGCACCGCCCAGCAGTTGTTCGAGAAATACCTGCAGCTTGGCCGGGACGCCACAAGCAGTGGCGACCGGGTAACAGCCGAGGCGTTCTTCCAGCACGCGGAACATTACTTCCGTATCCTGAACGCGATGAACCAGGCGCAGCAGCAAGGTCAGGGCGGCCAGGCCCCGCAGCAGCAACAACAGCACCCGCAGGGCAACCAGCGCCGGGGCTTTCAGCAGGGTGATGGGTTCCAGGGCAACGAGGACGGCCAGGGCGACCAGGACGACGGCGAGCAACGGAACGATCACCGGACTCCAGGTCTGGGCGACCAGCCGGAAGCGCGTGAAATACCGATTACCGTGGCACCGCCGGAAGGCTGAACGCAGCGCCTTCAATGCTCTGTGCCCGAAAATGTTCGGGCACGGAACGGTCAGTTACACCAGCGGCTGTTAAGTCCGCCGCTGGGCCTTTGTGGTCATGGCCCGGCTTGTCCGGGCCACCGGTCGCGGCACCGTCGAGTCTTAGGTGGCTCGGACAAGCGGGGCGTGGAATGGCATTACGTCAACATCAACGGCGGCTGCGAGCCGATCAAAAGATTGCCGACTGTTCAAAACAGTTGAGCCGCGGAACGAACGCCAAAATTGGCGTCCAACTGGCGGCTCAATCGATACGAACCGGATGTGGTGTCACCCGGGAATGACGACGAAGGCGTTCGGCCTACCAACGGCGTCCATAGCCGCCGCGCCAACCGTAGCCCCAACCGCCGCCGACCACGACCGCCGGGCCGACATAACCCGGACCATAATACGGACCCGGATAGTATCCGGGAGGATAGCCGCCGGCATAACCGCCAGGGGCGCTCTGCACGGTGTTGCCGCGGGAATACATGCACTGGGTATAGGCGGTGTCGTAGCGCGCCTGGACATTGCCCCCCGCCGCTTGCGCATTGCCGGCTCCGATCGCGCTGCCGGCGAGCAGGCCCGTTGCCCCGCCGATCGCCGCACCAGCACCCATCGCGCCGCCGACAGAACCCAGCGCCGCGCCAACACCCGCGCCAAGCGCGGTGCCGAGCACGGCGCTGCCCACGGCACTGTTGTTGGCTGCCTCCGCCGCCGACGCTCCGCCGGTTTGCTGCGACGCATAGCCGCGGCAGGTTCCATCATCCTGCTGGAATGCCTCAAAAGTTTTGCCCTGAGCCGGCAATGCCATGACACTGGGACCCTGCGGCGGCGCGACCGCGCAGGCGCTGAGCGCCAGGACCGAAACAACCCCGATAACGGAATGCGCGCGAGTCATGTGACAGGTTCCCACAAAAAATCCGAAGCCAGCTTAACGATCAGACGATGATCCAACCAGATACCTATTTAGATCGTGCCGCACCGGCATGACGTAACATAGTGTGAACATGCATGAATACGAGCGCCTTCAGGTAACGAAACACGACATTTGATCCGGTTTCAGGTCTGCCGGGTCACGGCAATCCCTAACGCATCAGGGCAGGGGGCTTCGCCATGCCGGCACGGCTTCATGGCGTTCAGACCACCCGGGAACGGAACAACGCCAAATCAATATTGCCCCCGCTGGCGATCAGAGCCACCCGTTTGCCGCGCAACGCCGCAGCGTCCTGAATCAGAGCCGCCAACGGTGCCGCGCCCGCGCCCTCGACCAGATTATGGGTGTCGGTCCAATAGGCAGCGATCGCCGCCGCGATTTGTTGGTCGGTGACGGTGACGATTCGGTCGGCGCCGCCAAGGATGATGCGCAGTGCCTCCGCATCCGGCTGTCGCACCGCGATCCCGTCGGCCATGGTGTCAGCCCGATTCCCGGGAACCAGATGGCCGGCGGCAAAGGATTGTGCGTAGCAATCGGCTCCGGTGCTCTGCACACCGATTACCTTCGTTTTCAGCCCCAACAGGTCGCGCGCCAGGATGGTGCCGCAAATCCCGGACCCCAGGCCGATTGGCACATACACGGCGTCGATATCCGGGACGGCCTGAAACAGTTCGAACGCGTAGGTCGCGACACCCTTCACCAGGTCGGGCGCGAAGGACGGGACGAACACCCGATCCTCGGCAGCGGCTCGGCGATGCGCCTCCTCGCGGGCTTCCTCAAAATCGGTGCCATGCTCGATCACCGTGGCACCAAGCGCCGCCATCGCGGCATTCTTCTCCGGGCTGTTGCCCCGGGGAACGATGACGGTGACCTTCAGGCCGAATCGGCTTCCCGCCCAGGCGAGCGACTGGCCGTGATTGCCGCGTGTCGCGGAGATCAGACCGCGTCCGGTGCCCTCGCGGGCCTGGCGTTCCGCGAACACGACTCCGCCGCGCACTTTGAAGGCGCCGGTTGGCAGGTGATTTTCGTGTTTGACCCACACATCGGCCCCCGATCGTTGGGTGAGCAAGGGCCATTGGATCTGGGGTGTGACCAGCGCATGCGCGTGGACGAGATCCGCCGCGTCTTGCAGTTCAGTCAATGAAAACATGGGCCGGCTCACTTGCGGACGAGGGGCCGGGTCAAATCAGGAAACGGTACCGTCCGAAACGGGACCAGCAAAACCATCGGACCGGCGGGCGCCTAAGCCAGCTTTAAGTTGGTCGCCGCAGCCTTGCCGCGTTCCATCGCAACTTCATAGCTGACCTTTTGGCCATCGTTCAGCCCCTTGAGGCCGGCGGCCTGGACCGCGGTGATGTGCACAAACACATCTTTGCCGCCATCTTGCGGCATAATGAAGCCATATCCTTTGGTCGCGTTGAACCATTTAACCGTCCCGACGGCCATGGTTTCTATCCTCCTGCAAGATGACGACCGGCTGTTTTCAGCCGGTCGTTTAATCCTGTCGTCAGCAGCCGCTAGCGATCGTCCCTGGCCAAGTTGGTTCGGGACGATCGCGGTTTACATCGGCTTCAGATTGGTAGCGGTCGACTTTCCACGTTCCATCGCAACGTCGAAAGACACCTTTTGTCCTTCATCGAGGCCACGGAGGCCAGCGGCCTGAACAGCAGTGATGTGCACGAACACATCCTTGCCGCCGTCCTGCGGCATGATGAAGCCATAACCCTTTGTGGTATTAAACCACTTGACTGTCCCGGTAGCCATGTCTGCGTACTTCTCCGTCCACGCACCGTGTAAGATCACACGATGCTTAAGACAATCGGGTCTTTGGACCTCCTGAGGCACCCGAAGACGGAAGCGCAGAAAGGCAAGCCAAAATACGATTGCACGGGATAGTTGGCACAGAATACAGGCGATGAGTCAATCGTGGTGGGGCGATGAACAAAAAAACAAAGCGTCATCCCGGCGTTGCGTACGGCCGGAATGGTCCGGATCGCAGGAACGACAATCCGATCAACGCAAGGCGCTTCGGGTTCGGGTTCCGCCAGAACGAGCGGCCAAGCCAGGATTGTCCGAGTCGCCGGTTCCCGCGCCTGATCCACTCGCGGCCGACCGACCACTCCACCTCCGCGTCCGCAGCCTGCCGCAGACAGGCCATGTGACTGGCCCCCAACCGATCTATGATGGCCGGATTCCCGAAAATGGCATCCAACGCGGGCCGGTATGCGGCGGCATTACTGGCGTTGGAGCGGTAGGACCCGTCAGGGCGCTCCCGAACGAACAACACCGGCTGGCGCGAGCGATCGATCACGAACTCTCCCAGCATGGCCACGCGGGTCCAGTATTCCCAGTCCTCGCCGTAGGACAGGTCGGTGCGAAACCGGCCGGCCGCCTCGATCGCCTCGCGCCGGATCAGCAGATGGCCGCCATTGGCGAAGACGTTGCCGGTCAGCAGGCGGGCCAGCAGGCATCCGCCGGGTGGCAAGGAGGTCAATCGCGGAGATGACGAGCCGATCAAATTAACGCGAGCATACCGGGCACAGGCGGCGGCGGCCCAAGGGGCGGCCTCCAGCGACGCTGCCAGCCGACCCAGTGCCGCGGGGGCCAACCAGTCGTCGCCATCTAGGAATAGGAAGGCGTCCGGAGCCGCCGGTGCCTCATGCAAGAACGCCGCGATGCCTCGGTTGCGGGCGGCGGAGACACCGGCATTGTCCTGCCGGATCAGCCTGATACGCGCGTCCGGGAACTCCGCCGTCAGTGCTGCAGTATTGTCGGTCGAACCGTCATCCACGACCACCATCGACCAATCGGTGTGCGTTTGGCCTATCACGGACAGCATCGCGGTTTGCAGAAACGGTGCAACGTTGAAGGCGGGTATGACGACGGCAATGTGCATGGGGGCCTCCTACGAAGGAGGCGCAACCCTGGCGGCAAATGGTAAATATCTCGTTAATACAAACAAAAATAGCCGCCGCGGGGGTGCCGCGGCGGCTATTGTGATGGATCGGCTATGTTACGCCTTAACGGGAACGCCGCTGTCCTTCATCAGCGTCTCCAGCTCGCCCGCCTGGAACATCTCGGTGATGATGTCGCAGCCGCCGACGAACTCGCCCTTGACGTAAAGCTGCGGAATGGTCGGCCACTGCGAGAACGACTTGATGCCCTCGCGCAGTTCGGCATCTTCCAGCACGTTGGCGGTCTGGAACGGGACGCCGATATGGGTCAGGATTTGGATGACACGCGCCGAGAACCCGCATTGCGGGAACATCGGGGTGCCCTTCATGTAGAGCATGACATCGTTGGTCTCGATGTCGCCCTGGATACGCTGTGAGATCGTGTCGGCCATGGTGATAAACTCCTCTGGAGCTGATTATTCGGGTGCCGAGGTCTGTAATGCAAGGGCGTGAAGCTCACCACCCATGCGGCCGCGCAACGCGGCATAGACGATTTGGTGCTGTTTGACCCGGGAAATTCCGCGGAATGTCTCACTGACGACGTTGGCGGCGTAGTGATCGCCGTCTCCCGCCAGATCTTCCACGGTGATCCGCGCGTCGGGCAACGCTGCCTTGATCAAAGCCTCTATCTCATTCGCTGCCATTGCCATCGCGTGCTGTCCCCTTAGCTGTTGTCCCCGTCCATCCAGGACGGGAAGAACCGCTCGTGCGCCGTGCGCAACGTGCTGATCGATATTGTGCCGCCATCCGGCAGAGTCAAATTCTGCCCGCCGGATGTACCCAGGCGCATCGCCGGAATGCCGGCCGCCTCCGCGATTCGTGTGAATGAGACATGGTCCGGCACGGCGACGAGGTAGCGGGCCTGATCCTCGCCGAACCAGAACGCGTGGCCGGGGATGTCGCGCGGGTGCGCCATCATGCGGGCGCCGATGCCGCTGGCCATGGCCATTTCCGCCAATGCGACCAGCACGCCGCCGTCTGAGACATCGTGGCAGGCGCGAATTGTGCCGTTCAGGATGTGGGTGCGGACGAAATCGCCGTTGGCGCGTTCGACCGCCAGATCGACCGGCGGCGGGGCACCGTCTTCGCGGCCGGCGATTTCGCGCAGCCAGATGGATTGACCCAGCCAGCCGGTGGTGGCGCCGACCAGGACAATGTCCAGCCACGGCGGCAAGGCCAGACCAACGGCTTGGGCCGCATCATCCAGCACGCCGAGGCCGCCGATCGCCGGGGTGGGCAGGATCGCTTTGCCTTCGGTCTCGTTATACAGGCTGACATTGCCGGAGACGACCGGGAAGTCCAACGCCTCGCAGGCGGCGGCCATGCCGCGGATGGCTGCGGCGAACTGTCCCATGATTTCCGGTTTTTCCGGATTGCCGAAATTCATGTTGTCGGTGATCGCCAGCGGACGCGCGCCAACGGCGGTCAGGTTGCGCCACGCTTCCGCGACGGCCTGGGCGCCACCGACTTCCGGGTCGGCGAGGCAATAGCGCGGGGTGCAATCGGTAGTCAGGGCGAGGGCGCGCTTCAGGCCCTCCAGCTTGACGACAGCCGCATCGGCCGCGCCGGGGCGTTTGACGGTTTGGCCGCCGACGGTGCTGTCGTATTGATCCCAAACCCAGGCGCGCGAGCACAAATCGGGGCAGCCCACCAGCTTTTCCAGCGCCGCGGTCAGACCGTAGCGGTCTTCAATGCGCGCCGGGTTGAGCTTTTCCTGCTTCGGCGTATCGACGGTCGGGCGGGTGTACAGCGGGGCCTGATCGTTCAGCGGCGCCAGCGGAATGTCGGCCTCGACGATGCCATGATGGCGGACGACGATGCGGCCGGTGTCAGTGATGCGGCCGATGATGGAGAAATCCAGGTCCCACTTCGCAAAAATGTCGCGGGCGAGCTGCTCGCGATCCGGGCGCAGCACCATCAGCATGCGTTCCTGGCTCTCGGACAGCATGAACTCATAGGCGGTCATGCCGGTCTCGCGGGCCGGAACCTGATCGAGATCGAGTTCGATGCCGACGTTGCCCTTGCCGGCCATTTCGACGGCGGAGCTGGTCAGGCCGGCCGCGCCCATGTCCTGAATGGCGACGATGGCGTCGGTGGCCATCAGTTCCAGGCACGCCTCGATCAGCAGTTTTTCGGTGAACGGATCGCCGACCTGCACCGTGGGGCGCTTGTCCTCGGAGTCGGCTGAGAACTCCGTCGATGCCATGGTGGCGCCGTGGATGCCGTCACGGCCGGTTTTGGACCCGACATAGACGACCGGATTGCCGATGCCGGCGGCGGCGCTGAGGAAAATTTTGTCCTTGGCGGCGATGCCGACGGTCATCGCGTTGACCAGCGGGTTGCCGTCATAGGCCGGATGGAAATTGATCTCGCCGCCGACCGTGGGCACGCCGACGCAGTTGCCGTAACCGCCGATACCGCGCACCACGCCATCGACCACGCGCTTGGTGCGGGGGTTTTCCGGGCGGCCGAAGCGCAGGGCGTTCAGGTTGGCGATCGGCCTCGCACCCATGGTGAAGACGTCGCGCAGAATGCCGCCGACGCCGGTGGCCGCCCCTTGGTAGGGCTCGATGAAGCTCGGATGGTTGTGGCTTTCCATCTTGAAGATCGCGGCCAGACCGTCGCCGATATCGACCACACCGGCGTTCTCACCCGGCCCATGGATGACCCATGGCGCCTTGGTCGGCAATTGCTTCAGCCAGACCCGGCTGGATTTGTAGCTGCAATGCTCCGACCACATGACGCTGAACACGCCGAGTTCGGTGAAGCTGGGGGTGCGGCCCATGATGGCGAGCACACGGCCGTATTCCTCGGCGCTGAGGCCGAAGCTGCGGGCGAGGGATTCGTTAACGACAGGGTTCATCTGTGTGGCTCTACGCTGCGGCGAGCGCGTCGAACAGCGGTTTCCCGTCGGCGCCGCCCATCATCGGGTCAACAAGGTCCTCCGGATGCGGCATCAGGCCGAGGACCCGGAGATTCGGGGACAGGATTCCGGCGATCGAGTGGGCGCTGCCGTTCAGGTTGACCTCCGGTGTGATGTCACCGGCTTTGGTGGCGTAACGCAGGGCAACGAGGTTGTTGCCCTCCAGCCGGTCGAGGGTCGCGGTGTCGGCAAAATAGTTGCCGTCGCCGTGCGCCATGACACTGCGGAACGTCTGGCCGGTTTGGTATTGCCGCGTGAAGACGGTGTCGGCGCGCTCGACCCGCAGGTGGCAGTCCATCGACAGGAACCGCAGCGACGCGTTGCGCAGCAGGGCACCCGGCAGGATGCCGGCCTCCGTCAGGATCTGAAAACCGTTGCAGACGCCCAGGATGTAGCCACCGCGGTCGGCGTGGGCCTTGACGGCGTGCATGATCGGGGACTGCGCCGCCATGGCGCCGCAGCGGAGGTAATCGCCAAAGCTGAAGCCGCCGGGAATGACGATCAGGTCGAGGCCCGACACGTCGGTGTCCTTGTGCCAGACCATTTTCGGCTTGACGCCAAACGAGGCCTCTAACGCGATCACCATGTCGCGTTCGCGGTTGATCCCGGGGAAGATAACGATTCCTGCTTTCATGCCGCGCTACCTGCCAGAGTTGCCCGAAACATGCCAGTGGCGTCGCATCGGCGGCACCGGCATCGACGGTCATCCGGCGCGTTGGTGACGGTTCGGTTGCGGTTGTGACATCCAGGCTGAACAAGTCTTGATTTTTCGGGGCTGGCGGGAGATGCCCGGCCGATCGAAACCGTCTTGAAGGACACCGCTATGGCTAACCGGCTGGAGAACAAAATCGCCATCATTACCGGCGGCGGGGGTGGCATCGGCTCCGCCGCGGGCAAGATCTTCTGCGAGGAAGGTGCTCGGGTCGCGCTGGTCGATCAGAATCCGGAAGCGGTCGCGGCCGCCGTCGCCGACATTCGCGCCCGCGTCCCGGGTGCCGATGTCCGCGCTTACGTCGCCGACCTGTCCATCGAAAGTGAGGCCGGCCGCGTGGTGGCCGAGATCGTGGCGGCGTTCGGCGGTATCGACGTGCTGGCGAACAACGCCGGCATCCGCCGGTACGAGGCCGTGGCCGATGCGCCGTGGGAGACCTGGGACGCGATCGTTAAGGTCAACCTGCTTAGTTACGTGTCGATGACCCGGGCGGCACTGCCGTATCTGCGGGCGTCGGGACGGGGGGCGATTGTCAATACGTCCTCCGCCTACGGGTTGTATCCGCGCAAAGGCATGGGTGCCTACGACGCCACCAAGGCGGCGATCCTGTCGCTGACACGGACTCTGGCGTGCGAGGAAGTGGAGCACGGCATTCGCGTCAACGCGGTGTGTCCCGGCTTCACGGTGACCCCGTTCCATGTGCAGCGCCTGGGCGCGGAGGTGATCGCCGGGATGCATCCGCCCTGTCTGATGGGCCGCTGGGGAGCGGCGGTCGAGGTTGCCTGGCCGATGTTGTGGCTGGCCTCCAATGAGGCGTCCTATGTGACCGGCACGACCATCATGATCGATGGCGGGCTGCCGATCTGAAGGGGGCGTCCCTTAGGCGGCGTCAGATGTCGGTCGGTTCGAGGGCGAGGGCCGCCGCCTGACGTCGCGCCATTATGGCGTTGTATGTCATAAAATTGTTGACGCGACGGCCTCTCTCCGTTATGTCTTAAAAGGCCATAGGAGAGGCGGCGAGTGGCCAGGGCAGAAAAGCTGCTTGATGAGCGTCAGGATTACGACGATGGCTCCATCCTGGCGCTGCGGCTCTGGCGTGTGCCGTCGCCGGTTCCGCCGGCAACGCACGTGTTCAAGTATGCGCTGTTCTACGGGCGGCCGGGTGAGCGCCTGGTCCTTTTCGACAACGAGCGCGGCAAAGGGAACACAAGCACATTCTGGAGGTCGAAACCCCGTATGCGTTTGTGTCGCCTGAGACGCTGATTGAGGATTTTCTGGCGGCCGTGGGTGCCGTCCGTGCCGGGGAGCAGGGAGAAGGCCGATGACGAAGACTGTCCAGGTTCATGTCGGAGATACGCTGGAGACGGTCGGCAAGCGTTTTGTTGATGCGTGGCATCGGGCGGAGCGCGGCGACCTCACGCCGGAGAACGCTGAACTGCATGTCGGCTTTGAGAGCTGGGAAACCATGGTTCGCACCCTGTCTCCAAAGCGGCTTGAGCTATTGCGGCATGTCCACCAGCACCCCGCGAAGAACATCCGCGCCTTGGCCGCTGCGCTCGGCCGCGACTATCGGCGGGTCCACGAAGACGTTGAGGCGTTGGAGGCCGCGGGCCTGTTGGATCGCGACAAGGAAGGCGTGCGGGCGGAGTATGATGCCTTCGATGTCCAAATGAGGGTTGCCCTGTAACTGTTACGCAAGGTCGAATAACGTTTTATGCATGCGTTCCTTTTCGCACTAAGGCCCGGTGTCCGAAACCGAAAAGGTCGCGGGACTGCCTGATGGTCACGGCGTCGCGCGGCTTCCCGGCCGGCTACGATGCGATAGCCTATCAAGTCGCACTCAAACTCCGCGAACGCCGAATATGTGGATGTGAAGGGGCCGTCCAGCCCATATTCGATAAAGTTGATTTCTATTGATCAAAAATTGCCCTATGATGATCGATAGCAAGCGGGTCTATCGATCATGCCATGGGCTTGGCAGCATTCGGATTGGCCGGAGTTTACCTGGCAGCCCGGTTGCCTCGCGGCGGCTGAGGCGCAATTTCTCATTGGCGGCGGGGTGTTTCTGGGAACAGTCCGTCACCTCGACACGGCCGGCCAACAGCAGCTTGTTATTGACGCTCTCAGCATTGAGGCCGTTTCGACCTCGGAAATCGAGGGCGCAATCCTCGACCGGGTGAGCGTGCAATCGTCGATCCGGCAGCAACTGGGCCTCGGCATCGACCTGCGGCACATTAAACCGACGGAGCAAGGCATTGCGGACATGATCGTCGATCTGCATCGGTCGTTCGCCGAACCTGTGTCGGATGACATGCTGTTCGGTTGGCATCGGATGTTGATGAACGGCCGGCGCGACCTTCGGGATATGGGCAGATACCGTCGCCATGCAAAGGCAACGCGGATTGTCTCCGGCGCGGTGCATGCGGCCGACGTCGATTACGAGGCGCCACCGTCGACTGACGTGCCGCGCGAAATGGCGCGTTTCATCGACTGGTTCAACCGCACGGCGCCGGGTGGCACTGACCCGTTGCCGGCGCTGACCCGGGCGGGGATCGCGCATTTTTATTTTGGGTGTGTGCATCCGTTTGAGGACGGTAATGGGCGGATCGGGCGTGCCATCGCGGAGACGGCGTTGGCTCAAAGCCTGGGCCGTCCGACGTTGACTGCGTTGGCGGCGACCATTCTGCGTCAGCGCACGGGTTATGACGCGGCGCTGCAACGGTCCAATAGCGGGCTCGATTTGACTGAGTGGCTGCATTGGTTCGCCGCGGCGGTCATCGAGGCGCAACAGCGGTCGATTGCCCGGGTCGAATTCCTGATTGGGAAAACCCGGCTGCTCGACAGCGTCCGGGGCTTGCTGAACGAGCGGCAGCAGAAGGCGCTGCTGCGGGTTTTGCGCGACGGACCGGACGAATTTGAGGGCGGATTGAGCGCTGGCGACTATGCTTCCATCACGGGTGCATCGGCCGCGACCGCGACCCGTGATCTGGCGGATATGGTCATGAAGCGGGTTCTGCTTCGTTCCGGTGAACGGCGGCACGCTCGGTATCACGTCAATATGCCTGTCGTGCAGGGGAGTGCGATTTGAGGGGTGAGGGGGCTGCGGTCCCGTCGGTCGGCCTCGGTGTTTCGTGGTTGCGGCAGGCAACCAGACTGCGATCCGCTGGCTTGCGGGGGCTTTGTCCGATATGTTTCCTGCTCTGGCATGGAGTGCCGCATGGCTAACGCTGCCATCGACCGTGAACCCGGTCTTCCCATGTCCCGCGCCGACTTACCGGCGATGGGCAGAGGCACAACCGAACGGCCGGTTTGAGCGGATCGATGGGCTGGTGGTGGCGAGGGCGCCGGAGCGGCTGAGCCATGTGCACCGCAAGGCGCTGGTTTGGCTCGCGCTGCGCCGGGCTGTCGCGGCTGCCGGTTTGCCCTGCCATGTTTACGGCGATGGGGCGACCGTGGAGGTCGATGACAACGATTTTGAACCGGATGCCGCGCTGCGGTGTGGCGATGCGTTGCCGGGCGACGGGGTCTCGGTTCCGGACCCGATCGTTGTGGTGGAGGTGCTGTCGCCGAGCACTCGGCAGGGCGACCTGACCCGCAAGATGGTGGCGTATTTTCAGATACCGTCGGTAAAGCACTATCTCATTTTTTGGGCCGAACGGCCTCATTTTATTAATCACCGGCGGCGGGGTGATGGCGAGGCGATCGATACGCGGGTATTGACGGCGGGAGCGATCAGGTTGGACCCGCCGGGGGTGTCGATCACGGTTGAGGAGGTTTATGAGGGGTAGGGGACGGCCCGGGATTTGACGCGGCTTTTTACTCGTTGCCATTGTAATACCAACCAGCATTGACACCGACACAATCGGATCATCCCCACGTCGTCATGGTGCGCGAAGGCGCACCATCCACGTATTTGATTATTTTCCGACCTTGCGTCCTATGAGAAAGCTGATTGACGCGGCTACCAGTGACGACAGGATGGTTTGCGACCATCTTTTAGTATCAGCGGAGGCAGCAGGGTCAAAGAGGCCCTCGTAGGCCGAGATTACACCAAGTCCTGATATGCCGATGAGAAGTACGACGAAGACGGCGATCCCTTTGCAGTCTTCAATCAACGCGCTCCGTTCCTCCCGCTTGATGCGGGCGGCCTTGTCCGTTGGGTCTTCCTCCGGCGTAACCGACACTTGCCCTCAAGGGATGCGCTTATGTCGATTTGCTCATGGTCCGGCATGGCGTCAGATCAGGCCCCCGGCCGAGAACACGCCGCCAAGTGCGTTACTGAGGTTCGTGCTCACCGCGCTGGCGTCGATGATGGCGCCGACGCTGGCCGACGCGGCGCTGGCCCGTCTGGCGGCGCGCGAGGCGGTGGAGATGTAATGAACGCGCGGGCGCGATGAATGGCTGACGATCGGGCAGATCGTGGGGTTCGCGGTGGCGGCGCTGGACACGCTGCGTTTGTCGATGCCGGCGGATGTGCCGGTGCCGCTGAAACTGCGGCTGCGGGGTAACGCGAACGGGCTGAACCGGTCGTCATGCGCGTGCCGGCGGCTGTTGGAGACGGGCCGGGCGTGCGAGCGGGTGGGCGGCGTTGGCGCCGATGGCGGGTCTGAGCCGGTAACGGAGGCTCCGGTGACCGGCGGGTTGACCGGGACGGATTGGGCCGATGCGATGCAGACCGTGGCGGCGACGCTGGAGACGGATGCGGCGACGGCCTCGCCCGAGCAGCGCGAGATCGATGCGGT
>CAIZFE010000111.1 GCA_903932145.1 uncultured Rhodopila sp. | reverse complement strand
TGCTGACCGAACCCACTCCGATCCAGAAGAAGGCATTCGATCTCCTGGGAGTGAAATGTAGCCAGTAGCGCGGGGAGTTTTGGCATTTTACTTAAATATTTCAGATATTTGCGCCCCCTTAAAGACGGAATCTCGGACTAAACGATCATAATTTCGACAGGCTAGCCCCGACAGTTGGGGTACGCTTTGAGGATCTATTTTTGCACGCAAAAATTCAATATCGATGGTCTTTGCCATTCCCGGAACCGCACCTAAAAGACACAACATTATACAAATGACAGCCGCACTTACTAAATTTTTTGACTTACATTTATTTTTAAACATGCCACTACCTGTCATTTATACTTTCTACGTAATACGTATTGTTGAGCCTCTCCTTACTCGCTTAGTCGGGCGAGGATGACAGTCGCGTGTTCTGGTTCCTTGCCATCAAGCTCAAATTTACGTTCTGGTGCGAATTCACCGAGCGCTTCAGCAAGGATTTTTATATCGTGCTTTACCATGCTCTGAATTCTATTTGCTGCCAGCAAATTAAACGCTAGCTTGCTCTCAGCATCTTCTCTCATGTTATGTTCCGTCGTGACGAGGTTGACGCGGAGCGTTGCCAAAATGTCAATCTCGCGCTTGTTCAAAGCGAGAAGTTCGACGCCAAGATCATTGGTAAATGGCATCGGGCGGGGCAGGTGCCCAATGAGGTCGCACCGTGATCCTGGATGTCCCAACTCCGCAGCGCACACGGCGGCATCCACAAAGCGTTTGGCGTCGATCATACCGGCGGATAGGTTCACCAATTCCGATGTAATAAGAGTCTTAAGCTTCTTGTGCCGCTCGTCGCACGCTCGTAATTCATCACGCCGCCGTTGAAGACGGTCGAAAAGCACTCCGGTCAAAATAGCGGCGGCACCGATAAGAGATGCAACCAGTCCGTTTACTGATTCATCCGATAGTCCGAGCTTTCGTCCAAAAACGAGGAGCGCGAGACCCAGACAGACCAATGCTGCTACTGGAAACCAGTTCATACAGATAGCCTCCAAATCGTACTATGAGAGACATCACATGAACTCGCAATGTCGCGCTGGTCGTTCGCCGAGACTCGTTCATACCCGTAAACCATAGGTTGATTATGTACACCAAACTATGTGCCAGCAACCCCCCTCGATACCAAGGGGGGCTCCGTTTTTAGGGAAATTTTCTGAATTCTTGTGCCATTCCATTGTCAAGTTACCGCAAGCGGAACGGCCGCTTGCGAAGCACACAGGCGTCCGCGCTCCCGACCGCGCCGGTCGAGAAGCGGGAGTAGACGTGGATCATGGCTTGTCGAAGGCCGCCAACTCCTGCTCGATGACGATACGCAACGCTGGCAAGTGATCCCGCAGCACAACCCACACGAAGGATGCAGCCACATCTTCATAGTCGTGGCGATAAATATTGCCGGCGCCGGCCATATTTTTCCACGCAATCGCCGGATGGCGTGCCTTCAGATCGTCAGGTAACCTCCGCGAAGCCTCGGAAATGATCTCAAGGCCGCAGAGCACAGCGTAGGTGGTGCCCAGGTCATCGCGAAATACCTCATAGCTCATCCCTTCGGTGAAAGTCTGAGCCGTGGCGATGTGATGTCCAATGTCGTTGAGCCAGCGACGTGTCGCATCCTGATCAGAAGGCATAGACCACATCGGCGGTCACGGCTGGCGCGACGTAGGGTTTGAGTCCGTCGCGGTTTACAACGCCAACCGGACCGTCAAACAGGCTGGTGATAAAGTCCTTCAGCCCGACGTATTCGTACACACCAATACCGGCCAAAGGATCGGTCTCAATCATGATATCCGTGTCGCTGTCGGGGCGCGCATCGCCGCGCGCCCCCGAACCGAACAAAGCGCGTGAGTCACGCCGCGCGCTTTCAGCGCCGTCTCATTGGCCAACAACCGGTCTAGGATTTCCTGCCTGTCCAGGACACTTCCATAGCGCAAAACGGGCTGTGGGTAGAGCGCAAGATACCTACCCGGAGGTCAACATCCAGCCAGTCGACTTTGTTCAGGAATGCAGAGGATTGTGTCAGGACGAATCGCGATATTTCAACGCTAACCGCTATCGTCGACTTTGGGAAATGACCGTCGACATCAATGACTGCAATGCAATCATTGACATTAACGATGGCATCCGCTACGTTCAAGTCATGCAGCCACATGAAACACCCACCCGTATGAGCAGCATCACCATCCGCAACCTCGACCCCGCGGTGAAAGAGCGTCTACGTGTCCGCGCGGCGGAGCATGGCCACTCGATGGAGGCGGAAGCGCGCCGCATCCTGCAAGCCGCGTTGACGACACCGGCCAGGAAGTCAACCCACTCGTTCTACGACCGAATCCACAATCGCTTCGCCGCGATCGGCGGCGTGGCGTTGGAGCTTCCCCCGCGTGAGGCCGGACGCGAACCACCCCGGTTCGACTGATGTTCGTTCTCGACACGAATATTTTGTCAGCGATGATGCTTTCCGACTCCGTGCCCGAAGTGGCCACCTGGATCGACGGGCAAGATGAAGCAACGTTGTTCACGACGTCTATTTCCTATGCGGAAATCTTCGCCGGGCTGGCGATCATGACGGACGGCCGCCGGCGTCGTGCGCTCGAGACGACGGCGCGGGCGATGTTCGACGATTTCGAGGGCCGTATTTTGCACTTCGATATCGACGCCGCCACGACCTACGCGGATCTGTTCGCCACCCGCCGCAAGGTGGGACGGCCGACAGCGCCACTCGATTTGCTGATCGCGTCCATCGCGCGCAGCCAAGGGGCGGCCATGGTTACGCGCAACACCGCGGATTTCCTGAATTGCGGCCTCACGCTCATCAATCCGTGGATGGCGGCATGACCGGAGATACCATGAAACAGAACGGCATCCCTCCTAGCGCAACCGGCTAGGCAGCAACTCCCCCTTCCCTTCCAGCACCGGATACGCCGCCGCCGCGACCAGATGCGCGTTCACCCGCTTCAGGTCCCGCAGCGCGTCCAGATGCAAAGCGCTGGTTTCCACACTGGCCACGCGCCCCTCGCGCAGATGCTCGAAATGGGCGGCGGTGGCTTCGGCTTCCAGACTTCGAAAGATTTCCTTTTCCTCGACCAACAGCCGCGCGGCCCGGTCGTCGCCGGTCACCAACAAGGCAGCCGCCGCACGCAGGTTGGTCATCAGCCGGTCCACGATGCGGCGCAGCGGCTCGGCCTCGTCCACAGAAAAAACCAAACCGCGCTTTACCTGCTTTGCGATGATCCCCAGCAGGTCTTTGTCCACCACGTCACCGGCATGCTCCAGGTTCGTGGCAAAGGTCAGTATCTCCACCACGCGGCGGTGGTCGGCGTCGGTCATCGCCTCGGACGGCAGCGACGTCATGTAGGATTTGATCGCGGTGTTCAGCGTGTCCAGCACGTCGTCCAGGCGTTTCAACTCGCTGAGTTGGCGCCGATCCGGGCGTTGCAGCGTGTCGCGGAATCCTTGCAGCATGCCCTCCAGCGCATCGGCCATGCGCAGAGCCTCCCGCGTCGCGGCCCCCAAGGCGACCATGGGGACCTCGATCGCCGCCGCATCCAGATACATTGGCCGGCTTGGATCGGCGGGATCGACGCGGGCGGGCAGCAGGCGGCGCAGCAGCGCGGCATACGGGCGCAACAACGGGAAGAACACCAGCGCCAGCACCAGATTGAACCCGGTATGAAAATCCGCGACCACCCGCGCGTTGTTCGGGTCCACCGTCACCAGAAACGGCCCCAACACCGGCAGCGCCACCAGCGCCACCACCACCCCGAGCGCTCGGTTCAGCAAATTCCCAAGTGGCAAACGCCGGGCGACCGGATCATCCCCGGCGCCGCCTTCCAGGACGGGGTTGATGGCGGAGCCCAAATTGGCGCCGAGCACCAGCGCGAAGGCCGCGTCGGGGGGCACCACGCCCTTCGCGGCGAACGACATCGTCAGCAGCACGACCGCGACGCTGGAGTGCGCCGCCCAGGTCAGCCCCGCCGCCACGATCACATCCAAGACCGGCTGCGTCGCGATCGCCCCCATCAGCAACCGAAGGCTCGGTACATCCTCGTACGGATCGAGCAACCCGACGAACTGCCGCAGCGCCATCAGCAGCAAACCGAGACCGATCAGGACGCGGCCGAAGTCCCGAGGGGCGGCGCTGGTGCGGCGGAACATCAGCACGCCGATCAGGATCAGCGCGGGGGCAACTTCGGCAACGTTGAAGGACAGCAGTTGCACGATCAGGGTGGTGCCGACGTTGGCGCCCAACATCACGGCCAGCGCCGGGACCAGATCGACCAGGCCGCCAGCGGCGAAACCGGTGACCATCAGGCCGGTGGCGGTGCTGCTTTGCAGGATGGCGGTGATACCGATGCCGGCCAGGAACGCCTGGCCCCGGTTGCGCAGCGCGACCCCGAGCAGCCCGCGCAGCCTGGCTCCCAGAGCGCGTTGGACGCCGGTTTGCACCATGTGGACGCCCCACAGCAGCAGGGCGACCGAACCGGCAAGGTTCACCAGCGTGATGGAGACATCCATGCGCACCCTCCCTGCATCCGCGAACGACAAAGATAGGTTCATTAGGACCGTTCGGGTCAAGCATTGCGACGCCAGGACCCTTGCCAAATCGGCCGCGATCCCGTTTTGACTGTGTTCCAATGAATCAACCGCGGTTCGACACACCGTCCAGGAATACAAAACAGATGTCTGACCGCTGGCGCATTCTGGCGCTCTTGTTCGCCGTGCGCACCAGCATGGCCTTCCAATTCGAAAGTGTCGGTGCGCTCGGCCCGGTGGTGCGCGACACGCTGGGCATTGGTCTGCCCCAACTGGGGCTGCTGATCGGCCTGTATCTGTCGCCCGGTCTGATCCTGGCCATCCCGGCGGCGGGCCTCGGGCGGCGATTCGGCGACAAGCGATGCGTGATGGCGGGCATGGCGCTGATGATCGCGGGCGGTCTGGTCATGGCCCTGATCCCCGCATTTGGCGCGCAGGTAACCGGCCGGCTGATGGCAGGGTTTGGCGGCGTCGTCTTGAACGTGCTGATGACCAAGATGGTGACCGACTGGTTCTCGGGCCGCGAAATCGCCACCGCGATGGGGATCTACGTCAACTCCTGGCCGTTCGGCATTGCCATCGCGCTGTTCGTCATGCCGTCCATCGCAGGCGTGGTCGGGCTGCAAGGCGCCTATCTGGTCGCCGCCGCCGCCACCGCCGCCGGCCTGATGCTGCTGACCCGCTATCGTGCGCCCGAAGACGCGCAGGTCGTCGCGCATGGCGGGGCGATGCCGCAAGGCCGGGCATTGGCGGCGATCGTGGTGGCGGGGTTGATCTGGGGGCTGTTCAACGGCGCGGTCAGCATGGTGTTCAGTTTCGGTAACTCCGTCCTGGCGGAGCGTGGCTGGACGCTGGCGGCGGCGGGCGCGGCCACCAGCCTCGCGCTTTGGTTCAGCGTCGTGTCCGTGCCGCTGGGCGGGCTGCTCGCGGATCGGATCGGGCGCCATGCGGTGGTATTGGTGGGCGGCTGCCTCGGGTCGGCCGTGATGCTGGCGGTGGCGGGCCACACCGGGGTCGTGTGGCCGGCGTTCGCGTTGCTGGGGCTGGTGTGGGGCTTGCCGGCGGGGCCGATCATGGGGCTGCCCGCGCGCGTGCTGACAGTGCGGACCCGAGCCGCGGGCATGGGGATATTCTGGACGATGTTCTATCTGATTGTCGTTACCGCGCCGTGGATCGGTGGCCGGATTTCGGCAGAAGCGGGCACCGTGCGGGCGGCGTTCGACCTGGGCGTCGCGATGTTGCTGCTGGCCTGCGGCTTCTATGCGCTGTTCGTGCGTCTGGTGCGCGTGGCCTGACCGGTATCCGGCCAGCCCCGGGTTTGCTAGCGTCCGAGCATGCAGACCCATCCTCCGTCCAAACTGACGTTTCCCATCCCGGTCCCTCCGGCCCCCGGCACCGTGACCGACGTCGCCCCCGGCATCCGCTGGCTACGCTTGCCGCTGCCGTACCGGCTGGATCATGTGAACATCTACCTGATCCAGAATGAGGGCGGCTGGACCGCCCTGGACAGCGGGCTCGGCACCGACGAGTGCAAACAAGCGTGGCAAGCCGCGCTGGCCGGTCCGTTGAAGGGCCAGGGTCTGAAGTCGCTGATCGTCTCGCACTTCCATCCCGATCATGTCGGACTGGCCGGCTGGCTGTGTGAGCAATACGGCATCGACCTGACGATGCCTCGCCCCGAATATCTGCACAGTTTGTTGCTGCAATTCGCCCCCGCCGACTATGGCGAGGATGTGTTCCGGCCGTTCTACAAGCGGCACGGCTTATCGGCCGAGGCGACCGAGATCGTCCTCAGCCGGGGCCACGAATACCTGAAACGCACCACCGGCGTGCCCGCGTCATATCACCGCATCAAGCACGGCGACACGCTGGCTGTGGGCGAACGGGACTTCCAGGTGCTGACCGGCGGCGGCCACGCGTTGGAACAGGCGATGCTGTACCGGCCGTCCGAAAAACTGTTTCTGGCCGCCGATCAGGTGATCGCCCGGATTTCGCCTAATGTCAGCGTGCATCCGATCGAACCGACACTGGACGCGCTCGGGATCTATCTGTCGTCGTTGAAGGCGATCAAGGCGAGTGTCAAACCGGACGTCCTGGTGTTGCCCGGGCACGGATTGCCGTTCCACGGGCTGCACGACCGGGTGGACGAACTGATCGACCACCACGCGGCACGGTGTGGAGACATCACCAACGGCTGCAAGGACGCGCCGCTGTCGGTGGCCGAACTGGTGCCGGTGTTGTTCACCCGCCCGCTGGATGCGCACCAGACCGGGTTCGCGTTCGGTGAGGTGCTGGCGCATGTGAACCACATGCTGGGCCGCGGCGAGTTGCGCCTGGAAACCGATGCTGGTGGAGTGGATCGGTATCGGACTGTGTGACTTTACAAGGCTGAGCGGACCGTCGAACAGCACCTTGAAGGTGCGATGGGTGAGGGAGGAAAACCATGACCGCGTTATCGGATATCCTTGAAACCACTGTGCTGGATAAAGTCGCGACCGGATTTATATTCACCGAAGGGCCGGTGTGGCACCCGGAGGGATTTTACTACTTTGTCGATATCAGGTCGAACCTGTTGTATCGCTT
The DNA here is from genome assembly GCA_903932145.1 of uncultured Rhodopila sp. Lineage (GTDB taxonomy): Bacteria > Pseudomonadota > Alphaproteobacteria > Acetobacterales > Acetobacteraceae > Rhodopila. Next base: position 131,767 of record CAIZFE010000111.1, on the reverse strand, counting down.
GGTTCCCGGCAAGGAACCGGTCCAGGTGCGCGAAACCCTGGGCGGCAACGGCACCACGTTCGATCTGCAGGGGCGCCTGATCAACTGTGAGGGAGACGGCCGGCGCGTCACCCGCACCGAACACGACGGATCGGTCACAGTCCTGGTCGATCGGTTTGAGGGCAAGCGGCTCAATCGCCCGAACGATGTGATCTGTAGGTCCGACGGATCGCTTTACTTCACCGATCCCGGCATTCGGGTGCCGCTGGCGGAACGCGAGCTGGAGAATGCGGCTGTTTATCGGATCGCTCCGGATGGCGGTATCTCGGTCGTTGCGCTGTTCGAATACCCGAACGGGCTGGCGTTCTCGGCGGATGAACGAACGCTGTACGTCGCGAATACACGCTGGACCCAATATATCCACGCGTTGGAACTGGATGCCGCCGGTTCGATGGTGCGGCGGCGGGTGTTCGCCGATATGTCGGCGGACGGAACGAACGGCGTGCCCGACGGCATGAAGGTCGATGCCGCTGGCCGCGTGTTCTGCACCGGGACGGGCGGTGTGTGGGTATTCGAACCGGACGGCACGCGGATCGGGATTATCGAGATGCCGGAGGTCTGTGCCAACGTCGCGTTCGGCGGCCCCGATTTGTGCACGCTATTTCTGACCGCCTCCACATCGATCTATACGGTGCGCGTCAAGACTCCCGGTCTGCCGCTGCCATTCTACAAGGTGCTATAGATATGGGCCGCCTGACCGGAAAAGTCGCTGTCGTCACCGGGGCAGCGTCTCGGGGTGAGGGCGTCGGCAACGGCGCCGCCACCGCCATTCTGTTTGCGCGTGAGGGCGCCAAGGTCGTGCTGGTCAATCGCGACCCGGGCCGGGCATCGGTGCTTGAGGAGCAAATCCGCTCGGAAGGCGGGGAAGCGGTCGCCTTCGCCGCCGACGTGACGCGGCCGGAGGACGCCGAGGCGATGGCGGCGTTCGCGGTCGAGCGCTACGGCCGGCTGGATATTCTGCACAACAACGTCGGAATCGGCAGCGTCGGCACCGCCGAGACAATCGACTTGGCCAAGTGGGAGCGCGTTTTCGAAACGAACCTGACTTCGGCGCTGTTGTGCTGCCGGTCCTGCATTCCCCGGATGCGGGCCGGCGGCGGCGGGTCCATCATCAACGTTTCTTCGACGGCGGGAATGGTTGGGCTGCAAGGCGCGACCGGCGCTGTGGCTTATGTCGTCACAAAGTCAGGCTTGCAGGGTATGACGCTGTCATTGGCGGCGGACTTCGCGGCAGAGGGCATTCGCGCCAACTGTCTCGTCGTAGGGACCGTCGCGACGCCGATGGTTGCCCATTTGGGCGAGGAAGGGCGCGAACGCCGCCGCAAAGCCGTGCCGCTGCAAACCGAAGGCACCGGCTGGGACGTTGCTTATGCGGCGGTGTATCTGGCGAGCGATGAGTCTCGCTGGATCACCGGCGTTATGCTGCCAATCGACGGGGGGTTCCTGGCAATCCGAGCATGGCCGCGTTGACCGGTCTGTCTATCCGTTTGGTCGAGCGGCGGGACTACGATCAGTGGTTACCGCTGTGGGATGGTTACAATGCATTCTATGGCCGCTCCGGTGCCACCGCTCTGGCGCCTGCAATCACCGCGACGACCTGGACCCGCTTCTTCGATGACAGCGAACCGGTGCATGGGCTCATTGCTGAAGAGAACGGTGTCATTCTCGGATTGGCGCATTACCTGTTTCACCGCAGCACGACGGCGATCGGATTGAACTGTTACCTCCAGGACCTGTTCACCCATGCGCCCGCTCGGGGAAAAGGCGTCGGCTCGGCCTTGATCAACGGCGTTTATGAACAGGCGAAACTGGCCGGCTCGCCTCGTGTCTATTGGCAGACAAAGGCCACGAACGCGACCGCGCGGCGGCTGTACGACACAATCGCGGAAAATTCCGGATTCGTAGTGTATCGCAAGCTTCTTTGATCGGGCAGACTTCGGCACCGGCGATACGATCGGTTGAACCGAGAGGGCGCGCCTGATGCACCAAGCCACGACCGAGAGTTTGGCGGAGCTGCCGCACCGGATCAGCCACGTCATCCGCCGTCATGCCATCGAACGCCCCGGCCATCCCGCGCTCGCCGACGCTGCAACGACCTGGAATTACGGCGAGCTTTCCACCATTATCGCCGATGTCGCTCTCCGGCTGACTGCCTATGGTGTTCGGCCCGGCGATCGGATGTTGATCGTTAGCGAGAACAGTCTTTCATTGTGCGCCCTGGTACTGGCCGCGAGTGAGATCGATGCCTGGGCCGTGGTGGTCAATCCGCGCCTGTCGCCGCGCGAGATGGACCAAATCCGCGATCACTCCGTTGCCCGGCGTGTGTTCTACGTGACGTCCATTGCGGGTGCGGCGCGGGGCCATGCCGACCGCCACGATGCGATCAGCGAAACAATCGGGGCGCTCGGCGTTTTGGCGGTGGGACCGCTGCGGCAGGATGCCACACCGGAACCGGTGGAGGCACACGGGGCGCGTCAGGTCGCGATTTTGATGTATACGTCAGGAACGACCGGCAATCCGAAGGGCGTTATGCTGACGCACCGGAACTTGCTGTTCAACGCGGCGGTCGGTGGCCGCGTGCGTGGCCTGACGCCGCTCGATCGGATTTATGGGGTGCTGCCGATGTCGCACATCGTCGGGATTTCCAGTGTCCTGGTCAGTTCGCTGATGTTCGGCGCAACGATCCAGGTTGTGCCACGGTATGATCCCGCCGATTTGGCCCGGGCGGTCGAGAACGATGGGATTTCGGCACTGTTCGGGGTACCGGCGACCTATCAGCGATTGCTGGAATACAAGGCTGTGGCTGGCCTGGCATCGTTGCCGCGGGGCCGGCTGCGGTATCTTGGGGTCGCAGGCGCGCCCTTGGATCTTTCGTTAAAGAGACGGATCGAGGCCGCGTTCGGCCTGCCGTTACTCAACGGATACGGCATCACGGAATGCTCGCCGGGGATTTCCGGTGCGCGGCCGGAGACTCCCGAGAACAATGCCAGCGTCGGGCGCCCGCTGCCGGGCGTGGAATTGCTGGTGATCGGAACAGACGGGTCGATCGTTGCGCCGGGTGAGGTTGGGGAACTGCATGTGCGCAGCCCTGGCGTGATGCGCGGCTATTACCGCGCTCCGGACCTGACCGCGGCTGCGATCGACGCGGAAGGCTGGTTCCAAACCGGGGACCTCGTGCGCTTCGACGGCGTCCGGCTGTTCGTTGTCGGACGCAGCAAGGAGCTGATCATACGTTCCGGATTCAATGTCTATCCGCCGGAGGTGGAGGCTGTCTTGAACACCCACCCGGACGTGGTCCAATCGGCCGTTATCGGCCGGGCTGTCGAAGGCAACGAAGAAGTCGTGGCCTACGTGCAGCTTCTTCCCGGTTCCACGACGACCGCCGACGCTCTGATGCAGCATGCCCGGGGGCAATTGACCGCCTACAAGCGCCCGAACGAAATCATTCTTTTGGTGGCCTTGCCAGCGAGTTCGACGGGGAAGATTCTCAAGCATAGACTGACCGAGGCTGGACACAACTGATATGCCAGGAATCAACGCAATGACGACGAAGCCGCGCTATAAGGGTGTTTTCCCTGTCGTGCCAACGATCTTTACCGAGTCCGGCGCGCTGGACCTGCAAGGTCAGTTTCGATGCCTGGATTTTATGATCGATGCGGGATCGGATGGGCTATGCATCCTCGCCAATTTCTCCGAACAGTTTGTGCTTTCGGATGACGAACGAGACGTCCTGACGACGGCAATCCTGCGGCATGTAGCGGGACGTGTGCCGGTCATTGTCACGACGACCCATTTCAGCACCGATATCTGCGCCGCCCGCAGCCGCCGGGCACAGGATGCCGGGGCGGCGATGGTGATGGTGATGCCGCCCTATCATGGCGCGACCATCCGTGTGCCGGAGCCGGGTCTGATCGCCTTCTTCCAGCGCCTGTCAGACGCGATTTCGATCCCCATTATGATCCAGGACGCGCCGGTCGCCGGGACACCGCTGTCCGCCGCATTGCTCGCCAGGATGGCGCGGGAGATTGAGCATGTCGCCTATTTCAAGATCGAAACCCCCGGCGCCGCATCGAAATTGCGAGAGCTGATCAGGCTGGGTGGTGACGCCGTGGAAGGTCCGTGGGATGGCGAGGAAGCCATTACATTACTGGCCGATCTGGATGCGGGCGCGACCGGCAGCATGACCGGCGGCGGCTATCCCGACGGGCTGTGCCCCATTGTCGATGCCTACCTCAACGGACGGCGGGACGAAGCGATCGCGGGTTACGAACGCTGGCTGCCGCTGATCAATTACGAGAACCGGCAATGCGGGCTGCTGGCCGCGAAGGCGCTGATGATGGCGGGCGGCGTGATCGCCTGCGACGCGCCCCGGCATCCGGTGGCGCCGATGCACCCCGAGGTGCGTAAGGGACTGCTGGAAACCGCGCGGCGGGTTGATCCGCTGGTGCTGCGCTGGGGACGGTAGGCGAAGGCGGGCACGCCATCAGGCGCGTGTCACCTGATCCCAAGATGCTTGTGGGTCTGCACGCTTAGCCGCCAGCGCGGGCGGCTGAGGCAGAGTTCGACGGCCAGTCGCGTGTTCTCCACCACGTTCGGCCCGTCCATCGCTTGCAGCGAGAACCGCTGAAACGCGAGGCCTTCCAGCGCGTCCAAATCCTGACCGGCCTGCGGCACCACGACTTTCAGTTCGTCACCCTCGAGCAGCTTTAACGCGGCGCCCACCTTGGGGCTGACGCATACCCAGTCGATGCCGGCAGGCGCCGGCGCAACCGTGCCGTTGGTTTCGACAGCGATCTCAAACCCGCGTGCATGCAGCGCAGCCACCAGGGCGTCATCGAGTTGCAGCAGCGGCTCCCCGCCAGTGCAGACCACGAACGGCGCGCCACCACCCGGCCACTGCGCGGCAACGGAATCGGCCAGAGCATCCGCCGTCGCGAAACGGCCGCCGCCGGTTCCATCGGTGCCGATGAAGTCCGTGTCGCAGAATTGGCAGACGGCGGTGGCGCGATCCTGTTCCCGGCCCGACCACAGATTGCAGCCCGCAAACCTGCAAAACACCGCCGCTCGGCCGGCCTGAGCGCCCTCGCCTTGCAGCGTGTAGAAGATCTCCTTGACCGCGTAGCTCATGCGGGCACCGGGGCCGGGTGCAGGTCGTTGATGCTCATGTCGGCGCGGTGCCACCACGCGTTGGCGGGGCTGGAGGCCGGCAGGTAATGTGCCGGGTTGCCGTCGAAGGTGACCGTGTTGGTCGGCGTTTCCTCGATGCGGAGTTCGGCACAGGCCAGCCGGCCGCCATCGGCGTGCAGGAACGCCGCGATCTTGGCCATCATGCAGCAGGCCAGCATCTCCGTTGTCGGATCGCCGGGGGTGACCACGATACGGGCCAGACGGCGTGGTTCGCGTTCGGTGAACCAACCGAGCAGGGGATCGGAGGCGGCGAGTTGCAGCGCGTGGTCAAGGTGATCGTCGATCCAGCGGTGCCAGATGGCCTTCGCACGCTCAAACGGTTCGACCATGTTGGCGGCGCCGTCGAGGCGGGAGGATTGCACCGCGCGCAGCCGGACGGTCACGATTTCATTATGTCCGTGCGGGATGGCGCATTTTTCCGAGGTCCCGGCGATCAGCCGGTGTCCCATCGTAAAGCGCCGGCTGAACAGTAAATTGAACATAAGCGGCATCCCTGGCCGACCGCCATCTGTAGGCCGGTGCCGTTGCGTGTGCCCTTCTAGGCGGAATGCCGGATGGGGTTCAAGGGTGGAGGAGGCGGCCGGCAGCGAACAGCATCGCCGATAGACAGCGCCCCGTTCCGCACGAAACACGGCAACCGCTTCCTGACGTCGCCATTGCGAGCAATAGAAAAAAAACGAGCCCAGACATGGCAAAGCCCCATTATTGCTGACAGGGCTTCTTGCGGTCCCGAGAGGCTTGCCGTCACCCGGTCCCGGAACTGGCCCCACAGGGATCTTGCATGCCCGGCGCGGCGCTTAGCGCATGGAGCGAAAATACTATATCGGCTTGAGCGGAGGAAATCAAGCAAAATCCAGGGCGGCTTTGACGGCTGAGCAGACCGCGCGCAGATACTCGGGGCACAACCGAAACACGGCATACATCCGCGATCCGTCCTGCCCTCGGGTCTTCACCCGATCCAGCCGCGTCAGCGCGACCGTCGCCAACATATCGGCTTTCACCCAAACCGGGCCTCTGGCCGGCGGGTAAGCGCCCTCAGGCAGCAGATAGTGCCATGGTTCGGCGTGCGGGCGTTCGGAACTGCTGATCGGGACAACCGTCACAAGCTGACCGCCACGACGGCGGGGGGAGATGACGACCATGGGCCGCACCTTGACCATCTCCGGCGGCCTGAATCCGGTGGAATAGTCGCAGATCAGAATATCGCCGGCGTTCGGATAAAATTCCAGGGCCATCGGGCCAATCGCTCCTCCGGCACCAGCCGTAAGGCGCAGTATGACCGCATGACCGTTAACAAATTCTTAACAGCGGTTCGGTAAAATTGGCGCCTCGCACCCTCTCATCGGCGGCATAGTCCGACATCAAACGACAGCCGCCCCGCCGTCAATCCCATTCCGGAAGCGTCGGAACTTTCAGGTGCTCCACCTCCGGAAGGTCGAAGCCAAAATATTCGGTGAGCAGGCCCCGCAACGCCGAGCGGTCCGGGAGCACCATCGAACGGGATTCGCCTCCGCGCAGGATCGTCACGTCCCGGTTCATGATGCTGACGCGCCCGTCTGCCGTGGCGACACTCAGCATGATCCGATTGACGAACGGCGACGCCGTGTGGGTCGCGATGAAGTGATTCGCCACCTCAAAATCCACCAGGTTTTCCTGCTCCAGCGTCGTGACCCATCCCGGAATGGCGTGGCCGTCCCGCCTGACATGCAGCGTCCAGCGGCCGCCTTCGCGCGACATCCAGTGGGTCGCCGCCTCGCGCTCGCCCTCGTTCAACGGGATCGGAACGCGGGAGCCGAACGGACCGAAGCCGGGGTCCACGATGTAACGGATGCCCTCGATCTCCACGGTCAGGAACATGTGGGTGCGCGGCGATTGGGACAAAGGATCGAACAGCACCACGCGCCCGGCGTGACGGATTGGCTGGAACCCGATCGCTTCGAGCACAGCCGCGAACAAGGTGGCATGTTCGAAGCAATAGCCGCCGCGGCGGGCGTGGACCAGTTTCGCCTGGACCCCTTCGAGATCGAGCCGCACCGGCCGACCGAGCAGTACATCGAGATTTTCGAACGGGATATGGCCGGTGTGGGCGTGCTGGAGCGCCGCCAGGGTTTGATAGGTCGGGCTGGTCGCGCCGTTCCACTGGATGCGGTCAAAATACGCGTCTAGATCGACTGTCATTGTCTCCCCCGCTACGGCACGTTCAGATGCACCACCGTCTGGCCGGTCTCGGCCGAAATCATCTCGGCAACGAAGCGGCGATGGCAACTGGTGTGATCTTTCTCAAAGCATAACAGGCAGCACGAGCGCTCGCGCGCCAGTATTTTGGCTTGGGCCAGTTCCGCCTGCGCCTTGTCCGAGGTCATGTGATGTCGAAATATCGGCTCCATCCGTTCGGGATGGCCGGCGCGGACGGCGTCCCGGCCGGGCTTCGGCGTACCGAGCCCTTGCAGGTGGACGTAGGCGATACCGTTTTCATCCAGCGCCGCCGCCAGCTGCCGCTTCGAAAACCCCGGTTTCCGCGACTGCGGCACGGCGCGAACATCGATCAAAAGCCCGACCTTCGCGTCTTTCAGCGTGGTCAGCACCGCGTCGAGGGTGGTGCCTTCGTAGCCGATCGTGCTCAGGTCGGGCATCGCTTAGCCGTGTGCCAGCCAATCCTCGATCAGGCGGCGGGCGATGCTGTCCGCGCGCGGCAGATCGAAGCCGTGGTCCTTGCTGTTGCGCATCTGGTCGCGGCTGAACCATTTGGCATCGACCAGTTCCTCGGTGTCGATGGTGATCTCTTCCGTCAGGCCCTCGGCATAGAAGCCCAGCATGATATTGCCGGGGAACGGCCAGGGTTGGCTGGAGTGGTAGTGGACGTCGCCGACCTGGACGCCGGATTCCTCCAGCACTTCGCGGCGGACCGCTTCTTCCAGGGTTTCGCCGGGTTCGACGAAGCCGGCCAGCGTCGAATACATGGTGGCTTTCGGGAAGCGGGTGGAATGCCCGAGCAGGGCGCGGTCGCCGCGGTGGACGAGCATGATCACGGCGGGATCGGTGCGCGGGAAATGCTGCGTTTTGCACACGGTGCACAGCATCATGTGGCCGGAGCTTTTCACTTCGTTCGGATTGCCGCAGGTGGCGCAGAACTTATGCCGCTGGCGCCAGTGCATCAGGCCGCGCGCATGGGCGAGGACGGAGGCCTCCGGGCGTGGCACGCCCCAACCGACGGAGCGCAGATCGACGAAGCTACCGAGGTTTTCGGGCAGCAGCGGGACGGGGTCCTCGGTGGCGGAGATGTCCAGCGCGAAGACGGCACGGTCGTCGAGGACGCCGAGGAACGCCCAGGGGCCATCTTCCTGCATGCGCAACGTGTGCGCCATGGAGCCGGAGATATAGACCGCCTCGGGTTGGCCTTCGGTGCTGCGAATCAGGTTCTTGCTGCGCCAGACGGGGACGAACAGGGTTTCGGGGTCTTTCAGCTTTTCGGCGATCCATTCCGGTTCCTCCCGCCGCGTGGCGATGCGGTCGAGCGGGGAGGAGGAATAGACGTTCGGACGGCTGGCCAGGATCAGGGTCACTTTGGGGCGTTCCACGGTTTGGGTTCGTTGGCGCGGAACGTGCCACGGGCCGACGAAAGGGGCAATGTTTTCGCGATTGGGGATGCTCCACGGATAGCCACCGGTCACGTCGTCACCTACGGACTTAATCCGTAGCCACATGACGGCATGAAGCTTTGGGAACGAACAGCCGCCGCCACTCATCAGTCTCGGCCCATTGGCACTCAGATGAGTCGCTGTTTGGCCAGCCCTGGCCGGTGCCGGGTGGAACCCGGGCCGGGGCGAGCAGCAGTTATTTGAAGTCGGTCACTGCCGTAGCCATAATCAACGAAACACACGCAGGAAACACGGATGCAGGCACTCAACTTTCTCACAACCGCCGCTTGCATTGGCATGCTGTCAGCCGCCGCCTTCGCTCAGTCTCCCACTGACAGCACGCCCTCACGGATCAGCGGCACGGTGACGGCCTTCGACGGCACGACGCTGATGGTGACGCCGCTACAGCAAGGTCAAGCACTCAGCGTTACGTTGCCGCCGGATATTCCCATCGGCGCGGTCGCCGACAGGACATTGGCGGATATCAAGCCGGGCGATTTTGTCGGGTCGGCCGCGGTGCGCGGTGAAGACGGCAAACTGCACGCGCAGGAGGTGCACATTTTCCCGGAATCACGGCGCGGCACCGGTGAGGGGCATCGGCCAATGGCCGGCCCGCAACAGACCATGACCAACGCCACCGTTGCGGTGATCGCCGCGGACGCCGGCACTCGCGTGCTGACCCTGAAGTCCCCCGATGGCACTTTGGTCGCCCGCTCGGTGCAAGCCGAGAAGGATGGCGTCAAGCCATTGGTGCGGTGACGATCGTCGCGGATTTTTTGAACGTTAGTGCGCTGACCATAAGGCGATCCAATGAGGTGCGTCCGCGACTCAAAGTGCCGCGGTAAGCGGCGTTACGCCGCCTGCTCCACGGCCCGGCCGCCGTCTTCCGGATAATGCGTTGTCGCCGCCAGCGTCAGCACGACCTCGACCGCCCCACTGAAGGGGGCGAACGCGTCAAGCGGCAGCACGGCGAAGCCGTTGGTCCAGCGAAGGTTGTCGGCGTCCTCGTAGTCATGGAACCCATCCGTCAGGCAGGCGTCCTGCGCCGCCACCGTTTCGAACGTCGTGCCCCGCCGCACCATCATCCGCCGAAGCGCCACGCCTAGCGACCGGGGATCACGGGCAAAGCCCAACTCGGCCGGTACGACATCGCGCGACGCCAAGTGGATGCTGTCAGGCCGTCCAGGCAGATGGAAAACCCTAACGAGACCATGGCTTTCCACCGCATCGATACGCTGGCCATCGACCACCAGATGCACATCCGGATCGTCCGTCATAGGCGGCAGATATCTTGGCCCGGCCGCATCTAACAGGCGCCTCCAGACCGCATCGACCACCGGGCCACCGGTCAGCACCGGCGCGTAGGGCTCCTGCGGCGGCAAACCCCAACCCGAGTTGGCGTTCTGAAACAGCCAACGGTTGCCATCATCTCGGTAGCTCTCGGCCGGCACGCCGTTAGCGATCAGCAGGTCATGGCTCTCCAGCTCGACGTGGTAAATCTCCACTTCCTGCGCTCGGTCGTCCCAAATGATCGTCTTGTGGTTGACCAGGAACTCCACCGGGATCAGCACGCCATCGAGATAGAGCGAATGTGCCTTGGTCACGCGCAGGTCCTGATGCGGCAGGTTCGCACCAAGCGCGCCCTTGCACACGATTACCGGCGTTGCGGCAGTGCGTTTGCCTCGGGTGGACAGCACCTTGCCCTTGCCGATCCATTTGACTGGACGAGGCCCGTTATGCGCGGTCGCGACCAAGTCGCCGACGGTCAGCTTCTCCACCTGGACTTCGCCGGCCGGCGTATCGATCAGCGTGCCGGCCGCGAAGCAGATGACGATGTTGGTTCCGCCGGCCCCATCCGAGGTAAGACTGAAGTTGCCTGATTGGAACGCGCCCTGGACATGCAGGGTGGCATGGGCGTTGCTGGCGTTCGTGAGCACCAAGGTGTTGCTCGCAAACGTTTCGCTGGTCGCCACGAAGCCCGTCAGGTCGATCGTGTCGCCAAACGTAAAGCCGGCAATCCCGAGCGTGCCGAGGCCGCTGGCGGAGGCGTTACCGGCTACGGTCCAATGGGCGCCGGTATCCAGCACCAGGGACCCAAAATTTGTAATGCTGGTGCCGAAGCCGGAGATCGTGCCGGCACCGCTGGCCGATGCCAATTCCAGTATGTCGCCACCGCCGCCAACGGAACCGAAGAACTTCGCGCCCGGCTTGTCGATCAGCCTGGCATTGACGCCAACGAGGTTGATTGCGGCACCGGTGCCAGAGGTGATCGTTCCGGCGTTAATCAGAGTGCCAATGTCGGTCAGCGTTCCGCTGTTGGTCAGCGTCAGACCGGCCGCGAGTGTGTTATTGCCTTTGAACGTCCACTTTGCACTGGTGTCGATCGTGATCGCGCTGAAGCCGGTGTATTTGCTGCCAAGCCCGCTGAGCGTCCCGGAAGATGTGCCCGAGGCCAGTTCCAGCGCCGTCGTGCCGACGCCGTTTGCGGTGCCGGTGATTATGGTGTTTCCGCCCGGCGCCAGCGTAACGGGACCGCTGCCGACGACGTTGCCGATAAAGACCGCGCCCGGATCGACGATCAGCCGATTGGTGCCGCCGCCGAAGATGACCGCATAGATGGGGGGCGCTCCACCGAACTGCTGCGTTGCCTCCATAGTGCCGGCGTTGGTTACGGTGGCGTTCTGCGTCGCATACACCGCGACGTAGCCATAGATCCGCGCCAGGGCACCGGTATTGGTGATCCGGCTGACGACGGTGCCGTCGCCGCCAATGCTGACGCCATAGGAAATATGGCCCTCGCCGTTGGCCGCCGCGCCGCCGATCGTGCCGTAATTGACCACCGTTCCCGGGCCGCCGATCAGGACCGCGTTGCTCTGAAGGCCGCTGATGATCTGAGCACCGGTCGCGCCGGAGGGTCCATTGATCACCGTGCCGGTCGCCATCGTCACAGCGACGGTGCCTGGATTGCCGCTGATGGTGCCGTAGTTGACCACCGTGTCGGTGCCGATCGCGCCAAACTTGATCGCGTAATTGTAGCCGGCGATGAACGCCGTGCTGGCCGAGCCGCCGGCGGTGCCGTTGGTGACGATGCCGCCTTGATCCAGCGAGATCCCGGGGCCGCCATAGGTAGCATTAACCCGCGAATGGATGCTCCCCAGGTTGAGCACGGTCCCGCGCCCGCCGGTGATCTGGACGCCATCGTTGCGCCCGTAGATGTTGCCGGTCGCCAGGTTGGTGACCGATCCGCCGGCGCCCAGATACACGCCGTCGGCATGCTGGTAGTTGGACGTGTAATTGCCGGCGATAACGCCGGCGTTCACCACCGTGGCCGCGGTGTTCACGGCCAGGACGCCATCATAGCCGCTGATTGTGCCGCCCGCCTGGTTCGTGACGGATCCACCCGCACCCAAATATACGCCAGAGGCCGCGCTGACGGTGGCATTGCCGCCGATGCTGCCGGCATTCTGCACCGTTAGCGCGGCGGCCCTCTCGCTGACACCGAAGAAACCGGTGATCACGCCACCGGATTGGTTGGTCACCAGGCCGCCGCCGTTCCCGTAAAACCCGGCCGCGGAATGGACGTAAGCATTGCCGGTATAGCCGGTGATCGTTCCGGCGTTCACGAGGGTGCCAAGCCCGCCCTGTAGGGCGACGGCGTAATTACCGGTGATCAGACCGGTGGAGAGATTTGTGACCGCCCCCCCGGCGGTCAGGTAAATGCCTTCGCCGTGGAGGGAATTGCCGCCAATGGTGCCGGCGTTGATCACAGTGGCAGCAATAGCGAATGCGGCGAAGCCCTGGTAACCGGTAATCACACCGCCCGACTGGTTGGTGACCGAACCGCCGCCCCTGAATCGGAGACCGGCGCCGCCTTGGTAACCGTCGTAACCGCCGATGGTGCCGGCGTTCACCACCGCCAGCGTGCCAGCGTCGCCGTATATCCCGCCGTGGCCTGTGACAACGCCGCCGGACGCGTTGGTCACTACGCCACCGCGAGCCAGCAAGATACCAACGGTATTCGCCGTGATTGTGCCACCCGACGCATTGGTTATGGTGCCGGTTTGGGCGAAGCCGATGCCGATGCCGCCGCTCGCTGTCTCGCTGACCAGGCCGTTATTGGTCAGCGTCCAGGTGGTCCCGGCTGGACCGAATACCGCGAAATTGTTGTTTGCTGTGTTAGCGACTTTGCCGGCGCCGGAGATGTTCGCCGGATTGCCGGAGAGCGTCACGCCGCTGGTGAAGGTGCCCGTAATGTTCTGGCTCATTCGTCATTCCTGTCAGCGCACGCGGTTCGAACACCGTATCGCGCCGTGTATGACAGGCGAGGACGTTCGTTCGATTTAATTATAAGATCAGAAGCGGTTTGAAGCCAAGAGAGTTGCTCTCGTCCTCGTGATAATTCCCTCGCGGGCGTGATCATTTCGCTGATTTGTCACCTGCAAGCCTTGGGAGCGGAGATAGCTTGAGTGCTCCTGCGTTGCCTGACGGTGCGCTGGTAGCTCGGCCAACTCAATTCGGGGCGGACGGCTCGATCGAGCTGGCGATGCGCCGTGGAGAATAATTCGATAAACACGACTGAGACTACAGGCCGGTACACATCAAAGGCGGCCTAGGAACGCGAATTGAATCCTCCAGCGCCTTCCGTAGCTTGGCAGGCGTCGCCGCTAGGGCTTCTCCAGCCCAGCGGTGCGCCTCGCCGGACTGGCAGTCCTTCCGCACCGACCCCGTTGGAAGAGTCGCCACCGGCACTGTATACTGCCGTAGTATTTGTTCTGTGAAAAACTGGCTCTGCTCCAATGTCAGTGGAAAAAGACTGTTTTTAGCAATAAATTTCGTAATTTCGTCGATATCATATTTCAACTCGGCACGGGTATCCTCGTGCGTGCCTGGAAAGCAAGCGTCCAAGGACACTAACTGGACGATGAGAAACACCCTTGAACATAGGATTGGAGCGTCCTTTCCGGGTTCGGTGACCTCGGTCAACACAACGGTGTTGTTCTTGCGTTCCTGTCTGAGGGCCACACCACCGCGCCGGAATTCGACCACGTTGGTCCCATCATCTTTTGTAGTTTTGACGATCCGCGCTCCCGGCTGATTGGAATTTGTATCGAAATCAATCTCCGGTTCGGTGCTGGTCGTTTCAAGTCTACCGTTACGGAATGTCTGTTTGACGGTCCCCGCAACAGTCTTAACCGTCCAGATTTCGCCACCATCTGAGTCCGTCGTCTTGACAACTCCAACGCCAAAAACCCTGGCAAGACCTTCAAGATCGTACGCTGGCGCGTTAGGCTTATCGTCCGCCCCTTGGCACGTCAGAGGAGCCATCAGGGCCAGGGCCAGGCCGAGCCATGCTGTGACCGCGAACCGACAGTGCGATCGCAGCACTCGAATCACTCTGTCCATAGGCCACCGGGGTTGCCCACCGGCTTACGCCTGCCGGTAAACCGCCTTCGCGTTATCCATGAACACCGCCTTCCGCTGCGCCTCGGTCAACTTCAAAGGCAACGCCTGCGCAGGATCGTCGAAGTCCCAGTGCGGATAATCAGTGGCGAACAGAATCCGGTCCCAGCCGATCCAGTCCAGCGCCTCGGCCAACTGGGAACGTGGTTCCGGTTCCTCGATCGGCTGCGTCGTGAACCACACGTTCGTGCGGATATACTCTGACGGAGCCCGCTTCAAATGCGGCAATTCCCGCTTCAGCTTCTTCCACTGCCGGTCCATTCGCCAGCCCAGCGCGGCGGCCCAGGCCAGCCCACCCTCGACCAGCACCACGCGCAACGAAGGAAATTCCTCGAACACGCCCTCCAGGATCATACTGACCAGCAGCGCCTGTTGCGCCTGCGAGTGGCCAACCATTTCCTCGATGTAATAGCTACCCCAGCCGCCCGCCGTGTTCGGCCAACCGCCATTGCCAAAGGCATGCACGCCCACGGCCAAATTCGCCGCCACAGCCGCCTGGTAGATCGGCCAATACCGGCGTTGCCCGAGCGGCTCAGCGGTCCGGCTCAAAAGCAGGACCTGAGCGAAATCGGTATCCCCGGCCCGCAGTTCAATTTCGCGAACCGACGCGGCCGCGTCCTCATACGGCACCACGACGGACCCGCGCAGGCGCTTGTCCTGAGACGTCCACTCGGCCTTCTGCCACTCGTTCGTTGCGTGCGTGATCGCCGCTGACAGCAGCGGGTTGGTCGCCCCCTGCCCACTCGTCAGCGGGTTCAAAATCCCCAGCGTCACATTGTTCGGATCCAAATGCTGCTGCGCCATGAACCCGAGATCGCTGCCGGGAGACCGCCCATCCGGCAGGAACGCGTCCCGGCGGCATGCCTGGGGCTGCCCCTTCGGGTAACACGACCCTTTCTCCCACGGCTGGCGATACTGAATGCCGAATTCCTCGACATGATCCAACCAGCGCTTCGACAGATACGGATACAGCGACTTGCTGACCCCACCGATGCCAACGCCGGCCGGGCGGGGATGGATGTCGCAGTCGGCGATCGCCAGCTTCGATGCCGAAACGGATTGCAAGCCAGAGCGATTGAGGACGTCCACATTCATGGCACAGTCTCCTGTTCTTTCAGCCGACTATAGGTGCGCAGCGGATTATCCACCATGATCTTCCGCGCGAGCGAAGCATCCAGACCCTCGGGGATCGGATGCTCCCCATCGAACTGGTAATGCGGGTAGTCGGTGGAGAACAACAGCATCTCATCCGACCCGATATGCTCGATCAGCCGCATCACCGATGACGCTTCCGGCGGAGCATCGAACGGCTGCAACGTCAGCCGCACACGGTCACGCACGATGGAGCCCGGTGGATCGGACACCCACGGGATCTCACTGCGCAATCCCTTCCAGAATTTTGTCAGGCGCCACAGATAGGCGGGCAGCCACGACACCCCGGATTCCATCAGCACAACGGTCAGCGCGGGGAATTTTGCAAACACGCCCTCAGCGATCAGGCTGGTCAACTGCGACTGAAACGCCGTGGCCTGGTTGACGTATTCCTCGGTGAAACTGGTCGGCCAGCCCACCGGCGTCATAGGATTGCGATACATGCTGCCGGCGTGGATGCCGATCGGCAGGCCATGGCGTTCGGCGGCGGCGTAGATCGGCCAGTTCTGCCGGCGCCCGAGGGTGGATTCCGACCCGACCAGCAGCATGATCTGGACGAAACGGCGGTCGGGCGCGCAGCGGTTGATCTCGTCCACCGCCATCTCGACGTTCTGCATGGGCACGACGATGGATGCGCGCAACCGAGGGTCCCGGTCCAGCCACTCCCTGGCGATCCAGTCGTTCAGGGCGCGGGACATGGCTTGGCCGAGGTCCTCGGAAAACTGCGCCTGGACGCCATAGAGGCAGTTCAGGATTGCCAGACGGGTGCCGAACGGGTCCAGCCCCTGTCGCCCGAGCGTGGCGACGTCGGTGGCGGTGCGGCCGGTTTCGTCGCGCCAGTCCTGGCGGAAGGACAGCGGGTTGCGGGTGGGATAACTGATGGTGGTCAGGTCTTCGATACCGCGCCGGACGACGGTTTCCCGCCAATGGTCGTCCAGGTAGGGCATTAGCGAGGCGATACCCGGGACGATCGGGTGGATGTCGCAGTCGATCGGGCCGGTCATCGGGCGGTTTGCGTCGTCATGTCATTTTGCCCCATCCGTCATGGCCCGGCTTTCGGGCCATCTGTGCCATGGCGTTGCCGCGAGAGGTGGCCCGGACAAGCCGAGCCATGACGAGGGGGTGGTGGTCACGCCTACATCACGCAGGCAGTTCGACCAGCACGTCGTCGCCATCGACCTTCACCGCATAAACCGCGATATCCTCATCCGCCGGGGCGGACATCGCCTTGCCGGTGCGGATATCGAACTGGGCGGCGTGCAGCGGGCACTCGATGCAGCCGTTTTCCATCCAGCCGTCGGTCAGCAACGCATACTCATGCGAGCAGATATTGTCCGTCGCGCGGAATTCGCCACCCGGCAGGTGGTAAATCGCGATCTCCTTACCGTTCGCCCGCACGCCAATGCAGGCGCCCTCGGCGATCTCGCTCTTGCCGGCAACCCGCACAAAATTAGCCATTATCGTCTCCATTCATTCGATCAACACAGCATGCCAGCGGTTCAGCGGAACGCCAACCTCAGCCCACCAGTTTTCCG
This sequence comes from uncultured Rhodopila sp., assembly GCA_903932145.1. Taxonomy (GTDB): domain Bacteria; phylum Pseudomonadota; class Alphaproteobacteria; order Acetobacterales; family Acetobacteraceae; genus Rhodopila. The sequence goes on along the minus strand of CAIZFE010000111.1, from coordinate 114,756 downwards.
CCATCGACGGGGATGACCCAGCCGGTGGTGGAGGTCAAATGCACCACGGCGGCCATCACCGCCTGCGCGACCTCATCCGCCTTCACGACGCGCTTCAGCGGTGTGGTGGAGGCCACTTTCTCCACCATCGCCGTCGTACGGCCCGGCACGAACGCCGTATCCACGGCAGCGGGGGACACCGTCAGCACGCGGATTTCCGGCCCCAGGATGCGCGCCAACGACAGCGCCATGGTGTCCAAAGCAGCCTTCGAGCCGCCATATGCGATGTTACTGCCAGTCCCGACGATCGCCGCGACCGAGGAAATATTCACAATCACCGCGTCGCCCGACTTCTTCATCAGCGGCGCGAACGCCCGCACTGTCGCGAACGGGCCGCGCACGTTGGCGGCGAAGATCGAATCGATCAGCTCGTCCGTCAGCGCCTCCAGATCCTGATGCGGGATCATTCGGGTGAAGCCGGCCGAGTTCACCAGCACGTCGCAACGGCCGTATTCGCGTTCCACCGTGGCGGCGGCCTCGCGGATCAGCGGGGTGTCCAGCATCGGAATACGGATGGTACGGTGGCCGGAGCCTGGCAGCGACCGCATCACCGCTTCGGCCTGATCGGCGTTGTTGTTGTAGCCGATCACGACCCTGGCGCCGGCTTCCGCCAAGCGCTTCGCCGTGGCCGCCCCGATCGCGCCGCTGCCGCCGGTGATGACCGCGACCTTGTCTTGCAGATCCATTTCCCCAGCCCCTAGAACATCGGTCCGCGATTGGCCGCGCCGCCGTCGATGGTGATGATTGTCCCTGACGTGTACGCCGACAAGTCCGAGGCGAGCAGCGCCACCATTACGCCAATTTCCCTGGGCTTGCCGGCGCGGCCCATCGGCAGCGGTTTCAGGTACTCCTCCCACCGGCTTTCGTCCCCGAACTGGCCTTGGGCACGGGTTTTCATCAGGGTCACCAAACGGTCCGTGGCGATGGCGCCGGGGTTGATGCCGACCACCCGCAGCCCGTCATCCCCGGCCGATCCACCGAGCGCCTTGGTAAACGCCATCAACGCGGCGTTGCCGGTGGAGCCGGCGATGTAGGTCCGGTCCATCTTCTCCCCCGCCATGCCGAGGATGTTGATGATCACGCCGCGCTTCCGAGACTTCATCTCGGCATAGAAGCGGCGGCACATGTTGATGTAGCCGAACACTTTCAGGTCCCATGCGGCGCGCCAGCGGTCTTCGGTGATCGCCTGCAGATCGCCGCCAGGAATGGCGCCGGCGTTGTTGACCAGAATGTCGATATCGGGGTGCTGTTCGGCCAGCCGGTCCACGTTGCGGCTGTCGGACAGGTCGAAGGCATGCACCTGGACGTTGACGTTGTGGCGCCCGGCGATGCGGTCGCGGGCGGCGTCCAGGTCGGCTTGCGTGCGCGATACCAGGATGAGGTTGACGCCCTCGGCGGCGAGGCATTCCGCGCTCGCAATGCCGATGCCTTTCGAGGCGCCGGTGATCAAGGCGGTGCGGCCGCGCAGATTCAGGTCCATGGATAAATCCCTCCGGTTGTTAAATCCCGGATAGAACGCCCGCTCGGTTTCAGCAAATCGGGGCTTGAACCCGAACCGGCGGGTGGGCTTTATCGCGGCGCAACAGGAATCCGAAACCCATGAGTGATTTGCCGTATCGGCCCAATGTCGGAGCCGTGTTGTTCAACCGCGACGGCCTGATTTTCGTCGCCCGCCGAGCCGACATGCCCAACGCGGAAGGACCAGCCGGTGGCTGGCAATTGCCGCAAGGCGGGATCGACGAAGGCGAGGACCCGCGCGTGGCGGTGTTCCGCGAACTGGAAGAAGAGATCGGCACCCGCAAAGCCGAAATCATCGGCGAGCACCCGGATTGGCTGACCTACGAATTGCCGCCGCATCTGCTCGGGATCTCCTGGCGCGGCAAATACCGTGGTCAGCGCCAGCGCTGGTTCGCGATGCGCTTTACCGGCGAGGACAGCGACATCCGCCTCGACCTCGATCCACATCCCGAGTTCGATGCGTGGCGCTGGGTTAAGCTGTCGGAACTGCCGTCGCTGGCGGTACCGTTCAAGCGGGCGATCTACGACATCCTGACGGAGTCATTTGCCGGGTTTGCCGTAAGGTAGGTATCCGGGCGCGGGACCAGCCATACGCCGTCCGCGTTGAGGCGGACTCTCGCCTCCCATCGTCATGGCTCGGCTTGTCCTGGCCACCTGTCGCGGCACCGTCGAGTCACGGGTGGCCCGGACAAGCCGAACCATGACGGGCAGCACGTCAACCTTGACGCGGACCGGTATTACGGCAGCTCGATCCGGTAGAACGCCAACGCGTTCTCCGCGAACAGCTTCCGCCGGTCCTCGTGGGGCAGGCCGGCGGTTACGTCCTTGAACCGGGTAAAAATCCAGTCCCAGCTCGCCTTGACGCTGTCCACCGGGAAGTTCGACGCGAACATACAGCGGTTCACCCCGAACAGGCCGATCGTCTCCCGGATCACCGCCCCGTTGACCTGTAGCGTCCAGGGTTTGCCAGCCACTGTCAGGCCGGAAATCTTGCAGTGGACGTTCGGGCAACAGGACAGCGCCTCCATGCCGCGCTTCCAGACCGCGAGTTGCTCCTTCGACCGGTCCAGCGGGTAGCCGGTGTGGTTCAGGACAATCCGCATATCGGGATGTTCGCGGCAGACCTCGGCGGCCTCGGCGAGGTGATACCAGGGAACCCGCAGATCCCACGACAGGTCGTATTTGGTCAGCAGGCCGAGGCCCTTGCGCCACACCGGGTCCTGCAAGCTGCGCTTTTCGCCGCGCACTGAATCGCCGGGGCCGGAGGCGATGACCGGCTTGGTGCGGATGCCCCGGACCAGCGGGTTGGCGGCCTGGGCGGCGATAATGTCCTCCGCGCCCGGCGTATCGACCCAGGCGTGCGCGACGATGGCGTTGGGCATGCCGGTCTCGGCGGCGATCCGGGTCAGCCAGGCGGTTTCCGCCAGTTGCTGGCTGCGGTCGGCCTCCGCCTCAATATGCACGGTCGCGACGACGTTGTGCAGGGCGGTGTCGCGGCGATATTCGGCCGGCAGGTAGGTGCGGCAAATGCGCGAGTAGTCGCCCAGCCACTGATGCTCCCCGGACTCCAGCCAGGGGTAGCGCATTGCAGATTCGAGGTCCCACAAATGGTGGTGGGCATCGACGATGGGGAGGTCTTTGTCATCCATGGCGCGCAGATAAGCAGGAATCGGATAATGAGGCTACAGACGCCGGCCAACCGATCGTCCCCGAGTCATGTCCGCACCGCGCCGATTAGCGTCTTTTGTGATTGTGCCGGCGCCCCGCTGTTCTGTCAGGGTACGGGTCGGCTTCCCGCTGACCTATTCTGGCGGATCATGAAGATGACACCGATCTTTCTCCGTCTGGCCATTTGGATCGCGGTATTGGGGGCGTGGCCGGCTTTTGCCGAGGATCAAAACGATTACCCTACCGCGGTTCGCGCGGAGTACGTTTTCGCGTGCATGGCCAGCAACGGCCAAACGCAGGACGCTTTGCGCCGCTGCGCGTGTTCGATTGATACCATTGCATCACTGCTACCCATCGAATCGTATCAAAAGGCGGAAACCGTGCTGCGCATGCGCCGGTCGGCGGGCGGCTATCTGGGGGAGGTCTTCCGGTCCAGCCTGTCGAACACCATGGTCCGTGATCTACAGGAAGCCGAGGCCGAAGCCGAGATTCGCTGTTTTTAGCCAGCACCGTGCTCTATCGGATGAAACTATTCATATTGTTACTCAACACTCAGTGATGCACGAATTTGTATGGCAAAGCCTGCTTGACCGCACAACGCCTTTGCCCAGAATTGAATATAGATCGGACGCTTGGCAGAAGTTTTTCCATCGCACGATAAACGTCCATGGCTGTTGCGTAACGACACCGGATCTTCACCGTTTCTTGTTTCCGAACAAGAACTGTTTTGTTTGTTGCTGCTGTCTTAATACAAACCAGAAAAATATTCAGGAGGAATTCAATGAAGCAGTCCTTGTCGAGGACGCTCGCTGCGGGAACTATCTTGTCTTCTCTATTGTTCACAGGCTCCGCGGGTGCGCAAAGCGCTGGCGACGACCTTCTGAAGATGGAGAAGAACGCCGCCAACGTGGTGATGCCGACGAACTCCTATAACAACCAGCGCTACTCCGGCCTCGATCAGATCAACACGCGGAATGTCGGAAAGCTTCAGGTCGCCTGGACATTCTCGACCGGTGTATTGCGGGGTCATGAGGGCGGTCCCCTGGTCGTTGGCGACACGATGTACGTCCACACGCCGTTCCCTAACAGTGTGTTCGCGCTTGATCTCAATCACGAAGGCCGCATCCTGTGGAAATATGAGCCGAAGCAGGACCCGAATGTTATCCCGGTGATGTGCTGCGATACGGTCAATCGTGGGGTTGCCTACGGTGACGGCAAGATTTTCCTGCATCAGGCGGACACGACTTTGGTCGCACTGGACGCGAAGACCGGCGCCGTCGTTTGGTCGGTGAAAACGGACGACCCCGGCAAAGGGGCGACCGGAACCGAAGCCCCGATGGTCATAAAGGACAAGGTCTATGTCGGCGTGTCCGGAGGCGAATTCGGTGTGCGCGGCTGGCTCGCGGCGTATGCGATAGCGGATGGCAAGGAGGTCTGGCGCGCGTATTCGGAAGGCACCGACAAGGACCTTTTGGTGGACCCGCAGAAGACGACAGCACTTGGCAAGCCCATCGGCGCTGATTCAAGCCTGAAAACCTGGGAGGGCGATCAGTGGAAAATCGGTGGCGGCGATACATGGGGCTGGTACTCGTATGACCCGCAGCTTAATCTGATCTACTACGGCTCCGGCAACCCCTCCACCTGGAATCCCAAGCAACGTCCCGGCGACAACAAATGGTCGATGACGATCTTCGCCCGCAATCCGGATACCGGGGAGGCGAAGTGGGTGTATCAGATGACGCCGCATGACGAATGGGATTATGACGGCGTTAACGAAATGATCCTGGCCGATCAGGAGATGGGCGGGCGGATGCGCCAGCTTCTGGTCCACTTCGACCGCAACGGTTTCAGCTATACGCTCGATCGCGCCACCGGAGAGTTGCTCGTCGCCGCGAAATACGATCCTGCCGTCAACTGGGCAACCAAAGTGGATATGGACAAGTCGAGCCCCAATTACGGCCGGCCGGAAGTGGTAGCCAAATACTCGACCGAACATACCGGGGAGGACGCGAATACCCAGGGCGTCTGCCCGGCCGCGCTCGGCACGAAGGATGAGCAACCGGCGGCGTTCTCGCCTGAGACCGGCTTGTTTTATGTGCCGACCAATCATGTCTGCATGGACTACGAACCGTTCCGGGTATCCTACACCGCCGGTCAGCCCTATGTCGGCGCGACATTGTCGATGTTCCCGGCGCCGGGCGGCAATAACATGGGCAACTTCATCGCCTGGAACGCCCGGACCGGCAAAATCGAATGGTCCGATCCGGAACAGTTCTCGGTCTGGTCCGGCGCCCTGGCAACGAAGGGTGGCGTGGTCTTCTACGGCACGCTGGAGGGCTACCTGAAGGCGGTCGATGCCAAGACGGGCAAGGAACTGTATAAGTTCAAGACCCCGTCCGGGATCATCGGCAACGTCATGACCTACGAACATGGCGGCAAGCAATACGTGGCGGTGCTGTCGGGTGTCGGCGGCTGGGCTGGCATCGGATTGGCGGCCGGGCTCACCGATCCGCATGCCGGGTTGGGTGCGGTCGGCGGATATGCGGCCTTGAACAATTATACGTCGCTTGGCGGGACCCTGACGGTGTTCGCGCTGCCGCCCAGCTAACACTTGGCGGACTGATGTGTTGGCCGGCCCGGGACGGAGAGATCCCGGTGCCGGCTTTCTTTTTCCGAGGGCAAGACGTGCGACGTATATTGCATTTAGCGTTAGCTGTTGGTCTCTGTCTATCAGGTGCGGCCTATGCCGTAACCGACGGATCGGGTGATCCGGCGGCGGTGAAGTCCGATGACGGCAAGTGGGCCGATAAGGATGGCAATCCCACCTTTAAGGTCGAGCCGGACGGCACCGTCGATTTCTACACCTATGTCGGATTCACGCGCTATTCGGCCGAGTGTTTGCGATGCCACGGGCCTGATGGCATGGGATCGACCTATGCCCCCGCCTTGATGGATTCAATGAAGCATCTGAGTTATTCAGACTTCTATGGCACTGTCGCCGGGGGCAAAAAGGATGTGTCGGCCTCTCAGGAACTGGTCATGCCGGCCGAGGGCGAAAACAAAAACGTCATGTGCTTCATCGACTCGATTTATTCCTATCTGCGGGCGCGCGCCGATGATGCGGTCGGACGCGGCCGGCCCGAAAAGCACGCGGTTAAGCCGGCCTCTTATGAGAAGACTGAAGACCAATGCATGGGCTGAAAGCGCTGAGTCTGCTTGGGCTGTTGTCCGCGTCAGCGGCGCTCGCCCAGGCGCCGGGCCTGGGCGCGTCGGTGGAACTGGTTGATCCGCATGTTTTGCGGGTGTGTGCCGATCCGCATAACCTTCCGCTGTCGAACGAACAGGGAGAGGGCTACGAGAACAAGATCGCCGAACTGATCGCCCGGAAATTGAATGAGCCGACGAGTTACACCTACTTTCCCCAGGTGATCGGCTTCGTCAAAAACACATTGAACGCGCTGCGGTGCGACGTGATTATGGGCGTCGCGCTGGGTGACGGGCAGGTGCAGACGACCAACGCGTATTACCGGACGACGTACGCCTTGATGTTCCGTCCTGGCACCGGACTGGATGGCGTCGTTTCGCTGAGTGATCCGCGCCTGAAAGACAGGCATATCGGGATTATCGCCGGTACGCCACCGGCCACGGTGCTGGTGCAGAATGGCCTGATGGCACTGGCAAAACCGTATCCGCTCATGGTCGATACGCGGATCGACACACCGTCCCGGACAATGGCTGACGATGTCGCGGCAGGCCGGATCGACGCTGGCGTATTGTGGGGGCCGATGGCGGGGTATTTTGGGCAGCGGGAGGAGCCGCGGTTGACGGTTGTTCCCCTGCTCAAGGAAACCGAGCGAATGGATTTTCGGATTGCGATGGGTGTGCGCCGGTCGGACCAGGATTGGAAGCGGAAGCTGAACGGCATCGTTGCGGAAAGCAGCGCGGAAATAGACGGGATTCTGACGGCGTACGGGGTACCGTTGCTGGATGAGCAGGGCCACCTGAAGGCCAAATGAAACCCGCGGAACCGGGTCATTGCTCCAGTATCTGCTGGATGTGGCGTGCCAGCGCGAAGAAGCGCTGCTCGATCTTGGACGGAGCATCACAGGCGAAGCTGATCGCCTGCCGGCGGTCCTGGAACAACTCCGCCTCCCATGCCACTTGCTGCGTCAGGCCCTGGATGGCCCCGGCGTCGGCGGTTGTCTCACTCTGGAGCGCGTGCAGCTTTTCATTGTCCGCTCTGATGTCCGCCGCCAGTTCCTGTTGGCGGCGGCCGAAACGATCGAGACCGGCCAGAATGCTGTCGCGCTCCGTATCGAAAACCGAAAAAAGCCCGGCGAGAAGCTTCATCAGGCGCGGTTGCTTGTCGTCACCCGCCTGCCGCGCAAAATCGTCAATGATCGCCTCCGCCTGATCGAGCGATTTTCGCCGGGGCGACAGTATTTGCACCAAATCGGCGATCTGACTGTCGTCTTTCCAATTGATGTGCGTCGGATCGACCGGCGGACCCGACCATGCAGATCCGAATGACAGGTCGGCTACCTTGATTTGCTGGCATGGCCAGTTCGGGTCGGATGAAGCCGCGCCGGCCGCGGCCGTCGGAACCGCGGACAAAGTCACGCAAACGGCCGCCACCGACCATGACAAGAGAGGTTGCCGAGGCCCCGAATTGAACGTTGCCATATTGACAGCATCGCTCGCGATGTTTGTGATCACAGCACGCCAGTCAACGCTGTTACCGGACAATACGTCGGGACGTTCCATCTTGTGGATATGAGCAGCCGATGGGTAGGCTACAACAGAGCTGACAGGACACGGAATGCGGAGATCGAGATGAAGACCAGTGCGTCTGTCTTCTTGGCGATGCTCTGGTTGTTCGGTGGCATGGCCCTCGCCCATGAACCGGAACCAACGGCGTTCTTTCCGTTTGCATTTATCAATACCAGCGCCGGCCCAACCCGGCCCGATGAACAGGTTCGGCTTGCCAGTCTCAACGCTCAATTGCAGGCGGCACTGGTTCATTCAGGTTGTTGCGTCGCGGTTGATCTTTCTGCCGTCGCCGATCAGGCCAGGCAATTCGAAATGGCGTCCTGCAACGGGTGCGAGGTGGCTTTGGCACGCAAAGCCGGTGCGGCGATCTCAATAACCGGTTGGGTTCAGAAAGTGTCTGAGCTTATACTGAACATCAACGTCGTGGTACGGCGGGTTGACACGGGTGCCCCGATTGCCGCGGGAAGCGTGGATATCCGGGGTAACACCGATGAATCCTGGTCGCGCGGCCTGGCCTGGCTTGTGCGCAACAGACTGCATCCATCGGATTGGTAGGAAGGGTATGGCGATGAACCTGATCGACCTTATTTTGCTGGCCTGCACGTTGGCGAACCCCGGTGAGTGCCGGGACTATCATGTGCTGTTCCAGTCCTCCGGGTCGCTCCAAAGCTGCATGATGCAGGCGCAGCCGTATCTCGCCCAATGGTCGGAGGAACATCCAACCTATCGCATTACGCGCTGGCATTGCGCCTGGCCGGATCAAGAAGACGGGAAGACCTAACCTTGCATCCGATAGGGCGTTGACTTACGGTTCCCGCGTCCGAAACAGTCGGACTGGCGAAAATCACCAGGGAGGTTTCGTGTACCGTTCATATTTTATTGCGGCTGCATTGTCGATTGCTCTTGCTGCTCCTGCCATGGCCCAGGACGCGGCAGCGGGGGAAAAAGACTTCCTGGTATGCAAGGCGTGCCATCAGATCGGGCCGGGTGCGAAGATCGCCGTGGGGCCGGTGCTGAATGGCGTTGTCGGCCGCACCGCCGGGACCTATCCGGGCTATCAGTATTCGCCCGCCAACAAGGATTCCGGCATCGTCTGGACGCCTGAGGAACTCGATAAATACCTGACCAATCCGCAGGCGGTCGTTCCCCATACCAAGATGATTTTCCCCGGGCTGAAGGACGATCAGAAACGCAAGGATGTCATCGCCTATCTCGAACAGTTCAACGAGGACGGCAGCAAGAAAAACTGATGGGAGGCACACATGAAAACCCGCGCCGCGGTCGCGCGTCAGGCAGGGCAGCCGCTTAGTCTGGAAACCGTCGATCTGGAAGGTCCCCGGGCCGGCGAGGTGCTGGTTGAGATCAAGGCGACCGGCATTTGCCACACGGACGAATTCACCCTCTCGGGCGCTGATCCGGAAGGCATTTTCCCGGCGATCCTGGGCCATGAGGGCGCCGGCATCGTGCAAGAGGTTGGGGCCGGCGTGACGTCGTTGAAGAAAGGCGATCACGTCATCCCGCTGTACACGCCGGAGTGCCGGCAATGCGAATACTGCCTCAGCCGCAAGACAAACCTGTGCGTCGCCATTCGAGCGACACAGGGGCGCGGGGTGATGCCGGATGGGACCAGCCGGTTTTCGTCCAACGGCGCACCAGTGATGCACTATATGGGCACCTCGACGTTCTCGAACTTTACCGTGCTGCCCGAAATCGCGCTGGCTAAAATCCGCGAGGACGCTCCCTTTGAGAAAGTTTGCTACATCGGCTGTGGCGTGACCACGGGGATCGGCGCGGTCATCAACACCGCCAAGGTCGAACCGGGTGCCCGCGTTGTCGTCTTCGGGCTGGGTGGTATCGGCCTGAATGTCCTGCAAGGGGCGCGGCTGGCGGGTGCCGAGATGATCGTCGGCGTGGATTTGAATCCGCGGCGCAAGGACATCGCGGAAAAATTCGGCATGACCCATTTCGTTAACCCCTCTGAGGTCCAGGGTGATCTGGTGCCGTATCTGGTGGACCTCACGAAGGGCGGCGCGGACTACAGCTTTGAATGTATCGGCAATGTCAAAGTCATGCGCCAGGCGTTGGAGTGCGCGCATCGCGGCTGGGGCAAGTCCATCATTATCGGCGTTGCCGGCAGCGGCCAGGAAATCTCGACCCGGCCATTCCAGCTTGTGACCGGCCGGGTCTGGATGGGCACCGCGTTCGGTGGCGCGCGCGGGCGCACCGATGTGCCGCGCATCGTCGATTGGTATATGGACGGCAAGATCAACATCGATGACCTGATCACCCATGTCCTGCCGTTCGAGCGGATCAACGAAGGGTTCGACCTGATGCGCCGCGGAGAAAGCATCCGGGCGGTCGTTGCTTATTAGGCCAATCCGCTTTGCTGCCAATTCTTGCCCCCATCGCCACGGCCCGGCTTGTCCGGGCCAACTATCGCGGCACCGTCAGGGCACGAGTGGCCCCGACACGCCGCGTAGGCGTCAACTTAACTGGGCGGCAGAGAATATTTTTGTCCCGGACGTGGCTTTCCACTCTCCGTCACGGCCGGGCCAAGCGCGGCCATGACGAATGGGCAAATCCTCCCCGTCCATCGCTTAAGGTGACGCCTATGCGGACAAGCCGGGCAGCGGGACCAACCCGCTGCCCGATTGCGCTGTTATGCAGCCAGCTTGCCCGATGCTTTGGCGACATGTGTCGCGATGGCATCCATCAAGGGCGGCGACAGGCAGTCATACGGTTCCAGCTTCAGCTCTCTCAACCGCGCTCGGATGCCGTCCATCCGGTTGGGGTTGACGCCGGATTCGATCACAGACGAGACGAACGCGGCGAATTCCGGCGGCGCCCAGCCGGTTTCCTGGAACAACTCGGGATGGAGGAAATCGAACCCGTAGAACGGATGGTTCTTGTTCTCGATCCGGCCGTACATGTGGACACCACACGCCTTGCACGCGTGGCGCTGAATGGCGGCGGACGGATCGACGACCTGAAGTTTGTTTTCGTTCTCGGTCACATGCAGCTTGTCGCGCCCGACCACGGCCACCACCGAGAAATCCGAGCCGGCCGGCTTCCAGCATTTGGTGCATCCGCAGGCATGGTCGAAGGCGATTTGTCCCTCAATCCGGATCTTGACCGGGTCTTGGGCACACTTGCAGACCAATGTGCCGCCGTTGAAATTCGCGGACGCGGTCTTTAATCCCGAATCCACCGACGGATGAATATGAACCGAGCCGGACATCGTGTTCTCCCTCTTTTCTGGTTCAGGTGCCGGTTTATTCCCGTCGGGAACGGCGCTTCGTCAGCGACGAGAAACACCAGGGTGACGATCCGATGTTAGGGATCGTGCAGGGCAACCTTCCACTCCAGACGGGCAGGCGACAAGCGCCATCAGGCACAACTCACCGTGCGTTTTGCGGCAATGCCGGCTCGACCGGCACCGGTTCATCGCGCTATGATAACAACGATGGAGTTTTTGACCCGAACACTGGTTGCGATCTGGGAAGCCGCCACCTCGATGCCGCTGTTGATCGCAGCGTGCGCCGGTGTGGGCTGTTACCTGTCGTGCCGGCAGATGCGGCGCTAGCGCGATGCCGATCGTGCGAACCGTCGCGGCTTCCCGTCTGCTCAGCCGGGCGGGGATCTGGCATTTACTGCTGATCGTGTCGGCTGTGGTGCTGACATGGGGTTTCCTGCTCGGTGACCTGCATCAGGAATATAATGATTCGATCGCCGGTGCGCAGCGCGAAACCACCGCCCTGGCCCGCGGCCTGAGCGAGACCACGCTGACCTCGTTCGATACGATCGATCAGACGCTGCGCGACATGCGCGAAGCCTACAGCCGCGATCCGGCGCACTTCGACCTGCCATCATGGTTCGATGCGCACCGTTTTGGCACGGGCCTGATCATCCAGGCGGCCATCGTCGATCGCGACGGGATTGTGGTGCAAAGCAACCTGCCGATGACCGGCCGCCTGGACCTGTCCGATCGGGAGCACGTTCGCGTCCAGAAGGAGTCCAGCGTCGATGAAATGTTCATCAGCCAACCGGTGCTCGGGCGGGTTTCAAAACGCAAGTCCCTCAACGTCACGCGCAAAATGATCGCGCCCGATGGAAGCTACGCCGGAACGGTCGTGGTATCCGCCGGCCTGGATTACCTGACGCGATTTCTGGAGGCGCTGTCGGTCCACGGCGTGATCGAGTTGGTTGGCAGCCGCGACGGCCTGGTCCGGTCGCGGGCACCGGTCGATAACGACATCATCGGAACCCGCGATCCGAACATCGACCAAATGCTGGCCAGCAATAGCGGGACCTTCCGCGCGGACGCATACGCAGGCGCCGCCGATCACGTTGCCAGTTTCCGCGTGCTCCGCAAATATCCCCTGGTGGTGTCCGTGGCGCTCGATACCACCGAGGTCCTGGACCAGTACACCCGGGACCGTATGCGATATGCGGTCGCGGGCAGCGTTCTCACGTCGCTGTTCATCATCGTCGGCCTGTTGCTGCTGCGTCAGCGTCGGCGCTTGCTTGCAAGCCGTGGCGCGTTGACCGCCACTTTGGAGAACATTTCTCAGGGCATCCTGATGGTCGATGCGGCCGGAGACGTCCCGGTCATCAATCATCGCGCGATCGAACTTCTCAGATTGCCGCCGGCTTTGATGAAGCGCAATCCGTCATTCCGGGAAATACTGGCCTACCAGCTTGCGACCAACGAATTTGGCCGAGCCGGAGAAGCCAGTCCGGACTTTCTGAGCTTCGTTGAATCGGGCGGGGTCGGGCCGGCCTACCCGATGTACGAACGGATCCGCGGCGACGGAACGGCGTTGGAGGTGAGAACGCATGAACTGCCCGATGGCGGGGCGGTGCGAACGTACACCGACACGACGGAACGCAAGCGGACCGAGGCGGCGCTTGCCGCGGCGCGCGATTCGGCCATGGCGGGTGCCAGGGCGCGCTCGGAGTTTATTGCCGTCATGAGCCATGAAATCCGCACACCGTTGAACGGCATCCTGGGCGTCGCGGAACTGCTACAGGGATTACCGTTGGATGGGACCGCCGCCGAATACGTCAACGTCATCAGTGCCAGCGGCGCGCATTTGCTGCAAATTATAAACGACGTGCTGGATTTCTCGGCGCTGGATGCGGCCCGGTTTGAGCTGGAGGAGGGCGAGTTCGATATTCGCGAGGTCACCCGTCAGGTGGTCACGCTGCTCGGACACCAGGCGACCGCGAAAGGTCTGACGATGACGCTGGACATCGGCGACGACATTCCGCGACGTATGTTCGGCGACGCGCAACGGTTGCGGCAAATCCTGCTCAATCTGGCTGGCAATGGCCTGAAGTTCACAGCCAACGGATCGGTGCATATTGAGCTGCGGAAAGTTCGGGACGAAGAGGACGGCATTCGCTTGTCTTTCAGCGTGACCGATACGGGTATCGGTATCAGCGCCGAGGCGCAGGGACGTTTGTTCAACGAGTTCACCCAGGGCGATAGTTCGATTCGGCGTCGCTTCGGCGGCAGCGGCCTGGGTCTGGCCATTTCCCGGCGGCTGGTGGAAATGATGGACGGACAGATCAGCATCGAAAGTATGCCCGGCGTCGGCAGTACGTTTCGGTTCGATGTGCGGTTGCGCCACGCCCCGGATGCCGTCGCGGTTGGCGCGCCCGAACGCCCGGCGGCAGTGGAGGCGGATCCGGAACTGCCGGGCGACGCCGCGCGTCAAAGCGTGTTGCTGGCCGAAGACAACAACACAAACCGGTTCGTGGCAACCAGGATGCTGGAGCGGCTCGGGTATGAGGTGGTCAGCGTCACAGATGGCAGGGCCGCGGTCGAAGCCGTGCGCGAACGCAGATATGACATCGTTTTGATGGACATGATGATGCCGGAGATGGACGGTCTGACGGCGACGCGGATGATCCGCGCCTTGCCGGCCAGTCAGGCCGGCGTCCCGGTGATCGGGTTGACCGCGAATGCAAGCCCCGCCGATGAGGATGCCTGCCGGCAGGCCGGCATGGATGGTTTCGTTACCAAGCCAGTGAAATCAGCCCACCTGGATACGGCGATGCGCGAGGCGATCGGCCGGCGGCGAACATCGACCCTGTAAAGGTTGGGGATATGGCGGCGGCCGCTCTGTTCAGGCTTAAGTTGCTTCGACGCAGACGGCCTGGACAAAGACGGATCGGCTGTCCCGGGCCTCCTGTATCCGCTGTCACGCCAGCAGAGGCCACACCTATCGCCATCCCGCCCTGGTCGCCCGCGGCAAACTGGACCCGGTCGAGGCAGTGCCGCATGCGGTGCGCGACACCTCCTAGAAAGCGCAAACCCGCCTGTTCAAACGCTTCCGCACCATGGTGGCGGTTCCCATCGCCCGCGAACTGGCGGGATTCATCCGGGCCATTGCCTGCATCACCTCGGACCTGCCGGGCGTCACCACCTAGCAGCCAAATAGCCCACGGCGTCCGGGAAAGGGTTTGCCGGGATGGGTCCACAAGCCGCTCTCGACCACGACGCCGCCGGCGATTTGAAAGCGTGCGGCGGCGGGCGGGAGCAACCTACGGGGACTACCCGGACAAACCGGAACCGCCAGTGTCAACCGCACGGCCCGTGACAGGATGGCTCCCTGTCGCCGAGTCGGTGTGACGACGTCGGAGGGACTTCGTTCGGCATGTGCGGCGGAGAGCGGGCCACGGTCAGAGCGATCCTCGAGCCCGATTTTGGAACACGACTTCCGCGACAGGACAGAAGCAGGCCTACGACGTTCATGATCTTGCGGTAACCAACCCGCGCATCACAGCATGATCCGTCGTCGGTAAGCGCTGCCATCCACAGAGCATGCCCGCATCCGTAAAGGTCAACACAGACGCACAAACGACGGTGAATTCTTTACGCCCAGCCCCCTTGTAAACGGACATGACAGCCGGGCCATGACGGAAACCCGGTTCCGTATCAATCGTCGTACGAAACCAACGACTCGCATGGAACGTCCAGCCGCGAACGGCCGTTCAGGAAATTCAGTTCGATCAACGTCGCCGCCGCCGGAACAACAGCGCCAACCTGCCGCAGCAGCGCGATACCCGCCGCCATCGTGCCGCCCGTCGCCAGTAAATCGTCCACCACCACCACGCGCTGGCCGGGAGACACCGCGTCTGCCTGGATCTCCACCCGATCCTCGCCGTATTCCAGGGCGTAGTTCAGTCCGACGGTCTCACCCGGCAGTTTGCCGCGCTTGCGGATCATGATAAATCCGCAACCCAGCTTCAACGCCAACGGAGCGGCGATCAGAAAGCCGCGGCTTTCGACACCCGCGATCAGATCGGGCATATAGGCCCGCACCACGCGCGCCATCCGGCCCATCGCCACCTGCCAGGCATCGGCATCCCGCAGCAGCGTCGAGATATCGTAAAACAGAATGCCGGGCTTCGGAAAATCCGGAATGCCGCGGATGTGGTCTTTCAGGTCCATCGACATACGTCCTTAATTTATTGCATCGCACGGTAGTGCGCTCGGGGCCGTCTAACCAGTCCCCGGGCCTATGCCCAGACCTAATCTGACCGGCTGCGTGCTATGGTGCGCGCCTATACGAACCGGACACAGGCATTGACCGAAACCACCATCGGAAACGAATTGAGGCGGGCGTCAGGCGGTTCGGCAATCCGAGGCGAGCGCCCTAAATCTGCTAC
This sequence comes from uncultured Rhodopila sp., assembly GCA_903932145.1. Lineage (GTDB taxonomy): Bacteria > Pseudomonadota > Alphaproteobacteria > Acetobacterales > Acetobacteraceae > Rhodopila. Next base: position 99,084 of record CAIZFE010000111.1, on the reverse strand, counting down.
CGGATCAACCCGGCCAACGGACTGGATGGATCGGCCCCCATCCGCCGCGGCATCCGCCCTGCCCTGAATGCCAACCGTCCGGCCTCCACCGCCGCCTTCATGGCACGAGCCATCAGCACCGGGTCCTTCGCATGGGCGATCGCCGAGTTCAGCAGCACCGCGTCACAGCCCAACTCCATCGCGATGGCGGCGTCCGAGGCCGTGCCCACGCCAGCATCGACCAGGAACGGCACCGTCACGTTCTCCATGATCATGCTGAGCATCGCCGGGTTTTGCAGGCCGAGGCCGGAGCCGATCGGCGCGCCCAGCGGCATGATCGCGACGCAGCCCATATCCTGTAGCCGCCGCGCCGCCAGCGGATCGTCGGCGCAATAGACCATGACCTCGAAACCGTCCTTGATCAGCGCCTCAGCGGCTTCGAAAGTGCCTTGCATGTCGGGATACAGTAAGGGCGGCGGACCGAGCACTTCGAGCTTTACGAGGTTCCAGCCGCCGGCTTCGCGGGCCAGACGCAACGTGCGAACCGCGTCCTTGGCGGTGAAACAGCCGGCCGTATTCGGCAGATAGGTATATTTCTTCGGATCGACGTAATCCTGCAACATCGGCGCGCCGGTGTCGGACAGGTTGACCCGCCGCACCGCCACGGTGACGATCTCGGCGCCGCTCGCCTCGATCGCGCGGCCGGTTTCCTCCAGGTCCTTATAGCGTCCGGTGCCAACGATCAGCCGAGACCGGAAGGTGCGTCCTGCCACCGTCCATGTGTCTTCGGCAGCGATTGTTCCGTCCATGCTCTCAGCCTCCACCGATAAAATGCACGATCTCCAGCGAATCGCCGCTCACCAGCCAGGTTTCGGTGTAGCGGGAGCGCGGAACGATCTCTTCGTTCCGCTCCACCGCGACCTTCTTGGTGTCGAGGCCGAGCACAACCAGAAGTCCGGAAACGGACAGCGGGCCGTCGGCGGGTCCTTCGAACACCCGGCTTTCGCCATTGAGGGTCAATGTCACGGAGCTATGCATGCCCGCCATTATGGTGCGTGGACGGCGGCGGGGCAATGTTGGGGCGGCAAGGGTGGGCTCTGCCCCAACCTTTTCCCGTCTGCACCATTGGACCAACCGCACCGCCTATGCTACGCGCGCCTACCTAGTCGGTGCTGGCCGATACCCTGGAGGACACACATTGATCCGTATCCCTATCGATCCCGACACCATCCGCGCTCTGGCGGCGGTTCTGGTTGAAACCGGCCTGACCGAAATCGAAATCGCCGACAAGGACAGCCGCATCCGCGTGGTCCGTGGCGGCACCGTGGCAACGGCTGTCGTTCCGGTCGCGGCGGCGCCCGCGCCGGTTGTTCCCGTCGCGGCACCGGTGGTGCAGGATCTGGCGTCCCACCCCGGCGCTGTCGCCAGCCCGATGGTTGGCGTTGCCTATCTCTCGCCGGAACCCGGCTTGCCCGCGTTCGTGACGATCGGGCAGCAGGTGAGTGCCGGTCAGACCTTGCTGCTGATCGAGGCGATGAAGACATTCAACCAAATCAAGGCCCCGAAAGCCGGCACAGTTGCCCAGATCCTGGTGCAAACGGGGGCTCCGGTGGAATACGGCGAAGTCCTGATCGTTCTGGAATAAGCGATTGTTTAAAAAGATCCTGATCGCCAATCGCGGCGAAATCGCCCTTCGTATCCAGCGCGCCTGCCGCGAACTGGGCATAGCCACTGTCGCGGTTCATTCCACCGCCGATTCTGAGGCGATGCACGTGCGCCTGGCCGATGAAAGCGTCTGCATCGGACCACCGCCGGCCAAGGACAGCTATCTCAACATCCCGGCGATCCTGTCAGCCGCCGCGATCACCGGCGCCGATGCTATCCATCCGGGCTACGGGTTCCTGTCGGAAAACGCCGGTTTCGCCGATATGGTGGACGCGCACGGGCTGACCTTCATCGGCCCCTCGGCCGAACACATCAGCACGATGGGCGACAAGATCGCAGCCAAAACCGCGATGCAGGCGGTCGGTATTCCGTTGGTTCCCGGTTCTGACGGTGAGCTTCCGGACATCGAGACCACGCGCGCGGTAGCCGCGCAAATCGGCTATCCGGTGCTGATCAAGGCCGCAGCCGGCGGCGGCGGGCGTGGCATGAAAGTCGCACGCGATGCCTCGGAAATCGACGAGGCGTATCGCCTCGCACGCACCGAGTCCCGTGCCGCGTTCGGCAACGACGCCGTCTATATGGAGAAGTACCTCGATCGGCCGCGCCATATCGAGCTGCAGATCATGGCAGACAACTACGGCAACGTGGTGCATTTCGGCGAGCGCGATTGCAGCCTGCAGCGCCGCCACCAGAAGCTGCTGGAAGAAGCCGGATCGCCGGCGATCAGCCCGGCTCAGCGCATGGCCCTCGGTGAAACCGCGACTTCGGCGCTGCGGAAACTCGGATACCGCAACGCCGGCACGCTGGAGTTCCTGTATCAGGATGGTCAGTTCTCGTTCATCGAGATGAACACCCGCTTGCAGGTGGAACATCCGGTGACGGAAATGCTGTGCGATGTCGATTTGGTGCGCGAACAGATCCGCGTCGCCGCCGGGGCGCGATTGGGGTACGATCAGAGCGATATCACCTTCAGCGGCCATGCGATCGAATGCCGCATCACCGCCGAGGATCCGGTCACGTTCATGCCCACCCCCGGCCGTGTGACCGCGTTCCATGCTCCCGGCGGGCTCGGCGTGCGGGTGGATTCGGCGCTGTATGCCGGGTATTTCGTGCCGCCGTATTACGACAGCCTGGTGGCGAAACTGATCGTGCATGCACCGACCCGGGAACGGGCAATCGACCGCATGCGGCGCGCGCTGGACGAATTCGCAGTGTCAGGAATCAAGACCACGATTCCGCTGCACCAGCGCATCGTCAACGACCCGGAATTCCAGTCAGGCGATTACACGATCCATTGGCTGGAAAAGTTTGTCGCCAACGGCTGAGACCAGGAGGACGCATTCCATGAGCCACGATCACGAGCATGGCCACGATCATCATCACGAGCCGGTGGACTGGAAGTTTACCGGGGTGCGGGTGATCAAGGGCGATCAACTTGACACCAACACGGCGCAGACGCCCGGCATGAACCGGGCGGCGGCGATCAATCTCGCCCGCGTCGGTGCCCAGAAGATCTGGGCCGGCACGGTGAACATCCATGCCAACGCCAAGACCGGCGCGCATCACCACGGTGCCCTGGAAAGCGTGATCTACATCGTGCGCGGCAAGGCTCGGATGCGTTGGGGCGAGAAGCTGGAATACGTTGCCGAAGCCGAGGCCGGCGATTTCATCTTCGTACCTCCCTACGTGCCGCATCAGGAAATCAACGCCTCCACCGACGAGACGCTGGAATGCGTGCTGGTCCGCAGCGACAACGAAGCCGTCGTGGTGAACCTGGATATCGAGGCGGTGGAGAAGCCGGAGTCGGTTTACTGGGTCGATCCGATCCACAAGCATCCGGCGTAAGCACTGCCGGGTTCCTGAGGAACCGGTTCACACCGTCAAATATGTGTCGAACCACTTTAACGTCCGCGCCCAGGCTTCTTTCGCCGCGGCTTCGTCATACCGCGGCGTCGTGTCGTTATGAAAGCCGTGGTTGGCGCCCGGGTAGATATGGCCTTCGTGTGGCACCCCTGCCCGGGTCAGGGCAGCATCGAACGTAGGCCACCCGTCGGTAATCCGCGAGTCGAGCGCGGCATATTGCGCATTGATCGGCGTTTGGATGCGGGCGGCCTCGGTATCGCCCGGTTGGACGCCGTAGAAGGGTACCCCGGCATCAAGAGCCGGCCCCATCCGCACCGCCAGCAGATTAACAATGCCGCCACCAAAGCAGAAACCGACCGCGCCAAGCTTGCCGGTGCTGTCGGGACGCGATTTCAGCCAATTCGCCGCGGCGAGGAAATCTTCCGCCATCTTGGCGCGATCGATTTTTCCGAACAGCGCCAGTCCCTTCTCGTCGTCTCCCGGATAGCCGCCCACCGAGGTCAACCCATCCGGGGCGAAGGCGATGAAATTGGCGACCGCCAGGCGTCGCGCCACATCCTCAATGTACGGATTGAGGCCGCGATTTTCGTGGATGACCAGAACGGCAGGCAATTTCGTGGCATTGGCCGGTCGCACGAGAGTGCCCTTGATGCTGCCGTTGCCGAGCGGCGATTGGACGGTGACGGACTCGGCCTTGATCCGTGGGTCGTCCGGCGCAACCTGCCGGGCCAGCGCGTAGTTCGGCTTGAGCATTTGCAAAAGCGCGTTCGCGGTAACTCCACCGGCGGCGAATCGTTGCGCTCCATCCAGAAATTGCCGGCGGCTGATCCCGCCATGCACATAACCGTCAAACAAGTTCAGAAGCTCCTGCGGGAAATCCGACGCTTTCTTCCGTTCCATGGTTCTGCCTCCCGGGTTTGTTCAACGCTCAGTAAACCAAACTTTGACGGTTGCTCCTACTGGCCATGTCTTGCGCCCGAACGCCCGGGGGCTTGCTTTGCCGGCCGGTTCGGTAAAGGACAGATGAAAATTCGGGAGACACGACCATGCCCTTACCCGCCCTCGCATTAGCCCTGGGTGACCAGGCCGGCATCGGCCCCGAGATCGCGCTGAAGGCGGTGCTCGATCCCCGCGTGCGCGCAGTGTGCCGGCCCGTCCTGGTGGGCGATCGCCTCGCACTGGACTGGCACGCCGCCGCCTGCGGCATCGAAGCGGAGGTGACCAACATCGCCAGCTTCGCCGCAGCCGGCAGCACCGACGGCGTCGAGATCATCGACCTGCGCCAGTTCACCGACCAACCGCTGCAACCCGGAGAAATCGCCGCCCATCACGGCCAGGCCGCCGTCGATGCGGCGGCCTACGCCATCCAGGGCGCCATGGACGGTCTGGTGGGCGCTGTCGTTGCCTGCCCGCAAACCGAGCTGGCGATCCACAAGGCCGGCATTCCGTTCGATGGTTATCCGTCATTTGTCGCCCGCTGCACCGGCACGCCGGTCGAGGACGCGTTTCTCATGTTGTGCTTCGACAGCACCCGCATCGTCCACACCACCCTGCATGTCGGCCTGAAACGCGCCATCGACCTGATCACGCATGATCGTCTGATTCGGGTCATGGAGAGTACCGACCAGACCCTGCGCGGCCTGGGCATCGCGGCGCCTCGCATTGCCCTGAGCGGCCTGAACCCGCACGCCAGCGAACACGGCCTATTCGGCGACGAGGAAGCCACCACGATCGAGCCCGCCGTTGCCGCCGCCCGACAGGCCGGCATCAATGTGGAGGGTCCGTTCGGCGCCGACACGATGTTCCATAAGCCGGGATATGATGCATTCATCGTAATGTACCACGACCAGGGCCACCTCGCTGCCAAACTGCTGGCCACCAACCGCACCGCCGGCATGACGATCGGCACGCCGATCCTGTTCTCCTCGGTCGCCCACGGCAGCGCCCTGGATATCGCCGGCCAGAACAAGGCCAGCCCCGAGGCGGTGGTGGAGGCTGTGCAGCGGCTGGCGGGGGCGGCGGCGCGGCGGGTGACGGAGGGCTGATACAGCGTCAGCGAGAGGCTGACCTGAGAGGGGCTGCATTTGTCGGATGCCGCCGAGACCTTGGGATGAAAAATTTCGAATATAGAAACGGACTGCCCATCAACGCGGTAGCGCCCGATCCCGATGATTCCCGGGCGCGCGCCTGCGCCCCCGGACTCAGAGGGTGCGACGCGGGCCCGGGAAGATGAGATTCAGGGAGGAGCGGTGGCCAGCAGGGGATCGAACGGGTCCGGCGTTGGCGGCTCGCCGATCATGTATCCCAGGACCTGGCGGACTATATCCGGTGGCGGATGCCTCCAGGCAAAGCCCCAGGTGTGCGGCTTCTTGTCCCGCTCTTTCTGAAACGATGTTTCGCGGTATTCTCGTATTTTAAACAGCGTCATGAAGCTGCCGCCGTAGTTCATGAGCGTGTCGGAGATCTGGTTCCAGAATGTGCCGGCGCAGAAACTCGGGATCACCGCGAGGTCCATGCATATCGCGAGGATGGTGCGCCCAAACGGCCGGCGGCGCACTTCGGCGTCGAGTTCCTCGGGCCCGGGGATGCGGAGATCGTCCGGATCGAAGGCGGGGCGCCTGGGCTTGGGGCCATCCTCTGGCGGTTCGGCCGCCGCCGCCTTTGTCTCCCCCTTTGGCGGTTCTGCTGGCGGTCTAGCCGGCGTGCGCTCGCGCGGATACACGAATTTGATCTCACGGCCTTTTGCGACGCGCGCCAGCAGATAACGCTCCAACGCCATCGCACGCAGGATGCCGCGCTGTAACCGGGCGAGAATGGTGGGAAGGCTGTAGGTGCCCCAAACGCCGGCAAGGGTGGCAAATTCCACGCTGGCGGCGCGCTCCGGGACGGTCTCTGTAAGGCGGCGGCCATGCCCGAGCAGAACGCGGACCACATGCAGCAGGGCAGCGAGGCGTTCCGGTATGGTGCGACCGGCCAGATCCTGTGCGGGATCGGACGTGGCAGGCCGGGTCATGGTTGGCGCCATATGCTCCATGGCGTTAAACTAACACCTAAGTTATTTTATGTCAACACTCGCGTGCATGCCCCACAGGATGATCGCTTTTTTGATGGGCCTGGCAGGCCACAAAGGGTGCGCTTTGTTGCGGCGTTGGCGTGCCCCACAAACAAACAAGTCCAGGCACACCGTCATGGCTCGGGACGGTAAGTGAAAAACCGCCTCCGGAAAAAATGTTTCTCTGTCGCCCATTATATTGACGCCTGTACCGACCAGCCGGGCCATGACGACGGGCTAATCGTGTCGACCTGGCCGGTTTATCTTGGGCGTCGCCTAAGGCTGCGCCGCCACCGCGTAATGGGCCGCCAGATACGCAGCGATCTCCGATGCCGTCGCATCATCGATCGGGGCGCCGAATGCCTTTCGCATCTTCGTCACCTCGGCCGTCCACTGAGCGCCGGTCAGGAAAACACTGTTCATAACGATGTAATCAGAGGTGTGGCAGGCATTGCAGTTCGCGCCCGTCACATCCGCTCCGGCCCCCGAAACCAGTGCCGCCGGCTCATCGGCCAGCGCGACGCCGCCCATCGACCCCACCAGCGCCGCCGCCACCAACATCCACCTCATGACACCACCACCGTCACCGCACCCGGCACGTTGTTGTGGTATCCGCCCGGATTAACCTTCATCCGCTCCGCCTGCTTCTCCCCCGACTGACTAACCGCCCGGCACATCAACCGATACGACCCGGGGCGCATTGATCCGGTCTGGAAGCTGAACCGCCGATACGCATACTGCCCCAGCGGCCCCTCCAGCAGCGCGCCCAGCCAGTTGCGTCCGCCGTCCAACGAGACCTCCACCCGGGTGATCCCGGCCCCGCGATCCCAGGCGACGCCCGAGATCGTGAAACCCGACCGCTCGACCTCCTCCCCGTCCAGCGGTGCCGCGATCACCGAGTTTACCACCAGCTCCGTAATCGGAACCGTCGTCTCGGTCGCCTGAGAAACAAATGGCTTGTCCACCGGAAACAAACCGGCCGGCACCCGATACGCCGTCTGCATCCAAAAATTCTTCAATGGCTGCGTGCTGACCTCAATACTCGTCAGATGTTTCATCCAATACGTCCCGGTCCACCCCGGAACGATCAACCTCGCGGGATACCCGTTCAGCAACGGCAACGGCGCATTGTTCATCGACAGCGCCACGATCGTGTCACCGTCCAGAGCCTTTTCCATCGGCAGGCTCTTCCGAAATGCCGGAGTCCCCTCCATCAGCGGCTTATCCGCGCCACCCAACCAGACTTCCAGCGCCTCCGGCTTGACACCCGCCGCCTTCAGCACGTCACGCAACGCCGGACCACGCCAAACCGCGCAGCCCATCGCGCCATCCGTCCATTCGACACCAGGAACATGAGGCTCCACGAGTCCGCGCCGGTTCCCGGCGCATTGGCATACCGACAGCACCTGGGCTGCGGGCAAATCCAACAGATCGCTCAGCTTCAGCGTGACCGGCCGTTGCACGGCGTCGCCGCCGATGGACAACGACCAGTTCTCCATGTCCGCCGCCGCCGGCACAGAATCGAGATGATACCGCACAAAAAACCGGTCGTTCGGTGTCACCACATCGGAGAAAACGTTGACCGGAGAGGCATAGTTCGGCGGCCGGTCGGTCAGCCGCAGCATCCGCGGCTTGCCCGGCAAATTCACAAACCGAGCAATCGCTCTTGTACCATCCGGCAAGCCGCCCGGAATACGTGTGCTTTCCCCGGCAACCGAGGGCGACGCGACCAAAGCCGCGCCGGCCCCGGCGATCATATGACGCCGCCGCATGTTGCCTCCCGAATCCATTCCGAGGCTGATGACCAGCCAACGCTATGGATTTCTTTACCTCAAAATGGTGGGGCCACAAGATAGTCTACTCTGCCGCCTGCTGCTGCAAACTGCGGGCATACCGAACCAGCGCGCCTTCGTCAGTCGGGATAATGGGCGAAAAGTCTGTGTGGGCGATCCACTCGGCGCGGGTCGGCTTACGGATGTAGTTGGAGACCGCATTCAGCGTCAGATAGACGATCTTGCGCGGATACGGCGTGATGTTGCCGGCAGACCCATGCACGAGATTGCCGTGGAACAGCAGCAGCCCGCCTGGCTTGCCGGTTGGCGCGACGATGCCGCCGGCCTCGACGATCTCAGTCACCGTCTTCTCGTCCAGCGTCCACAGCGGATAGGATGTCGTGCTGGTGTCATGCGCGGCATCCAGCACCCCGCGTGTATGGCTGCGCGGCACCAGCATCAGCGGCCCGTTGATCGGCATCACCTCGTCCAAAAACACCGCGATGTTCATCGCCCGAGGCTCCGGCATTCCGTCGTCGCGCGCCCAGGTGCCGTAATCCTGGTGCCATTGCCAGACGTCGCCGGTGAAGGACGCTTTAGCGTTGATTTTGTATTGATGCATGTAAACCTGCTCGCCGAACAACTGCTCGACGGGCTTGATCATGCGAGGATGCCGCGCGAGCAGGCCATGCGCTTCATTATACAGATGCGCGGCGAATGCGGTGCGCGGCGCGCCGGATTTCTCGCGCCACACTTCCGGGCGTTCCTGGCGATAGATGTCCTCGGCTTCCGACTTCAGAATCGCCACCTCTTCCGGGGAGAACGTTTCGGGCAGAAACAAGTAGCCTTCCTCGTGGAACTGTCGAACCTGGTCTTCGGTCAGCATGGATCGTTTTCCTTCCTTATGCGGCTTGCGGTTGCAGTTGTTCGGCGGTCAGACGAGACGCTGTGGCCGCATGGGCGCAGGCAGCGTCTTCCGCGCCAACCGGGTCACCGGCCAGAATGCACCGCAAGATCGCGGCGTGTTCCTGCTGCCAGACCCGAGTGGCGTAATCAGGGTGCCGCAGCACCATCGCCATGGAGCGCATCAGGTGGGGCCACAGCGGTGCGGTCATTTCCTCGATCGCCGGATTGCCGGACAGGGCGTACAACGTCCGATGAAACTCCGTATCCGCTCGGACCAGAACCGGGATGGGGGTGGCGGCGTCGAATGTCACCCCGACGGCGAGCTGACGCTTCATGGCGTCGATGTCGGCGGTTTTGACGGCCCGGACAGCCACCTGCCGGGCGGCAAGGCGGGCCGCCAACCCATCAACGACCCCACGAACCTGGTACAGTTGCAACACCCGCAACGGATCGAGCGGCACCACACGCAGCCCTTTGCGCCCGAATTCCTCGACCAGTCCCTGGCTTTTCAGCAACTGCAACGCGTGGCTGACCGGTTGCCGGGACACACCCAGGCTGTCCGCCAGTTCAGCCTGGCGGATGCGTTGACCGGGCAGCAGCGTGCCATCGGCAATCGCCTCCAGCATGTGCTGGTAGGTACGATCCATCAGGCTTTGCGTCGCGGGCAGCGCTTGCAGCACGGAATTCGGAATTCCAAATTTGTCGGTGATTGTCCATAGAGTGCGAGGATTAATCAGTCAAGACCGTCGCTGTTGTGAAGCCCTTCACAGCGCTAATCTGGCCGTACCGGTAAATCCAGGGTCAGGAGGGACAACCTTATGAGCACCTCAACCGGTAACCACATCTATCTGGCCTTGATCCTGGCGGTTATAGCCGCGTTCTCATCCAGCCCGGCCGCGGACGGCGTGTATCAGCGCGTTAGTCGTATGATGCTGTCGAACGCCGGTATGGAATCCGGGATCGATCTGAGCGGCATCGAACAAGCAGTGCCGTGACCGGCCCGGATCACACCTGCATCAGCGCATGCGTATCCTGTTCCGACCACACCAATGTCGCCAGATCCCCTGGTTCGGCAGGCTGACGGTAAAACATCTGGTCGGGAACCAGCGCTGATACTTCGTCACCGGCGTCGGTCTTCATCGCGACCCGGACCATGGCTCCCTGATATTCGACCGCAATGACCTGGCCGTTGACGTGCGGCCCATCGTTCGCCACCCCCAATCGGCAACGATCGGCGCGTACCGCGATCTGACCATGCGGCGCCCTCAGGACATTGTGACTGCCGATAAAACGGGCGATGAACGGGCTGACCGGACGTTCAAACACCTCGCGTGGCGGAGCGGACTGGCGGATGTGCCCGTCCTGCATCACCACCATCAGGTCCGCCAGCGCCATCGCCTCATCCTGGCTGTGGGTGACGTGGATGAACGTGATGCTAAGCTCGCGTTGCAGGCGCTTGAGTTCTTCCCGAACCTTGACGCGGAGGAACGGGTCCAGCGCGGATAATGGTTCGTCCAGCAGCAAAACCCGGGGCCGGTTGATCAGCGCCCGCGCCAGCGCGATGCGCTGCTGCTGCCCACCCGACAACTGCGCCGGCAAGCGGTCCGCATAATCCGCCATATGCACCAGTGCCAGAAAGTCCCGCGCCCGGGAATGCCGCTCCTTCTTCGCGACACCACGCATCTTCAGACTGAATGCCACATTGTCGAGGCACGACATATGAGGGAACAACGCATAGCTTTGGAACATCATCGCGGTGCCGCGCTTGATCGGGGGCAGGTCGGAAACGTTCTCGCCGTGGATCAGGATATCGCCATCGGTGACCGCCTCGTGCCCCGCGATCATGCGAAGGGTTGTTGTCTTGCCACACCCGCTAGGCCCCAGCAGGCAGCAATAGGTGCCGCGCGGAATTCGCAAGGAAATCGCATCCACCGCCAACGTTGCTCCATAACGCTTGGTGACTGAAACCAGTTCGACATCAAATCTATTGTCCATCATCCGACCTTTATAAGAGCGCGACGGCGCTGCAGGCGCAGGACCAGCAGCAATGTGATGATAATCGCCAGGAACGATACGCCGGTGGTCAGGGTGCCGATGGCGAACAACGTCGGGGACGTAGCCGACGAAATCAGCGCGTAAATCTCCAGCGGCAACGTATTCTTCGGCCCAATCGTCAATGTGGTGCGAGCATATTCATCGTAGGACAAGGTGAACGCCCCCATCGCCACGCCGATAATACCGGGCAGCAGGATCGGGATCGTGACGTACCGAAGCCGCTGCCATGCGCTGGCACCAAGGTCGGTCGCCGCTTCCTCCCACGCCCGGTTGAACCGGTTCACCACAGCGAACATCGCGAAGAGGCCGAATGGCAACGTCCAGGTCAACTGCGCCCCCAGCGCCGACGTAAACAGGCTAGGCTGCCACCCGAGGAACTGGAACCCCAGCCCAATCCCGAACCCAACCAGCAGGCTCGGCATCACCAGGCTGGCGACCGCCAGGTAGAAAAGCACCGCGGACCCGGGGAACCGGCGCCGGAAGCCAAGCCCGGCGGCGACCGAAATCACAACCGTCAAACAACTCACCACCGTCGCCAGGGCAATCGACCGCGAGAATGACACCGGGATGTCGGCCATCTGCCCCGGCTGGAACACCTCTTTGAACCAAACGACCGACGTCCCCACCATCGGGAATGTGACGCCTCCATTGGGACCCTGGAACGACAGCACGTAGATGACGAACATGGGTCCATACAGGAACAACAGATACACACCGAAGAGCGTCCCCAGCACATAGAATGTCCAGGGGCGTTTCTCGCTGATGCGCGCCGTCATTTCACCAGTTCCTTGCGGACATCGACGACCTTCATCATCACCCCCACCAGGATGGCGACGAAGATAACCAGCACCATCGCGTTGGCCGAGGCTGGCGGGTACTGCATCGCCTGGATCTCGGTGGAGAGCATCGAAACGATTGACGCGCTTTGACCGCCGCTCATTTGCCTGACCACGAAGTAATCGCCCATGACCTGGGTGAAGACCAGGATCGAACCGAGGGTAATGCCGGTTTTCGACAGGGGAATGACGACGTTGGTCATCGTGTGCCAACGGCTGGCGCCGGCGTCACGGGCGGCCTCCAGCAACGCAGGGTCGATTTTCGACAGGGAATTGGCGATCGGACCGATCATCAGCAGCGTGAACAAATGGACGTAGGTGACGATAACGGCGAAATCGGAGAACAGCAGAAAGTCCAGCGGGTGCGATGTCACCCCCAGCGCCATCAGGATTTGGTTGAAAGCGCCATTGCGGCCAAGGAAGGGAATCCAGGCGATCGTGCGGATAATGCCCGAGGTCCAGAACGGAATCGCGCACAGCAGAAAGAAGATCGTCCGGGTAATCGAGTTCCGGATGTGAAAGATCAGAAAGTAAGCGACATTGAACCCCAGGAACAATGTGATCGCCCAGACGATCAACGCGAACCGGAGGGAACTGACATACACCCTCCAGGTCGCGGGCGTCGTCAGAAGCTCCCGGTAATTGTCCAGCAGGAACGCGGGATAAATGCCGACGCGGTCGTAATCATAGAAGCTGACGACCAGGAACAAAGTCGTCGGCAGAGCGAACAGCACGGTCAATATCAGGGCCAGCGGCCCAACCTGGAACCACGACACCAGCCACGGTGGCAAGCGCGTGGATCGGCGCTTGGAGGCAGGGCGTCTCACCATCGAGGTTGCGCCCCCGGCAGCGGGAGCGCCGTCGGACGCTGGCTTGTGCCAAACGTTCATGCGGCCCGTTCAATCTCATTCCGGCACCGCATAAGCGGCATGATCCGGGTGCCAAATTGCTCCATGCCGATCACGAAATCATCGAACGTCATCATTACGCCCCGCACGCCCGGCACTTTGGACATTTCATCCAGCATTCGAGCGACAGTCGCATAAGACCCCACCAGCACACCCTGGTTGGTCGGCAGCTTATCGGTCCCAAGAATCTGCCGTCGGTTAGGCTGTGAATAAATATCCGTGCTCGGATCATCCCGCGCCTGCTCATCGCGATAGGCCAAAGCCTCGATATCGGCCCCCGCTTTGTAATGGTCCCACTTGGCGTTGGCGGCTTCGTCCGTTTCATCGGCAATGATCATCGTGAGGATCAGGGCGCCGCAATCGCGCCCGGTTTCCTCGGTCGCCTTCACCAACCGAGCGACGCTTGTAGCTACTGCCGTTGGGGCGTTATAGCCAAAGCTGGCGCAGAAATTATAGTCCGCATATTGCGCCGCGAACCGGGTCCCCGCGTCACTCTGAGCGGCACAAATAATGGGGATGTTGGCCGTTGGCATCGGCAAACACCGGCAATCGTCCATCTTGAAGAAATCGCCCTTGAAATCCGATCGTCCGGTGTCCCAAAGCTCCTTCATGACCGTTACGTACTCAGCGCAATACTCGTAGCGGCGTTTATAGTGCTCCGATCCTGGCCAAATCCCCATTTGGGTATATTCGCGCCGCTGCCAGCCGGAGATGATATTCACCCCAAATCGCCCATGCGAAATACTGTCGATCGTCACAGCCATCCGAGCGGCGATCGGTGGCGGCATTGTCAGCACCGCACAGGTGGCAAATAGCTTGATCCGCGAGGTCGTCGCCGCCAGACCCGCCATCAGAGTGAAAGATTCCAGGTTGTAATCCCAGAACTCCGATGGGCCGCCGAAGCCATGCAGCTTGATCATCGACAGGGCGAAGTCGAAGCCGAACGCCTCCGCCTTCTCGACGATCGTCTTGTTAAGGTCGAAGCTGGGTTTGTATTGCGGGGAATTGGTGGAAATCAGCCAGCCATTGTTGCCGATAGGAATGAAAACACCAAGCTGCATGGTTCAAAACTCCAGCTTAAGACGTGATGAATTCGTTCCAGCGCCGGGTGACATAGCGGTCTTCATCCATGACCGAGTTCCACACGGCGATATTGCCCAGGCGTTCCCACAACGAACCGCCATCGCGGGATTTGCCGGCTTTCTCCATGATCTTACCAAATGGGCTGAGAATATCGGTTTCCGCCGGCTTACCCTCAAACCAGTAGGCGTATTCGGCCGGCGTCAGATATTTCCGGACGTTCTCCGGTTGTGCGGAATAATAGCCTTGGCGGGCAATGAACGAGCCCTCGAACCCGCTGGTGTACCAGTTCATGTATTCGTAGAAACAATCCAGTTTCAGCCCATCAAGGTGCTTCATCGCGCCCAATGTATAGCCCCAACCGCGATAGCCTTCCTTCAGCGGCTGGAAGGTGCAGGGAATGCCACGCGACCGCACTGCCGCCACGGCGGGGGACCACATCGACTGGATCACCACCTCACCCGAGGCCATCAGGTTCACCGACTGGTCGAACGACGTCCAGAAGGAGCGGAACTGGCCGGACTGCTTGATGTCCATCATCGTTTTGACGGTTTTATCGATCTCCTCTTTCGTCATGTTGCCTTTGTTGCCGTAGGTGATGTCGCCGCGCGCCTCCAGCGCCATCGCCACGTCGATGATACCGATGGTCGGATTGTCCTGGATCGCGGCCTTGCCTTTAAACGCCGGGTCCAACACGTCGGCCCAACTGGTGATCGGGCGGCTGACGAGGTCGGGACGAATGCCGAGTGTATCGCCGTTGGTAACGGTCGGAATGCCTGTGACGAAATCGGTCGGCGTCCCGTCGGTGACTTTCTGCCCGGAGGCGTCCGTGGCATACAGGATCATCGTCGGCGTGATGCCCTGTTGCGGCGCTTTCCTGCCGTCCGGGTATTCGCCTTTGGTGAACAGCGGAATCGTCTGATCCCAGTATTTGAACTTCGACAACGGGATTGCCTGCAACACGTTCCGGCCGATCAGGTAGCGCATATACACCAGGCTGATATCGGCGCAGTCGATCGCGCTTGACTGCGACAGAAAGCGGTTCAGCAGGTCGGCGTTCTCGGATGCCTGCATTTGCACGGTAAACCCGAGGTCCTTCGTCGCCTGTTCGGCGATGGCCGGGATCGCGGTGACCGGGGGACCGGCGTGGTGCAGGACCACGTCCTTGATGTTCTGTGCCCAGATGGTGGGGAAACCGGTGATGGCCCCCGAACCGATGGCAGTGCCGGTACCGGCCAGGAATGCTCTGCGGGAAATGCCCTTTGATCGGGGCTTTATCGTGCCTGATGTCATCGTGCCTGCGTCCTCGGCTGGTGATCGGAAGCAATCAGAAGCAGGAGCGTAGATCGATCCGTATTTTGCTGCAATGCAATATGTCTAATTTTTATCCATTAAAATACGACCGCGCTCATATATTAGCCTATTATATACTCACTGTGCACGATAATAAATCATCACGATCATAAATTACTCATGTCCGCCGGCGGCCCTCTGCGCTGTGGCCGCCCCCGGCGATCATGCTACAAGCGCCAACACGCAACACGAGGGCTAACGTGACACGGATCCTGATCGCCGGCGGCGGCATCGCCGGCCTGACAACCGCGCTGAGCCTGCACC
Organism: uncultured Rhodopila sp.; assembly: GCA_903932145.1. GTDB lineage: Bacteria > Pseudomonadota > Alphaproteobacteria > Acetobacterales > Acetobacteraceae > Rhodopila. The sequence goes on along the minus strand of CAIZFE010000111.1, from coordinate 83,351 downwards.
AGATCGGCATCGACTGCTGTGTCTTCGAGACCGTTGCCGCACCGCAGGCGCTGGGCGTCGGCATCAATCTGCTGCCCCATGCCGTGCGCGAACTGACCGACCTCGGACTGCATGACATGCTGGCCGCATCCGCGATTCCGACCGCCGACTCGGCTATTATAATAATCACGGGCAACGTATCTGGTCGGAGGCCCGAGGCCGCGAGGCCGGTTACAACTGGCCGCAATTCTCCATCCACCGCGGCACACTGCTGATGATCTTGCTGGATGCCGCCCGAGAGCGCCTGGGTGCCAGCAAGGTCATGACCGGGCACCATCTCGCCGGCTGGTCGGAAAGCGACTCGCATGTCCGGGCGCATTTCGTGGACCGGCGAACCAACACAGCTCTTCCCGACGCCGAGGGCGACCTGCTGATCGGCGCCGATGGCATCCATTCCGCGGTCCGCAAAACGCTCTATCCGAATGAGGGGCCGCCCATCTGGAACGGCGCGATTTTATGGCGCGGCACGTCTCGCGGACAACCGTTCCTGACCGGACGCAGCATGATCATGGCGGGTCACGAGTTTCAGAAATTCGTCGCCTACCCGATCTCGCGAACCGCTGATGACACCGAGATCAACTGGATCGCCGAACGGAAATTCCGCCCCGATCACACGTGGCAAAGAGAGGATTGGAACCGCGCCGGCAATCTGTCGGACTTCCTGCCCCAGTTCGCGGACTGGCGGTTCGACTGGTTGGATGTGCCAGCGGTGATTCAGGCGGCGGACGCGTGCTTCGAATACCCGATGGTGGACCGCGACCCTTTGGACCGCTGGTCCTTCAGCCGCGTAACCTTGCTGGGAGACGCCGCACATCCGATGTACCCGATCGGATCGAACGGTGCCTCGCAGGGGATTTTGGACGCCCGGGTGCTGACGCGTGAAATCAGGCGCGCCGGTGCCAGCCCGGCCGCCCTGCTGGCCTACGAAACCGAGCGCCGCCCGGCGACCGGCAAAATCGTTCTGGCCAACCGGGCAAACGGCCCCGAGCAGGTCATGCAACTGGTCGAACAGCGCGCGCCGGGCGGGTTCGCGCGGATCGAGGACGTGCTGACTCCGACGGAACTGCAAGGGACAGCGGATGGCTACAAACAGATCGCCGGGTTTGATAGGGATGCACTAAATGCGCGTGGACCAATCGTCTGATTGCATCCGACTTTCATTGCGCATCTCGGCTCACTTCACCGCAACGCAACGCTAAACACCGATTGTTCCGAATTGGATAGCAGCGCGGGATATTCGGTGGATGCGATATCCACAGTAATCTTTTGCCAGATCATTGATTCTACCCGAGTTTGTTGAAATCCGACTAAATTTTTGTGAGGTTTAGTTTCGCATTGGTGGCCTCAGCTATTGCCTTCTGACGCCTAGCCCCTTCACCCCAGGTAATTTGACGCTTCGCCATTAGGATCATCACTTGCTCATTTTCAGCGACAAGCTGTTGAAAGTTTGGAACCCAAGAGGGTGCGACCACAGCTAATCCTTCGATCATTGCGGTTACACAGATCTTACCTTCATCCCAGTAGTTCGCGAGCAACGGGCTTTGGTTCACGGTTGGCAGACTCTCATCCGTGAGTTGCACCATCGTAAACGCACCCGATTTGATCTCACTAAAATGCGGCCGCAGGGCGGTGTAGGTTGGCTTGTTACGTATCTCGCCTGTGCAGGCGATCCGTCGATCTCGAAGCCCGGCCAACTCAACTTTTTTATAATTCTGCGACGCAATCGTCTGATCGGTAACCGGTTCGACCTTCTGAAGAGTCCAACCATTGGCTACCATGCACTTGTTCATTAACGTGCCCTTACGAATACCGTCAGCAATCCCCGAGACGATACCATCGGCAATTGCGTCGTTCATGTTTCCCCTGCCGTCATAACGGCTGCTACTTGGCGTACCCATTTCGGATTGGTAGTCGCAAGTAGCGCGGTCGCATGCGAAGTCGCTTTGTGTTGCCCCCGGCCTGACCCATACGGTTTGGGCGCAACCGACCAGCACGGACGCGATTGCGACAGTTGCAAATACGGGCCTCATTTTGAATCCCTCAATTCATCACGTTTACTGAAAGGTCGCTTCGCCACTCTTTTGACCGCAATAAGTTCATAAAGGGATACAAATGTTTTGGCAATGGTACTGCGGCCCAAATCGCTCCGTCCGCACCCTCTCAATGGATCACCTCGCATTCCGAGCCTCCAGATCGCTCGCCATAACAGCTCTGACATGGTTTGTGCGCCTTCGCCCTTGCTATCGGGCCGAAGAGCCTTCCACTACCCCCGGCTTCGCACCTCCACCCCGGCCCAGCCCTCCAACACCTTGATCATCGACGTGAAATCCGCCGGACCCAGCCCCTGCTGCTCCGCGAAGCGCCAGAGCTGTCCGACCGTCCCGTGCACCCACATCGGCACGCCCAGCGCCTCGGCCTCTTTCAGCCCCAGCATCACGTCCTTCACCATGATCGTCAGGCTTGATCCGTAGTCGAAACTGCCGGTCAGCACCGATTTCGGCACTTTTGTCAGCGTCGCGCTGTTCTGCCCGGTCGAGACATTCAGCACATTCACCATCTGGTCCGGGTCCAGGCCACCCTTCGCCCCCAGCACCAGTGCCTCAAACGCCGTTGCCATATTCGCGGCGTTCACGAGATTGTTCACCAACTTCATCAACTGCGCCTGACCCGGCTTGTCCCCAACCTCGAAAATGTTTTTTCCGATTGTCTCCAACCACGGCCGGATCTCCGCGCGAGCCTCCGGAGGTCCGGCGGTGATTACCGTCAACGTCCCGGCCCGCGCGCCTTTTGGGCCGCCGCTGATCGGGCAATCGACCAGAGTAATCCCCCCTGCCTCCACGATCTTCTGGACCTTCGCCTGAGCCGGGCCACCGATCGTGGACATCTCCACATATAGCTTCACCGCGCTCCCGGCCGCGACATCCCGCGCCACCGATTCGCAGATCGCCGGGCTGGCCAGGCACGCAAAAACAATGCGGGCCGCGTTCGCGACCTCCGTTGCGGAGCCGTGCGCAACCGCCCCCTTCGCCACGAAAGGTGCAAGTGCTGCCTTGTTCGGATCGAACAGGTGCAGGTGCGCCCCCGCGTCCTGCAGCCTCTCAGCGATTGCCGACCCCATCTGCCCGAGTCCCAGGAATCCAAGTTCCATGTCGTGTTCCTCCCGGGCCGGATGATGACACGGATCGCACTCTGACGCAGAGTGTCCGGGTCCAATTCGAAGGAGGAAACAAATGGGTATGCTTGATGGCAAGGTCGCCGTGGTTACGGGGGCCGGCGGCGGTATCGGACGGGCGACAGCGATCGCACTCGCCGCGAACGGCGCCAGCGTCGTGGTCAACGACATCGGTGCTACGGTGACGGGCGAGGGCCAGGACGCCGGCCCGGCTCAGCGCGTGGTGCAAGAGATCGAGCAAGCCAACGGCAAGGGCAAAGCCGTCGCCAACAGCGGCAGCGTCGCGAGTTGGGAAGACGCCCAGCGCATGGTACAGGACGCGATCGACAATTTCGGTCGTATCGACATCGTTGTAAACAACGCCGGCATCCTGCGCGACCGCATGTTCCACTACATGTCGATCGAGGAATGGGACGCCGTCATCAAGGTGCATCTTTATGGCGCCTTCTACGTCTCCCGCGCCGCCGTGCCGCATTTCCGGAAACAAGAGAGCGGTTGCTATACGCACATTACCTCGACCTCCGGCCTGATCGGCAGCGTCGGCCAGGTGAACTACGGCGCCGCCAAGATGGGTATTGCCGGCCTGTCGCGCAACATCGCGATGGATATGCAACGGTACAACATCCGGTCGAACTGCATCGGGCCGCATGCGTTCAGCCGCATGATCGAAACGGTCCCCGGCCAGACGGAGGAGCAACTGCAAGCCCGCGCGGCGAAGACGCGCCCGGATCACATCGCGCAACTGATCGCGTTCCTGGGCACCGATGCCGCGGCCGGCGTGTCCGGCCAGATCTTCGGCGTGCGCGGGAATGAGGTGTATCTGTACAACCAGCCTCGCCCGATCCGCATCATGGCGCGTCCGGACGGCTGGAATCCTGAGAAATTGGCGGAACATTGGCTGCCGGCCGTCAAGGGCAGCTTCACGCCGCTGGAGCGGACCCGCGACGTGTATCCGTGGGATCCGGTCTGATCGCTTAATGAAGGGCGGGGCTTCGGCCCCGCCGCATTTCGCTACATACAAAGGAAGCAATCATGCCCAAGGGTTACTTGATCGCGGAAATCCACGTTACGGACCCGGACGGTTATGAAGGCTACCGTCAGCGGGTTGTTGCGACAATCGAGGCTTTTGGCGGACGTTACCTCGTGCGAGGAGGCGACCCGCACCTCATTGAGGGGACCGAACCGCCGGGCCGGGTCGTGGTGTTGGAATTCGACAGCCCGGAACGGGCGATGGAATGGTACAACTCACCCGCATATCAAGCGATATTGCCAATGCGGCTTAGCAACACGACCGGCCGGGCAATACTGGCAACCGGCCTTTAGGCCACAAGGAAAAACACCGACATGACCACCACGCTTCGCGGCGCCGACATCGTCGTGCGCACCCTGGAACGCGCCGGCCATACAGACATCTTTACGCTGTCCGGCAACCACATCATGTCGCTGTTCGACGCCGCGATCGAAACGAAGCTGACCCTGATGCACGTCCGGCATGAAGCCGCGACGGTCCACATGGCCGACGCATATGGACGTCTGACAGGACGCCCTGGCATCGCCTGGGTCACCGGCGGCCCCGGCCATGCCAACGCGGTCGGCGCGTTGTTCACCGCGCTGGGTCAGGAAACCCCGATGGTCCTGTTCTCCGGCCACACCGAGACGGACCAACTCGGCCGCGGCGGCTTTCAGGAACTACGTCAGGTCGATATGGCCGCGCCCGTCTGCAAAGCCGCCTGGATGGCAACGAATACCGCCACAGTCGGGATGGACGTTGCCAAGGCGATCCGGCTGTCGGTGTCCGGACGGCCCGGCCCTGTGCATCTCAGCCTGCCGTCCGATATCCTGGATGCCACCGTCCCCGAGGACCAGATCGTCTGGCCAACCCCGGCCGACTTCACCGCACCGTCTGTAGAGCTGGGCGACGCGGCAACGGATGCGATCCTGGCGCTACTGGCGACCGCGAAGCGACCGCTCATCATCGGCGCCCCGGTCCTGGCAACCAGCTCCGGCCGCGACCTGTTGCGCCGGCTGGAAGCCGCCCTGGGCGTGCCAGCATGCCTGAGTGAAGGCCCACGCAGCTTCAACGACGCCAGCCTGGGGGCCTATGCAGACGTGGCACGCCGTGCCGATATGGTCCTGCTGCTGGGTAAAGCCCTGGATTTCACCCTGAAGTTTGGCGGTGCACCGTTCTCCTCCGATTGCCGCTTTATCTCCATTGATCCCGATGGCGCCATCCTGGGCCGAACCACCCGAGCAAAGACTCTGGCGTTTGGTTGCGTGGCCGATACCTACCCCGCGGGCGAAGCCCTGATCGCCCGAGCGCAAGCGCGCGGCGACGCCGCATGGCTGGCCGACGCGCGGTCCTGCCTCGACGACCGTCCGGCGGAATGGGCCGACCTGGTATCGAAAACGCAAGGCATGCTGCATTCAGCCCAGGTTTTCCAAACCTTGCAACCGTTCCTGACCCCGGACAGCATCCTGATCTGCGACGGCGGCGAATTTGCCCAGTGGGGACAAAGTATTCTTCGCAATGATCGCCGCATGATCAACGGGGTCACCGGCTCCATCGGATCATCATTGCCAATGGCCACCGGCGCCCGCGTCGTCGAACGCAAGGCGCCGGTCTTCGCGGTCATGGGTGATGGCACGTTTGGCTTCCACATGTCGGAGATCGAAACGGCCGTCCGCCTGGACCTGCCGTTCGTCGCCATCGTCGGCACCGATTGCCGCTGGAATGCCGAGTATAACCTGCAAGTCCGCGACTATGGCCCCAACCGCACGCACGGCTGTGAGCTGAACGCCACCCGTTATGACCTCGTCGCCACCGCGCTCGGTGGCCACGGCGAACTCGTCACCAGCGCCGAAGACCTGCACGGCGCTATCGAACGGTCCCTGGCCAGCCGCAAACCCGCCGTCGTCAACGTTATGATCGAGAGCATCCCCTCACCTGTCATCCGCCGGAGCTGATCCATGCGCCTATACAAACTCCCCCATGCGACCGGCATCGACTCGCTAACTCTGGCCGAGGCCGACGTTCCGCAACCCGGACGCGGCCAGGCCTTGGTGCGCATGCGCGCCGCATCGCTGAACTACCGAGACCTGATGATCGTCAACGGACGCGCGGCACGTGGCGCTCCTCCGGTCAATCTGGTTCCGCTTTCCGACGGCGCTGGCGAAGTCGTTTCGGTCGGCCCCGAAGTCACCCGCGTCAAACCAGGCGACCGGGTTGCCGGCTGCTTTATGCAAAGCTGGATCGGTGGCCCGATCAGCCCTGAGGACGCCGCCAGCTCCATGGGCGGAGCCATCGACGGCGTGCTGTCCGAATATCGCCTGTTCGACCAAACCGGCCTTGTGCATCTGCCTGCTCACCTGTCCTTCGAGCAGGGCGCCACGTTGCCCTGCGCCGGCGTCACGGCCTGGAACGCGCTGTTCAACGGACAGACGATGTATCCCGGCGACAGCGTTCTGGTGCTGGGCACCGGCGGCGTGTCGGTGTTCGCGCTTCAGTTGGCGGTGGCCGCCGGGCTGACGGTCGTTGCGACATCGTCGTCCGACGAGAAACTGGCTCGGATGCAGCAACTCGGCGCCACCCACCTGGTAAACTACAGACAGCACCCCGAATGGCAGGATCAGGTCGTTGCGCTGACCAACGGCGGCGTTTCGCGTGTTGTCGAGGTTGGCGGCCCCGGCACGCTATCCCGTTCCATCCTTGCCGCTCGGCAAGGCGGAGAAATCGGCATGATCGGCGCATTGACCTCCGGTGCCTCGATTGATCCGGTGACGCCCATGCGCAAGGGCCTGATCATGCGGGGCATCTATGTCGGGTCCCGGCAAATGTTTGAGGCTATGAACCGAGCGATCGGCGCACACCGAATCGAACCGGTGGTGGATCGGGTGTTCCCGTTCGAACAGGCCGCCGAGGCGTACCGGCACCAGACCGGGCAGGCACATCTTGGGAAGGTGGTGATCCGGATCGCGACCTGATCGGCAGTCGTCAGCCGGGTTGACGCCCCCGCCGCCTCGCTGCACCGTCGGGAAAACACAGGAGGATACCGATGGCTCGCCCGTTCGAAGGCATCCGCATTATCGACATCACCCACGTCCTCGCCGGCCCGTTTGCGGCGTATCAGCTTGGCCTGATGGGCGCCGACGTCATCAAGGTCGAGCACCCCGACGATCCCGACCAAAGCCGTGATTCCGGGACCGACAACGACCTGAACCACGCCGGCATGGGCACCGGCTTCCTGACCCAGGGATCGAACAAGCGCGCCATCACGCTGAACCTGAAAACCGAGCAGGGGCGGGATATTCTGAAGAAGCTGGTGGCGACGGCGGATGTGCTGGTGGAGAACTACCGTCCCGGCGCATTCGAAGCGCTCGGCCTCGGCTATGAGGACCTGCGCAAGATCAATCCCAAACTGATCTACGCGTCGTTTTCCGCTTTCGGCCAAACCGGCCCTAAGCGGATACGTACGGCCTACGATCATGTCATCCAATCCACCTCCGGCATTATGGCAATGACCGGCACGCCGGAGGTCAACCCGATCAAGATCGGCGCCCCGGCCATCGATTACGCGACCGGCACGATGGGCGCCTATGCCCTGTCCGCCGCGCTATTTCAGCGCGAACGCACCGGCGAGGGCCAGCGCATCGACATGGCGATGCTCGACGTCGCGATGATCCTGATGGCCAGCCACGTCACCGGCTATCTCCGCAACGGCAAGCACCCGAAACCATCCGGCAACCGCATGCCGCACGCCACCTCCATGGCGTATATAACCGCCGACGGCATGCTGATGATCGGCGCGTCCAACCTGCGGCAACAGAAACGACTCTGGACCGTCCTGGAACGCCCCGATCTGATCAAACGCACCAACGACGAACGCGACGCCGACCACGCACGCGAAGAACAGGCCCTGGCCGGGATCATGCTGACGAAAACCGCAGCCGCGTGGGAGGAATACCTACAGGAACGCCACGTCCCGGCCTCCCGCGTCCGCACCATGGGCGAGGCCCTGGAAGACCCGCAGATCGCATCAAGAGGCCTGCTGCACCGCCACGAAACCGCGCCCGGAATCAACGGCCCCGTCACCGTCCCGGTCGCCGCCTTCACCTTCGCGCATGACGGCCCGCGCGTGGACCGTCCGCCGCCGATGTTTGGACAGCACAATGATGAGGTTCTGAGCGAACTGGGTTACACCTCATCCGACATCGCCGAATTCCGTTCGGCGAAAATCATCTGAACAGGATACGCACATGAAATTAGGACGCCTCGGGGCCTGGTACGCAGCCGATAAGCACGCCAGCCCGAAAGACATTTCGCCGTTCGTCAAGACGGTCGAGAAACTCGGATACGATACGCTGTGGTACCCGGAATCCCGCGGCTACGAATCGTTCTCGGTCGGCGGATATATGCTGTCCGAGACGACAACCCTGAAGCTTGGTTCCTCGATTGCATCGATCTATGCGCGCGATGCGTTCACCTCGCGCCGCGGCATGATCAGCCTGAACCAGCTCTACGGCGATCGTTTCATCCTCGGCCTGGGCGTCAGCCACGTTCCGATGGTCGAGGGTCTGCGCGGCCACGTCTATGAAAAGCCGATCCCGACCATGCGCGCCTACCTGAATGGCGTCGCAAAAGGCGAGCCCGGAGCAGCCGATTTCCCGGTCTGCATCGCCGCCCTGGGCCCGCTGATGCTGAAACTGGCCGGCGAGATGACACAGGGCGCGATCCCCTACAATTCGACGCCGAAACACACCGCCGGAGCAGCCAAAATCCTCGGCCCGAACAAGTGGCTGGCGATCGAGCAAAAAGTCACACTAGAAACCGACCCGGCCAAAGCCCGCGCCCTGGGCCGTGAGGAACTGTCGCGCTACATGCCGATGACCAACTACCGCAATTCCTGGTTCGGCATGGGCTTCACCGAGGCAGACCTCGAAAACGGCGGCTCGGACGCCTTCATCGACCAGATGGTGTTGTGGGGTACCGCCGATCAGGTCAAGGCAGGCCTGCGCGCCCATTTCGATGCCGGGGCTACCCACGTCGCGATCCAACCGGTGCACGCCCCTGGCGACACCGCCGGACGCGACGCCATGCTGGCAGCGTTGGCGGATACGTAGAGGCAGTCCACATACCGCTGGAAAACGTTCATGCCGGATTGGGACGTAGTGATCATCGGGGGCGGCGCGGCAGGGCTGACCGCGGCCGCCACAGTGGCGGGCGCGGGACGGTCCTGCCTCGTCATCGACCGTATGGGCGGCGGCGGGGAGCTGATGAATCTCGGCCCCTTGCAGGATCTGGAGGAGGACCTCACCGGTCCCGATCTGATGGCGCGATTGCTGGATGCGGCGATCACCGCCGGAGCCGAACCCGGCATCACCGCGGTCACTGCCCTGACCCCGGACCCGACCGGCTGGCGCATCGGCACCGATGACGAAAACCACACCGCCCGCGCGGTTATCCTGGCGATCGGCCTCGCTCCGGGCACGCTGGGTCTGGACAGCGAAACCGCCTTCGACGGCCAGGGCCTGTCACATTGTGCCGCCTGCGACGGCCCCCTGTATCGCGGCGAACCCGTGGTCATCGCCGGCGCCGGCCGCTGGGCGCAGCAAGAAGCTCGGGACCTCGCCACCATCGCCTCGCACGTCACCCTGGTCACCCAAGGCGAACCAGCACCGGCTGTTGAGTGCGTCGCCGTAATCCAAGGCCGCATCGCCGCGCTGCACGGTAGCCCCGGCCTGGATGCCATCACCATCCACACGGAGGCCACCGGCGAACCGCAACGCCTGCCCACCAACATCGTGTTCGTGCAGACCGGCCGTCGCCCCGCCGCGGATTTCGCGCCCGCGACCCTGGCCCGCGACCCGGACGGCCGCCTGATCACCGACGCCGCCCTCCGCTGCAACCTGCCCGGCCTGTTCGCCGTTGGAGACTGCCGGTCCGGTTCGCCGCGCACGCTTGCTGGCGCCATGGACGAGGGCCGCCGCGCCGCCCTGGCAGCCATCGCGCCTCTTGGCAAACGCTCCGAATAGGGGTGTGATACCGAACGTTGGGAAGAGGATCACGCGATGCGTATTGTGAATCCCGGATTTGGGATCGCGCCGGTAGGGGACGCACCGGTCACCGCCAGCGCGGTTGACTGGCTGAACGACCCGATCATCCTGTTCTCAAACAATAAGCCCAACGCCAAGGAACTGCTGGAGGGGGTGCGTAATCGCCTCTCCGCCATCCGGCGCGTGGACAATATCGACTATATCGCCAAGGGCAGCGCCAGCCAGCCAGCCCCACCCGAAATGATCAACGAGGCCGCCCGCAAGTATCGCATCGCGCTGCTCGCGTTGGGTGACTGAGGCTCTTGTTCGTCGTGGAGTTTCCATGACAGCATCGAACTACGGAAACGCGGTCTGGTCGGGGTAGTCATCGCCACCGAGACGTTCCGGCCACTCGTCTTGGCGCAGGCCAAGGCGCGCAAGTTGGAACCCCATCTGATCGTAGTGAAGCACCCCGTCGGCGGCCTCAATGCCGGCGAGCTCGAAGAACGGATCAACACCGCCTTCGAGGGCCTGAAGCTGGAGATGAAGGGCTAACACCCTTCCAATGCCGGGGCCGCGGGTGAAATCCGCGGCCCTTCGCGTCAGAGAGAACCAAGAGATGTCCGACACCGCCGAACCCGAGGTCCTGGACATTCCCGAAATGGACCCGGACGCGTGGGCAGACTACGTCGAGGCGCAGGGCTGGACCGACGGCCTGCCCACGGTGCCGCCGACGGAACCCTCCGTCGCCCGCATGATGGACGGCGCCCGCGGCGATAACGAGCCGTTCCCGGCCATCACGCCCCGTCTGCTGATACCGACCTTGCGCAGCCTGGCCGCCAACGCCGTCATGGCGGGGTGCCGGCCGGCGTATTTCCCGGTGGTGCTGGCCGCGCTCCGAGCCGTCCTTGTGGCCGATTACAATCTGCACGGCACGCTGGCGACGACGCACTCCTGCGCCCCGATGGTGATGGTGAACGGTCCGTTGCGGCAGGCCCTGAACATCAACCGCGGCACCAATTGTTTCGGTCAGGGATGGCGGGCGAATGCCGCGATCGGCCGGGCGCTGCAATTGATTTTGAATAATGTGGGCGGGGCGAAGCCGGGGATTATGGACCGGTCCACCTTCGGTTCTTCCGCGAAATATACGTTCTGTTTTGGCGAGAACGAGGAAGAAAGCCCGTTCGCGCCCTACCACGTCCGCCATGGTTTCGCGGCGGAGGACAGTGTCGTCACGGTCATGTCGGCCGAACCCAACCACAATCTGAACGACCACGGCAGCACCACCGGGCTGGGCCTGTTGACGACCTTCGCCGGAGCCATCGCCACGCCCGCCGCGAACACCATCTCTTGCAAAGGGCCGTATTTCTTTGTTTTGGGGCCGGAACACGCGGCGACCCTGGCGCGGGATAAATGGTCGGTCGAGATGATCCAACAGTTCCTGTACGATAAGGCGCGGGTGCCATTGTCATGGGTGTCGGTGGAGAACCAGCACCGCTATGCGGTGGATGGGCATTTCCCGGAGAACGATGCCTACAAGGTGGCGCCGACACCGGACGACATTCAGGTTGCGGTCGCGGGTGGGGCGGGCAAGCACTCGGCGTTTATTCCGTCGTTCGGCGGCACCGCGGCGATCTCTGTCCGCGTGAAGCCGCCGGCGGGATGATGATCGTCACGGTCGGCGACCGGGAAGCGCCGCTGTTCGCGGATGATGCGAACTGGGACACGGCTCAGGCTGTGTTGCTGGATGCGGAATTGGCGGACGGCCTGCCTGTCGTTGTGCCAACCTCGGCGCGATTGGCCGCGATGCTGGGGCGACGCGATGCAGCCGAATCGTTCGGGTTTATGCCGCCGCTGTTCGGAGAACTCACGGCCGAGGCGGTGACGTATTGCTGCGTGCTGGCCGGCTGCCGGCCGGCCGAATTTCCGGTGGTTCTGCAAGCCGCGCTCGCCACGCTACAGCCGGAATTCAATCTGCTCGGTATCCAGACCACGACGGGGACGCCTACCGTGGCCATGCTGGCGCATGGGCCCGCGGCCGAGGCGTTGGGCATGAACGCCGGCACCAACTGCCTCGGCCCCGGCAATCGCGCGAATGCCTGCATCGGCCGAGCGTTGCGGCTGGTGCTGACGAATGTGGGGGGCGCGCGGCCGCTGGTCGGGGACATGGCGACCATGGGCCAGCCGGCGAAATACGGCATGGCCTTCGCCGAAGGGACGCATCCATGGGCGGACCCGTTGCACGTGCGGCGCGGGTTGGACGGCTCCGCTGTCACCGTCATCGGCCTGTCCGGCACGATCGAGGTGCTGCCGGAGGCGGGTGCCTCGACGCCAGAACAGGTGCTCCGCCCCGCACTGACCGCGATGCAAGGCGGGCGCGAGGCTGGTTCGGGTGGACGGCGCCGCGAACCGGGCGAGCAGTTCCTGCTGCTGCCGCCGGAAATGGCCGACGTGATCGCCCAGGCCGGCTGGTCACTGGCCGAGGCGCAATCGTTTCTATGGCGCGAATCGGGCTCGGATTATCCGATCGCGCGCGCACCGGCGGACATCCACATCATCATCACGGGCGGCGCCGGGGTGAAGATGACCTGCCTGGTGCCGTGGGCCGGCGGCACGCTGTGCGTCACGCGGCGCCTGGCTGACACATGACCCGACGGCTTCGTCCGTCCGCTTACGGTCATGCAACGGTCGGTTTCCATGCGCGCTTACCTCCGCTACCGTGTGCGCAACCTTGAGGAACAGTGCTTTGAACGTTTCAGCCATCTTCGCGCGCGTTGTCGCGCTTGTCGGCGCCACGGCGCTTGTCGTGCGGCGGATGCAGGACGGCTCGCCTGTGCCGGCGTTCGGCAGCGCCCCGGCGATCCCGACGGCGAAACCGCAGGGTGCGGTTCCGACGTTGAAGATGCCGACGGCGCAAGGATGGGCGCGCGGGCAGAAGCCGGTGGCGGCGCCAGGGTTGAAGGTGAATGCGTTCGCCTCCGGGCTGAAGCATCCGCGCTGGATCGGCGTGCTGCCGAACGGTGATGTGCTGATTGCCGAGTCCAACAACGTGACGCGGCCGCCGCGTTCGCTGTTCGACTATGCCATGGTCAGCACGATGAAACGCGCCGCCGCGATGGGGGTCAGTGCGAACCGGATCACTCTGCTGCGCGACACCGACGGCGACGGCGTGGCCGAAACGCAGGAGGTGTTCCTGGAGGGGCTGAACCAGCCGTTCGGCATGGCTCTGCTGGGTGAGACGTTCTACGTCGGCAACACCGATGGCGTGATGGCGTTTCCCTACGCGGCGGGCGCCAAGCGCATCACCGCGCCGGGGCGGCGGATGACGATTTTCAAGCCGGGCGGGCATTGGACGCGCAGCCTGCTGCCGAACGCCGACGGAACGAAGCTTTACGTGGGCGTCGGGTCGTCCAGCAACATCGGCGACAACGGCGCGGAGGCGGAGGTCGGCCGAGCGGCGATCTATGAATTGGATTTGGTGACCGGGGCGTATCGGATTTTTGCCTCCGGCCTGCGCAACGCGGTGGGCATGGCTTGGGAACCGGTGACCGGCGCGCTGTGGACCGTGGTGAATGAGCGTGACGGGTTGGGCGACGAGACGCCGCCGGACTATCTGACGTCCGTGCGCGATGGCGGGTTCTACGGCTGGCCGTATTGCTATTGGGGCAAGACGGTGGACGACCGGGTGCCTCAGGACGCGGCGTTGGTGGCGACGGCGATTACGCCCGACTACGCGCTGGGCGGGCACACGGCGTCGCTCGGTTTGTGTTGGCTGCCGGCCGGAACGCTGCCGGGGTTCCCGGACGGGATGGCGATCGGGCAGCACGGATCGTGGAACCGCAGCACTTTGAGCGGCTACAAGGTGGTGTTCGTGCCGTTCGTCGATGGCCGCCCGTCGGGGCCGCCCGTGGATATCCTGTCGGGGTTTCTCGCGCCGGATGAGAAGGTGTCGTACGGGCGGCCGGTCGGGGTGTCGATCGGGCCGGATGGGTCGTTGCTGGTGGCGGACGATGTGGGGGATTGCATCTGGCGGGTGACGGGGGCGGGGGCCCATTCGTAGATGACGGTCCGCACCGCGGCATCGAACGCGCCGGTGCCGGACGGATCGACCGTCAGCAGGGCTTGCACGTCGCTGAGCAGTTGCGGTTCGGCGCTCATGGCGTGTTGCAGGTCCATCAGGGTGCCGTAGCCTTGCACCAGCGGCAGCAGCGCGGCGGCTGCGCTAATCATTTCTTGACCGGTGTATCGCGTATAGGTCCTGCTGGCGTTGAGGTCCACCTGCGCGATCTGGCGCGTCGTGCCGTCCGCCATAGTGACGGTGGCGGTCTCCGGGATCGTCGAGCCGTTGATCACGGTGTCCGCCGTGATCGCGTTCAGTGAGATACTGACGATGCCCAGTTGCGCGAGGGTTTCGACCTCGTTGGCCTGGCAGATGCCGTCGCCGTTGAGGTCTTGCCAGACGACGAGTTGGTTGAAGATCGGATCGGAGGCATCGATCACACCCCTGCCGCTGGGCGCCAGCGCCTGGAGTTGCGCAAACGTGTCGATCAGGTCGGAGCCGTTGTCCACAAGGCCGTCGGCGCCCGCGATGGCGAGGAAGCCGCTGCCCGCGCCGATCCAGGCGGCGTGCTGCGCCGTGCCGTCGCCAGTGAAGTCGAAATAGGGGGTGGCCGGAGGAACGTAGCCGCCGCCTGCGTCATCCGGCAAGGGCCTGGTGGGCACCCCGGTTTCGGGATCGGCCGGGCCAAGTGGGCCAGCGGGTCATGCGGGCGAGGCAAGAGGTGGCATCGGCGACTCTTCCGGCGGCGGGGTACTAAACGGATCAACCCGAGGCGGACCACTTACCGGTGCCCACGCCACTGGGATGCCAGTTGCCGAGTCGAAGGCAGTTGGGATCAAACTATTATCGTCCTGATAACGATCTGACAGCCAACCTGCGGCTGCATCTGACCCGGCGTCAAGGGCCCTTCCAGTCAACCACTCGCCTAATGTATCTAGAAAGCCGCCCGTAACCCAACTCCTTTTTGAGACTTTCAGAGGTCAACAACATCGAGGATAAACCTTAATATATTCCTAATTATAATCCGCAACTGCCAAACCAAACGACAGCACTGATACCATAACATCTAAAATTGCGTGTGTTATAGCGACACCCCCAAAGGCCAAAAAGCCCCCCCTTTGCTTTCGCCATACATCATACTGGCCGCCCAATATCAGAAACAGCACTGCTGAATATGGCACCAAATACGATGCAACCATATATTGTCCGGCGGATGAAAGCAATACCAGGGCGACAATGAAATACCAGAATCCAAAATATTTTTGGATGATAATGTGTATCATCAATATTCCGATAGTATCAAGTAATGGAATAAGAAAAATCATTAAAACCACAGCATGTCCAATCGTTATGTGTCTCTTTGCTTCTACGTCATGAGCCAGGGTTACACATGGCAGACCGCTCAAATAGCATATTGCCAATATCAAACACTCTACGATTAACAAACTAGATGCGATAAACAAACCATTTAAAATCATCGACGGTTGGGAATCAAAAAATCGCTCTGCAATGATGCGTTTGTTATAGCTCCGGGCCAGAAAAGATGGCATTTTCATCAGGATAACCCTACTTCAGAAATCGTGCCGCTTGTAATATTAGGTCGGACTTTCCCCCTCTCTACCAAAGCGCAGCGGCAGTACCTGACCAGCCGCAAATCAGCCTGGGCATAATAACTTACCGACCCATCTGCTGGAGGAGGCATATTGGTCATCCCAACTGGTCTTATTTACGGCATCGTGGATGTTTCTATATCAATATAGTCCAGATAATGCAACACAACAAAATCAAATATGCGTGAGTCCCGAAGCGGCGCTGCAAAACAGCCCGCCGAGGAACTCGGCTTCACCCACGCCTGGTTCTACGACACCCAAATGCTGGTCGGCGATCCGTTCGTCGCCATGGGCGCGGCGGCGCTGAAGACCTCCCGCATTCGCCCGGGCACCGGCGTGCTCGTCCCGTCCAACCGCAACCCCGCCGTCACCGCCTGCGCCTTCGCGACCCTGAACGGCATGGCGCCCGGCCGGATCGATTTCGGCGTCGGCACCGGTTTTTCAGCGCGCCGAGCCATGGGGTTGGGCGCAATGAAGCTGGGCTGCACGATGGAGCGACGGGTGGCGGAGGCGATCAAGCCGACGAGAAACCTGCTGGGCTCTCGACCTCATCACGGCGGTTCAGCGCCTTGATGACCCGCTGGAGATGGCACCGGATTCGCTTCCATTGGTGTGTTGTCTGACCAGCACGGGCCGGACGTCAGCATCGTTTTGCACTCCGCGCTTGAGGCGAATCGCCGCCTCGCCCACAATGGCGCATGCCAACAAGCAACCCCGCCATCAGCCGCACCATGTGGTTCTTCGCCATCGTCTATGCGGTGGAGGGCATCGGCCAGGCTAAATCCGGCATCATGTGGCAGCCGCTGTCGCATTGGCTGAAGGAGAGCCTCCACTGGAACCCGGTGACGATCAGCACCTCCCTGGCGATTCTGGATCTGCCGTGGGTGATCAAGCCGCTGTGGGGCGCGATCTCGGATTTCGTGCCGTTGTTCGGCTTTCGCAGGCGGCCATATCTGTTGCTGGCCAATGTCGCGGCCGTCCTGGCATTCGCCTGGGTGGCGACGATCGACACAACGACGGCGATGATTCCGGCGTTGACGGTCACCGCTTTCGCGATGGCGATCTCCAGTACGCTGTGCGGCGCATTGCTGGTCGAAACGGGGCAGAAAAATAACACCACCGGCAGCTTCGTGAACCAGCAATGGCTCTGGTTCAACATCGCCCAGATGGTTTCGGTCCTGATCGCGGGGTACATGATTGAAATTCTGTCCCCCGTTGACGCCGTGCATGTCGCCGCCTCGATCGCCGCGGTTGCCCCCATGGCTATTATTGGTGGGGTCTGGCTGATCCAGGAACCGCGTGCGCGAATCGACCTGAACGCGCTGCGTGACCGTCTGCGCGCACTGATGAGTGTGTTTCGTAGCCGTAACCTGTGGTTTGTGGGTGGCTTTCTGTTTCTGTATTATTTCAGTCCCGGTTTCGGTACGCCGTTGTATTTCCAAATGAGTGATCGCCTCGGTTTTTCCCAGGGCTTCATTGGCGAACTGTCGGCGATCGCGGCCGGCGGCTGGATCATCGGCGGCGTGCTCTATCGCTGGCGGCTGAACCGCCTGGACCGCATCACCCTGCTGCGCCTGAGCATCCTGGGCGGCGTGCTGAGCACACTCTCGTACCTGGCTTTGGCCAGCCCGGCCACAGCCATGATCATCTGGCTGTTTGGCGGGATTACCAGTATGATCGCGATGGTCGCCACCATGTCGCTGGCGGCCGAATCCTGTCCGGAGGGCGCCGAGGGCTTCGCCTTCGCCGCCATGATGTCTATCATGAACCTCACCGGACCGTTATCCGATACGCTGGGATCGGTGTTGTATCAGCACGTTTTCAACGAACAGCTCACGCCGCTGATCATCGTGTCGGCGGGGGCGACCGCGCTGGTTTTTTTCCTGGTCCCGCTGATGGTGGAGAGGCGAGCGCAGCCGGTTGAATGAGCGGCCGGGCCACACGGTAACAGACGATCTGGCGCAGGGGATTTCGTTCGTGAATTATACTTGTTATCCATTCAGAATTTTTAATTGTTCACGTATTCGTGAGTTTTTTATTGCCGCCCTGATCAAAAAACGCGTAATCCAGGTCAGCCACCTGGAAAGGATAATGCGATGACCACTCCTGTTTTTGTTTCAAACGTCAATTCCATTGCTGATGACAACGATCTTCCCCACCCGGAAACCATGCTGGCGACCATCCGATCCTCAATGCTGCCGCGACCGCTGCCAGGCGTAGCCGATAGCGGCCGTATCCTTTTCGGCGCTGCGTGCCGCCTCCCCAACCAGAAGTAGTCCGGCTTCGCGTCGAGGCGAACGAACCGTTTCGACGCCGCCTCGGCACCTTGATGGTGTCGATTAGGGTGCCGCCGCCTTGAATTTAAACCAGCGGCCGCTAATCCCAACTCATGCCTGTATTGTCATGGTCCGGCTGGTCCGGACCACCTATCCCGGCACCGTCGGATCATCTGTGGCCCGAACGAGCCGGGCCATGGCAGATGTGGAATAGCCGCACATCGATGGCAAATATTAAATCATTTCTGATCTAATTTTTTCTATCCTTAAATTCGCGCCCGACAGGAAGCCCGCATCATGCTGAATACGTCCCCGCAATTGCGGTTTCATCGATTGGTTGAACAGGCGCGTCCTCCGCAGCGGGCAGACCGGTCTGGTATCGGAACATTACCAACCCGTTCCTATCGCTATTGCGATGCCGTCACCAGCGCGGCGGGATATGGCTGGTGGGTATTCTGCCCGCTGGAGCTGCAATTGATCTGGGACGGACACGACATCTTTTGGTATTTCGACGGCGCCGCCGACTGGATGAAACTGTCGCCGGCCGCACAGTTCCCGGACTTTTCACGAACCTTCGACAATGCCGCGCCGAAGGCCCTGGAAGGCTGCGCGCCGCCGTTTCTGACCGCACTTCCGGAACCTGGCGTCGTGCAGATCTGGACCGGATTGATGGCCAGCACCGCCCCGGGATGGAGCCTGCTGGTGCGCCCGCCCGCCAACCTGCCGCCACCGGGAGGTTACTGCCTGTACGAAGGGATCGTCGAGACCGATACCTGGTTCGGGCCGCTGTTTACCAATCTCCGCCTGACCCGAACCCATAAACCGGTGCATTTGCGAGCTGACTTTCCGTTGCTGCAGGTGCAGCCGTTGCCGCGTCAGGCCTATGCGGAGCAAACTCTCAGCGCCACCGCAATCGTGCCCGATATGGACAGCATGAGCGGCGATGACTGGGATGCGTATCATGCCACCATCGCCGGCCCCAGCCTGGACCGCGACCGGCCATTCGGTTCGTATGCTGTTGCGGCCAGGAAACGGCGACAGGGGGTTTGCCCGTTTTCGCGCACGCCGGATCTTAATGCGGTGCCAATGCCGGCGTAGAAGATTCGTCCGTGATCGCAAACCGAAAGCGCCGTCCGCCGGAGCGCTCCGGAACGCCCGCCAAACGCAGTCCTTGCAGGTAACAATCCAAATCTTCTTGCCGCCTCAACGGCGACCGCGCCAGCGCGGCGGCGATCGAGAAGTCCGGCTCTAATAGCAGCAGGCCTTTACGAACCAATGCCGCTTCCCTGCGCATCCCCAGATGGCCAAGCGCCGCCAGCAGCAGCTTGTGGGTCGAGGACAATCCGGGATGCCGATCGCGGGCTTGCCGGCCCATCCGCGCCGTGGCTTCGTATTGGCCGGTGAGCAATAGCGGCATCGCCATGGCGGTATCGAAGAAGAATCCGTGCGGATCGAGCGGGGACAGGCGCTTTGCATGCTCAACCCGGCGGATCGCCTCGCGATGCTGTCCCAGATAGCAATGGGTCAATCCGGAATAGCACCAGGCAAGCGCAAGGTTCAGGTTCAGCGCGAGGGCGCGTTCGTGCAGATCCCGAGCGCCTTCGGGGTCCTTTTGCAGGAAGGCCCGCACATGCCCGGCGATCGCGAACCCGCGCGCATCATTCGGATCCAGGGTAATCGCGCGTTCCGACAGCTCCCTGGCACGTTGTATCGCCATCGGCACATCCGATGCCCATCCCTGACCGAGCGCCAACAGATACCAATGGGCCAGCCAGGAGTGACAGGCGGCGCTGGCCGGGTCCAGGGTCCGCGATCGTTCAAGCAATGTCCCCGCTTCCAGGAAGCTCACCTCGTCCAGGCGGTAGATCGCCGGGATCGCGCGCAGCATCATGTCGTAAGCGTCAGGATCGACCCGTGGTCGTGATCGCGCCTCCATAGCTTCCCAGACCAGCAACTCGGGCGCCATCTGGGCGGCCGTCTCAGATGCAATCTGATCCTGTAGGGTCAGGACGTCCGGCAACAGACCATCGAACCGGCGTCCCCAGGTGATTTCGTCGGCTCCGCGCATATTGGTCAGGCGCAGCACCACCCTGATGTCGTTTCCTTTCTTACGAAAGCTTCCTCGGATCAGAAAATCCAGATCCAGGTCCTGCCATCGTGTTGATTGCAGTGGCTCGTCGCACAGCGACGCGACGGAGGCAGGCGCCAGACCGGTAATCCAGCGAAAGCGAGCAAACGCGGTGGTGATTTCCTCAGCAAGTCCCGCGGAAAAGGCGGGGTCACTGGCCGGTCCGATCGCAACGAACGGCATGACGCCGAGCCGGATACCCGTCCTCCGCGTGGAGATTGAGACTGCCGCCGCCGCCTCGGAAGAAACCGTGCGAGACACGGCGTGTTTGGTCTCCGCCAGTAGCTGTTCGGTCTCGATGGAGAACGTATTCGCGGCCAGGGACGCCGCCAGTACGCGTACGAGATCGGTGGAACGATGGGATCGCGGGATGAACTCCAGGCGGTCCGCGGCGCCGCTGTTTGTTTCACCATTTCGGTCGCCGATCACGATGGCGGAAAGGGCGGGCCGGGCCTGGAGCGCACTGCGTGCCAGCGCCACACCGCTGACACCGCCGGTCAGCTTGGCGCCGGTGAGGAAAGCATCTATTTTTTTGTTCGATGCCAAATGGGCGAACGCCGACGCACTGTCCGCCACCCCGAACGCCCGAAATCCTGCTCGGTTCAGTTGCCCACAGAGGGCGTCGCGCTCGTCTGGCCGCGACGCCACCACCATGACCAGCTCGTTGCCGCCAACCGATACCCCATCGTCCGCTTTCGGCACCCAATCGGACGGCGGGCCAATGGATCGTGGCAAAAACAAATGCACGGTGGTCCCGCGGCCAACCGCACTGTCCAGATCGACCCAGCCGCCGGACTGACCGGCAAAACCATGCACCTGGGCCAGGCCAAGCCCGCTGCCTTGACCGATCGGTCTGGTGGTGAAAAACGGCTCGAACACTTTCTCTCGCAATTCGGGCGGAATGCCGGCACCCGGATCGCTGACCTCAATGCGGACATAGTCGCCGGATAGATGGTCCGGCGTTCCGGCGGCGATCTGACGAAACCGTTCGTTGTGGCACGATATCGTAATGTTGCCGCCTGCCGGCATCGCGTCGCGCGCATTGAGCACGAGATTGAGAATCGCGGATTCAAGCTGACCCGGATCGACGCGGCAATTCCACAATCCCGGATCGGCATGCAGCAGGACCCTGGCTTTCTCTCCGGCCGCCTGTGCGAGCAAGTCGTGTGTCGCGGCGATGACTCTGTAGGCCGAGACCGTTTCCGGGCGAAGGATCTGCTTGCGGGAAAATGCCAGCAACTGCCCGGCAAGGCGGCCGCCGCGTTCGGCTGCTCGCTCTATCACCTCTGCTCGTTGCGCTGCCGGGGTATCGCCACATGCTTCGGCGTGCGCCCGCAGCGACGCGGCATTACCCAGGACAACGGTCAGTAGGTTATTAAAATCGTGGGCAACGCCGGCGGCGACGCGTCCGAGCGATTCCATGTTGTGTTCATGGACTGCTTTCTCGACCGGCTTGGCGGACCCAACCGATCCGGAAGCCAACCCGAACCAGCGCGCGCCCCAGCCGAACCAGGACGAAGGCCCGTCCCTGATTTCAATACAGCGATACACGTATCGAATCGCCGCGCCGAGTGGCCGCCATGTCCCGGCCGCCTTGCCTTCGTCGGGCATGCGCCAACCTGCAATGATTCCAAAAAAACCATAGACAGGATCTATGGTTTTTTGAAAACCTATTCGCAGGCTCCGGACATCACATACGCTTGCGCGCCGGGTCGTTGCGAACGACGGCGGGTAGGGTCGAGCCGTGACGATACAGCGATTCGCTGTCCGTCAGGGTGAAGGCGTTCTAAGCGAACGCCGACGTTGCATTCAGCATCTGGCGCAACCTGGCGGCGCCCGCGGGTCCCTTGATCGCCTCGCGCCAACTGGCCTCGGCCACGCGCTGATGCGCGGCGATGGCTTCGTCGGCACCGGTGATCATTGCGACACCGGTCTGCGCGCCCGGATGCGTATCGGTGCGGAACGGGTTGATACCCAGGTTGACCCGGTCGCGGGCGCGAAAAATCTCAAACGACGAACTGGGGGGCGACCCCGCCAGCAGGCCGAATTGCAGACCCATGGGTTCGGTTTCCATCAGCGTGGCGATGTTCGCGACCTCTTGCATCGCCACATCGCGGCACGTCCGCCGGACGCGTTCGGACATATTCGGCGATCCGCTGACAATGCCCACCTCGATCAGGCGCTGCACCGCCGGCAGCGACACCATGGCGATGATGCTGGGACGCCGCATCGCATACATGCGCTTCCGAGCGGCGAGAATGCCCAGAACCTGTTCGGCCGTGCTGCGCATCGCCATCCGTTCGGCGCCGGCCTGATCGGCGGATTCCTCGAACGCATCGGCAAGGGCGTTATCGTACGCGTCTGACGTAGTCAGATAGCACAGCGGCCCGGCTAACTGGAGGACCTGGTCGGCGGTTTCCTCGATCTGCCGTACCCGCTCAAAGTAGCCGATCGGGCGGTTGTAGTACTCAACCCCGATGCCGAGCAGGGACAACGGTGAGATCTTCAGAAGTTCGGCGAGGCGCTTGATGGTGTCGAGCTTGATGACCTCGCCTTTTTCGTAGCGATACAGCGCGGCGCGAGACACGCCAAGGCGCGCGGCGATCTCCTCGGCGCGCAGGCCCGACTCGAGGCGAAAGGCCCTAAGTTGTTGTCCGATCTCAGTAAAACGCATCGACATCGAATGCCCGCCCCTACGCAACTCAAACGAGTAACTACCTGATAGATCGCCCCTTAGCGGGAAATCGAGACGACGGCCACCCGGAAATCATACAATCCCCGGTCGGAGTCGTCTCAGAATTCGCGCGTGGTGCGCAGTTTATGGCGGGCGCGCACCAAAACTCAATCCCCTTTCATACGGTGCGACTCGTTTCGCCTCATTTATGGTGATCAGCTCTTTTCGCGAATGCTGTGCGCTGCCATGCCTTCAATCGCCAGGATCAGCGCCGAGTGATCCAACTCCGCCCCGCCATGCGCAATGCAGGATGCGAACATCTGCTGCGCAATGGCCGTGTTGGGCAGCGAAAGATTGAGTGCCTTGGCGGAAGACAGCGCCAGGTTCAGGTCTTTCTGGTGCAGCTTGATCTTGAAGCCGGGATTGAACGTGCCGTTGAGCATGCGTTCGGCATGGACTTCCAGGATGCGGGAGGACGCGAATCCGCCCATCAGCGCCTGACGGACCTTGGCGGGATCGGCGCCGGCCTTGGAGGCGAACACCAGTGCCTCTGACACGGCCTGGATGTTCAGCGCGACGATGATCTGATTCGCCACTTTGCAAACCTGACCGGCACCGGGTTCGGACCCGACATGGGTGATGTTTTTGCCCAGCAGGTCGAACAGTGGCTTGGCCACCGCGAAGGCATCGTCAGGGCCGCCGACCATGATGGTCAGACTGGCGGCCTTGGCGCCGACCTCGCCGCCCGAAACCGGGGCGTCCAGATAGGCGCAGCCCAGCGCGTTGATCCGTTTCGCATAGTCCTTGGTCTCGATCGGGCTGATCGAGGACATGTCGATCACCAGCGTGCCGGCCCGCAGACCCTCGGCCGCGCCGTCCTTGCCGAACAGGACGGCTTCGACGTCGGGGGTGTCGGGAACCATCAGGATCACGACTTCGGCGGCGGCGGCGACGTCCCTTGGGGTCGCGACCACCGTGGCGGCGGCGCGGATTTCATCGGTCAGGCTGGACCGCTCTGGCACGATCAGGTCGTGGCCGGCGTTCTTGAGGTTCATCGCCATCGGGCGGCCCATGATGCCCAGGCCGATAAATCCGATCTTCATGTCGTTTGCTCCGTTAGAGGGTGATCAGGTGTGGGTTGCGTCCAGCCGGAGGAGGCGTGAATGGCGGGCCTTCGCCCGCCATGACGGTGGTACTGCGGTGGGCGAAGTGCCTCAGACGTCGAACCGTTCCCGCCAGTTCAGCCCGGCGACGGTATCACCGGCCGGGCGGTACTCACAGCCGACCCAGCCCGTGTAGCCAAGCTCGTCCATGCGGCGGAAGACGTAGCGCCAGCCGATTTCGCCGGTCCCCGGCTCGTTCCTGGCGGGCACGTCGGCGATCTGCATGTGGGTGATCAGCGGCATGAACTGTTCCATGCGCTTGGTGATGTCGCCCTCGGTGGTCTGCACATGATACACGTCGAACTGAAGGCCGAGCCGATCACGGCCGATCGCTTCGACGATGGCGGCGCCCTGTGCCTGGGTATTCAGGAAATAGCCCGGCATGTCGCGATGGTTGATCGGCTCGATCACGATCCGCACCCCCGCTGCCAGCGTCTGTTCGGCGGCCCAGGCCAGATTCGCGGCATACACCGCCGTCGCGGTGGTCAGCGACACGCCCGCCGGCACGATTCCGGCCATGCAGTGGATCTGCCGGCAGTCAAGCACAGCGGCGTAGTCCAGCGCCTTTTTGACCGACTCGCGGAAATCCGCCTGACGGCCGGGAATGCTGGACATCCCGCGCTCGCCGTTGGCCCAGTCGCCGGGAGGCATGTTGAACAGGACCTGGGTCAGGCCCTCGGCGCTGAGGCGTTCCCGCAGCACCGCCGCGGGAAATTCATACGGGAACAGAAACTCCACACCCTCGAAGCCGGCGCGGCGGGCGGCGGCGAAGCGGTCCAGGAACGGCACCTCGTTGAACATCATCGACAGGTTGGCAGCTAAACGCGGCATGACGGACTTCCTTCTCCCACTGGTTCTGCGTTGGCATGCGCGGGCGGCGACGGCGGACGGCAATGGCCGGGAGCGGCGATAAAACGGCGCCCCCTTGTCTGGCCGCCCGAAACACGCAACGACTGACATCAGCGGGGGCGGACGCTACAGCCGGGCGATGGGCTTGGCCAGGGGTGGCAACCGCCGGATATGCGAGAAATCGCGAATGGAGCGGCATGATCGCGGAACGGATACTGATGGGCCTGCTGCTGGGAGGGGTGGCGATCGGCTGCGTGCTGGTGCTGTACCCGTTCCTCTCGGCCCTGCTGTGGGCCGGCATCCTGGTTTACACGACCTGGCCCGTTTACGAATGGCTCCGCCAGCACCTGCGGCTGCCCCGCGTTTCGGCTTCACTGCTGATGGTAGCGTTGACCGCGATCGTCCTGGTGCTGCCGATCGGGGTCGCAGCCCCGGGCAGTGCCGACGATGTGTCGCAACTCCGGCATGTCATCATGGATGGGCTGCGCGCCGGCCTGCCGGATTCGCCGCCATGGGTGTTCGATATCCCTCTGATCGGCAACACCCTGGGCGACCTGTGGAACCGCTGGGCGGCCGATATCAGTGTGATGCTGGAGGCATTGCGCCCCTATTTCGGCATTGTGGTCGAAAACGGTCTCGGCCTGCTGCTGGGCATCGCCAATGGCGTGCTGATGTTCCTGCTGTCGTTGTTCGCCGCCTTTTTCTTCTATGTGTATGGCGAGCCTATCGCCGATCGCCTGCGCCTGCTGCTGCACCGCATCGCGGGCCTACAGGCCGACCGGTTGATCACGGTGACCGGCGCGACGGTTCGGGGCGTGGTTTACGGCATTCTGGGCACGGCGGTGGTGCAGGGTATCCTGACCGCGTTCGGATTGTGGCTGTCGGGAGTGCCCCGGCCGGTGCTGCTGGGTGGTATCGCCGGTGTGCTGTCGGTGCTGCCGGTCGGCGCACCCATCGTCTGGATACCGGCCACCTTGTGGCTCTTGGGCACCGGCCACCTCGGCTGGGGAATCTTCCTCGCGGTCTATGGCGGTGGCGCGATCACCGGCGCCGACAGCCTGATCCGGCCGTGGTTCATCTCGCGTGGCGCGCAGTTACCGTTCCTGTTGACGGTGCTGGGCGTGCTCGGCGGCGCCTTGGCCTTCGGACTGCTCGGAATCTTCCTGGGACCGGTGCTGTTGGGTATTGGCTACACTCTGGTCAACGAGTGGGCGCGCGGTGGCGAGGCGGCTGTGGACCACTGAGGCGCTCTAGCAGGTGACTTCCAACACCATTGATGCGGCATGGACGCGCCCGTATTCGTCTGTGGCCCGCACCGCCACACGGTGGGTTCCGGTCGGCAGGTCGGACGGTAGGCTGCCCTGCCAGACGTGGCTCGACTTACCTGCTTAAACCCAGGACTTCTTAGTGTCGGGATTGCGGGCGTAAACTTCCACCACGAACGGATCCAGCCGCTCGATTTTTGCCAATGGGCTGTAAGGCCGGCCACCGACCGAGACCTCGATTTTCGAGCGAGGGCCGCCGTCGAAAAAATTCACCAACAGGCGGGTCGATGGCACGGCGTCGGCGGCGATCGGTCCGGACAGCAGGGCGCCGGGATGGTAGTCGCGGATGACATCTTTGTCCGGCCCATGCACCTGACTGTCCAGCATCACCCGCATCTGGCCGCGCGCCGGATCGTGCGCCGGCACCAGCGTTGTCGTGTAGGATCCGCCATCGACCGACAGGATGTGGAAGCCGTTGGGGGAGCCATCGGACTGCATCGCCATCGGAATGCCGCAGGCGTCGAACGGGCCGGACCACCCGCTTCCCGACACTGCCGCCAGAATGTGGTGGTGATGGGTACCTCCAGCATAGCCGTCGGCGGCTGAGAAATACCAATGCTCGTTCGTATGCATCTCCGCAGAAGCTGACCGTGTTGGTATGGGTGCCGATCGCGCTGAGAAACGCCTGCATATCGACCGTGTTGTTGGCCGCGTCGGTGGCCGCCAGCGTCTTCAGCGGAATGTGGAAACTGATCACCACCAGGCTGTCGGTCGGGACGTTCGCCAGCACGTTGCGGACGAAACCCAACTGGCGGTCGCCGAAAAACCCCGGTATTTGCCGAAACCGTTCGGTTTCGACGGGTCGGTGCCGAGGTAATCCACGTTGTCCAACAGGATGAACGTCGCACCGCCGTGCCGGAACGCATGCCAGCGAGCGCCGAACACCCGCTTGAAGGTTTCGGCCGCGTGAGTGTTGTCGGGGGCCTCCAGGTTCATGTCGTGGTTGCCGCGACAATTGAACCAGGGCAGCCCGAAGGTGCCGACGATCCGGTTGTAGCGGGGGTAATAGGACAGGTCGTCGAACATGATGTCGCAATGGGTGATGCCGAACGCCGCGTGCGACGCATCCACCATTGAGACGACATCGTCGCGGATGTAGCCGACCTCATTCAGGCTTTCCGGCTGTAGATCGGTGAACAACACCGCGTCGAATCGCGCCGGTTCATCCTTGCGGTGCAAACCGAAATCGATACTGGCGGGCAAGGCGCCGGTCGGCGGCATCCCGGCGAAGCGGAACCCGAGGTCGGGGGAACCGGCCGGCGCATGCACATAGGCGAAGTGAGGCAGATTGGTTGCCGCATCGACCGGCAGCGCCCAGCCCGCCGGTTGATCACGAACACCGAGTCTCCGTCCCGTACCGGCAGCGACCAGTTTCCGTCCAAACCGGTCTTCATCACGTCCAGGCCGTTGGACACCATGACGCCGGCGACCCCGGCGCGCGGGTTGCTGCCGGCATCGAACACCAATCCGCGCGCGATCGAATCTGCCGGCGTTGCGGCCACTGTTTGGGCGCGGGACGGGCTGGTGACGGATGCAGTGAGCGCCAGTGCGGCCGCCCCGGACAACACGGTACGACGGGTCGGGTTGGTGTCTTCCTGCTGCATCTCGTCTGACCTTCGCTCTTCGAGGGAGCCAAAGATAAACGATGGCCGAGACGACCATACGAAGATTGCGTGATTATTGTGCGGGGTGCTCCCGCGTTCAGATATCCTGGCGCACCCTGACGGGTTCGGGGCAAAGCGTTATGCTCCGGCTTCACAAATCGAGGCTTTCTGGAATGGTCGGACGTATCAGCCGCATGTTCGCCGACACTACGGACATTGACCGGCAATTTGTCGGGACCATGCCGACACAGCGCCGCGCGATGATCGTTTCCACCGCCAGCACGCCGAAAAATCCAACAGCATGACCATCCCGCCGGAGCAACACGCGGTGGCCCATTTTCTGGCGGATCTGGCCGGCCGGCCGCCCACGGAAACCCACATCTCGGCCGTGTTTATTGGTGCCGACACCGTCTGGAAGCTCAAGAAGGCGGTGCGGATGCCGTTCCTGGATTTTTCAACGCTGGATGCGCGCGAACATTTCCTGCGGCGCGAACTTGAGATCAACAAGCCGGCGGCGCCCGAGATCTATCGCGACGTCGTTGCTGTCTCACGCCGCTCTGACGGTAGCCTCGGCTTCGGCGAAGAGAACGTCATTGACTGGGTCCTGCGCATGGCGCCGGTTCCCGGTGATGATTTCCTGGATGTGATAGCCGTCCGAAACGCGTTGACGCCCCGGCTGCTCGACGATCTGGGCGATTGCGTCGCCGCCTACCATGCCCGATTGCCGCCCGTGGCGAACCGGGACAGCCCAGCGGCCCTGGTACGCATCACCGACGGGAATGTGCGTTCGGCCATAGCCGCCGGACTGCCCGCGTCGGACGTGGCCGCATGGCAGAAGACGATGCACACCGCGATCGAAAGCCGTCGTGAATGGCTGGCCGAACGATCGACACGAGGCTGCGTGCGACGCTGCCACGGCGACCTGCATTTGGGCAATCTGTGCCTTTGGCACGGTAAACCCGTCCCGTTCGACGCGCTGGAGTTTGACGAGGACCTCGCCACGATCGATGTCGGCTACGATCTCGCGTTCCTGCTGATGGACCTGGATTGCCGGGTCGGACGCGGCGCCGCCAACCGCGTGATGAACCGCTATGTCGCGCGCACCGGTGACATCGCGATGCGGGGCTTGCCGGTATTCCTGTCTCAGCGGGCGATGATACGGGCGCATGTGCTGAAGGCGACGAGTCAGGATGTCTCGCCCTATTTCGTAGCGGCGCGCGACTATCTCGATCCCGCCCCGCCCGTGGTCATTGCTATCGGCGGACTACAGGGGACCGGGAAATCCACCCTGGCCCGAGCTCTGGGTCCGGAACTGGGCGCTGCGCCGGGCGCGCTGATCGTACGCAGCGATGAGACGCGCAAACGGCTGTTCGGTGTTGGGCCCGAGGATCGCCTTGGACAGAATGCCTATACACCAGAAGCCAACACGGCGACCAACCGAGCGGTGATTGAACAGGCACGCCTGGCCGCGGAATCGGGTCACGCCGTGATCGTGGATGCAACGTTTCTGGACCCGGCGGTTCGGCTTGATTTGGCGGACATGGCGCGGCAGATCGGAGTGCCCTTCCTGGGGGTTTGGCTAAAGGCGCCGCTGGCGGTGTTGGAACAGCGCATCAGTACTCGCAAGGGCGATGCCTCGGATGCCACCGTTTCGGTGTTGCGGCGATCAGCGGAGAATGATCCCGGCCCCGGCGATTGGCTGGCAGTGGACGCCAGCGACGGCGTCCGGGCATTGGAGGCGGTACGCCGGGCGATTCCTATCAATCGTCGTTGACAGCGACGCGGCTGGAACCGCACCCGGATCGTAGCCTTATGCACGTGTGACAGGGGGCGATGCAAATGACTGACGTTCGTAGGGAGACCGATAGTCTCGGGGTCGTGGAGGTTCCCGCCGATAGACTGTGGGGCGCGCAAACGCAGCGCGCGCTGACCTATTTCAGTATCGGCCAGGATCTGATGCCCCGGGAGATGATCACTGCTTACGCCGTGCTGAAGAAAGCCGCCGCAATTACCAACCACAAAGGTGGCCGATTACCCAAATCAGCCTGTGACCTGATCGTGAGGGTGTGCGACGAGATTCTTGCCGGTCAGCATCATGATATGTTTCCGCTGCACGTCTGGATGACCGGCAGCGGCACCCAATTCAATATGAACGTCAACGAGGTCATCTCCAACCGAGCATGCCAACTCGCCGGCACCGCGCTCGGTAGTAAAGCGCCAGTACATCCGAACGACCACGTCAACATGTCGCAGTCGTCCAACGATTCGTTTCCGTCGGCGATGTGTATCGCCGCCTTGACAAATGTGATCGGACGCCTGGTGCCGGCCGTCACCGCGCTGCGCGACGCCATCGGCGCGAAGGCCAGGGACTGGAAAGATATCATCAAAATCGGCCGCACCCACCTACAGGACGCCACGCCGATTACTTTGGGGCAGGAGTGGTCGGGTTACGTCGGCATGCTGGACGACAACCTGGAGCGCATTGATGACGCGCTGAAGCAGGTCTTTCGTTTGTCGCTCGGCGGTACCGCCGTTGGCACGGGGGTCAACGCCGCCGCAGGTTTTGCCGAGGCCGTGGCAGCGGAAATCGCGGCGTTGACCGGCTTGCCGTTCGTGACGGCTCCGAACAAATTCACCGTGCAGGGCGCACACGACGCGCTGGTCCAGTTGTCCGGCACGTTTCGAACGTTGGCCGTGTCGCTGTATAAAATCGCCAACGACATTCGTCTGCTGGCTTGTGGCCCGCGCGCCGGGTTGGCCGAATTGGAACTACCGGAAAACGAACCCGGATCTTCCATTATGCCCGGCAAGGTCAATCCCACCCAGGCAGAGGCGCTGACCATGATCGCGGTCCAGGTGATGGCCAATGATGTGGCGGTTGGTTTTGGCGGTGCGGGCGGATATCTGGAGATGAACGTGTATAAGCCGCTGATGATCCATAATATCGCACATTCCATTACTATCATGACTGACGGTTGTACGAATTTCCGGAAATACCTGATTGAGGGCACGCGGCCGAACCTCGCGAGGATACAGGCGTATGTCGAACGCTCGCTGATGCTGGTAACGGCTCTGGCGCCGGTGATCGGCTATGACAAAGCCTCCCAGATCGCCCATCACGCACTCGAGCATGACCTGACATTAAAAGAGACCGCGCTGGAACTGGGTTTTGTGACTGAGGAAGACTTCAACCGTATTGTCGATCTCAGGAAGATGACCAAACCGGATGCCGACCCGGCGGCTTAATCGATGTTCGTTCGGGCAACGGTCATGAATCGAGAGCGGTCAGGGATCGCCGGTTATGTCGCGGACGCGGCTCTCAAGCCTTTTGATCTGCTTCCACATAACAGATACCTGCTCCCGCAGAAGCGTCATATCGGCCCGGGTATTCTCGTTGGCCAGCCGAACCGCATCTACACTGCCCATGGCCACGACGTGATCGCTGCGGATTGCATTCAGGGAGTCTTGCAGTCCTTCAACCTTCTGCATGATCTCAGCACGCGTCTTGCCCAACTCCACGAAAAAATCGGTGCGCAGTGATGCCTGACCGGCTTCGAGCCGAACCAATTGGGTGCGCAGCGACGCCTGGTCGGCTTCCAGCCCAACCAGCTCAGCATGTAGGGAGGCCTGACCGGCTACCAGCTCAGTGCGCAGGGATGCGTGTTCGGCTTCCAGCCGAACCAGCCCAGCGTGCAGGGTCGCCTGACCGGCTGCCAGTTCAGTGCGCAGGGACGCCTGTTCGGCTTCCAGGCCAGCCAGCCCAGTGTGGAGAGCCGTCTGTCCAGCTTCCAGCCGAACCAGCACGGACATGATCGGATCGTCGCTCATACCGGCCAGTGTCCTGGGTTTACGCGCGTTTCGTCAACCATAATCGGCGTGAGGCCCGGGACAAACGGGCGTCACCTTAAGCCCGCTTCGCCCAGAAACCTGTCGTCCCCGACGGCATGGAGAACCCCGCGCCCAGGCTGCGGAACTTGTCCGAGGCAGAAGACAACCGAGCGTCCCACTCCTGATTGATCGGCTGGTTTTCCGCCAGCGCGTGGAACCGCACCATCATCATGATCAGGAACAGCGGCTTGATAAACGCCGCCCGTATCGTCCCCGCCAGCAGGATGGCGATCAGGATCGTCACCAACCCACCGCTTTCCCGCACGCCCGCCGGCAGCATCACCGTGATGACTCCCGCCGGAGCCAGCAACAGAAGCCAGAGTGCGAACGTCAACAGCCGCTCCAGGATCACGATCCAGACCGATGTCATCAGGATCGGTTTGGCGTTCTGAGCGTAGTACACCAGCCCCTCGCGCGCGCCGGTCCACGGATCGCCATCGTTACGTGCCAAGTTGTAAGACAAGATGACTTTGTCGAGATAGCGCGTCGCGGCGCGCATGATCATGGTCATCAGGCTGGACAGGCCTTCCAATCCGGGAATCGGAATCATTTCGCCGATCCAGTCGAGTGTGCGGTGGAAGGTGTTGATGATACCACGCACCAGCATGTTGAAGCCGAACAGGATGTTCACCTCACCGAACCGTTGCAGCACGATGCGCTTGCCGTAGCTCAGCATGGAAACGGTGCCGTTGCCGACCTGTCCGCGGGTGATAAGTTCGGTCAGCACCGCGACATGCCCGCACGCCAGCAAATGCAACACATACCGCAGGACGGTGCCCCAGAACCAGCCGATCCCGACGACGCACAGGATGAACCAGAGGATGCCGAATGCACCGGCGATATGGGTGCCCAGCCACGCGGCGCCGCCGAAGGCCACGACGATCCAGATGATGCAGGCGACCGCGTAGGCCAGCAGGATGCCAAACCGGGCGACGGCATAGGGCAGGCTTTTGATCAGCAGGCCGATGGCGGTTCCCAGTCCGTGGTTACGGACACTCAGCGCATAGGTGTGGCGAACCGGCGGCGGCGTTGCTGCCCAGGCACTCGGCTCGGGTATGGAACCGGCGATTTGGTCCGACATGACGACACCCCGTAAATAGAGTTGGGATCATCGGCGGCGCCCCAACGGCGCTGCAAATCACGAACGAGTGGTTCGGGAAACCATTTCCAGATCAGGCGCTCGGCCACCGCCGCACCGGAGCACAGGATGATCGGTCGGGGAGGTCGGGTCCGACGCGTCGGGCTGTATGCGCGGTCCAACTAAAACAGACGATCTGCTTGCTTCCGGCTCATGGCGTCGCGGGCAGCTCCAGCACCATAAAGGTCGTCGCACGATGTGCCCATCAGACCGTCCCTATCGGCATGCGCAGGCCCATGACGATAGGGCAATGGTATCAATCTGACGAGATGACTGTTGAGCATCGACATCCCTTCAAACCGTGGCCTGCGGCACGCCCGGCCGCGCCTTCAGCGCCTCCGCCGCCGCATCCTTGTAGGCCTGATCCGGAGCCAGTACCAGCGCCGCCGACCGCACACGATGATGTTCGGGATCGACCCCCGGCGGCAAAATCCCCCGGTCCGCCAGCGCCCGCGCCGCCCGCAGCAAACGCCCGCGCGCCATGACGATCCCGGTGTCCGTCGAAACCAGATTCTCCCGCGACCGGTCCACGATCGGACCCATACTCTCCTGTAACGAGGCATCCTGCATCGCGATCCCCGACACACCGCTATACGTCGTCCCGGCGCGCTGAGCCGCCCGGTCAATCAGATAGTCGTTGTCCTTGTTTGCGGTCGGACGATACGTGCCGGGAACGTAGGTCACATGCACGCTGTAGCCCTCGCGCATCGCCTGCACCTCCGTCTCTCGCAGTGCCCGCACCGGGTGATAATCGAAGCTCCAGGCCCAGCAATTCTCGTCGTCGATCGGCACCCAGAAATGCCCATGAATCGGATGATCGCCCCGCGGCGGCACCATGGTGAAGCACGGCATCACCCACGGCGTGATACGCCAATAGTAACGACCCTCTTCGGCGTTCCGCCGCACGCCGATCAGCAGTCCGCCGTCGTTTTCCACGACCTCGAAGACAGGCCGGGCGTCATCCAGATTGTATTGGTTGCCTTTGGAGCCCTTAAACAGCGGGTCCGAATTCAAACTCCCCCGATGCAGCCAAGAAACGTGAGAGCTGTCGATCCCGCCCTCCAGCGCCTGCAACCAGTTGCATTCCTGCAGCCGCTTGGTGGTGAAACTCTGATTCAGTGGAACCGTCGCGAATTCCCACTCAGGCAACGGAGGTTGCTGTTCCGGCGGCCCCATATACGTCCAAAACACCCCGCCCCGCTCAATCAGTGGATACGATTTCAGCTTGATCCGGTCGCACATAGTGCTGCCGGCGGGTTCCGAGGGGATCTCCAGGCACGTCCCGTCCACCGCATATTTCCAGCCGTGATAAGGGCAGCGCAGGCCGCCGTCCTCGTTCCGGCCGAACCACAGCGACACGCCGCGATGGGCGCAGAACTCGTCGATCAGTCCCAACTGTCCGTCGGTGCCGCGCACCGCGAGCAGCCGTTCGGACAGCAGTTTGATACGAACCGGCGGGCAGCCGTCCTCCGGCAATTCCTCCGCCAGCAGTGCCGGCAGCCAGTAGCAGCGGAACAGGTTGCCCATCTGGGTCTCCGGACCCGTCCGTGTGGCGAGTTCATTCTGTTCGCGATGAAGCATGAGCCAATCCTCCGGGTGCTTGCGGCCCGCATTTGTCCCCCAGACCCCGCCCCGCCGTCAACGTCGTGCCCGGTCGCCGGCCCCTACCCACACCGTCATGGCAGGCGAAGGTCTGCCATCCACGCCTTGCGGCGGCCCGAACCAGCAAAGGCGTGGATGGCGGGCCTCTGACCGCCATGACGATGGGGAGTGCCTTGAACTCCCGCAGCCACAACTATTGACATGATAGCCATAAACCATCACTATCATTTTGCAACCTACTGGACTCCCCGATGCAGCGCAAAGATTTCAGCGTCATGACCTGCCCGATCGCCCGCGCCCTCGACCGCGTCGGGGAGTGGTGGAGCATCCTGATCCTCCGCGACGCCTTCGCCGGCATGACCCGCTTCGATGAGTTCCAGAAAAGCCTCGGCATAGCCCCGAACATTCTCACCAGCCGCCTGAACGGCCTCGTCGAGTCCGGCATGCTCGAACGCCACCAATACAACGCGCACCCGCCTCGCAGCGAATACCGTCTGACCCCGAAAGGCGAGGATTTCCGCTCCGTCCTCGTCGCCCTGTTCGCCTGGGGCAACCGCCACTTCATGCCAGACGGCGCCACCATGCAGATCGCCGACACCCAGACCGGCCAGATCGCCGATCCCATCATGGTCGACCGCGCCACGCTTCGCCCGCTGACTGCGCCCGAGTTCACCATGATCCCCGGCCCCGCCGCCGACGCCAACACACTCCGCCGCCTCGCCATCCCCGGCCGCCAAGGCCTCCTCCCAACCAACCAGGTAACACCCCTATGAGTGCCACGACCGCCGACCTGCTAACCCCGGCGATGAACCCCCGGACCCGCAAACTCCTGCACGGTGCCATCGTCCCAACCCTGCTCGGTATGGCCTGGCCGAACATCCTGGTGATGTCCGCCCAAGCCTCAACCGGACTGATCGAGACCTGGTGGGTCTCCCACCTCGGCAGTGACGCCCTGACCGGCATGGCGCTGGTCTTCCCCGGCTTCATGATGATGACGATGATCGCCGGCGGCGCCATGGGCGGCGGGATCTCCTCCGCCATCGCCAGGGCGCTCGGTGGCGGCCGGAGGCACGATGCCGACGCGCTGGTGATCCACGCAATCCTCATCAACGGCCTGCTCGGACTGTTCTTTTCCGCCGCGTTGCTGCTGTTCGGACGCCCGCTTTACGCCGCGATGGGCGGCCGAGCGGGGTCGCTGGATGCGGCGATGCTGTATTCCAATGTGGTGTTCGGCGGCACCGTCCTGGTGTGGCTGATGAACGCGTTCGCCAGCGTCATCCGAGGCACCGGCAACATGTTCGTCCCGGCGATGGCGATCTGCATCGGCGTCGTGCTGCTGATCCCGCTGTCGCCTGCGCTGATCTTCGGCTTCGGTCCGATCCCCGCTATGGGAATCCAGGGCGGAGGCCTCGCCGTCCTGCTCACCACCGCCCTGACAGCCGCCGTGCTCGGTTGGTACATCCTGTCCGGACGCAGCGTTGTGCGGATGCGCTGGGCCGGCCTGAAATGGCCCCTGACGGCGGACATCCTGAGGGTGGGCGCGGTCGGATCGGTCAGCACGCTGCAAACCAGCCTGACGATCTTGCTGACCACAGCGCTGGTCGGCGCGGCGGCTGGACCTGCCGGCGTCGCCGGCTACGGCACCGGCGGACGCCTGGAATACCTGCTGATCCCGGTCGCGTTCGGAATTGGCGGCCCGATGGTCGCACTGGTCGGCACTAACATCGGCGCCGGCCAACCAGACCGAGCGCTGCGCATCGCCCTGACCGGGGGCGCCATGGCGTTCCTGCTGACCGAAAGCATCGGCATCGCCGCCGCAATCTGGCCGTACGCCTGGCTCGGTTTATTCGGCCATGACCCCGAGATGCTGACGATCGGCGCCGCCTATCTGCGTACGGTTGGGCCGGCCTATGGCTTCTTCGGCCTTGGCCTGTCGCTGTACTTCGCCTCCCAGGGCGCCGGCCGCCTGATGTGGCCGCTGCTGGCCGGGCTGTGCCGGTTGGTCCTGGCGGTCGGAGGCGGCGCCCTGGCGCTGCATTTTTCCGGATCTCTGCAATGGCTGTTCGGGTTCCTCGCGGCGGCACTTGTGCTTTACGGGACCACCCTGGTGATCGCGGTCAGGTCGGGGGTGTGGTTTCGCAAGGCATCTTCAGGGCAGCGCGCGCGCCGGACATAAAGTTCCCGTCGCGATAGAACCGGCCATGGGTTGGATGCGTTTCCCCGAGACAGCAATCGGGAGAGTGATGCGGGTCGATCGCATAGCGACCTTCGACGCAAAGCCTCCCGCTTGACTTTTGGCTACCTGAACGAAAAAGAGAGCCGTCGATCATTAACACTGGCGACGCATAGGGAGGTCCGGCATGGCGCATTCCAACATTACCCGGAATAAGATCGCAACCTGTCTGTGGTCCGATCAGGGCAAGGCGCGTGAGGCGGCCGAATTCTATGCCGCAACGTTTCCCGAAAGCCACGTGGGTGCCCGCCTCCAGTCACCGTCCGACTATCCCGCCGGCAAGCAGGGCGACGACCTCACCGTCGAGTTCACCGTGCTGGGCATGCCGTTTCTCGGCTTAAACGCCGGCCCGAATTTCAGCTTCAATGAGGCGATCAGTTTCCAGGTCTATACCGACACCCAGGAAGAAACAGACCGCTATTGGCATGCGATCGTCGCAAACGGCGGCGAGGAATCGCAGTGCGGCTGGTGCAAGGACAAGTTCGGCCTGTCCTGGCAGATCGTCCCGCGCGTGCTGCTCAACGCGATGGCTGATCCCGACAGGGCGGCGGCGAAGCGCGCCATGGAGGCAATGATGGGAATGCGGAAGATCGATATCGCGGCGATCGAGGCTGCCCACTCAGGGAGGACCGTCGCGTGAGCCTGCAACTTTTCGGCCATCCGTTTTCGTCCTACACGATGAAGGCGCTGATCGCGCTGTACGAAAACGAAACGCCGTTCGACTTTCGCATACTCGGTCCCGATCATCCCGAGAATGGTGCGGAGTTGGCGCGACGCTGGTCGATCGCCAAATTCCCCTTGCTCGTCGATGGCGGAACGACGGTGTTCGAGACCAGCCCGATCATCGAGCATCTCACCGCGTTTCACCCCGGACCGGTTAAGCTGATCCCGGCGGATGCGAGGGGAGCCGTGCCGGTGCGGATGCTCGATCGCGTGTTTGACAGCCATGTGATGGGGCCGATGCAGGCTATCGTAGCTGATGCCCTCCGACCCGAAGACGCGCGCGATCCTTACGGCGTCGCGCGGGCCCGAACCGCGCTCGATACGATCTATGGCTGGCTTGATCAGACCCTGGCGGGACGCCAATGGGCCGCCGGCGATGCTTTCACCTTGGCCGATGCAGCCGCCGCACCTGCGCTGTTCTACGCCGACTGGGCGCACCCGATCGGCGAGGATCGCACCACGCTGAAGGCCTATCGCGCCCGTCTGCTGGCGCGTCCCTCGTTCGCCCGCTGTATTGACGACGCCCGTCCGTATCGGCCATTTTTCCCGCTTGGTGCCCCAGACCGAGACTGATGTCTCAGGAGAACGATCATGACCGCCGAAAATCTTGAACTCTCCGTCACCCGCCTGATCGACGCTCCCGTCGCGACGGTCTGGAAGATCGCTACCGAACGCATGGCGGAGTGGTGGTGCCCGAAGCCCTGGACGGTCGAGATCATTGAGCAGGACTGGCGCGCCGGCGGGCGTTCGGCTGTCGTGATGCGCGGCCCGAACGGCGAGGAGATGCCGCATGAAGGCGTGTTCCTTGAGGTGTCGCCCGGCAAGCGATTCGTCTTCACCGATGCGTTCACCACGGGCTGGCACCCAAAGGGTCCGTTTATGGTGGGGACGATGACGTTCGTCGATGAGGGCGGCAAGACACGCTACACCGGCAGCGCACGCCACTGGAGCAAGGAAGCCTACGACCAGCATAAGGCCATGGGCTTCGAGCAGGGTTGGGCGGTTGTCGCCGAACAACTCGCCGCGCTGGCGGAGGCCGGGAAGTAGACGCCGGCACACTAACGATTCCCCAAGGCGATCTCGCAATCCACGGGGAGGGCACATCCACGGCAGGCGCGACCGACTGATTTCTGTGTCCGTGCGACGCCGTACGAACGCGGCAGACATGGCCCGGGCGCCCTCGGCAATTCGTCGCATCCGGGCCTTGACCAAATCGGGGACAAAATTGTCCACTCATCCCGATGACACTTACTTTGCCCGAAAGACTGGCGGCCTTAAGCACCGAGGCGCTGGCGTTTATCGCCGACGACAAAGTTGACACCATGGCTCGCCGCTGGCTGGGCGATAAGCCCGCCTCCGCTGAAGCCCCGGAATGGCGGGCCGCCCGGACACTGGCTGCGGAACTGGCGTTAAGCGAGCCCTCCATCATGGGCACAACCGCCTTCGACCGGCTGGCGCGCGCCATGAAGGGACGGTCGCCAGAAGATGTTGCCGCCGTCACGCTGCTACGTCGCAGCCGGATACGGCTGGCACGCATCAGCGGCGGCCGGTTCGAGGATCGGGCATCCGGCGAGACCCGCATTTTGCTGCCGACCCCATCATCGAACGGCATCGGCGCCAGCGTGACACTGGGTCTGTTCACGCCGATTGACGACGCGCGCGTCGTCGCACCGAGACTTCTGGTGCCTTTGAATGCCGAAATGCTTGACCTTGCCCTGGGTTTCGTGCGCCCCGGCACTGTCGGCCTCGGCAACGGCGTCCGCTGCGCCGAGGCGGTTTACCGCCACATCATCCGCACCGGTCTGGAGTCTTTCGGACCCGGAGAGGCCGCGGTTCAGAAACCGAAGCTCCCGTTCCGCCCCGCCGAAAACCGGCTGGACGCCCTCGCCGCCGCCTGGGCGAAGCTCGGTCGCGAACCCGACGCCGGGGAGTTGGCCGCGGCCCGTGGTCTCGCCAACCAGGACGTGCTGATGAACGCGCTGCTCAGCGTCGGGATCGCCCGCAATGGCGGCGAGTCCGCACTGTCCAGCGCCTATATGCGCATCGCCGCCGTGGTGGTGGAGACCATGGCCCTGCGCGCGGCCAATGGTTCGGCGCGCGGGAATCTGGACGCCGTTGCCGCCGCGATGGACGCGGGCATCACGCGCGGCACGTTTTCCCTGGAGGCCCGCGCCCTGTTCGACTCCCTGCGGGAGCGGGTGAAGCTGTCGGCCAGCCGGCCGGCGGGCGACACCGCTGACCTCGACCGGCTGGTGCAGCGCATCCGGGCGCTGCGCACCAAGACGGTCGAGCAGGGCTGCACGGAACCCGAGGCGCTGGCGGCGGCGGAGAAGGTCGCCGAACTGCTGGACCGCTACGGGCTGAACCTCAGCGAGCTGGATCTGCGCAAGCAAACCTGCGAGGGCATCGGGGTCGATACCAACCGCAAGCGGCGCGGCCCGATCGATGATTGCATGACCAGCATCGCCGCGCTGTTCGACTGCCGGGTCTGGGCCGAATCGTCCCGGGACGCGACGCTGCGCTATATTTTTTTCGGCTTGCCCGCCGACGTGCAGGCCGCGGTTTACCTGCACGACCTGATCGCTCTGGCCTTCATCACCGAAACCGCCACGTTCCAGGCCGGCGATTTTTATCGGTCGGCGGACAGCGGTGACCGAAGGATGGCCACCAATTCGTTCCAGATCGGCCTGGCGTTGGGGATCAACAAGAAGCTGCAGGCGTTGCGCCAAAGCCGGAACGTCGCCAGCAACGGGCGGGACCTTGTGCCGGTCAAGGATGCGATGATCGACGAAGAGATGGAGCGCCTGGGCCTGACATTGCGCCGGCGAGCGGCGGCTCGGCGGATGGTTTTGCCCACCGCGTACAACGCCGGCAAGGCAGCCGGCGAACGCTTCGAATACCGTCCGGGGATTGGGCAGGCTTAGGGCGGCGCGTAGTTGTGGGCGCGGTGGTGATCTCGTTTCGCATGGCCTCGCGCAGGTCCGGTTTGTCTGATCCTCGGGCCTCACGGTTCCGGGTCTGTGCGCTCATCATCGTCTCAAAAGCCACGCCATGAGAATTCGTCCCATTTTATAAGACGTTTTCTCAATCCTCCGGTCCGCACCAACCGCCGGTGCCCCGACCTGCGTCAGTCGTGCGACCGCGGAAATCTCGATGGCCGGATGTGGCGAGAGGAAGGTCTTCATACCGGCAATCATAAATTAATATAGGAAATAAGTCAAGATGCGACCCGAACACCGAAAGGTGACGCACGCCGCGACGGCGGCGTTCCGGTTCCTGCTGCGCAAGTTGCTGTCGGACGGTGTCCAGCGTGGTCGTGATCATCGGGTCTGCCTTGGTTCGAACGACCACATAAATAAGCTGATCGCGCCGGGACCGTCAGAGGACGCTTTTCCGAGCCAGGCCGTACTGGCTGGCCTTTGGGGCCAGTCGGGAGGAAATTGTGAGCGAGCACCCTTTGCTTGAAGACGGGGACATCACTGCCGCACTGGAATACGCGGCTCGGCAAAGTGACCATCCGATACTCCATGTCGCGGTCCAGACATCGCAGCCGGCATGAGGACGCCAACCATCACCCTAGACCTGCGTAGGGCCGAGGATTCAGCGGGCTGGTGATCGATCGGAGGCAAGCTCCAGCCCCTCATAGAGAAGGGAAAATGGCAACACCAACCCGAGCTCGGAAATCTCGATAGACGCGTCCACACCCTCCAGGAGAACAGCGCTCTGGATGCCAAGCCGTCCGTGCGCATCCCGCGTGTAAACCATCGCCCGCAGTTCGTCCTGGCTGATCAGGACATAGGTGCGAATGCTCGGTGTCGCGTCGTAATCTCGCAGCTTCAGGCTTTGATCGATCCATTTCGTGTTCTTGGGCAAAACCTCAAACACCGCCACCGGCTCCCGAGCGACCAGCGCGCCCGGTACCCTGGGGCCGCAGTCGATCAGCGCATCCGGATAGCGGCCATCCTTCCCCGCCTTTACTTTAAGGTCGGGACCCTGCGGCCGGCATGGCTTGCCGCGCAACTGTCCAACGAGCGCTGCCCGCAAGTTGTTGCCGATCGTATCGTGCTCGGCCGTCCCTCCGCCCATGGCATAGACCTGGCCGTCCACAAGTTCGTAACGGATGGGCTAACCGGCCTCCCACTCCAGATAGGTCTCCCAGGTCCAACCTGGCTGGCGCCTCGCCTCCGACATCACACAGTCCTCACGAAGCCCGAGCGCGATCCGCCCCCACCGCCATGGCGTGGAACAGCGTTTCGGCATCATACGCGGCGAGGGCGGCCGTGCCGAGTTCCTCCATGCCGAATGCAAGCGCCTGACGAATATCCTCAGATTCCAATTGCGGATATTCGCGGCGTAGATCGTCCCGGTTCGGATAGATCGTGAGCGCTTCGAGGACACGCTGCTCCGTCAGGCGCATGCCACGGATTGTCGGCTGACGGTTCATGATGGCCGGATTAGAGGTAATTCTATCAAATTTGGCCATTGTGCTTGCCCTCGGACTTCAGGCTCGACGCATCATAGCTATATTCGGCCTCGCGGACAAAGAAACTATCAAGTTTCCATGCGGCTCAGACAAAGTCCTCCCATCCCCTGAGAAAGACTGTGCGCGATCCAAAGCCAAGCACAAGCTCGTGATCCGCGCCCGGCGCCCCGATGTGGAACCGGGTTTCAGTGTCGGGTGCGGCGAGATACCCGTCCCGCCCTACCGAACGGGCCGATGCGCCCGGAGGAAAGACCGCACCTGACGCACCACCACCGGGATCATCTCCTTGGGTTCCTTCCATGGATACAGGCTGACTTCGGACTTTGGCGCCAGGCGCACCGTCTCCATCGCCACCGCATACGGGTGCGCCGGGACGTCGTCCGGCAGCACCAGGATCGGCGTCTGGCACTTGCTGACGAAATCGCGCGTCACGGTGAAGACGAAGTCGGGATTGTCGCGATACATCTTGTTCAGAAACGGTTCGACCATTGCCATCGTAACGTCGGGCCGCCTTGCGCAAATCTCCGGACCCCAGCCCTTCATGTTGTTGTTATAGAACGAATCCCGCGTCTCCGGCCGCGATCCGCTTGGTTGCGCCAGCACGGCGGCGACGACCCGGTTGGGCGCCCGCCGCAGCAGGTTCCAGATGAACGGACCGCCGATGCAGAAGCCCATCACCATGAAGGTGTCGATGCCAAGATGATCCATCAAACCGAGCTGATCGTCGGTGAAGGAATCCCAGGGGCGGTCGGCCTCGATCGGGCCGGAGGACTCGCCACCGTTGGCATTGCGCAGATCCATCGTGATGCAGCGATATTCGTTCTTGAATTCGTCCATCGCGTTGAACGGCGAGCTGCCGGTGAAGAACCCGACGGTCGCGTTCAATCCGCCGCCGGGGATCAGCAACAACGGAAAGCCGGAGCCAGCCTCTTCGTAATGGATGCGGACGTCGCCTCTTTCATAGAACGGCATGTCGGTTTCTCCCTTTGCCCAATGTTGGCTTGACGCCGGCGCGCCCGTCAACCCGCGATGCGCGGCAGGACCTGATCCGTTAGCAACCGGAATGAACGCCCGCTCATGGGCGCCGCCATCAGATAGGTCATGCCGATCTCGGCGCTGAACGACCGGATCTGGTCGATCACGCTCTCGGCGGTGCCATGGATCATCACATCGTCCAGGTAATAATCGACCGGGTCCTTGCCGCCGAAATCCCGAGGCGTCCCTTGGCGCACATTGGCGTGCCGCGGACCGACATAGGACGCGATGGTCCATTCGGCCACGCGCTTTGCCACCGCGCGGGCTTTGTCGGCTGTCTCATCGACGGCGACCAACCGAGCCATGGGGATATCGCGTCCACCATCGGCAAACCCGGCGTCGGATAGCCGTGCCGCGTAGTGACGCCGTTTCTTGATCAGATCGGTGCGGGAGGAATGCGGGTCCATCAGGATCGAATGGCCTTGGCTCGCCGCCCATTCGATCGCCGGTATCGATGACGCGGCCATCCAGACCGGCGGGTGCGGCGCCTGAAACGGTTTTGGCAGCACTTCGACGCCGTCATAGTGGAAGAAGGCGCCGTGGTGCGTCAGCCGCTGGCTGGTCCAGGCCTTCAGGACGATCTCGACAGTTTCGTGGAAGCGGGGGCCGCTTTCCTCGCCAGGAATGCCAAACGCGGCGAATTCACTGCGTTCGAAGCCGCGCCCGACGCCCCAGTTGACCCGGCCGCCCGACAGGACGTCCAGCAGCGCCACCTCCTCGGCCAGCCGCAAAGGGTTGTAGAACGGTGCCAGCGAGACCGCCGTGCCGATACGCAGGCGTTTGGTGCGGGCGGCGGCCATGGTCCCCATCATGTGAACGGACGGGCAGACGGAGAACCCGGAAAAATGGTGTTCAGCCAGCCAGACGGCGTCGTAGCCGGTGGTGTCCATGATGGAAAACCGCTCCAGCGCTGTCTCATAAACCGAATGCAGCGGCACCGAACGGTCGCGCCAGCCGAAGAATTGCAGAATGCCGACCTTCATGTTTCCCCCCACATGCGCTTGACCTCAGGCGATGGTGTGTCGCCACAGGTTGAAAGTCCAATCCTTGCCGGGACCCCATGACCTTTGCAGCGTCGCGTTGGCGGTGTACGTATTGGCCATCCTGTCAGCCTTCACCGGCGCGGGGTTAACAAAGAAAACGAAAGCGGCCATCGCTTTCAGCGGAGGGAATTGAATGTCCGACAAGAAACGCGGCGCGTTGCTGTCAGCGGCGGCTTTGGCCGCATTGATCGCGTCAGCCTCGATCGCCGCGCACGCCCAAACGGCCGCGCCGTCAGCAACGGCCGTATCGATCGGAGCCACCGACATCGGCGGAGTCGTCACCAGCGGCCACGGGCCGGAGGCGGGCGTTTGGGTCATTGCGGAGACCACCGATCTGCCGACGAAATTCGCGAAAATCGTCGTGACCGACGACTCCGGGCGCTACCTGATTCCCGATCTGCCCAAGGCGAACTACAAGGTCTGGGTGCGGGGCTATGGCCTTGTCGATTCCCCGCGCGTGGATGGATCGCCCGGGAAAGCATTAAACCTGACCGCGACCGTCGCGCCGACGCCGGCGGCAGCAGCGAAATACTATCCGGGCATGTACTGGTATTCGATGCTGCAAATTCCGGCGGCGAACCAGTTTCCCG
This sequence comes from uncultured Rhodopila sp., assembly GCA_903932145.1. GTDB lineage: Bacteria > Pseudomonadota > Alphaproteobacteria > Acetobacterales > Acetobacteraceae > Rhodopila. Next base: position 38,687 of record CAIZFE010000111.1, on the reverse strand, counting down.
GCACTGACGAGGGCGGCAACGGCATTCCTCCGTTCCTGAAGACGCAGGGCGCCTGGATCGATACGCTCAAGAACTCCTGCCAGTCCTGCCATGCGCTCGGTAGCGAGAACATTCGTTCGCCGCATGTGAAAGAACTCGGAACGTTCTCGAATTCCACCGACATGTGGATGCGCCGCCTGCAATCGGGTCAGGCGATGAGCAACATGGCTTTGGCGATCACGCGTCTTGGCCCGATGAAGGGGCTGTCGCTGTTCGCCGACTGGACGGACCGGATCGCCAAGGGTGAATTGCCGGCCACCAAGCCGTCGCGGCCAACCGGCCCGGAACGCAACATGGTCGTCAGCCTGTGGGACTGGGCGGCGCCGACGACTTACATGCACGACGCGATCTCCACCGATAAGCGGCATCCGACGGTCAATGCCAATGGTTACATCTACGGATCGCCCGAAGAGTCCACCGATAATGTGCCGGTGCTGGACCCGATCCAGAACAAGACCTGGTTTATCAAACATCCATACGCCCCCGGAACGCCGAGCCTGCTGGACGAACCGATGGGCGAGTCCGTGTTTTGGGGCGACAAGCCGATCTGGGACGGTCACACGAGCAATCACAACCTGATCTTTGACGAGGCCGGGCGCCTGTGGTTCGCCGCCCGTGGCCGAGGTGCCGATGATCCGTCCTATTGCAAGGCCGGCTCTGATCTGCCGTCCGCAAAGGTGGCCCCGCTGACGTCGTCAGTGCGGCAGTTGTCGCTTTACGAGCCGAAAACCGAGAAATTCACCCTGATCGATACGTGTTTCACGACACAGCACCTCTACTTCGGCCATGACGCGAACAATACGCTGTGGACGAGTGCCGGTGGTGCCGGTGCGCCGGTCGTGGGCTGGCTGAACACCAAACAGTTCCTGGAAACCGGCGATGCGAAGGCGTCACAAGGCTGGTCGCCGCTGATCGTGGACGTGCCGGGCTGGGGCAAGCGCGGCGCGTATGTAGAAAATGACAAACCGCTCGATCCCGACAAGCAGAAACGAGTCATCGCCGGTTTCTACGGCGTGCAGGCCAGCCCGGTTGATGACACGATTTGGGGTCAATCCATGGATGTTGGCTTCTCGCGGATGGATCAACCAAGCTATCTGATCCACTTTATTCCGGGGAGTGATCCGACGAATACAGCGATGGCCGAACTGTTCCAGCCGCCGGAGGGCACGTTCGGCGCCCGCGGCGTCGATGTCGATATGAAAGGCGTGGTCTGGACGGCGCTGTCCAGCGGCCAACTGGCCAGCTTCGATCGTTCCAAATGCAAGGAACCCTTGAAAGGCCCCGCGACCGTAACGGGCAGGCAGTGCCCCGAGGGCTGGTCGCTGTATCGCTTCCCCGGTCCGCAGTTCAAGGGTGTCGATGCGTCGGGAAGTGCCGACGCCGCATATTATGTCTGGGTGGATCGTTACAACACACTCGGGTTGGGCGAGAACGTTCCGATGGCAATGACTAACGGCAGCGAGTCGATCAGCGCGCTGGTGAACGGCAAATTCGTCACGTTCCATGTGCCGTATCCGGCCGGGTTCTTCACCAAGAACGTCGATGGCCGCATCGATGACCCCAACACCGGCTGGAAGGGCCGCGGACTGTGGACCACATCCGGCACCCGGGCGATGTTCCACAACGAAACCGGCAAGGGTGAACGTCCGCGGGTGTACCACATCCAGTTCCGCCCCGATCCGCTGGCGCACTGATGGTTGCCTGCCCCGCGCGGTGCGGGGCAGTGTGGCCGCCCGAAACGAAACCGTGCCGCGGGACGGCATGCAGGAGAATATCTATGGATCTTAAAGGCACGGTCGCGCTGGTCACCGGTGGCAACGGCGGCCTCGGCCAACGTATCTGTCACGCGCTGGCCAAGGAGGGCGTCAACATCGCGGTCATGTATGCACAAAGCAAAGATCAGGCGGAGGGCGTCGCGCGCGACCTGACCTCGCGCTATCAGATCAACGCGGCGGCGTTCGCCTGCGACATCACCGATGACGTGGCGATTGCGGCGTTGATTGGCGACGTAACGAAGCAGTTCGGCCGCCTGGACATTCTGATCAACGACGCCGCCTACAACTATGCGGTACCGTTCACGGACCTCGATGGTCTGACGAATGAGGTGTGGGACAAGATCATGGCGGTCAACCTGACCGGCCCGATGCGGCTGACCAAGGCGGTGGCGCCGATCATGAAGGCTCAGGGCCGAGGCCGCGTCGTCAACATCGCCTCGGTGGCGGGGCTGCATCCGGTCGGCTCGTCCATCGCCTACGCGGTGGCCAAGGCCGGGCTGATTCACCTGACGCGCTGCACGGCGGTCGCGATGGCGCCGGAAACGCTGGTCAATTGCGTCGCGCCCGGATTGATCGAGGGCACCCGCGCGACCGACAATCTACGGCCGGAGATGATCGAACGCTCCACCGCCGGATCGTTGCTGAAGAAGGCCGCCGACAAGGACGACTGCGCCGATATGGTCGTTACGATGTGCCGTACCGAGACGATGACCGGTCAGACCATCGTGATCGACGCCGGACGGGTGTTTCACTGAACCCGGCCGTTTGACATCGGCCCTGGAAGGCGGCAGCGTACCGTCTGGTAGAAAACGGTACCGTCGCTGGACGGGGAGAACGAAGCATGTCTGAGACTCAGGTGAAGCCCGCGGTGCGGCACCAAAATGCCAACACGACCGCCGTGCGCGTGGCGTTCGATCCGTTGCGCCCGACGGACAAGCCGCAAGAGTACTACGACGAGATCAAGCACAAATTCGCCGAGGCACGCGATCTGCGCCTGAGCTACCGGCCGGACGGCCGCGCGCAATATACCTCCGAACTCACAGGCGACCTCGCCAGATATGAAATCGATCCGCATGTCGAAACCCGGCTGGAGCGGGAACCGATCAACGACACGGTGGAATGTCTGTTCATCGGCGGCGGCTTCTCCGCGCTGCTGACCGCGGCTCGGTTGCGCGAACGCGGCGTCGAGAGCATCCGAATTGTCGAGCGCGGCGGTGACGTCGGTGGCACCTGGTACTGGAACCGTTACCCCGGGGCGGCGTGCGACGTTTCGGCTTACGATTATCTGCCGCTGCTGGATGAACTTAACTATGTGCCGGAAAGCTTCTTCGCCAAGGGGCCGGAGATTTTCGGGCATTGCCAGGCCATCGCCCGCAAATACGATCTGTACGATCTGGCGGTGTTTCAGACCACGGTGACCTCGACCGTGTGGGATGCGGAGGCGAAGCTTTGGCGCGTCGGTACCGATCGCGGCGACACCATGTCGGCCCGGTTTGTGATCTGCGCCAATGGGACATTGTCGAAGCCGAAGCTGTCGAAGATTGAGGGGATGGAGCGGTTCAAGGGGCACTCGTTTCATTCGTCACGATTCGACTATGCTTACACCGGGCGGGATCTGTCGGGCCTGAAGGACAAGGTTGTCGGCATCATCGGCACCGGGGCCTCGGCCGTGCAGATCATTCCGCGCGTGGGACGGGCGGCGAAGGCGCTGTATGTGTTCCAGCGGACGCCCTCGGCGATCGATATTCGTGACGACATTCCGACTGATCCCGCCTGGGCGGCGGCACTGCAGCCCGGTTGGCAGGCGGAACGGCTGGAGAAGCACATGCGCGGGCCGGTGTTGACCGAACAACAGAAAGCCGATTTGGCCGCCCTGCCGCGCGAGGTGAAGATCCAGCGCCAGGAGAACCAGAATATCGAGCACCAGATGCGCATCCACGCGCGCGTCGATGCAATCGTCAAGGACAAGGTGACGGCCGAGGCGTTAAAGCCGTGGTACATGCACCGCTGCAAACGTCCTTGCTACGACGACGAATATTTGCCGGCGTTCAACCTTCCCAACGTGCATTTGGTGGATACCAAGGGCCAGGGCGTCACTGAAGTTTCCGAAAAAGGCGTGGTTTTCGAAGGCCGGGAATATCCGGTGGACGTGCTGATCTATGCGACTGGCTTTGAAGTGCAGGTGACCGGCATCTACAACGATATCCGCGGCGAGAACGGGCTGGAACTGAACGAGAAATATGCCGACGGAATGCGGACGGTGTTCGGCATTCACTCCAGCGGCTATCCGAACCTGTTCATCATGGGCGGCTATCAGGCGTCGTTTCAGTTCAACCTGACGTTCATGTTGCAGACTCAGGGGCGGCATATCGCGGAGTGCATCAAATATGTGCGCGAAAACGGCCACACCACGATCGACGCCACACCGGATGCGGAACAATGGTGGGTGGACGAGGTGATCCGGCATCGCGGCAAGACCAACCGGAATCGCGAGTGCACGCCCGGATATTACAACTTCGAGGGTGAGTCGAACCGGCGGCAGGACGGCAACTACAACGGCGGGTTCTTTCAGTATTTCACCCATATGACCGATGTGAAGAAGGAGATGGAGAAGCATTTTGACTTTGGATAGGACGTGCGTGCCGTAGTGTAACAACAGATTAGGTTGATAGCGCTGCGAGGTTGCTTTATCGTAATGGACCGGCTTGTCCGGGCCACCTGTGACTCGACGGTGCCGCGACGGGTGGCCCAGAGAGGCTGGGCCATGGCGGATCGGCCGTTTGCGCAACGAGATGTGTAGATGCTCCGGGGTTTGTCCCGGCCATGACGAAATGGATGATCTGGCAGCCAATTTAAACAGTATTGGGTGCCACCTGAAGGAGAAACCGAGCCGTGCTTGAAACCCGGGAAGGTGGCTGTCATTGCGGAGCAGTACGGTTCCGAGCCAAGATCGATCTCGACCTTTTGTCGCAATGCAGTTGTTCGGTGTGCACGAAGAAGGGGATACTGCATCTGCCGACCTTTCCGGCGGAATTTGAGCTGCTGCTCGGCAAGGACGCCTTGACGGTTTACACGTTCGAGACCGGCGTCGCGCAACATCCGTTTTGTCGGCATTGCGGCATGCATCCGTTTTATATACCGCGTTCGCAGCCCGACAAGGTTACGGTTAATGCGCGATGCCTCGACGGTATCGATGGGCCGGCGCTGAAACCGACCCGGTTTTTCGATGGGCGGCACTGGGAGGATGCCCAAAAAAACCGAATCTCCAGCGGCGGGCACGTCTCGGCACCGGGGTCGTATGGTGCCGAGACGTTGAGGGGCATTCTGGACCGGTCGCTCGGTTAACATCGATCTCGTGCCGGGATCGGACCAACAATGCCAAAAGGCTTACAACGACGTCAACAAATCGTGGCGCTTTGCTCGCCCGAGATTATGTGGCGACCATGATGGCATGCGGCGTCGAATCTGCGGAAGTTGTCCCGCGGGTTCCACACTCCCGGTATAACTTATTTTATATTAACACGATCTTCCGCGGATCGGTTGAAATATCGCACTGAATAATGACAAATTCCCCACTTCGCAATGCCGCGAGCAACACCATTGCCATCGGGCTGTAACCTCAGCGTCATCGTCAACGGCTACGTATTGGGCTTCCTTCAAAGGAAAAGGGGGCAGCAAATGACCAGCAGGACGCGCCGGACAATCGCGAGGTTATTAACACTATTGTCAACAACTACAGCTTTGGCGCCGCTGGCTGCGGTCGCCGCTTCAATACAGCCCGCTGACGGCAATACAACAACGCCAATCAAGCATGTTATCGTTATCTACGGTGAAAATAGATCGTTCGACCATTTGTTCGCAACCTATACGCCGCAGCCGGGCGAAACGGTCAACAATCTTTTGTCCGAAGGCATCGTCAACGCGGATGGAACGCCCGGGCCGAATTTTTCCAAAGCTGCGCAATACGCAGCGACAGAGAGTGACACTTTTCACATCGCGCCCACCAAGACCGGTCCCTATACGACTGTACCACCGCTGACGGTGGGCGGTCCGAAAGCCAACAGCGACACCAGCCCCCCATTCAATACGATTGCGCAGGCCGAGGACGCGACCAGCGATCTGCTTCCACGCGACCTGAAGCTGCTGCTGGCAGGAGCGACGGGGTTGACCTCCGGCGCGGTCGATACGAGATTGCCGAACGCCTCCAGTCTTCCGAACGGCCCCTACTCGTTGACACCGGGCATCGCTTACGATGCGTATGCAGCCAGTCCGGTGCATCGCTTTTATCAGATGTGGCAGCAGATGGACTGCGACCTTAGCCACGCCACCGCGGCCAATCCGAGTGGTTGCCTGAACGATTTGTTCCCCTGGGTTGAAGCCACCATTGGCGCGGGGACCAATGGAGCCCCGCTGACTTCCGGGGGTGCCACGCCATCGGGCGAAGGCTCCGTCGCGATGGGTATCTATAACGTCGCGCAGGGCGACATGCCGTTCTTCAAGCAATTGGCGGACACGTACTCGATCAGCGACAACTATCATCAGCCGGCCAAAGGCGGCACCGGCCTGGACAGCATCTATGCCGGATTCGGCGATGCGATCTATTACACTGACGGGAAGGGCAATGCGACGACACCGCCGTCCGCCCAAATCGAGAATCCCAACCCGCAAAGCGGGACAAACAATGTTTACACCAACGATGGCTATGGCAGCACAACGACCGGCAACGGTGGGTCGTATAGCAATTGCGCGGACTCAACCCAGCCCGGGGTAGCGCCTATTCTTGGCTATCTCGCCTCGCTGCCGGAAAAGCCAAAACCGAATTGCGACGCGGATCACTATTACCTGCTGAACAACTATAACCCCGGCTACCTGCAGGATGGCACCATCGATACGACAACGCCGTTCGCCATTCCGCCGGTTGCAACGCCCAGCATCGGGGACGTGCTGCTGGCTAACAACGTGTCGTTCGCATGGTTTGGCGAGGGCTGGAACCAGGCCGCGGCGCAGCCGACCAATCCGAACAATGCGTATTGCAACATCTGCAACCCGTTCAACTACCAGACGAAGTTCATGGCCGATCCAACGATGCGCGACGTAGCCAATCAGGACACGGACGATTTTTACGCCGACGTCCACTCGGGCAACCTGCCGGCGGTGTCGTTCGTGAAACCGTCCGGCGTGAACGACGGACATCCCGCTTCCTCCAGGTTCGATATTTTCGAGGCATTTACCAGGAAAGTGCTGACGGAGCTAAGGAAGAACCAGGATTTGTGGGCAAACACCGCCGTCTTCATTACGGTTGACGAGGGCGGCGGCTACTACGACTCCGGCTACATCCAGTCGCTGGATTTCTTCGGTGATGGCACCCGCATTCCCTTAATTGTGGTGTCGCCTTACTCGATCGGCGGGCACGTCAACCACAGCTACGCGGATCACGTCTCGATCCTGAAATTCATAGAGAAAAACTGGGGATTGCCGACGATTTCCAGCCGCAGCCGTGACAACCTGCCGAATCCGCAGCAGGCCAGTGGAAGCTATGCCCCCACGAATGGCCCGGCGATCGACGATCTGATGGATATGTTTAAGTTCTGAAATGGCTAATGGGGGCGGTCATTTGGCCGCTCCCCGGATTTGCTATCGAAACGCCCGTGCGATCCGCCCCCAGTCCTCGATCGCCGCTTCGTGGCCCGGAACGATCGGGATGACGAGCTGTGAGAGACCACCGTCGCGCATGGCCTCGATTTGTTGCTTGATGTCCTGCTCGACGCCGGTGAAGGTGGTTTGGCGGATTAATTCGACCGTAATGAACCGTTTTTCCTCCGGCTTGATCGCGACGCAATGGCCGGTGTGGTTCAGCAGGTACCGCGCATCGGCGGGTTCGAAAGACCGAGCCGCCTCGACGTAGCCTTGCAGGACGTCTTTGACACTGTCCGGCACCGGGGACGTGTTGAGCCAGCCTCCCATGTCCACATCCGCGGCGCGATGCGGCAGCACCGCCGCTCGGGGGCCGGTTTCGGCGCGCACCCTCGGGCTGTCGGGCGTCTCGCCGTCGCGCAGCAGGCAACCCCAGACCCAGGCCGAGGCATACAGGCCGCTGTCGGTCCAGGTTTTGCGCATGCGGTTCAGGGCGGCCATCTGCCGGCCTTTGGATCTGAGTGCGAAGATGTGCAGGCGGATGGGGTAGTTGATGTTGATCAGTCCCGGTTCGGGGTTGAGCATGGGGTACACGACACGGATATAGGCCTTTATGTCCCCCAGCTTCATCGCGCCCAGCCCCGAGACACGCTATCAGCCATTGAAAATCGCCCTAATCGATGCTGTCGTCATCGCAAATTGCGATGACAAACGTTATGTTCGACCCGGTCCACCTCGAAAGCTTCCTCGCCGTCGCGCAGGCCCGCAACTTCACGGAAGCGGGCCGGCGCCTCGGTCTTCAGCAATCCACCATCAGCCAACACGTTCGCAAACTGGAGGACAGCGCCGGCCGCCGCCTGTTCGTCCGCGACACCCACACCGTGACCGTGACCGCGGATGGCGAGGCAATGATCGGGTTCGCGCAAACCATCCTCGATACCAATCAGCGGGCGCGGCAGTATTTCGCCGGGTCGCAACTGCGCGGCCGGGTGCGGTTCGGCACCTCGGAGGATTTCGTCAGCAGCGGTCTGCCAGAAGTATTGCGAGAATTCGTTCGCCAGCATGCGCTGGTCGATCTGGAACTGAAAGTCGATGTCAGCGCAGCCTTGCACGAGCATCTGGACGCCGGGGACCTGGACCTCGTGCTGGCTAAACGTCGAACCGGCGATGACCGGGGACAATTGGTGTGGCGGGACCGGCTGGCCTGGGTCGGCGCCCCCGGCACACAGGTCGAGCCACCCGTGCGGCTGATCCTATATAACGCGCCCAGCATCACCCGGGCGGTGGCGTTGGAGGCCATGGAGCGCGCCGGCCTGACATGGCGGATCGCCTGCACAAGCGGCAGCCTCAGTGGGTTGCGCGCGGCCTGCCTCGCGGGTTTGGGCGTTACCGTGCATGCGCGGGGGCTGATGCCCGAGGGTCTGATGGAAATGCCCGCCGCGCTCCGCCTGCCCATCCTCGGCGATGTGGAGTTCGTCGTGCTCGGTGCAAGAAGCGGGCTGCGCGGGCCGGCGGCGGCACTGGCCAGCATGATCCTGGCAAATGGGGACCGGCTCCAGCGGCCGGGCCTTTGACCAACGGCAACAACCGGCAGGCACGCGGTGCGCCGATGACCTATCTCCGGCTCACACACGGAGATCAGTCATGCATCAGGTTACCCAACCCGCCATTCTGTATTTTGGCACCCCGGTCGTATTGATCAGCACAGTCAACGAGGACGGAACAGCGAACCTCGCCCCGATGTCCTCCGCCTGGTGGCTGGGCCAACGCTGCGTGCTCGGTCTGGCGGCAGTGTCGAAGACCACGCGGAATTTGTTGCGCACGCGCGAGTGCGTGCTGAACCTGCCGTCGCACGACATGGCCAAACAGGTGAACCGTATCGCCCGCACCACCGGTAGCGATCCGGTGCCCGCCGGCAAGGCCAGCCGAGGCTATCGTTATGTCGGTGAGAAGTTCGAGACCGCCGGCCTGACCCAGGTTGGGTCGCTGATCGTCAAAGCGCCGCGCGCGCTGGAATGCCCGGTCCAACTGGAAGCCGAACTGGAGGAGGTCCACCCGCTCGCTGAGAACGACCCGGTCTGGAAAGGCCGCAGCCTGGCGCTGCATGTCGTGGTCCGCAAAGTCCACGCCGCGAGCGAAATCCTGGCCGACGGCGAACCGGACCGCATCGATCCCGACAAATGGCGGCCTTTGATCATGAGTTTCCAGCAGTTCTACGGCCTCACTCCCGGCCGTGTTCACGGGTCGGAACTTGCGAAAATTCCGGAGGCCGCTTATCGCGCCTGAACGACAAAGGGGCGAGCACATGATCCGGGTTCTGAAGCAAGGCGCGACCGAGGCCGAGAAGACCGAAGCCGACCGTAAGGTCCGCCAAACGGTTGAATCCATTCTGGAGGATATCGGCGCGCGCGGTGACGCCGCCGTCCGCGAACTGTCCGCCCGGTTCGACAAGTGGGAACCACCTTCGTTCCGTTTGCGGCCGGACGAAATCCGGTCGCTGATGAACAGCCTGCCGGATCAGGTGATCGAGGACATCAAGTTCGCCCAGGCTCAAATCCGGCGGTTCGCGCAGGCGCAGAAGGACGCGCTGAAGGATATTGAAATCGAAACGCTGCCGGGGATTCGGCTGGGGCATAAGAATATTCCGGTCAACAGCGTTGGCTGCTACGTGCCGGGCGGACGGTATCCGATGGTCGCCTCGGCGCATATGTCGGTGTTGACGGCGAAAGTCGCTGGCGTGCGCCGGGTCGCGGCCTGCACGCCGCCGCTGAACGGGGCTCCCCCCGCCGCCACCGTCGCCGCGATGTCGCTGGGAGGCGCGGACGAGATCTATCTGCTCGGCGGGATTCAGGCGGTCGCGGCGATGGGTCTGGGCACGGAAACCATCGCGCCGGTGGATATGCTGGTTGGGCCGGGCAACGCCTTCGTCGCCGAGGCCAAGCGGCAATTGTTCGGGCGCGTCGGGATCGATCTGCTGGCGGGTCCGACGGAGACTCTGATCATCGCCGATGAAACCGCCGATGTGGAAATGTGCGCAACGGATTTGCTGGGGCAGGCCGAGCATGGGCCGACCTCGCCGTCGATTTTGCTGACGACATCCGTGAAGATCGCCGAAGGCATCCAGGCGGAGATCGAACGACAGTTGGCGGTGCTGCCAACCGCCGATATCGCGTCAGTGGCGTGGCGGGACCATGGGCAGGTGATCTTGTGCGATACTGACGAGGAACTGCTGTCGGAAGCAGATCGGATCGCCTCGGAACATGTGCAGGTGCTGACTCGCGATCCGCGATGGTTCCTGGAACGGATGACGAATTACGGTGCGCTGTTTCTGGGAAAGGAAACCAACGTTGCTTATGGTGATAAGGTGATTGGCACGAACCATACGCTGCCGACGAAGAAGGCTGCTCGTTACACAGGCGGTCTCTGGGTCGGAAAATTCCTGAAAACCTGCACGTATCAAGAGGTCTCTCCCGAGGCCACGGCGATGATCGGCGAATACTGTTCGCGGCTGTGCGCGATTGAGAATTTCGCGGGACATAAGGAGCAAGCGGATCTGCGGGTTCGGCGGTATGGCGGAAAGAACGAGTGACCAGGGCGGCCAAGAGCAACGCGCCCGGGTAGGGAAATTCGTTCGCGATGGCATTTCTCCGGAGATAGCCGCCATACTGGTGGGCGGACGACGGGCGATCCGGCGTCGTGTTCGGGGATTGTTGGTTCGATATGAAAACCGTGCTGATCGTGGCCGCGTTCGCGGTCGCCGGTGTTTATCTCCTCGGGGTGGGCCTGTTGGTGCTGCTACAGCGTCGGTTCATCTTCCTGCCTGACCGAACTCGCCCCGAGCTCGCCGCCACCGGTATTCCAGGTGCGCGTGAAGTCAGTGTGCGGACCCGCGACGGGTTGGACCTGCTGGCGTGGTTCGTTCCCCCCGCCGATGAAACCCATCCGGTGGTGCTGTATCTACACGGCAATGCCGGGAATATCGGCAATCGGGCACTCCGGATGGAGGCTTTGAATCGCTTCGGCTGGGGTGTCCTGCTGCTGGAATATCGTGGTTTTGGCGGCAATATCGGTATCGTCGGTGAGGACGGGCTGAACACCGATGCACTGGCCGGCTATGCGGCGATCCGGGCGATGGGCGTCTCCGCAAACCACATCCTGCTGTGGGGCGAATCACTCGGCACTGGCGTGGCGGTTCGCCTGGCGACCGAGGTGGACGTCGGGGCGGTGATGCTCGAGGCACCGTACACGAGCATCATGGCGATCGGGCAGAAGCGGTTTCCGTTCGTGCCGGTTTCCTGGCTGCTGCGCGACCGATTCGACCTGATCGGGCGCATCGCCCGGGTGCGCGCCCCGGTTCTGGTTATGGCGGGCGGCCAGGATAACATCGTACCGCCTGCGATGAGCCGAGCGGTTTTCGCGGCGGCGCAGGGGAAGAAGGTGCTTTGGCTGGCACAGGATGCCGGCCACAACGATCTGGTGGCGGCCGGTGCGCTGGACGTAGCCAGGGCTTTCGTCGCGGAGAACTGGGCGGTAACGCCGTAAGCGGCGTTTTATTTTTTGACCGCTTTTTCCAGTAATGGCGTCATATAGGCGTCAATCTGGCGGAACGTTTTCTCATAAACCGGCATTGGCTGGTTATAGGCATCGACCACGTCCTTTGACGTGCCGGTGCTGTATTCGGACAGTGTGAAAGTCTTACCCTGCGCGTCGGGAAACTGATCCAGCACCGTCGTTTTGTGCTTGTCCGTCATGACCAGCACCAGATCGGAATGCCGAATATCGTTGGCGATGACCTGCACGGCGCGGTGGGCGGACACATCCAGGCCGCGCTTGGCCAAAAGGGCGGCGGCATTGGCCTCCGGCACGACGTTATACGGATTGAGATCGACCGCGCGTGATATCACCAGGATGGGCAGGTGCCGCGCTTCGATCGTGGCATTGGCGAGCGCCTCGGCGGTCACGCTGCGGCCGGTATTGCCGGTATCGACGAATGCAATGCGCGTGATGCCGTCGGCGTACGAGGGTAGCGCGGAGATCGTGGCCAACACACTGGCGGCCAGCAACGCGTGCCAATGGGAAAATTTCTCGGACATCGCGATCACACCCTCATTTCGTCGGTGACCGATATCAGGGACGGTCTGTCCCGGTGCAAGTGACAGATTGCGGACGGTCAAGGTTCAGTCCCGTTTGGCGTCCGCCGTTAACGGGTTGTTAGCCCGTTCCAACTAAAGTGTGAGCGCGCTCGCTGTTGGGCCAAACGATTTAGCTTGACGCCGTCATCCATAGGAGACATATTCAGGATCGAAGTTCGGCAGACCGGGGTGTTCACGGCGTGGTTTCGCGGTCTGCGAGACCGGCAGGCGAAAGCCAGAATTGTGGCTCGCATCGACCGCCTCTCCCTCGGTAACCCTGGCGATGTCAAGCCTGTTGGGGATGGTGTGTCTGAACTTCGGATCGATTACGGACCCGGCTACAGGGTTTATTTTGTCAGACGTGGAACCGAAATCGTCGTGCTGCTGGCGGGCGGAGATAAAAGCACCCAAAGTCAGGATATCCGTTTTGCTCTCGAACTGGCAGGATCTGTATAGGATGGATACCATGACCGGCGTTTCAACCACCCCTTGGAAGACCGAGGATCATCTCGAAACCCCCGACGACATCGCCGCATATCTTGAAGCGGTGTTCGAAGACGGCGACCCCGCACTCATTGGCCACGCCCTCGGCGCCGTGGCCCGCGCCAAAGGAATGACCGACATCGCCCGGCAAACCGGTCTCGGCCGCCAAAGCCTGTATAAGGCGTTGTCGCAAGACGGCCGGCCGGAATTCGCAACTGTGTTGGCCGTGATAAAGGCGTTGGGCATGAAGCTGACGGTCACCGCCGGCTGACATCTAAGCCTGCCGATCTTGCCAATGGGCCGCCCTCGTCCCATGGTCGCGACATGTGGTTCGCACCTCCCAAAGAAATCCCGACCCGGGTCCTGACCCGTATGCCCGACCAGTTCCGCCGTCTGGAACGGACGGATTGGGCGGATGCAAACCGAGCGGGGGAGCCGGTGGATTGCTTCCTGGAGGGACCGTGTTACGACGCGTTCGGGCGCCTGCATGTCGTCGATATCCCCTACGGCCGTATTTTCCGGATTGAAGACGGCGAGTGGACGTTGCTCGCGGAATATCCCGGCTGGCCCAACGGGCTGAAGGTGCAGCCTGACGGTATTCTGCTAGCTGCCGATTACCGGCATGGGCTGGTGCGGATTTACCCGGACACCGGCGCTACCTCCGCAGTGCTGCAAACGGTCATGAGCGAGGGGTTCAAGGGACTGAACGACCTGACCCTGCATGCCGATGAGTCGATCATATTCACTGACCAGGGGCAGACGGGTCTGCAAGATCCCACCGGGCGGGTTTGGCGGCTGCATAAGGACGGGCGGCTGGATAAGTTGATCTCCACCGGACCCAGCCCGAACGGGCTGGTGTTGAACACCGCCCAAACGCATTTGTATGTGGCGATGACCCGGTCCTGCGAGGTCTGGCGCTTCCTCCTCCGCCCCGACGCCGTCGTCGCCAAGGCACAATGCTTTGCGAGGGTGCCCGCCGGGTTGGTGGGTCCTGACGGGCTGGCGATGGACAGTCACGATCGGCTGTATGTTTCAAATCCGGGCCACGGCTGCGTCTGGGTGATCGACCCGCATGGCGTCCCGCTCTACCGGGTCCAATCATCCACCGGCCGAATGACCACCAACTGCGCACTGACCCCGGACGAACGCAGCCTCGTCATCACCGAATCCGAAACCGGCACTATTCTTATCGCGGAGATCCCAGCACCATGAGTTTTGTTTCTATCTGTGAGGTGGGTCCGCGCGACGGCCTGCAAATCGCCAAGTCCCGCATGACCACCGACGACAAGGTGAAGTGGATCGTGTCGCTCGCTGCCGCCGGCATTCGCGAAATCGAGGTCGGCAGTTTCGTGCCGCCGCGCGTAATCCCTCAGTTGGCCGATACGGCAGAGATCGTGGCGCGGGTTCTGGCGGAGCTGCCGGGCCTGACCGTGCAGGCACTGGCGCCGAATTTGCGGGGCGTGCAGAACGCCTATCATGCGGGCGTGCATAAGATCAGCATCCCGGTGTCGGTCAGCGACGGCCATAGTCAGGCGAATCTTAATCGCTCTCCCGCGCAGTCGATCGAGATGATGCGGGAGATCATGGACTGGCTGAAGGCGCAGCCGCGCAAGGTGCCGGTGGTGGCGGGGGCCTCGACCGCGTTCGGATGTTCAATCGACGGCGTGGTGCCGACCGCGAAGACGGTCGCGCTATGCCAGGGGCTGGCGGATGCGGGCGTGGACGAGATCATGCTGGCTGACACGGTCGGCTACGCCATCCCGTCCCAGATCAAGGAGGTCGTGAATGCGACACGTGAGGCGATCGGCCCGGTGCTGTACGGCCTGCATCTGCATGACACCTGCGGTCTGGGTATCGCCAACGCCGTAGCTGGCCTGGAGGTCGGAATCCGAGCGTTTGACTCGTGTTTGGCGGGTCTGGGCGGATGTCCGTATGCGCCGGGCGCGTCCGGCAACGTGGTGACCGAGGATCTGGTGTTCATGCTGGAAAGCATGGGGTTCACCACGGGGATCGATATTCCGTTGTTGATGGAATCGCGGAAAGTTCTGCACGCCGGACTGCCGCACGAGGCGTTGCACGGTCAGGTTCCGAAAGCCGGCCTGCCGCCCACCTTCCGCAAGGCCGCCTGATCGTCCGGAGCGGCTGCATGGTTCGATGCAGCCGCCGGGCCCTGATCAGTTCAGGAAGATCTTGCCCGGATTCATGATGCCGCGCGGGTCCAGCGCCTGCTTCACCGCCCGCATCACCGTCATCGTGTCGGCGCCGTGCTCTTGCTCCAGGAATTCGCGCTTGCCGATGCCGACGCCGTGCTCGCCGCTGCACGAACCGCCCAGAGCCAGCGCCCGAGCCACGATCTTCTTGTCCAGTTCCCAGGCGCGGGCCAGGCCGTCCGGCTCCGGCGGCACCATGATGACGGTGTGGAAGTTGCCGTCCCCGACGTGCCCGACGATCGGGGCGGTCAGGCCCGACGCCAGGATATCCTCTTTGGCGCCCAAAATCGCCTCGGTCAGCAGCGAGATCGGCACGATCGCGTCGGTTGCGATGCCTTTGTGTCCCGGTTTCAGCGCCAAACAGGCCCAGAGGGCATCGTGCCGCGCCTGCCATAGTTTGTGACGTGCGGCCGGTTCGGTTGCCCACGCGAAACCGAGGCCGTCGTTGCCCAGAGCGATTTCCTCGGCCTGACTGGCTTGTTCGGCGACTCCGGCCGGGGTGCCGTGGAATTCGAAGAACAGGGTTGGCAGTTCGGCCAGCCCCTCCAGCTTCGAATAGGCGATGCAGGCGGCGATCTGCACTTCGTCCAGCAGTTCGATCCGGGCGACCGGAATGCCGACCTGCATGATGGCGATCACCGTTTCTACCGCGTCTCGCAGCGTCTTGAACTGGCAGGTGGCGGACGATACCGCCTCTGGGATGCCATGCAGCCGCAGTTGGATTTCGGTGATCACACCCAGCGTGCCTTCGGAGCCGACAAACAGCCGGGTCAGGTCGTACCCGGAGGCGGACTTGCGGACGCGCCCGCCGGTGCGGATCAGGCGGCCGTCCGGCATCACGACGGTCAGTCCCATGACGTTCTCCCGCATCGTGCCATACCGGACGGCGTTGGTCCCGGATGCCCGGGTGGCCGACATGCCGCCGATGGTGCAGACCGAGGTGCCGGGATCGACCGGGAAAAACAGGCCGGTATCGCGCAGGTGGGCGTTCAGTTGTTCCTGCGTTACACCCGCCTCGACCCGGCAGTCCATGTCCGCCTGACTGACGTCCAGCACCCGGTTCATGCGGGACAGGTCCAGGGTGATGCCCCCGCGGACGGGAGTCACGTGGCCCTCCAGCGAGGTGCCGGCGCCCCACGGCACGACCGGCACATGTTCGGCGTGGCAGAGCGCCATCAGCTTGCAGGCCTCCTCGGTCGTTTCGATGAACGCGACCGCGTCGGGCAGGACCGGCGGTTGGGTGTCCTGGCCGTGCGAATGGTGGTCGCGCAATGCGGCGTTGGTGGTCAGACGGTCGCCGAGGAAGTCGCGGGCGGCGGCGATTAGGGATTCAATTGGCATGGACGCTTCCTGGCTGGTCTTGTGCCGCAGAATTGGACCGGCGGCGGGTTGGTGGCAAGCGCCGCGACTCAATCGTCTCGCCCGGCCATCGTCCCACCCGAGACCCATCGCGCGAGTTCGGGCGTAAAGCACGTTTTCACCCGGGTGTCGTAACGCGCGAGATCATCCGATGAAAACACGTCCTGCCAACGCCCGTTCGTGCCTCTGTGCAGAAAACGCGACACGCCGTCGTCCCACAGCGTTTGTGCGGCGGGCATCAGTGCGGCCCCTTGCGCTTTCATGGCATGGAATCCAGCGGCGGTGACGATCTCCGGCCACAGTGGGCCTGGAATGCCGATTTCGAGAAAGTCGGCGATCCGCTGCATTTCGCCGGTGAGGTTGGCGGTCAGATCGTTATAGTGGACAAATAATATGTTGGGATAGGAACGGGCCGCCCACCAGGTGTTCTCAACGTGAAAAAACGAGGCACCTTCATCACCCTGACCATCGCGGCCGTCCAGCCAATCAGCAAAAAATGTTGCGGCATTTTCGGGCACCGGCGGGAAATCGTCGCCGAATTTCGGGTCGTTCCGGCTGACGTGATCGAACCGCCGCACGCTTTCAGAGCTGAAATTGAACTGGTGATTGTGTAACGACATCACGGCATCCCGGCCGTCGCGCGCCACATGGATGAATTTCACACCCTCATAAACCGGCACGGCGTCCAATGGGAGATGGGTCTTGAAAAACCGCCGATGCGTCTGTTTCTCGGCGGTTGCCAGCACCGGCTCGACCGGGCCGAACAACCGCATGTCGGGCCATGGTGAACTTTCCCAGATTGGCCGCGGGGCGGCCGATTGGAACACCAGCATGCTGACAATACGTTGCATCCACGTCGTGCCGCATTTCGAATAGGTGCCGATGACGATATCGTCTGCGCGCGGGCGATAGCCGTCCCAACGCACGCTGTCCAACATGCGCGACCGGACCGTGCGCGTTGCGGGCTGCAATACGGCTGGCATGGTACGTCGGATTCCCCTTTACGGCGCGTCTGAGACCTTCCGAGCCTGGCGCGATAATATCATTGGGGTTTATAAAGGAGTCCCGCCGTTTCAGAAATGCGCATTTGGCCGTTTTTTAACGTCCGTGGCCTTTGGCCGGTCGAAGGCCAGCCTGACATCCCCGGTGGCATGCCATATAATCGGGCCAAAGGAGGCTCCTATGCTCAATCGCTCACTCGGCACCACGGGTTTCCAGGTTTCCGCGCTCGGTCTTGGATGCATGGGAATGTCCGGCATGTATGGCCCGGCGGATCGCGCTGAAAGCACCGCCACGATCCATGCCGCGCTTGAAGCCGGCATTACCCTGCTGGATACCGGCGACTTCTACGGCATGGGCCATAACGAGATGCTGATTGGTGAGGCCCTGCGTGGCACCGCCGCTCGGGATCGGGCGGTGGTCAGCGTCAAGTTTGGCGCCATGCGCGATCCCGCCGGTGGCTGGACCGGCTATGACGCCAGGCCGGCGGCGGTGAAGAGTTTCCTGGCCTACACGCTGCAACGTCTCGGGCTGGATCATATCGATATCTACCGGCCCGCTCGGTTGGATACGAACGTGCCGATCGAGGACACCATCGGCGCCATCGCCGACATGGTTCAGGCGGGGTATGTGCGGCACATTGGCTTGTCCGAGGTCGGCCCGGAAACGATCCGCCGGGCGGTTGCGGTGCATCCGATTTGCGATTTGCAGATTGAGTATTCGCTGATCTCGCGCGGGATCGAGGACCGGATTTTGCTGGTTTGCCGGGAACTGGGGATCGGGATGACTGCCTATGGCGTGCTGTCGCGCGGCCTGATCAGTGGTCACTGGCGGAAGGATGGCGCGGGTTCGGGGGATTTTCGCGTCCACAGCCCCAGGTTCCAGGGAGAGAATGTGGACGCCAATTTGGCTCTGGTCGAGGCGTTGCGGACGATCGCCAACATTAAGGGCGCCAGTGTGGCACAGATCGCCATCGCCTGGGTGGCGGCGCAGGGGGAGGATATTGTTCCGCTGGTGGGTGCGCGGCGCCGGTTACAGTTGGACGAAGCGTTGGGCGCGCTGGATGTGACGCTGACTCCGGCCGATCTGGCGGCGATCGAGGAGGCGGTGCCGAAAGGGGCCGCTTCCGGCGAGCGGTATGCGGCGGCTCAGATGGCGATGTTGGATAGCGAGCGGGGTGGTTGATCGGCGAATGAGCGTTTAAAAATGGGATACCATATCGCCGCCACGCCTTGCTTCTTACCGCCCGCCGCCACCTCCAAACGCGTTGAACGCGATCAGCGTGTACGTGTCCTTCACCCCCGGCAGCGTCTGGACCTTCTCGGTCACGAACAGCCCGATGTCCTGATCCGCCTCCAGATAAAATTTTCCCAATAGATCGTATTGGCCGGAGGTCGAGAACAACTCCGACATTTCCGGGATCGTGTCGGCGGCTTCCCGAGCCACGCGATAGGCTTGGCCCATCTCGCATTTGATCTGCACGAAGATCGCTCGCATCGTTGCCTCCTGATGGCCGGGTTTGCGGTCGCCGCGAGTCGGCGTTGCCGCTTACATGTAAACGCGTTGGGCGCCGAGGGCGATAGCGGGGGTGTGTCGCAGCCACGCCATGACGCTTTCCCGAAGGATGGCCAACCGGCTGTGCCGGCGCCCATCGTCGAACTGGCGCGCGATCGGGGGCAGAAATCAGTCGTCGAGACACCGCCGGAAACCACCGCACCGTCGCCCGTAGCAACCCATGCGGCCGGTGCGTCCGTATCCCGTCAGGCCGCGATTCCACCGTCGGACGAACCGGAGGAAGACGCGATGCCATGGGCAGGTGTCATCAGCCACGCCACCGGCGATCAGACGGGCACTCACGCGACCGGCTAACGCGGATCGGCGTCCGCCCGTTTCGCCACCACCGACAGGCAAAACGCGGTCTGGGACACACGTTGCAGCATATCCGGCAAGGTCGGCGCCGCCGGCAGAGGACCGTCCATCATGAAATCCTGCCACGCCGCCCAGCACTGCTCATCCAGGTTCAGGGCGCGCCGGCGATCATCCTGCGTCAGGCTGATCTCGTCGCCCAACGCATGAAACATCGCCAATTGCGCGCGGGTCATTGTGTCGGTCGCCTGCCAGGCCAAATTTCTCAGCATCGAACGCGCCTTTCGTCAAAAAATGCACTCACCGACGTTGGGTCCGATAAGCGGCAACAATTGGCACGATACATGTCTGGTTTGTGGCATCACGACACAGTTGCGTTATCGCATAGATTTCCGCGCGGACGTGACGAAGTCCGATCGCTCGCCTATCCTGCCGTGATCGAGGCGAACCGGCGTCCGAGCGGGAGAAACATCACATGGAATTGAAGATAGCGCGGAATGCGCAGACCGTCTTGCGGCATGGCGGCAAGGTTTTGGCGGACGCACTCGTCGCGCAGGGCATCGACCATGTGTTTGAGGTTCCGGGCGAAAGTTTCCTCGACACGCTCGACGGGCTGTATGACCAGGGCGGCAAAATCAAGCTGGTCACATGCCGGTTTGAGGCCGGGGCGGTGAATATGGCCGACGCGTACGGGAAGCTGACCGGCCGGCCGGCGGCGGCGATGGTGACCCGGGGCCCGGGCGCGTGTCATGGCGCGATCGGGGTGCATGTCGCATTCCAGGACAGCACGCCGATGCTGTTGTTCGTTGGGCAAATTCCGCACATGGACACCGGGCGTGATGCGTTTCAGGAAGTCGATTACCGCCAGATGTTCGCGCCGCTGGCGAAATGGGTCACCCAGATCGACCATGCCAGGCGCATCCCGGAGGTCGTCGCCCACGCGGTCGATGTCGCGACCCGCGGCCGGCCGGGACCGGTGGTGATCGCGCTGTCGGAAGAAATGCAGAAAGACCAGGTCCAGGTTCCGGATTTGCCCCGCGGCGACGTCAGCCCAGCCTTCCCCGATCCCGCCGCGATGACGAAGATGCGCGCTTTGTTGGCAAAGTCGAAAAAACCGATCGCGGTGGTTGGCGGGTCGTGCTGGACAGACGCCGGCCGAGCGGCGCTGCACAGTTTCCTGCTGGAAAACAAGGTTCCGGTGACGGTTGGGTTCCGGCGACAGGCGCACTACGACGGCAGCCAGGATAATTTTGCCGGTGATCTGGGCGTCGGGTCGGATCCCGGGTTGATCGGCAAGCTGAAAGAGGCCGACCTGATCCTCGCTATCGGTAGTCGTCTCGGTGACGCGGTGACGCAGGGATATACTTTGCTGGATATGGCGGGCAGTACGCCGATCGTTCAGGTTCTGCCGGATGGTGCCGACATCGGCCGCGTCTTCCGCACTGCGCTGGGGATTGTGTCAGACCTGAATACATTCGCGATTGCGGCGGCTGAACTGGAACCGGTGAAGGTGGTCTGGGGCAAATGGACGCAGGAATTGCGGTCATTACGGGAAGCGCAACGCGCGGTGCCGAATTATGAGGGCAATCTGAACCTCGGCACGGTGATGCGCGAACTGGAAACGATGCTGACTCCGGATGCCATTGTCACCACCGATGCGGGAAATTTCGCGGGCTGGGCGACCCGGTTTCTGAATTTCAAAGAGGGCCAGCGCTACATCGGGCCGACCAACGGCGCGATGGGCTACAGCGTTCCGGCCGCCGTGGGGGCCGCGATCACGTTCCCGGACCGCATGGTTATCGGCATGGTCGGCGATGGCGGCTTCATGATGACGGGGCAAGAGATCGCCACCGCGTTCCACCACGGCGTCGCGCCGATCATCATGGTGTTCAACAACAACATGTACGGCACGATTCGGATGCACCAGGAGAAAGCCTACCCCTGGCGCGTCTCCGGCACCGCGTTAACAAATCCCGATTTCTGTAAATACATCGAGGCGTTCGGTGGTCACGGTGAGGTCGTCACCACCACCGAGGAATTCGGCCCGGCTTTCCGGCGCGCGGTCGCAAGCGGCAAGCCGGCGCTGATCGAGCTTCGCACCAACCCCGATCAGATCACCACGCGGGCGACCATTGCCGATCTTCGGGCCGGCAAGACTCCGCCGAAGCCGGCACCCAAGGCTAAACGGGCAGCGGTGCCTCGGGTGTCTCAGGCCAAGAAGCGCGGTTGACCGGATAGCTTTTCCGCCCGGGCGCCGAGGTCCGCCGCTTGCTTGCGGCTATCTCGGCAATCCGAACGGAGAGTCAGGTTCGATGGCGGATGCTTATGCGGATGCCTTTTGCATGCGGATTTGGCGGTGTTCGATGGGCTGGCCGCTGATCTCTCCGTGATCATCCAGGCGTTGGATCGCGAGTCCGAGACTCGCGGCCCAATCCAGCGTGGCAGGGCTGACCGATGCACCGCCAGCATAGGCGAGGCGAAGCCGGTTAAGCCCAAACTCCCGCTTCACGGCGTGCAGCACAAAATATCCGGCCAATAAGCCGAGTGGCCCCCCTCGGCTTCCAGCCCGCATCCCCCATTCGTATGCCATGCGTTGGGTCGATGTTGCCGCCGCCGCCCGCGCTGTGGCCAGTGAATGCAGATGGTTCCAAACCACGGCGTCAGCGCCCAGGACTGTCGGTTGCAACTCTTGCAGGTTCTCGATCACGGTGTCCGGTGCTTCAGGATAGTTGCTGATGCAACCACGATCCAACGCCAGATAGAGACCCCAAACCCGTTCGGTGATGTCGGCCAGATTCGAAACAGCGAGACGTTCGTCATGCCGATGGATCGCCAACCGGGTTCGGGCGGCGTTAAGGGCCTGCAGCACCTCGCCATGGGTCATCCCGCGGCCCGGGCCGGTGATTTTGCCGGGCGGAAAATGTATCATCGCTGTCTGATCCGGCTTGATCGCCTGCACCGAGCCTGTCCAATCCGCTTCGCCACCGGTTTCGGCGAAGGCCGCCAGACTGACGCAACCGGCATCGCTAAAGTCGCGCAGGCCCTTCATGTCGAATACCACGATATGGGACAGTGCCGGACAGTGAGCCCGAATCGTCAGTATTTTGTCGAGCTGCTCTTCATTCTCCACAAAAGCCACACGACTGCCGGTAGAGGCCAGAATATGCTGGACGCGATCCGAATCGTCATCCGGATTGATCGCCACACTTGCGGCACCGCAGCCCAGGATCGCCAGATCGGCGTAAACCGCCTCCAGTCGCGTTTCCGATAGTATCGCCATCGTGTCGCCGCGGGCGAAACCAGCCGCCAGCAGCGCGGTGCCGATGGCCCGGACGTGAGCGTCAAGCTGTTCCCAGGTCACCGCCTTCCAGATGCCACG
Source organism: uncultured Rhodopila sp. (assembly GCA_903932145.1). Classification (GTDB taxonomy): domain Bacteria; phylum Pseudomonadota; class Alphaproteobacteria; order Acetobacterales; family Acetobacteraceae; genus Rhodopila. Next base: position 15,811 of record CAIZFE010000111.1, on the reverse strand, counting down.
GTTCTTCGTACGCATAATCGTTTCAGAACCGATCGACGCGGCCCGCTGCGAAACGAGGGCGGATACGGAGGTAAGCTCATTCATCGTCAGTTCCACAGCCGTTTCTTTTTCCAGCGTCGCGCACCGCGGGCGCCGATTTCCTTCTGCCCCAGATAAAACTCTTTGATGTCGGCGCGCTGCATCAGGCTTTTGCAGTGATCCGCCGCGACGATGCGCCCGACTTCCAGCACGTAGCCGTAATCGGCGGTCTGCAACGCGATATGGGCGTTCTGTTCGACAAGCAGGATGGAAACGTTTTGTTCCCGGTTGATTCGCCGGATGATGCCGAAGATCTGCTGCACCAGCAGCGGCGATAAACCCAGAGACGGCTCATCCAACAACAACAACTTCGGACTGCCCATCAGCGCTCGGCTGATCGCCAGCATCTGCTGCTCACCGCCCGACAGCAACCCTGCCCGCTGCCCCTCCCGCTCTTTCAGCCGGGGAAAATAATCGAAACACAGTTCGGTATCGCGCGCCACGCCCGCGGCATCCCGACGCGTATAGGCACCCATGACGAGATTTTCGCGAACGGTCAGGAACGGAAAAATCTCGCGGCCTTCCGGAACATGACAAATGCCCAGACGCATGACCTGATCCGGTGGCAATCGGGCGATGTCTCTCCCCTCGAACATCACCTGACCGCGTTCCGGATCAAGCACGCCGGATATCGTCCGCAGCACGCTGGTCTTGCCGGCGCCGTTCGCGCCCAAAACCGTTACGATCTGGCCCTGATCGACATCCAGCGAGACCCCGCGAATGGCCTGGATCGGGCCATAAAACGTTTCGATGGAATTCACCCGAAGCAGAGGTTCGCTCATGCCGCGCTTTCAACCTCCCCGCCGAGATACGCCTTCACCACTTCGGGATGCGTCTGCACCTCTTGCGGTGTCCCCATCGCGATGACCTTGCCGTAGTTCAGTGCCATGACGCGGTCGGAAACCTGATTGACCAGGGCCATGTCGTGCTCGACCATGATGACGGTGATCCCGAGATCCTTCTTGATGTCCTCGATCCAGAACCCCATGCTCTCAGTCTCCTCGACATTCAGGCCGGACGATGGCTCATCCAACAACAGCAATTTCGGCTCGATGCACAACGCCCGTCCGAGTTCGACGACCTTGCGCACGCCGTAGGGCAGATTGGCAATCAGGGCGTTGCGGTGCCGTTCCAGACCTAAAAACGCGATGACGTCCTCGGCTTTTTCGCGATGCTTCAGTTCGGCGTTGCGAACTGACGGCAGGAACGCAAGCTGGGACAGGAAACCAACGTTGGAATGGCAATGGCGGCCGATCAGCAGGTTCTGCAGCAACGTCGCATTGGGGAACAGTTCGATGTTTTGGAACGTTCGCGCGATGCCGAGGCCAGCCACATGCCACGACGGGGTGCGGGTGAACTCCTTCCCCTCGAAAATCAGTTTGCCTGAGGTCGAGCTGTAGATACGGCTGATCAGGTTGAAGATCGTGGTTTTACCGGCGCCGTTCGGACCGATGATGGAGAAAACCTCGCCCTGGCGCACATCGAAACTGACGGAATCCACCGCTCGGATACCGCCGAACCGCACCGAAATGTCTTCAGCCTGAAACAGGATCATCTCAGGCGCTCCGACTTTGCGTAGGATTTTTGCCGGCGGAAACTGGTCTGGCGTTTGAACGGGAACGCCTGGAACCACTGCTTCGCTTTCAGCCACATGCCATTGAGGCCACCCGGCTGGAACAGGATGACGAACACCAGGACGAGACCGAACAACGACGGCTCCAGCCCCGGCAGACGGCCGATGCCGAACGGCAGGTCGTCGCGAACGATCGCGATGAACTGCGGCAGCAGTCGCACGAACATCGCCCCCAGGATCGCGCCCCGCAATGACCCGAGGCCGCCGACAAACACGATCGTCACGAACTGAACGGACAACAGCACGTCGAAAGCGTCAGGGGCGAGGAACCGGACGTAATGCGCGAACAACGCTCCGGCTAAACCGGTCATGCCGGCGCTGACGGCGAACACCAGCGTTTTGTAACGGGCCAGGTGGATGCCCATGCTTTGGGCCGACACTTCGCTGTCGCGGATTGCCACCATGGCTCGTCCGATCGGGGAGCGCAGCAGGTTGGCGGAGACCCACAGGACGAACGCCAGCACCACCAGCGAAACGTAATAGATCCCGGTGGCGCCCTCGACAGCGATACCGAAGATGTACGGCGTCGGCACCGCGAAGCCGTCGAAGCCGCCGGTGACCGCGGTCCATTTCTGGAACACCGTGCCGACGATGCTGCCGAACGCCAGCGTCGCGATGGCCAGATACAGCCCGCTCATGCGCAAGGTTGGCCGGCCGATAGCAGCACCGCACAGGGCGGTGAACAGACCGGCCACCGGCAGGGTGATCAGAAACGGGACCCCTTGGGCCAGCAGCACCGCGTTCACGTAGGCACCGATGCCGAGGAATGCCGCATGGCCCAGGCTGATCAGTCCGGTGTAACCCACCAGCAGCATCAACCCGACGCCTGCGATGGCGAAGATGTACACCGCGCCGAGTTCGCCGATGTAGAACTCACCCAGCACCGAGGGCGCGATCAGAACCAGAACCGCCAGTACGGCGTACCAGAACCGATCGCCGTTATGGCGCCACAGTGCGATGTCCTGGCGGTATTGTGTCCTGAATAAATAGCGCATCGGTCAGACTCGCTTTCCCATGCGTTCCGCGAACAGACCCTGCGGCCGAATGAACAACATCAGCAGCAGAACGACGTTGGATGTGACTTCCTGGAACCCGGCGGGCAGTTTGTAGCCGGCAAATTGCTCCACGATGCCGACGATGACACCGCCCACCAACGACCCGGGGATGCTGCCGAAGCCACCAATCACCGCAGCCGCGAACGCCTTGATGCCAAGAAAGCCCATGTTCACGTCGATCATCGACACCGGTGACAGCAGGATACCCGCGAGGCATGCGGTTCCCGCGCTGATCGCCCAGATCAGGGAGAAAATCGTGCGAACCGGAATCCCCATGTAGTACGCCGCGAGCTGATTCTGTGAGGCTGCCTGCATGGCGACGCCGACGCGGGTTTTGCTGAAAAACAGATACAGGACGCCGCAGAGGATGACCGTGCCAACGATGATCGACAGGTTGTCCTGACCCAGCACCAACCCGCCGACGTTCGCGGTTTTATTGGTGAACGGTGTGTTGAAGCCGACGGAATCATAGCCCCAGGTGATCCCGGCCGCCGCGCGAAAAATGAAGCCCAAACCCAGCGTCAGCATGACCACGGCAAATTGCGGTTGGCCGATGACACGGCGCAGGATCAGCGCATCCAGCGCGTACCCGAAGGCTCCGGTGATCACGATCGCCAGGATCGCACCAAGCCAGTAGGGGAGATGGTAGGTGGAGATCAGCGTGTAAGCGACGAAGCCGCCCAGCATCATGACGTCGCCCTGGGCGAAGTTCACCATTTCGGTCGCTTTGTAGATCAACACGAACCCGAGGGCGATCAGCCCGTAAATGCATCCGGATGCCGCTCCGTTGACGACAAGCTGCAGTATGCGCGCGGCATCATCCACAGTCATTGGCCTCCCGGGCCGTGGGCCAGTCGGCCCTCATTCTCGTTGGCCGGGAGGATAGGTTGCTGCTTCAAGCCGCGTCAATCGCCGGTCCGGTGATGCGGCGCTGACCCGATGCTCAGAACAGCGACATCTGCCCGGGTTGGGCCGCCGATGCGCGATCGGGCACGGCGAAACGGTCACAGTCGAGTTGGGCGCGTACTTCATCGAAGCCGAATTGCCGCGCTGCCCGCGCAAACCGTCTCGCCAGCAGATCGGCATAAACACCCTGTCCCGAAAACCGGTGATGGAAACGCGGGTCGTTCAGATCGCCGCCCCGGGTTTGCCTGACCAGACTGAGAACGTGGCGAGCACGATCGGGGTAATGCGTGTGCAGCCAATCTTCAAACATCTGCCGCAGTTCCAGCGGCAGACGGAGCAGGACGTAGCCGGCATGACGCGCGCCGGCCTTGGCGGAGGCTTCGAGGATTTTCTCCAGCTCGGCATCGTTCAACGCCGGGATCATCGGCGCCGCGAGCACCCCGGACGGCACACCAGCCCGTGTGAGTTCAGCGATCGTGTGCAGCCGGCGGGCCGGCGTGGCGGCGCGCGGTTCCATCACCCGGGCAAGGTGCGGATCAAGCGTCGTGATGGAAATATGTACGCGCGCCAGGTTTCGCTTCGCCATCGAGGACAGGATATCGAGGTCGCGCAACACCCCTGACGATTTGGTGACGATCCCAACCGGATGGTTGAAGCGATCGAGCACCTCGAGGACCGCTCGGGTCAGCCTCAGCGTGCGCTCCACGGGTTGATAGGGGTCGGTGTTGGAACCCAGGGCCAGGGTGCGTGGGACATACCCCGGCTTGCGCAACTCCTTTTCCAGCAACTCCGCGACCTCGGGCTTGAAAACCAGTTTCGTCTCAAAATCCAGGCCCGGCGAATAGCCAAGATAGGCGTGCGTCGGACGCGCATAGCAATACACACATCCATGCTCACATCCCCTGTACGGATTGACCGCTCGGTCGAATCCGATATCGGGCGAGGTGTTCCAACTGATCGCCGATCGGGTCGAATCGCGGGTGAGTGTGGTTTCGAGCCTTGGGAGTTCGCCCACATCCGCGGAGAGCGTCTGCCATCCATCGTCGAACGGCGATGCGGCCCGCGATTCGAACCGGACGCCGGGGTTACTGACAGCCCCCCGGCCGGCGGCCTGCAAAGATGGCATCATCGGGGCAGGCACCGCATCCGGAAGACCGGCCATGTCCATGGCGGCGATCGCATCCCGATCGATTTGCGCTTCCATCCGATCCATCATTTTGGCCTCGTGTTCGCACTATGTTCGACTCATCCAATCCCACATAGTCCCGGCGCTGTCAAGAACATGATGGGAACGCGGACGGGGTTTTTGCGGCGTGTGCATCGAGCCGGGCATAAACGCTTGACAAGACCGCGCTCACATCCTTTCTACGGCTCTCGTCGCGTCCGATCCCATGGAGAGAGCGTCGGCCCACTGTAGGGGTGTAGCTCAATTGGCTAGAGCGCCGGTCTCCAAAACCGGAGGCTGGGGGTTCGACCCCCTCCACCCCTGCCAGTGCCTGGGCCACGGCCCCGGAAATGGGCCATCGGGATCTGACCGGCGATCAGCGAGGGATTCAGCGAACGTGGCTTTCCAACCGGCAAAATTCGTACGTGAAGTGAGAGCGGAGATCACCAGGGTCACCTGGCCGAGCCGCAAAGAGACATTGGTGACGACCGGCCTGGTGTTCGCCATGGCCGCGGTTGCTGCCATCTTCTTCTTCGTCGTCGACCAGGTGATCGGCCTTGGGGTGCGCGCTATGTTTAATGTGGGCATCTGAAAGGGTTCCGGGAAATGGCCAAAAACTGGTACGTCGTCCACGTTTACTCGGGCTTCGAGAAAAAAATCGCTCAGCAGATTACGGAGCAGGCTGCCCAAAAGGGATTGGCCGATCAATTCGAGGCGGTGTTGGTGCCGTCTGAGAATGTGGTCGAGGTCAAACGCGGCCGGAAGATCAACAGCGAACACAAATTCTTCCCTGGCTACGTGTTGGTCAAGATGGATCTGACCGATGACGCCTGGCACTTGGTGAAGAACACGCCAAAGGTCACGGGCTTCCTGGGCAGCAAGACACGGCCCAGCCCGATCAGTCAGGCCGAGGCAGATCGGATCCTGAAGCAGAGCCAGGAAGGTGTGGATCGTGCACGTCCCGCCATTCTGTATGAGATCGGCGAGCAGGTACGAGTTGCCGACGGTCCGTTCACCAGCTTCAATGGCACCGTTGAGGAGGTCGATGAGGACAAGGGCCGCGTGAAGGTCAGTGTCTCGATCTTCGGACGTTCGACCCCCGTGGAGCTGGAATATTCGCAGGTGGAGAAGCTGTAGGGCGCACTTCCCTACTGTGATCTCGCACAAAAAAGCCCTCGTCAGAGGGCTTTTTCGTGAGTGGCGTTCGCCGCTGTCAGACCTGCATCGCGGCTGGCACGCGGGCGGCCGGAATGCCCTCGGGGTCAAGCCGGTACCCGCCGCCTTCGGTCACCAGCAGGCGTGCATTGGCCGGGTCGGGTTCGATTTTTTGCCGCAGCCGATAGATGTGGGTTTCAAGCGTATGGGTCGTGACCGCGGCGTTGTAGCCCCACACCTCGTTTAGTAAGACCTGTCGCGCGACGGAGCGGGTGCCGGCGCGATACAGGAACTTGAGGATCGCGGCCTCTTTTTCCGTCAGCCGGATTCGGCGGTTCTTCGCCGGTTCTTGCAGAAGTTTGGCTGCCGGGCGGAAGGTGTAGGGTCCGATCGTGAAAACCGCGTCCTCGCTGTTCTCAAAGATGCGCAATTGGGCACGCAAGCGGGCCAACAGCACGGCAAGCTTGAAGGGCTTGGCGATGTAGTCGTTCGCGCCGCAATCCAGGCCTTTGACCACATCGGTTTCGCTGTCAAAGCCGGTCAGCATGATGATCGGCATGCGATGACCTTGCTTGCGTAATTTGGAACAGAGGTCGCGTCCATCGCCGTCCGGTAAGCCAACGTCCAGGATGACCGCGTCAAAGCGTGCATCCTTTGCCGCGAGGCAATCTTCCGCGGCCTTCATCGAGGCCGCCTCGGTTGCGACGAATTCACCATCGACGGCGAGCTGATCAACCAAGGTTTCCCGCAGGGCGTCATCATCATCGACGATCAGGACCGGGCGTTCTGCCGACATTCTAAGTTCCTCTTGCCTGTGTTGGAGGTGGCCACTGCAACGGCCACACCTCTGATTCGCCTTGAGAATACAGAACCACCATATCTATTCCCGATTTGCGACGAAATCGGTTCCGTAGCCCTTATGAACGTAACCCGTTCACAAGATTGCGCGCATTGCGACGAGCCGATAGATTCACAATTCTCCGTTTACGCTGTCTACTCCCTATATGGTTTTACGCGTCGGGTCTTCATCTCTACCCTGCGTGAATTCTATCCTGAAGCCCGATCATGACGGAATTAGGTTATCGAATGTTTCAAGATTTTACAGAGAAACGCGCTGCGGTAAATCGCGTGCCGGCCAGCGTGCTGAACGATGGGTCCTGATTCAGCCTTTCCCGGTCAGGATGGCCGGCTGCGTCTGCGCCAGCTTCACCGCGCCGCATCCGATCTTCGGCGTGGTGTTCCTGTGGTCATCGATGGCGAAAAGTCACTCCTGATCGTGGCGGCGGAGACGGCCGGCACGGATGCATTGAATGAGATGAAAGCGATTGCCGGCGCCTGGCCTGTGCTGGTTCTGGCCCCGGCCCGGGCTGCGGCCATTTTACGGGCGCCGATGTCGGCGGATGCGGCCGCGGTTGCGGTTGCGCTACCCGAGTCAATGCAAGACATTGATATCTATCAATCTGTCGCTGACCCGATGGCCCGTCAGCCAGGGGGACAAAGCGCATTGCAATCGGTTCCCGCCCCGCCTCTCTCTGATGCCGCGATCAGCCTGGCAAAAATCGGCCGGCTGTTGCCGGCGCTTCTCGCGGTGTCCCTGTCCGACGACGCAGCCGATTTGGCGGCCCGCTATGGTTTGATGCACATAGCGGCCGCCGAAATTCTCGGTTACCCGGACGCTGAGGTCGCCGGTCTGCGCCAGATCGTGTCCGCCGACGTGCCCCTCAACGGCGCGCCGGATAGCCGGGTGGTGGCATTTCGAACCGACGGTTCCGCAATTGAACATCTCGCGATTGTGATCGGCCGGCCTGAAGAATCCGATGCGCCGCTCGTCCGCATTCACTCGGAATGTTTTACCGGCGACCTGCTGGGGAGCATGCGGTGCGATTGTGGGGAGCAACTGCGCGGCGCGATTCGCCGAATGGCAGAGGATGGTGCCGGCGTCCTGCTGTATCTGGCGCAGGAAGGCCGGGGAATCGGTCTGGTGAACAAGCTGCGGGCATACGGTTTACAAGACCGCGGCCTCGATACGATGGATGCGAACCGGGCACTGGGTTGGGGGAGCGATGAGCGGAACTTCCTGATCGGCGCAACCATGTTGCGCATCATGGGCATTAACCGGGTGCGTCTGCTCACCAACAACCCCGACAAAATGGATGCGATGCTTGCCTGTGGCATCGAGGTCACGGACCGGGAGCCGCATTTGTTCGCCCCAAACGGCGTGAACGATGAATATCTCGCGACCAAGGCCACCCGATTTGGTCACATGTTGGATTAAGCCGCGTTTAGGATGCTCTGCCCTGGACCCCGGATGGCTCGCAAGGGTAAAGGGCTGGTATCCTTTCGCATGAGACTCATATGACACCGCCGGAAATCGACCGCCTCCAAACGTATCTCCGCAAACTGTTCGGCAGTGAGCGGATCAAGATCGTGCCGCCGCCCCGTCGTGGCCTGTCAATCGAGTTGGCGGTCAACGATGAGACGATCGGCACCGTTCATAAGGATGTCGATGACGGCGAGACATCCTATTCGATCCACCTGACGGTGCTGGAAGAAGACCTGCCGGCGCCCCGTCCGGCGGGAAAGCCAGCGGTCGGGTCGCCGGTTCGGCGGTAACTGGCCATTGACGGGGCGTGGCCGGACGTGACCGGCGACGCCTCGAACAGGTCCCATTCTCCGTTTGGCCCGGTCCGGCCTGCTGGGACGAGGGGGGCCTCGCTACCAGGCTTCCTTGCCTTTCGGCGGCCGGATCGTCATGGCGGCCTTCTGTTCGGCCTCGTGCTTTTCAAACATCGCTCTGGCGGCGCTGGTGCGCTTTTCCGTCAACTCCTCGCGGTGGTCGGAGCACCAGTCGAACGACTCGCTGCGCGGCCGGTTGGCGCCCGAGAAATGCGGCATCACGTAACGCTGATACAGTTCATAAGACCGCTTGGTTTCCGCGAAATCGGCCCAGTTGTGAACCTGCTGCAGGAAAACGCCGAAATCGCCCTGCTTTTCGTATAGCCGCTCGATCAACGCGATAGCGTCATCCGGAGTGCCGATGACCCCGAACTTGTTCTCCACGAACCATTCAGCCGGGTCCTGTCCGGCCGGCACAATGAAACGGGGCTGGTTGTTGTTCAGGTAGTTGAGATACGGCTCGAAGCCGAACTTGCAGTTCTCGAACGCCTTGGCACGGGTTTCGGCAATATGCATCGGGCCGACCAGACGCAGCCGCGACGCGTCCATCTGCCGCCCGTTCTTGGCGGCGATGTCGTTGGCGATCTTCCAGTTCGCCGCCAATGCATCGTAGCCGAACGGATTGGTGGCGGCGACGCAGATCATACTCAGATCGTATTTGCCGGCCAGACGGCCACCCGAAGGGGTCACCGCGCTGACGACGGCGACTTCGGGATGCGGGCTGGTGTAAGGCAGGATGTGGGCGCGGGCGCCAACCAGCGTGTACCAGTCGGTTTTCTCGGTGACCGTCTCGCCCTTGAATAGACGTAGGATGACGTCCAACGCCTCGGCCATGCGATCACGTTGGGTGTTAGGGTCGATCCCAAGCATGAGGGCGTCGGAGGCCAGCAGCCCCGGACCCGCCCCGAACATGATCCGGCCGCGCGTATGGTGATCCAACTGGATGATGCGGTTCGCGGTCATCAGGGGATTGTGGTACGGCAGCGAGATGACGCCGGTGCCGAACCTGATCGATTTTGTGCGTTCGGCGGCCACCGCGATGAAAAGTTCCGGGGAGCTGATCAGCTCCCAGCCGGCCGAATGATGCTCGCCGATCCAGGCTTCGTCGAATCCGAGGCGATCGAGCCACTGCATCAGCTCCAGATCGCGTTCGATGCAGGCCGAGGGATTCTCATTCATCGGGTGGAACGGCGGCAGGAAAGCGCCGTGACGCAGTTTGATTGGGGACATGATGTTTTCTCCTGGACGATTTCCCCGGAGACTATGGGCGTCCCGGCGTTTCGGCCAGAGGCGCGACCAGCAGGCCCTGCCCTTGTAGCACCGTCACCGCCCGCAGAATCCGTCCGTCGGTACGCACCGTGGTGCCCTGCAGCATGTTCACCGAACCGAACCAGTCCCTCGCCTCGGTCAACGCCCTGTCGGGCGGGCTGAGTGACAACAGCAGAATAGTCCGTCCGGCATAATCGCGGGCGGGATGCGCGAAGCCGAACTCGCGGGCATCTGAACTCAGACATAGCATGGTGACGTCCGGTCCTAGGGCATGGCCGATCTTGCCGGCATCGCGCCAGTTGAAGGCGGCGGCCACGGTGCCCGGTGGGAGCAACCCGCGCGCCGTGAGGTCATCGCGGATCGACGTCCAGTCCAGACCCTCGGCGGTCGGGTCGGTGCGCATGATCGCGGCCAGCCGTCCACCGATCCAGTCGAACTGGATCTGGGTGGCGATGACGGTGACGGACACCAGCAGAAGCGCCGCCGTACCGGCCAACAGGCGGCGAACCGGCGCGCGATCGAGACGTTGCTCGATGGCCGCTCCCAGCAAGGGGAACAGCAGCAGGTAACCGGGAGCGGCCCAATGATAGAGAATGCGCTGGCTGGACCACGCGGAAATCAGCGCGAACGCCACGATCGGCGGCGCGGCCAGCCAGACCAACAGCCGCTCGGTCCATGGCCGGTCCCGGCGGAAGCCGCGCACAAACAGGATCATCATCGGCACCCAGATCCATGGCAGCACAAACAACGCCTCGCCGGCCAGGGTTTGCAGCGGCATGAACGGCCGGAATCGAAACCCGGTGGCCCGATCGGCCTGGAACGCGAGGGACGCCCAGCCATGCGCCGCATTCCAAACCAGAACGGGCGAAAACACCGCCAGCGCGACAAGGCCGGCGAGATAGGGTTCGGGGCGGGCCAGCCAGCGGCGATGGTCGCGGCTGGTCAATACGTAGAGGAACGCGCCGGCGATCGTCAGCACGGCGGAGTATTTCGAAAACAGCGCCAATCCTGCGCACAGGCCTGCGGCGGTCCACCAGATTAATGCGCGCCGGCCGTTGGAGGGCAGGGCATGCAGCAGGCACAGAGCCGCGCCAAGCAAGGCCGCGTCCAGCGGCCCGTCGGGCAGCACCCAGGTTGCCGTGGTCAGGCCGAAAACCGGTGACAGGTTCAGCGCAACCACGGCCCAGAACGCGGCGCGTGGGCTCGCCATCGATCGGGTGATGCGCCACATCAGACCTTGCGATACCGCGAAAACCAGGATGAAAGGCAGCCGCACCGCCCAAGGTGCTTCGGTGCCGAAAACTTGGGCGGCACCGGCGGACAGCCACCAACTCGCTGGCGGATGATCGAAATAACCGAGGCTAAGGGCGCGTCCCGCGGTTACCATATAGCTCTCGTCCATCCCCAACCCGGTTGTCGCGGCGAACGCCAGCCGGATCAGTGTCGTTGCGGCGATGAGCCAGACGATTGGAGAACGCTTCATGGAGTGCGGCTGCTTTGGCTGTCTGCAAACCTTTGCCGCGGCAGAGGTGATCGATTGGATCGACGACGGCGATACGCCGCTATGCCCGTTTTGCGGCATCGCCGCTGTGCTGCCGGGTGTGACCGACATTGTCGAACTGTTCCGCCTGCACGAACGGCGTTTCGGGTCGAACGCGGCAGGGATGCCGCCGGACGAGGAAATGTAAAGGCGATTACGGCTCGCGCGGCCGAGGAACAGCCGGAACGAAGCAGAAAATTGGAACCACAGATGCACACAGATGCACACAGATAAGGCAAGAAATCCTTTTTATCTGTGTGCATCTGTGTGCATCTGTGGTTCCAAATTGCTTTCTAATGCGTTCAAAATTCGGCCGTGGCTGTATCGCATTGCACGTCCGTCATGGTTCGGCGCACCCGAACCATGACGACGAGGCAGCGGATGCTATTAAGCCGCAACAACCCGCTGTGTCTGGATTCCCAAACCTTCGATGCCCAGGCGCATGACGTCGCCGACTTTCAGGAAGACCGGGGTCGGCTTGACGCCGATGCCGACGCCAGGCGGGGTGCCGGTGGCGATCACGTCGCCGGGATGCAGCGTGATGAAGTGGCTGACATAGCTGACCAGCTTCTGGACCCCGAAAATCATCGTCTGGGTCGAGCCGTCCTGGTAGCGCTTGCCGTTGACCTCGGTCCACAGCGGCAGATCCTGCGGGTCGCTGACCTCATCCTTCGTTACCATCCAGGGGCCGGTCGGACCGAACGTGTCGCAACCCTTGCCTTTGTCCCAGGTGCCGCCGCGTTCCATCTGGTATTCGCGCTCGCTGACGTCGTTGCAGACGCAATAGCCGGCGACATAATCCATCGCGGCATTTTCCGGCACGTAGCGCGCGGTCTTGCCGATCACCACGCCCAGTTCGACTTCCCAATCGAGCTTGGTCGAACCGCGCGGTAGCTTCACGTCGTCATTCGGGCCGTTGAAGGCGCTGAGAGACTTGATGAACACAATCGGCTCTTTCGGGATCGGATTCCCGGTTTCCGCCGCGTGATCGGCGTAGTTCAGACCGATACAAATATAGTTAACCGGGCGCACGACGCATGGCCCGATGCGAGGATTGCCCTCGACCTTCGGCAGTTTCGATGCATCGACGCTGGCGATCATTTGCAGCGACGCATCGGACAGAGCGAATCCGTCGATGTCGCGGACGAGGCTGCTCAGATCGCGGATGGTGCCGTCATTGGCGAACAAACCAGGCTTCTCGGCCCCAGCCGGACCGTAGCGCAGTAGCTTCATAACGTTCTCCCCATTGTTGGACTAAAGTGTCAGGCCGCCATCTATAACGATGGATTGACCGGTAATGAACTGGGCATCGTCGCTGGACAGATAGACCGCCAATGCAGCGATCTCCTCCGGCGTGCCCAGGCGACCCATGGGTTGCCGAGCGACGAAAGCGGCGCGGGCGGCATCGATCGAGCCGGCGGCGGCGGCGTTTGCCGCGATTCGTTCGTCCAGACTGGGTGTTTCAACCGTTCCCGGGCACAGGCAATTGGCTCGGATACCCCTGGCGACATAATCGGTGGCGACGGATCTGGTCATGCCGATCACAGCCGCCTTCGACGCGCTGTAGATGAACCGGTTCGGAACCCCCTTCAGGCTGGAGGCGACCGAGGCCATATTGACGATCGAACCCCGCCCACGCTCCAGCATACCGGGCAGGAAAGCCTGCATGGTGCGAAACATGGACCGGCAGTTCAGGTCGAAAGCGAACGTCCAATCGGCTTCGGTGGCTTCCAGCAGTGTCCCCTGATGAACCACCCCGGCGCAGTTGAACAAGATATCGATCGGCCCGGCGTCCTGCGCGGCGTGCGCAATCGCAGCCGGGTCGAGCACGTCGAGTGCCAGCGTGCGAATTGAATCCGATCCGAGGCCGGTGAGTTTCGAGGCATCGACGTCGGTAGCTATGACGCTGGCACCTGCCGCCGCAAAGGCCTTGGCGGTTGCTCGTCCGATGCCCTGACCGGCGGCGGTTACGAACGCTGTTTTACCTGTCAATGATGCCATCGTTTCCCCACCGATTTGCCGTGTCCGTTTGAACCGCGACAGGCGATCTAGGCCATTTCCCGGCCCGGGTCACCCCGCAAAGGCACCTGAATTTTTGCATAGCCGCCCGCACGCGCTTGCTTCGGGCATCGCGTCGCGCTTCACTTCATCAAAATCGAAACAAACACAGGGGAGAGAGCGGATGTTCGCATGGTTCAAGGACCTGAATTCCCGGGAGCGCCGCACCATGGCCGCCTGCTTTGGCGGTTGGTCGTTGGATGCGCTGGATGTGCAGATCTTCAGTTTCGTCATCCCCTCGCTGCTGGCGGTCTGGGGCATCACCACCGCGCAGGCAGGCGTATTGGCGACCGTCACGTTGGTCGTGTCGTCGTTCGGCGGCTGGGTCGCCGGCGCCGCATCGGACCGTTTCGGCCGGGTCCGGATCCTGCAGATCACCATCCTGTGGTACGCGTTCTTCACGTTCCTTTGCGGCTTCGCGCAGGACTTCAATCAGCTTTTCATTCTGAAGGCGCTGCAGGGGCTGGGCTTCGGCGGTGAGTGGGCGGCCGGCGCGGTGCTGATGGGCGAGGTGATCCGTGACAAATATCGCGGCCGGGCAGTGGGGTTGGTGCAGACCGGCTGGGCGGTTGGCTGGGGGACGGCGGCGCTGCTCTATACATTGCTGTCAGCGAACCTGCCCGATGCCCTGACCTGGAAGGTGATGTTCTGGATCGGCCTCGCCCCCGCCGGTCTGGTATTTTGGATTCGCCGCTATGTGGAAGAACCGGCGATCAAACCGCGCGCCGCTGGCAGTCTGGGGCCGATGCATCTGTTCGCGGCGCTGAAGCGGCCTTACCTGTCCACCACCTGGCGGGTGTCGATGATGGTGACCGGCGCCCAGGGATCGAGCTACGCCTTGACGACCTTCTTGCCGCTGTACCTGAAAACAGAGCGTCACCTGACCTCGGTCGGAACCGGCAGCTATCTGATGGTGCTGATCCTGGGGGCGTTTTTCGGCTTCCTGTCGGGTGCGTATCTGGCCGACGCAATCGGTCGCAAATCGACGTTCATGACGTCGGCGATCGGGTCGGTCGTGCTGATGCTGGTGTATCTGTTCGCACCGCTCAGCAACGACCTGATCCTGCCGGTCGGGTTTCTGCTGGGTTACATCAACCTGATGATGTTCTCCCCCATGGGAACATTCATGACGGAGCTGTTTCCCACCGCTGTGCGCGGGGTCGGTCAAGGGTTCTGCTACAATGTCGGGCGCGGCATCGGCGCGGTGTTTCCGGCGATGGTCGGGTTCCTGGCGGCGAAACTGGGACTGGCCTCGGCCATCGCGATATTCACGTTCTCCGGACTGGCGCTGATGATCGTGGCGCTGTTGCTGCTGCCGGAAACCAGGGGCCGGTCGTTGGAAAGCCTGGAACGCCAGCCGGCGGAGTAATAACAGTCCGCTTTGAGATTGACTTTTACCAACCGGCGTGGATGCCGAATCTCGGCCGGCCTCACCCCGTCATGCCGACGAAGGTCGGCATCCACGTCTTTTATGAGTGTAAACAAAGACATGGATGGCGCGCCCTTCGCGCACCATGACGACGCGGGGGTGGTCGGCGCGTGTCATTATCAACGGCCGCTGGTATAACCCGTCGTCATGCGCGGATTTGATTCGCTGCGCACGCGAAAGCGCTCCCGGAATCAGAGGGTGCGATGCAAGTTAAGGAGAATGCGAATCAGGGAGGAGCGGTGGCCAGCAAGGGATCGAACGGATCCAAAATGGGCACATCGCCGATCAGGTACCCAAGCACTTTGCGAACCGTTTCCAGTGGCGGGTGCTTCCAGGCAAAGTCCCAGGTGTCCGGCTTCTTGTCCCGCTCTTTCTGAAACGATGTCTCGCGGTGTTCGCGCATTTTAAACAGCGTCGTGAAGCTGCCGCCGTAGTTCATGAGCGTGTCGGATATCTGATTCCAGAATGGGCCGGTGCAGAATCCGGGGATGACCGCGAGGTCCATGCAGATAGCGAGGATGGTGCGGCCAAACGGGCGGCGGCGCACCTCGGCGTCGAGTTCCTCGGGCGTAGGGATGCGGAGATCGTCCGGATCGAAGGCGGGACGCCTGGGCGCCTTTTCGTCACGGTTGGGCTTGGCCCGGTCCCCCTGGACTTTGCTTGCCACCTCTTCGGAAGCCGCCGCCCCTTCTGGTTCCCGCGCCTGCGGTTCGGCGGGCGGCTTGGCCGGCCTGCGCTCGCGCGGGTCCACGTAGTAAACGAATTCGATCTCCCGGCCTTTTGCGGCGCGGGCGAGCAGGTAACGTTCCAACGCCATCGCCCGCAGGATGCCGCGCTGGAGCCGGGC
>CAIZFE010000110.1 GCA_903932145.1 uncultured Rhodopila sp. | reverse complement strand
CGGGTCTGAGCCGGTAACGGAGGCTCCGGTGACCGGCGGGTTGACCGGGACGGATTGGGCCGATGCGATGCAGACCGTGGCGGCGACGCTGGAGACGGATGCGGCGACGGCCTCGCCCGAGCAGCGCGAGATCGATGCGGTGTGGATCGAGGCGCTGAACGAGGTGGGCGCTGAGCTGCGGGCGGGTCCGCCGGCCGAACCCGGCGGCACGCGATCGAGGCTGATGGCGACGTACGGGTCTGGCGGACCGCCGGGTTTGTTCGGGAAAGGTAAGCGGAAGCGGGGCGGGTCGAAGCGGCGGCGCTCCGGGTGAGGGCGGGATGCCGGAGCATGAATGTTGACCGGAGCCCAAAGCGACGCTCAGAAATAACCGCGCCACAGGAACATCGTTACCATATCGTCATGGGCCGGACAGGCCGGGCCATGACAACGGGTTTGGATCCGCTTGTTTGTGGACGTCGCCTAAGCGGCGACGTCAACCACCACAATCTCGGTCGCCTCGGTCGCGGTGATGGTCACGGAGCGCTCGTCCAAAATCGCCACCCCGTCGCGCGCGTTGGCCATGATCCCATTCACGGTCACAGAGCCGTTGACCGCGACAAGGTAAGCCGCGCGACCGGGTGCGAGCGTCAACTCGGTCGTCTGACCGGCGGCCAAAGTGCCGGCCAGCACGGCGGCATCGGCATTCAGCGTCAGCGCGTCAGAACCCGCGTCAGACGCTCGGCCACTGGCCAGCACCGACAGGCCGTTGTTGTCGCGCGGAAAAATCTTCGTGCCCCAGCCCGGAGCCACGCCGCGGCGATCCGGCATGATCCAAATCTGGAACAGCCGGGTGGGGGTTTTCTCCCTGTTGTATTCGGCATGGGTGATTCCGGTGCCGGCGTGCATCACCTGCACGTCGCCCGCTTCCGTGCGGCCTTCATTGCCGAGGTTGTCGCGGTGGGTGATCGCGCCCTCGCGGATATAGGTGACGATCTCCATGTCACGGTGCGGGTGCGGATCGAAACCGGTGCCGGGGGCGATCTCGTCGTCGTTCCACACGCGCAGGCGACCGAGGCCCATGCGTTCGGGATCATGGTAGCCCCCGAAGCTGAAGTGGTGGTGGGCGTTCAGCCACTCATTGCGGAATGCGCCCAGCGAGTCGAAGGGGCGAATCTGGATCATGATAGGGGGAATCCTTGTCTGTTGCCGTCCGACTTAGGAAGCCGTTTGGCTTTGGGCAAGTGTCAGGGCGCGAAGGGCAGCCCTGCCAAAGGGCATGGGCGCCATTGCGTGAGAAGCGAATGGCCAAGGCAGACTACCGGCGGCGCGGCGGAACGAGTTCCTGTGTGGCGGCAAGCAGCGCCGTAATCCGTTCGACGGTCGTCGCGATCCTTTTGCCCGCGCGTTGCACCAACGGATCGCCATGCGCGGCCAGGACATCCGCGATCAACGAGGTCGAGGAAATCGCACCACGGATGTCATGACGTAGATGCGACACCATGTCCTCCAGGCGTTCGAGCCTGACCTCGGCGGACTCCACGGATTCTGGCATCTGCAACATCCCCTTTTCGACCGTATACCAGCGGCCGCGTATGACCGTTGCTGTCGCTTACACGAAAAATTGGGGCTGGTCACGACTATCGGAGATACCCGGGGGCGGTCTGGCATGGCCGGGACGCGATGGTCCCGGCCATCATTGCCGTTAGCTGTTCGGACCACGTTCCATCGAGATCGGCTGCCAGCGGCGCAGGTTGGATTTCATCAGGACGGCCGGGTTGACGCAGCTCATCGGCCATTTGCCACTCAGGATCAGCCCAAGCTCGCGCCCGACATGACGTTTCCTGGCCGGATCGAACCGGGCGGAGGCCGATGCCGTGTGGGCGGACAGGGTGACGTTCGGCATGCCCAGGATCGGATTGTTGTTGCCTGGTGGCTCGATCTCCAGCACGTCGAGGCCGGCATGGGCGATCCAACCCTCGGACAGCGCCTTGATCAGGGCCGATTCCTGCACCGTCGGCCCGCGGCCGGTGTTGATGAACACGGCGGTCTTCTTCATTTGACGGAAATGTTTCTCCATCAGCATGCCTTCCGCCTCGGGAGTCGCGGGTGCGTGCATCGAAATGAAGTCCGACTGCGACAGGACGTCTTCCAGTGTCACCGGCAGCACGCCATGTTCTACCATCACCAGTTCCTCGATGAACGGGTCATAGGCGATCACCCGCAGGCCGAACGGCTTCGCGCGTTTGGCGACCGCGCGCGCCACGTGTCCGAACGCGATCAGACCCAGCGTTTGGCCCATCAAGCGGGGAATCTGCAGCAGCGCCGGCCGGCCTTCGCGCCAGCGGCCTTCGCGAACCATACGGTCCTGTTCCAGCGTGCGGCGATGCGACGACAGCAGCAGCATCATGGCGTGATCGGCAACTTCCTCGATGAATGTATCGGGGCAATTGGTCACCGGCATGCCGCGCGCCGTGGCCGCCAGCACATCGACGCTGTCCACGCCCACACTGCCCAGCACGATCGCCCGGCATTTTTCAGGCAGGCCCTGCACTACCTTGGTGGTGAATTTCATGCCCTTGCCGTAGATAACGTCCGCATCCTGAGCGAATTTGATAAAACCATCTTCATCCGCCGGGCCTTCGACGATCTCCGCGTCGATGCCTGCAAGCTCTCCCATCTCGTAGTCATAGCCGCCGCCAGCGGTTGTAAAGCTGGCCCCGGCCGGGGTCGCGATCTTGAATTTTGCCAATGTTTTTCTCCGTTTTAGACGTTTCTGTTTCACGCCCGTCCGCTGCTGACGGGGCATGTCTGTTACTTCGGTGGACGGGCGCGAACGGCTTTTTCGTTTACGTCTATGCCCCATCCGGGACCGGAGGGCAGGATGAATGCGCCGTTTTCGATTGTTGGAACGACAGTATAGAATTCGTCCCGCCACGGGGCGCTGTCGATGTCGATCTCCATGACGCGGAAATTCGGCACGATGGCGCTGAAAGTGGCGCTGATGGCACTGCACAGGTGACCATAGAAATTGTGCGGCGCGACGTTGACTTCGTACACATCAGCCATGGAGGCGATCTTCGCGGACTCGCCCAGCCCGTTCCAGATGACATCGACGATGGCAACGTCGGTTGCGTAATGATCGAGGAACGGTTTGAACTCCCGCCGTCCGTGCAGCGTCTCGCAAGACGCGATGGGGCAGGGGGCGGATCGCTTGATCTCCGCCAGGGCGGGTGCGTCATGCGTATCGATTTCCAGCCACGTCAGTCCGGCCGGCGCGACGGCGTCAGCGAGTCGTTTGTAGCCCTCGGTCTTGAAGTTGAAGTTCAGGTCCAGATGGATGCCCATGTCGGGACCGACGGCGTCGCGGATCGCCATCAACTGGTCCGTGACGCCACGCGCCAACTTGTTGTCCCAGTTCAGTTCCGGCCAGCCCGCGGTGCGCCCGAAGCCAGGGACATACGACGACAGGCTTCCGTCGGCGAACGGAATAATATTCGTCTTCAGCGCTCGGAACCCCAGGTCGCGGACTTCGACCGCATGTCGCGCCAGATCGTCATAGTTTCGCAACTCCGGCACACCCATCAGAGCCGCGTTGCGCACTCGGTAAGTGCCGAAATGCGACCAATACACCGGGATACGCTCGCGGATCGGGCCTCCGAACAGCGCCGCGACCGACACGCCATACGCCTTGCCGGTCACGTCCAGCAGAGCGTTTTCGATCGCCGCGATCGCTTGCTGGTTCAGGCCGCCGCGCGACTGCCGGGTCATCACGTGCAGGTGCTGGGTCACTTGCTCCCACCGTCGCGGATCGCGGCCGATCAGGACAGGTGCCAGGCCTTTGATCACGTCAGACAGGCCGGTACTACCAAAACTTTCGTTGAACTCCGACCAGCCGATGATGCCGTCGTTGGTGGTAATCTTCAGGAATGAGAACATGCGCCAGCCGGCGTCGGCCTGAAGCGTTTCGACCTGCGTGATCTTCATTGTTTCCCCCGCGACCCGATGAGCGCGTTACCACGTCACTGAGGGATTCCAAGCACGCCCGGCAATCGGGGGCAAGGTTCAGGCCCGGAGACGCCGGACCCGCGGAGCACCCGATCCGGCAACGCGTGGAAATCAAGCACCGCAAAGTCGTTGTCTGGTTCGGAAACGCCTTTTGGCGAACGGGTTTGGAACGCGCCGCCGAACGGATGGTTAACAGTGGCGGTGCATTTCGGGGTTGGACGTCATTCAAGCCCCGCGCCAACCGGAATGGAATGGAGGAGGATGGTATGAGCGGACGCCGGACCCTTGGCCGGATGATTGTGGTGTTGGGTGTGGCCGCCTGCACGTCTGATCCGAACGCCCCGGTTAACCAGACCTTTCCGATCCGCCAGATGGACCAATTTTTCGACTCGTTTTCGGCGCCGGCGGAGCCGCCGGCACCACGCGATTACACCCACAATCCCGGCTACGCGCCTGCCTATCCGCCGTATTGATCAGCCCGTGTCTCCGCGGGGCCATACTTATGAGGATACCGTGGCCGATTATGCCTATGCCCTGGTCTGTCCGACAAACTTCGGCGCGCGCTTCTCTTGGAACGAACGAACGCCCTCCGCGAAGTCAGCCGACCGGCCGGCATCACCTTGTAGCCTCGCCTCCAGATCGAGTTGCGCATGCAGCGTGTTCGTCGCCGCCCCGGCGAACATGACCTTGATCGCGGCCAGCGCCTCGGCCGGTGCCTTGGCAAGGCGCAACGCAAGCGCCTCGGTTTCCGCCTCCAGGGCCGAGTCGTCCACCGCCTTCCAGATCATGCCCCAGCGTTCAGCGGTGTCCGCGTCGATCGCATCGCCCAGCATCGCCAAACCCCTGGCGCGGGCATCACCGACCAGGTGGGTCAGGAAGAAACTGGCACCGCTGTCTGGCACCAGGCCGATGCGGATGAACGCCTGCACGAAAGTCGCGGACCGGCCGGCCACGACGATGTCTCCGGCCAACGCGAAACTGGCGCCCGCGCCGGCCGCCACGCCATTGACCGAACAGATCACCGGCAGCCGAGACGCGCGCAGCCGCCGCACGACCTCGTGATGATGACGATCGGCCAACGCCTGCAGATCAGCAGGGCCATTGGGGCCAGGTGTCACGTCCGCCCCCAGTTCCTGCCCCGCGCAAAACCCACGTCCCGCCCCGGTCAACACCAATGCTCGGCAGCTCCGATCCGCTTCGGCGGCATCAAGAGCCGAGAGAAGCTGATCCAGCATGGGGATAGTGATAGCATTCAGTTTGGCCGGCCGATTGAGCGTCAGCTTCCACCAGCCATCATGTGGTTCGACCAGGACATCGTCCATCAGTTGCCCGCCCCTTGAGCCAACCGGAATGCCGCCATCGGATAAACCCCCAGCACCCGCACTTCAGTGGAGAAAAACGACAGTTCCTCCAGCGCGCGCCGCAATCCGGGCTGTTCGGGGTGGCCATCGACGTCGCACAGGAACTGAGTCGCGGCGAACTCGCCCCCCATCATGTAGCTTTCCAGCTTGGTCATGTTCACGCCATTGGTCGCAAACCCGCCCAGCGCTTTGTACAGCGCGGCCGGCACGTTGCGGACGCGGAAGACGAAGGTGGTCATCAGATTGGGTGTGGCGGGATCGACGATCATCGGCTTCGGCGCGACGACATAAAAGCGAGTCGTGTTGTGGGCGGCGTCCTCCACGTTCGATCGCAGGATCTCCAGGCCATAGATTTCCGCTGCCAGCGACGATGCGATGGCGGCGTCCTCCTTGCGGCCCCATTCGGCGACCAGTTGCGCCGCGCCGGCGGTATCGGCCTCCACGACCGGTGCCAGCTTCAGATCGGCCAGGATGCGCCGCACCTGACCGAGTGCGACCGTATGAGAATGCGCGCGTTTGATATCCGCGATGGTGGCGCCTTTGATCCCGAGGAGACAGTGCTCAACTCGTTGAAACCGCTCGCCGATGATGTAAAGGCCGGAGTCGGGCAGCAGGTGATGAATGTCGGACACGCGGCCGGCCAGGCTGTTCTCGCAGGGCAGCATGCCGAGTGTGGCCTTGCCATCGCGGACGGCGTCGATGGCGTCCTCGAATGACGGACAGGGCAGCGTCTTCATATTCGGATATGCGTTGCGACAGGCCAGGTCGGAGTAGGCCCCGGGCACACCCTGGAAGGAGATCGCTCCGGTCATGACCGGACCAACAGCGCGCGGGCGCGTTCCAGGTCCTCGGCGGTATCGACCCCGAACGGGCCGTGTTCCATCCGTACGCAGGCGATCCGCATCCCATTCTCCAACGCCCGCAATTGTTCCAGACTTTCTCGCAGCTCCAGCGGGCTTGGTGGCAGCGAGACGTAGCGATCGAGCACGGCCCGACGGTAGGCGTAAATCCCGACATGATGCCAGCGCGGCCCCAAACCCCAGGGGATCGATTGGCGGGAGAAATACAGCGCGGGTGCGATGGTTTGACCCGGCGCGAAGGCGCAGGCGGCTTTGACGAACGACACCGTGGTCGCCTCGATTTCGTCGCGAATCGGCACCACCAGGGTGCCGATATCGACGTTCGGGTCGTGCAGCGGGGTGATCACGAGGCGCAGGCCTTCCGGGTCCAGAGTCGGAAAATCGCCTTGCAGGTTCACCACCACGTCGTGTTTGCGATCCGGGTCCAGTTCGGCGAGCGCCGCATGCACACGATCCGAACCCGACGGCAGGCCGGGATCGGTCAGGACCGCTCGGCCGCCCGCGGCGCGCACCGCTTCGGCGATTTCCGGGTCACCGCAGGCGACCGCGACCGGCCCGATGTCGGCCTCGCGGCCGCGATCCAGCATATGCAGGATCATCGAACGGCCGTTGATATCGGCCAGTGGTTTGCCGGGCAGGCGGGTGGATGCCATGCGGGCGGGGATCACGACGATCGGGTTCAAGCGTGCGGGGTTCAAGGGTGGGGGGTGTCCTGCAAATGGGGCCGATTGTGCCGTGACGATATGAAACCGTCACTGGCGGTCGGTAGGTGGGTTGAAGAGGCGTATTCGTTTCCCTATGGTGCGGCCAGCTTAAGGATGCGCCTGTCGCCGTGCAACGGCGGGTCGGTGTGTTGCTGGCGTTACTCCAACAGGGCCTCGGCGCCCTATTCGATCAGGAAGCTTGGCTGCATGGACAGCATGGAAATCAACAAGGGCATGGCTGCGATTTTGGTCGCCGGTATCATGTTCTTTCTCACCGGTCTGATCGGCATGCATCTTGTGACCGAGACACGCCTGGAAAAGCCGGCGATCGCGATTCAGGGCGCTCCGGTGGCCGAGGCCGCCTCTGGTGCCGCGAAGCCGGAAGTGCTGCCGCCGATCGGGCCGCTGTTGGCCAAGGCCGACGTCGCGACCGGCGAGGCAACTGTCAAGAAGCTGTGTACCTCGTGCCACACGGTTGCTGAAGGCGGCAAAGCCGGCGTCGGACCGAACCTGTATGGTGTCGTTGGCGGCGCGCACGGTCACATGGATGGCTTCAACTACTCAGCCGGCATGAAGGCGAAAACCGGATCGTGGACCTTCGCCGAACTGAACGAGTGGCTGCATAAGCCGGCGTCGTTTGTTGCCGGCACGCGGATGGCCTTCGCGGGGATCAACAACGACCAGCAACGGGCGGACGTGATCGCCTATCTGCGCAGCCTGTCGCACACCCCCGTTCCGCTGTCCGCAAACTGATTACCAACCTCGATCACTATGTGGCGGCGGCAGTGGCCGCCGCCGACGCGGCCGGACACGTTATCCGGCCGTTTTTTCGCGGGTCGGTCGCGGCCGACCTGAAATCCGACCAGTCCCCCGTCACCATCGCCGACCGGAACGCCGAACTGGCGATGCGGGCGGTGCTGAACCAGCTGTGTCCCGAATGCGGCATCCTTGGCGAGGAATTCGGCCTGGAGCGCCCCGAGGCACAATTGCGCTGGGTCCTGGATCCGATCGACGGCACCAGAGCGTTTATCACCGGACGGCCGACCTTCGGTACGCTGGTCGCGTTGCTGGACGGCGATGAACCGTTGGTCGGCATCATCGACCAACCCGTGACCTTGGAGCGCTGGATCGGCGCCGCCGGCCGCCCGACGTCTTTTTCCGGATTGATCGGTGGCCGAGTCGGGACCCGGGCCTGCCCGTCGTTAAGTCTGGCCGAACTGTCCTGCACCAGCCCTGAGATGCTGGGCGACGACGCGCCGCGTTGGCAGAAGGTCGCCGCACAGGTGCGGCGGACCTACTGGGGCGGCGATTGCTATGCCTACGGCCTGCTGGCACTCGGCCAGATCGACGTGATCGTGGAGTGCGACCTTAAGCCGTGGGACTGGGCGGCATTGTTGCCGGTAATCCATGGGGCTGGCGGACTGGTGACGGACTGGCAAGGCAATCCTCCGCGTGTTGACGGTGATGGCCGCATTATAGCCGTGGGCGATCGGGGATTACTGCCTGACGTGGTCGCGGCGCTGGCGTCTTAGGCGACTCCGGGCGTCTATACTTGGCGGTCACATGATAGAATTGGCCGGTTTTCCTTCAGAAAGTGCCTGAATACGGCGTAATGCCGTCGCGCAGGTATAAGGCTTCGGCAGCAGAGGTTCCAGTAACGCCATAGTGCTTTCTGGTCCATGCGGATATCCCGAGGTCAGCAGTACTTTGGTATCGGGGTAATGCAGGCGAACCCATTTTTCCAAGTCGAAGCCGGTTTCCTGGCCGGGCATATTGACGTCGCTGAAGACCAAATCGACGTTTTGGTCCAGCAGAATGCGCTTGGCCTGTGCCACGGTCTCTGCTTCGAAGACGTGATAGCCGGAGTCCTGTAGAAACTCCGTCAGGAACATCCGAATCAGCTCTTCATCCTCTACCACCAGGATTGTACGGACAAGACTTCCGGTGTAGCGGGAGGCCGCTGTGACAGTGTCGTGCAACATGGGATGCAAACTCCAAACCGTGGTTGGCCCGTTTGTTTGTAAGTCGATGTTATTGCTAATTGGTTAACAGACCCGAGTCGGCGGAATCACAATTGGCATCTCTCCGAGTTGTGAAATTTCGCACTGAGGGGTGCATGGCGCCGGCTTATTAACTCTCTGTTAACGACTCGGCATTATGGTGGGCTGTGTGATCCGCCGCACCCCACCATGAGAGTGATCCTCGACACCGATGTCGTTGTCAGCGGCCTGCGCAGCCCGTCCGGTGCCTCGCGCCTCGTGCTTTTGGCCATCCGCGAAGGCGCCGTTACACTGCTGGCAAGCGTCGCCATCATGTTGGAATACGAAGCTTTTTTGAAA
Organism: uncultured Rhodopila sp.; assembly: GCA_903932145.1. Lineage (GTDB taxonomy): Bacteria > Pseudomonadota > Alphaproteobacteria > Acetobacterales > Acetobacteraceae > Rhodopila. Next base: position 27,765 of record CAIZFE010000110.1, on the reverse strand, counting down.
CGCCCTGCCAATCTGGCTGCTGCCGGCGCCTCCACGACGGGAGTGGGCGTGTTCCTGGATGGTCTCGCCTCTGTTGCCGAACCGGTGGCACACGGGTTCGTTCGACCGTTTCCTGGCGCAGACCGGTGGCGAACCGCCGCGCCCGGACGACACGGTACCGTCGGACTGGTAAAATGGGCCGCACATGTTCACCCATGAACCAAACGGTCCGTGGATCGCCAATGCACAGACGGGCGGGACGCTGGTGCTGCCGGGTCTCGACACGTCCATGCCGCTCGCGGACCTTTATCAGGGACTGGCCTTCCCGGCGTAGGCATCCCGAGCGGCCACCTCGGCGCCATTAACTTGACCGCGCGCCGATCCGGACCAATCATCGCGGCCAGTTAAATAATATGGAGCGATCGCGATGCCGTTGGAGTCACTCGAAACCGCCGAACTCAGCCTGTCCGACGCCCGTTGGCAGGCGCGTGTGGACCTGGCCGCCGCGCACCGTCTCGCGGTCATGCACGGCTTCAACGAGGGGATTTTCAACCATTTCACCCTCCGCGTGCCCGGCACCGGCAACAGCTATTACCAAATTCCGTTCGGCACCCACTGGTCGGAAGTCACCGCAAGCTGCTTCATGGAAATCAGCTATGATGGTGAGCGGCTGTCCGGTGAAGGCGAAATCGAACGCTCCGCCTACTGCATTCACGCCCCGATCCATCGCCTCAGCGCCAAGGCCGCGGCCGTCTTCCACACCCACATGCCGTTCGCCAGCGCGCTGGCTCGGCTTGAAGACCAAAGCATTCTGCCGATCGGCCAGACCGAACTCGGCACCCTGGTCCACACAGCCTATGACGAAATCTACACCGGCCCGGCGTTCGATCCCGCGGAAGGTGCCCGTCTGGCCGAGGTTCTCGGTGACAAAACCGTGCTGATGATGGCCAATCACGGCGTCGCCACCGTTGGCCAGTCGGTCTCGGAGGCCTACGACCGGCTGTATTATGTGGAGCGCGTCGCGCAGGTTCAACTTTACGCCATGTGGACCGGCCGTCCGCTGAAGCATCTGCCGCAGGACGTCGTCGATCATACGATGCAGGAGTTCCGCCAGAACTCCTATCAATACGGCGGCAAGCCGAACCATGTCTGGCACTTCGCCGCCCTGAAGCGGCTGCTGGATAAGAAAGAGCCTGACTACAAAGATTGATAAAATAACGGGGGAAACGATGAAAACAAGCATGAATCGCCGCCATTTGGCGGCGATGGCGGTTGGTCTGGCCCTGGCCGGGTCTGTTGCCTCGGCCGCGACCTCGGACGAGGTGCAGGTCCTCAAAAATACGCAGGCGCATCGCGACGCCTTGTTTGCGGGCGATGCCAAGGCGCTCGATAAACTCTGCGCACCGCAATTGAGTTACAGCCATTCCGATGCGCATGTTGAAGACAAGGCGACGTTTATCGCCAACGCCACAAAACCGACCACGAAATGGCTGTCGCTAACCTACGATGATATCACGGTGCGCGTTGTCGGTTCGGCGGCGATCGTGCGATTCCATTTCGTGGGCGAGAACCAAACCGGCGATAAGAAAAGCCAGGCCAATCTGGCGATCCTGATGATTTGGCAGAAGCAAGGCACGCAGTGGAAGCTGTTGGCCCGCGCATCCACGAAACTCTGACGTCAATACCCAGCCGTATTGAGACCGACGCTCGTCTGTCACGTCTTGGCACGGACGATCCGAGCCATGACGTGCGGAGGCGAGATTCGGAATAACAGTCAAAACGAAAACGGCCCGGAGCAATGCTCCGGGCCGTTCCGCTATTCTCGATAAACCGGTTCTTTAAGCGAACTGGTTCATCGTGTTGTGGAGGCCGCCGGCCTTCAGCGCCGCTTCGCCAGCGAAGTATTCCTTGTGGTCGTCGCCGATGTCTGAACCAGCCATGTTCTGGTGGCGCACGCAGGCGATACCCAGGCGGAGTTCCTGGCGCTGCACGTTCAGCACGTAGCCCAGCATGCCCTGGCTGCCGAAATATTCCTTCGACAGGTTGTTCGCGGACAGCGCTTCGGTGTGGTACGTCGGCAGCGTGATCAGGTGATGGAAGATGCCAGCGCGCTTCGCGGATTCCGCCTGGAAGGTGCGGATCAGCTCATCGGCCTCGATCGCCAGGGCGGAGGTGTCGTAATCCACGCTCATCAGCTTCGCACGGTCGTATTCGGCGACCGAGTTCTTCCCTTCGGCAGACCAAGTGTCGAACACCTGCTGGCGGAAGGCCAGCGTCCAGTTGAACGACGGGGAGTTGTTATAGGCCAGCTTCGCGTTCGGGATGACTTCACGAACCCGGTCCATCATGCTGGCGATCTGCGCGACGTTGGGCTTCTCGGTTTCGATCCACAGCAGATCGGCACCGTTCTGCAGCGAGGTGATCGCATCCAGCACGCAACGGTCGGCGCCGGTTCCGGCGCGGAACTGGAAAAGGTTGCTGGGCAGGCGCTTCGGACGCAGCAGCTTGCCGTCACGGTTGATGATCACATCGCCGTTGCGGGCGTTCTCGGCGGTGATTTCCTCACAATCCAGGAACGAGTTGTACTGGTCGCCCAGATCGCCCGGGGTGTGGCTGACGGCGATCTGCTTGGTCAGGCCAGCGCCCAGCGAGTCGGTGCGGGTGACGATGACGCCGTCTTCGACGCCCAGTTCCAGGAACGCGTAACGCACGGCGCGGACCTTCGCGATGAAGTCCTCATGCGGCACGGTGACCTTGCCGTCCTGATGGCCGCACTGCTTTTCGTCGGACACCTGGTTCTCGATTTGCAGCGCGCAGGCGCCGGCCTCGATCATCTTCTTCGCGAGCAGGTAGGTGGCTTCGGCGTTACCAAAACCGGCATCAATGTCGGCGATGATGGGCACAACGTGGGTTTCGTAGTTTTCCACGCGGTTCAGCAGCTCGGTCTCTTTCGCGCTGTCGCCGGCCGCACGCGCCGCATCGATCTCGCGATACATGTTGCTGAGTTCACGGGAGTCGGCCTGGCGCAGGAACGTGTAGATCTCACGGATCAGGTCGGGAACCGTGGTCTTCTCGTGCATGGACTGGTCGGGCAGCGGGCCGAACTCAGACCGCAGGGCGGCGACCATCCAGCCGGACAGGTAGATGTAGCGGCGCTTGGTGGTGCCGAAATGCTTCTTCACCGCGATGATCTGCTGTTGCGCGACGAAACCGTGCCAGGCGCCGAGCGACTGGGTGTAGTCGGCGGGGTTGGCGTCATAGGCGGCCATGTCGGCGCGCATGATGGCGGCGGTGTAGCGGGCGATATCCAGGCCGGTCTGGAAGCGATTCTGCAGGCGCATGCGGGCTACGGACTCGGGGTTGATGCCGTCCCAGGTGCCGCCCTTGCTCTCAATGAGCTGCGCCATCCTGGCGGTGTGGTCGTCATAGGACGAGCGACGGCCGAAAGGTTCGGAGCCACCGCCACCCAGGCCGTCTGGGGCGTAATTCGGATTTTCCATGGTGTCTGTCCTTCGCATTGAACCGCTGCAAGAGCGCCAGACGGGATGTAGGATGCTGCATCTGCGAAGTCACTGTAAAAAACCACACAAACGTCGAAAAGTTGTAAAATGGTTTGCGGTGAGGTTTTACAAATTGTAAAGTGTGTAAAGAGGCGCGCACGCCCTCCCCCCGAAAAGTGGCGGAGTTTTCGGATTTTTTCGCTGCCTGTTAAGCACAGACGCAGAGGCCGAACCACCCGGGCGGTGCCCGCCGGATGGATCCGACTTGCCACCCGGTGTGGTGGCAGAGCAGCGGATTGCCCGCTCACCCGCGACGCATTACGCTATCGGCCGGCGGCGACACTGACCACGGATGCATTGAATGCCGCTGCCTCTACCAGGGGCTTGCCGCCATATGGGGTCGTAAAATCATGACGGTCGCGGCTCGACAGATTGATTGGGAGGTATGGAGCCAGAGCCGGTTCCTCGCCTGGGCTGAGACCCAGCCGGAAGGCTGCCGATACGAGTTCGACGGTTGCCGGCCCGTTGCGATGGCCCCAACCACCGTCGGCCACAACCGGATTGGTCGCAACATCCGCGAGACTATCCGCCCCCGGTTGCCGGTGGGGGCGCCGTGCGAGACCTACGGACCTCAGGACGCAATCGAAACAGTCGGGGGAGCCCTGCGAGAGCCGGACGCGTTCATCGCGTGCTCCCGGCCGCACCGGACGGCGATCGCCGTCCCGGCGCCGATCATCGTATTTGAAGTCGTCTCGCCCGGGCGGGGTAACCGGCAACGGGACGAGGAGAAGGTTGACGAGTATGAATCGGTCCCCTCGATACTCCGCTACGTTGTCGTTGAATCGGAGAGGAGATCATTCCGCGCGTTCTGGCGTGAACCGGGTGAGCAGGCGTGGCATCGGGAATCGCCCGACACGGCCGGACCCATTCGCCTGCCGGAATTTGGCATCGACCTGTCACTCGACGAGGTCTATTCCGGGGTCGGGTTCGATTGAGCCTGGTGCTCAATTCAGGCTGGTATGCTTCGCCATCAATCCGGCCCACCCCAGAGCTTCGGATCGGGCGGACGGATCGTGCCGCCATCGTATCGCAGCCCCGCCCCGCGATCGATCGCCAGCCGCGATGGTCCGTCAAGATCAACGAAATCGGCCTGCTGTGCGAGGAGCAGCGCCGGCGCGACCCCAAGCGACGTGCGGATGACGCCACCGACCATGATCCGCAAGCCTCGCTTCCGACGCCGACGCGAACGGGGGTCAATATATACGGCGTCCCCTTCATGCATCGTTGCACCAGGAAGCACGGAACTTAAGGCATCCACCAGTCTCGACTTGAATGCGGTTCGGTCCCTGATGATGACGCATGGCTCGGCATCGAAGTCGACAAAGTGCCTTGGCGAGACGGCATTGGTAACGCAGTAAAGCCAGAAATCACATTGGAATGCGAATTCGATATCGATGCGCTGCTTGGGGGGGCGTCCGCCGGTACGTCATGTGGGTTACGGACAAGCAGGACGATCTGCGCGACTGAGGGCAATCGAGATTGGCATGGTCAACTCGTCATCGCGTATTGCGCCGTTATGGGCTGTGTTGGAGAAGAATCTGGCAGGTTGGGATACCCAATCTTCCCTTCCTCGAGGACATGTGTCCACTTCCGCATCCAGGCGTCCAGGCTCCGCCAAAGCTCGTGGCAAGGCACAAGCTCGGGCGAAGGCGAGGTATCATTCCGCGGGCTGTTGGGCATGGATGAAACGGCGTCCTGCGTAGAGCGCTACTCGCCGGTCCTGAGTTCGGCAACCAATTCAGGATGCTTATCCAGCAGCCGCAGCAACTGCACTGTCGGACCGCTTGGCTCCACCAGGCTTCGCTCGTACTTGTCGAACGCCCGGGCGCCGACACCGAATACGGCACCGGCTGCCCGCTGACTGAGGTGAAGCTTGTGACGAATGCGCCGGATGGTCGCCGGTGAGGGCAACCCATCGGCCTGCTCCTTCAGCACACGCAGGGCGTCGTCGGCGGCCGTCATATCGTCGCCAACGTGGACAGACTCGCCATCCCCGTCGGGATAATAACCCGCCAAATCAACAATGGCCTCAAGCCCCTTGTAGCGCACGGTGAAGGGGCGTGTGTCCCGGTGAAGCGTGTGTCCGGTCAGCGGGCAGGGCATCGTCGGCGGTAAGGGTTCCAAGTCGGCCGCCATCGCTATTTCTCCTTGAACGACATCACACGGAACTCCGTCACAACGTCGGCCTGGAACTTCACGTACAGGATCAGCCCGTCCACCGGCACATGGTAAACATCCTGCCATGTGCGATGATCTGTCAGCGTCGTCATCGACTTGAAGAACATCGGCCGGCGGATTCCCTGAATGACGGATGCGATCCCGGACCTGCTGAAACCAAGCGACAAGGCGTCAGAGAAGGCGGATCGCGTGATCGTTAATGTTTCTGGAGAGCCAATCGCCGCCTTAATGGCGTCCAAATCCTAGGTCGGCCGCCGTTTCTCCATCGATTGATTTTGACACCACCAAGGTGTCACGTCAAGGAAATGCGATGTGATTCGTCCCGTCAGGACCGCTGTCCGAACGTTCACCGCCCGCCCTGCCGCAGCGGCAAATTCGTCCGGTACACCACCCGCTTCAACGCCAGCGCCGACTCGAACGACTGCACGCCGGCGATATGCGTCAGCCGCCCCCGCAGGAACGCCTCATACGCCGCGACATCCGACGCCACGACTCTCAGCAAAAAATCGGTCGCGCCGGTCATCTCGTACATCTCCATCACCTCCGGACACGCCTCGATCGCGCGCTCAAACCCGCGCAGCGTTTCGTCCTTGTGGTTCGCCAGTTTCACCGTGACGAACACGTTCACCGCCAGCCCGACCTTGTCCTGGTCCAGCAGCGCCACGTAGCGCTTGATGACGCCGCCTTCCTCCAGCAGCTTCTGCCGCCGATTGGCGGGTGAGGCCGACAAATGCGCCGCGTCCCCCAGTTCCTGAGCCGTTGCCCGGCCATTGGCCTGCAGGTGATCCAGGATCGCGAGGTCCAGCCGATCCAACTCCATTGACGCATCCTTCGTTGCGGTGCGGCATTTTAGCAGATCCTGCTAAAATGACCCCGGGCCGGCCCCCACTATGACAAGCTTTCCCGGGGCGCCAAATCTACTATGTAGTATGCAGAACCCCTGAAGGGACAAACGCCCATGGATATCGGTATCGCCCCCTCCGGCACGACCCTGGAATCGCGCTTTTCGGAGCTTGACCGGCCGGTCTTGCTGACCGGAATCCAGGCCCTGCTGCGCCTGCTGCTGGAGCAACGCCGACTCGACCAGATCGCCGGTCTCAAGACCGCAGCGCTGGTCTCCGGCTACCGCGGGTCCCCGCTTGGCGGCCTGGACCGGGAGCTGTGGGTCCAGAAAAAACTGATGGCGGCGCACGACATCCGATTCGAACCGGGTGTGAACGAAGATCTTGCCGCCACGATGCTGTACGGCACGCAGGAAATCGATGCGTTCCCCGGCAAACGCGTCGATGGCGTGTACGGCATGTGGTACGGCAAGGGGCCCGGCGTGGACCGAGCGGGCGATGCGTTTCATTGCGCGAATATGGGCGGGACGCATAAGCACGGCGGTGTCCTTGCGGTGTCAGGGGATGATCACGGCGCGCACTCGTCAACCTATCCACATCAAACCGAATATGTCTTTCAGAATTGCTTTATGCCGGTCCTGAACCCGGCTTCTGTCCAGGATGTTATCGACCTGGGCCTGGCCGGTTGGGCCATGTCGCGGTTCACCGGCGTCTGGGTTGCCATGAAGACCACGGCCGAAACGATGGAGCAGGCCTCCACCGCCATCGTGCCGTCGGACCGTACGTTTATCACGCCGGATATCGCTCTGCCGCCGCACGGGCTGAACTTCGATCACACCCTGCATTTCCCGGCCGATCGCGCCGAACTCGAACGCCGTATGTTGGACGAGCGGATGCCCGCCGTGCTGGCCTGGGCGCGCGCCAACCGGATCGACCGGCTGGTCAGCGGGTCGGCGGACGCCAGCATCGGGCTGGTCACCGTCGGTAAGGCGCACGAGGACGCTCTGCATGCGCTGCGGCGCCTCGGCCTGGATCAGCATCCGCAGATCGCGATTTACAAGATCGGCATGACCTGGCCGCTGGAGGCTGAGGGTCTGCGCGAATTCGCGCACGGCAAGCGCTCGATCCTGGTGATCGAGGAAAAGCGCAGCTTCGTGGAAAGCCAGATCCGCGACGCGCTGTATCATCTGCCGGCCGATGAACGCCCCGACATCAGCGGCAAGACGATGCCGAACGGGCAGGCGTTGCTGTCGCCGCTGATGGAGCTGTCGCCCGAAAGCGTGGCCGCCGGTTTGGCGACGTTCCTGGGTCAGGCGGGTTTGAACCTGCCGGCGCCGCCCGCGCCCATCGCGGTTAATCGCCCGGACGGGTTGCTGCGCCGCGCGCCCGCGTTCTGTGCCGGCTGCCCGCATGCGACATCGACCAAACTGCCCGACGGCAGTTTTGCCAGCGCCGGCATCGGCTGCCACTTCATGGCGATGGATGACGGCCCGCACACGCGCACGTTCACCCACATGGGCGGTGAGGGCGCCCCCTTCGTCGGTCTGTCCAGCTTCACCGACGTCAAGCACATGTTCGCCAATCTCGGCGACGGCACTTACCAGCACTCCGGCAGCCTGGCGATCCGTCAGGCGGTCGCGGCCAAGACCCGCATTACCTACAAGCTGCTGTTTAACGACGCGGTCGCGATGACCGGCGGTCAGCCGACCGAGGGCCAGCCAACCGTCCCGATGATCGCGGCGCAACTCGCGGCTGAGGGCGTCAGGCGCATCGCCGTGGTGGCCGACGAAGAGGACCGACTGCCGCCGGCGTCGGCGCTGCCGCCCGGTGTGACCCGACATACCCGGGAAGAACTGGACGCGGTGCAGAAATCGTTGCGCGATTTCGAAGGCCCGTCCGTGCTGATCTACGATCAGGTCTGTGCGACCGAAAAGCGCCGCCGCCGCAAGCGGGGCTCGATGGTTCAGCCGGCGCGCCATGTCGTCATCAACGAATCCGTCTGCGAAAACTGCGGCGACTGTTCGGTTCAATCCGCGTGTATCGCGATTGAGCCGGTGGAGACCGAACTCGGCCGCAAACGGCGGATCAACCCGACAAGCTGCAACGTCGATCTGTCCTGCCTTAAGGGGTTCTGCCCGAGCTTCGTGACGCAGGCGGGACCTCCGGCGGCGCCGAGCGCGGATTCGCAGTGGCAGGTTCGGGAAGGCGAATTGGCGGCCTCGCTGCCGTTACCCGTGGTGCCGGTGCCGACGGTCTGGCGCGGGTTGTTCGCCGGAATCGGCGGCGGCGGGATTGTCACGTCCGGCGCGATTCTGGCGATGGCGGCGCATCTGGAAGGGCGTGCGGTCAAGACGCTGGATTTCACCGGACTGGCGCAGAAGAACGGCGCGGTGGTCGCGCATGTGCAAATCGCCCTGGAAGAATCGGCGCTGGACGTCGTGCGCATCCCGCTCGGTACCGCCGATCTGATGGTCGCGGCGGACCTCGCGGTTGGATGTCAGGCGGGGGTGTTGGAGCGGAATGCAAGGACGGCGGCGGTGATCGGCAATCTGGACCTCGCCGCGACGGCTGACTTCAAGCGCAACGCGGCGCTGTCGATCGACGCCATGCTACACCGGCGCACGATCGAGAAAGTCACCGACGGCGCCCGGTCCGTCTGGCTGCACGGGGTGCAACTGGCGGAGCGGTTGTTCGGCAACGCCCAGGCAATGAACACGATGTTGCTCGGGATGGCGTGGCAACGCGCGCTGGTGCCGGTCGGTGAGGCGGCGATCCTGCGCGCCATCGAACTGAACGGCGCGGCGGTGAAGCTGAACAAGCGTGCCTTCCTGTGGGGGCGGATTTTGGCCGACCAACCGGGGCTGATGAAGCAGATATTACAGGGCGTGATCGACGGCCCTCCCGCCGATCTGGATACCCTGATCGCGCATCGCGCCGAGGCTTTGACGGCGTATCAGTCGCCGTCCTACGCGGATCGCTATCGCGCCTTGGTGCGGGATGTGGTCGCGGGTGAAACCGCGGTTGCCGGTGCCTCGGGACGGTTGTCCCGCGCGGTTGCCGAGAACCTGTATCGCGTCATGGCCTACAAAGATGAATACGAGGTCGCTCGGTTGCATGCCAGCGCGACGTATGGAGAAAAGCCGGCCTTTCACATGTCGCCGCCGCTGATCACCGGCATCGACAAAGCCACCGGCCGGCGCCGCAAGATCGCGATCCCCGGGTCGGTGGCATTGCCGCTGTTCCGCGTGCTGCGGCTGGGCAAAGCGATCCGCGGGACGGTGTTTGACCTGTTCGGATATCAGGCGGAGCGGCGGCAGGAGAGGGCGCTGATCGACCAGTATGTTGGAGATGTGCGCATGCTGTTGGCCTCGCTGACTCGCGATAATCTGGACACGGCGGTGGCGCTGGCGGAACTACCTGACCAGATCCGCGGCTTTGGGCCGGTGAAGGACACGAACCGCGAAAAGGCGGCCATCCGGCGGACGGAGTTGCTGGAGCAATTCGCACGGCCGTTGAGGGTGGCGGTGGCAGCGGAGTAACGTTTTTTCGCAGGCATCCCGGGTCGCACGCCGGCCGGCGGTCATGATCCAGCAGTCTGGCACAGCAAACGCAGACAGCTATCGTTGATGTTCGCCCGACTGGTCAGGAGCATCTTATGCATCCGCGGGCCTTCGGCGAGCTTCGCACGCCGCCGAAATGGGTTCGACCAGCGCCAGGGCAAGGGCTCCTGATATGAGACGATCCGATACAGAAACATGATCAAAGAGCGTGCCAGACAGCCGTGGGGTTGTCGCGGCCATGACGGGGAAACGATGAATGTGAACGCTGGTTGATCTTAAATACTCAAATCGAGCAGATTGTAATCTCGCATTCCCGCCTTTGCGTCCGCATCCCACCGATACGTCTCGTCAGCATGCGGTGCATGACGATACGAGGTCTCCGCCGGGAACCGCCGCTTCCGTGAATCGATGGCGTAACCAATGACCCGCGCGCGCTCCTTGATGCGGTCGGCATCGTAAACCGTCGCCGCGTTGTGCAGGCCACCGCCTAACACTCCCAGCACAGACCGCCGCCGGTGGAACCCGAAGTTCAGTGTCACCCGCCAATCCTGACTGGTATTGGCGAAAGACCCATGCACCGCCTGCCGGTTCGTCATTGCCACATCGCCCGGTTTGCAGATAATCGGCACCGCATCGGGCAGCCGCTCGCTGCCGGCCGCGGCGACCATTGCCGGGATATCCACCCGGCGCAGCTTGTGCGACCCCGGAACGACCCAAACGCCGTTGGCCGGCGTGCAGCCATACAACTGCCCCATGAAGTTAAACCCGTGCGAGCCTTCGTCCCAATCCGGACTGTCCCAGTGCGTCAGGCCATCCCGGTGCCACGCAACCGATGCCCCGCGTCCGGGTTCCTTGATGAACAGCGCTTCGTTGAATGGAACGAAATCTTCACCGTTCACCGCCGCTGCCACGGCGAGCAACTCGGGATGCCCATACACCCGCAATGCCGCCTCGGAGAACTGCAACGACCCGAGGATAAGATACACGACTTCTTTCGGCGCATCCGATGCGGCCTGTGGTTCAAACATCTTCACCGGATGCCGGCCGCCTGCCAGCGCTGTGCCGCCGAACGGATCGCTCAACGGTTTGGCCCAGAACAGTGACGGCGCCTTCATGCCCGAACCCAGCGCCGGACGGCCCTTGGCATCGACCGCCGACCCTTTTTCCGCCGGCAGCCGATCCAGAATATCCTGAATGTCGGCTTCGATGTCAGCCAGCTCCGCTTGCCCAAGGACGCCTTCGAAGACGTAGAAACCACACCGCCAGTAGGCCTCTAAAATGTCGGGATGGACCGCGCCATTGTCGGTGAACCGGATCGGTCCCCGATTGCCCAGCGCGTAGGCCCGGCGTTCGCCATCCTGTAGATAAGCCCGCATCGCGGCCTCTTCGGGACCGTAATCGACGGTGATCGGTTTGTTCATCTCGCACCCTCCGTTTCCGCAGGATTAGCCATGCCAACCCCGCGTGGCAATCCGGCCAGCCTTGCGGCCATCCGGGATAGAAGGCTAGCGTCCTTACCAATCCGGGAAACCCCGGCCGCCGGGAGGGGCGTTGCGCATGAAGTTGGTCCATGGTGCCGGGGCGATGTCTCTGGCTGTATTGTTGGCGTTCCCGGTGGTTGCGTCGGCTTGCGACAATCCTCGGCAGATGGACGGCTTCAAAACCTGCGCCGACGTGGCGAAAGCCGAGCAGGAAGGCGGCCTTGTGCTGTATTCACCGGACCCGGAGGAAAACTCGGCCAAGCTGATGGAGGCGTTTCATCAGGCATTTCCGAAAATCACTACCAACTTCATCCGTCTGCAAACCGGCGCGCTGTACCAGAAGCTGATGACCGAGCGGCGGGCGAAGGTGTATCAGGTGGATGTGTTGCAGTTGACGGATATGGGTTTTGTGCTCGATTTCCAGAAACGCGATGGTTACGTGCAATACGTATCTCCCGAAATGACCGCCTATAACCCCGACTTCAAGAGCAGCCCGGAGGGGTATTGGACCTGGGGTTCGTTCATCATGGCGGGGCTTGCCTACAATCCGAAGCTGTTGAAGCCGGAGGACGCGCCGAAAACCTGGAAAGATGCGCTGGACCCGAAATATTCCGGTGTCATCAACACCAAGATCGCCGCCTCCGGCTTGCAGCATGTCACCTGGTATGAACTGCACGCGCTGTACGGCGACGATTACTTCCAGAAGTTGGGAGAGCTGAAACCGCGTGGCTTCGATTCCTATGTGCAGCAGTTCGACCGCGCGATCAGCGGGCAGGATACACTGATCCATACAGCGCAGTATTCCGCCTACCTTCTGGCCAAAGCCAAGGGCGCGCCGATCGAGTTCGTGTTTCCCGAGGAGGGCCTGACTCTGACGCCGGGTGTGTTTGGTTTGGTGTCCGATGCCCCGCATCCCAACGCCGCGCAACTGTTCATGGACTGGTTCCTGTCGGTGCCCGGTCAGACTGCCTGGGATACGATTTCGTCGCTGAACTCGCCACGTACGGGCGCGCCGCCGCCGCCGAACGGGATCGCGACGGACAAGATCAAGCTGCTGTATCCGAAAGACTGGCAGGCTTTCCTGGCGACACACGATCAGTTCGTGAAGATATGGGCAAAGGTTACAGGTGTACGCTAGGTGAGCCGTCCAAACCTCAGCATCGCGACGCTGATGATGCTGCTGGTCCTGTTGCTGTGCGCCGCCCTGGTGATCTATCCGGTCGTCTTCATCGTTGCCGAGTCGATCAACATTGGTGAACCGGGGGTCTTCCCGCCGGGTGAAATCGGCCTGCACAACTTCGCCGCCATGTCGGAAGACATGGACGTCATCGCCAACACCCTGATGGTCGCGTTCGGTGCGACGATCATGGCGGTGACGATCGGCTTCATCCTGGCCTGGATCCTGACCCGCACCAACATTCCCGGCAGAGCCCGCCTGGAGCGGTTGATGGAACTGCCCTATTACATGACGCCCCTGGTCGGCGCGATGGCCTGGGGCATCCTGGCAGCCCCCAAGACCGGGCTGCTCAACCAGGCATGGCGCGTTATCGGTGGCGGCGCCGACCTGTTCGATATCTATTCGCCGCTCGGCATCGCCTGGGTGATGGCGCTGTTCGAGGGCACCGTCGCCTTCGTCATGATCTCCGCCGCCATGAAATCAATGGACCCGTCGCTGGAGGAAAGCTCTCGCGTCATGGGCGCGGGAAAGATGCACACCGCTTTGCGCATCACCCTGCCACTGGTGGCTCCCGGCGTCCTCAGCGCCACCGTCTTTGTCTTCGCCGAGATGCTGGGGGCCTTCGCCGCCGCGTTTGTCTTGGGCATTCCAGGCCGTTTCTACGTCGTGACGACAGCGATCTGGGAGGCAACGCAGTCATTCCCTCCGGACTATGGCCGCGCCGCCGCGTTGGGACTGTCGCTGTTCGCCGCCATGGTGGTGACCCTGACGATCGCGAAATTGATCATGCGCAAAGGCAGCCACGCAACGATCACCGGCAAAGCCTTCCGCCCGCGCCCGGTCGATGCCGGGTCGGCTCGCTGGCTGCTGATGGCGATTGCCTGGGGCTACATCGTGCTGGCCGTCATCCTGCCGATGGCTGCATTACTGCTGACGTCGTTCCAACGGTTCGCCACCGTCATCCTGTCCGACAGCGTCTTCACCCTCGCCAACTACCAAACCGCCCTCAGCACCGGCACGCTCGGGCAAGCCTTCGTCAACAGCCTGATCCTGGGCCTGTCCGTCGCCACGATAGGCGTACCGATCATCGGGGTCCTGACCTGGATCATCTACCGATCGAAACTACGCGGCCGCACCGCGATCGAGTATGTCGTCATGTTCCCCCAAGCCGTCCCGCGTCTGATCTTCGGCCTCGGCCTGCTGTGGGCCTGGATCAACATTCCGATCCCGATCTACGGCACTCTCTGGCTGCTGGGCATCGCCTATTTCACGGTATTTTTGCCGCTCGGTTTGCGAACCCTGGCCGGCGTCGTGATGCAAATCGATCGCAGCCTGGAAGAGTGCGCGCGTGTCTGCGGCGCATCCTGGATGCAACAGATGCGTTCGGTGTCGTTACCGCTGCTACGTCCCGGGATCGCCGCTGCCTGGCTGCTGATCTTTATCGCTTCGATCCGCGAATTGGGCGCCTCGATCTTTCTGATGGGGCCGCAATCGAAGGTGATCTCGCCGGCCATCATCAACGCGTGGCTGTCCTCCAGTTCCGAACTATCCGCCGCGATGGCGATGATCCTGACCGTAACAGTCTTCGCCGCGGTGATCGTGCTGTTCGCCGTCGCCCGTAAACTCACCGGAAACCCAGCATGACCGACCCGCGTATCGAGGTCTCCGGCCTGATCGTCCGCTACAACGACGTCGTTGCCGTGGACAACATAGGCTTCGCCATCCAACCGGGAGAACTGGTCACCCTGCTTGGTCCCTCCGGCTGCGGCAAAACCACAACGCTGCGCGCGATCGCCGGGTTGGAGGACCCATCCGCCGGCACCATCCGGTTGAACAACGAAACCGTGTATTCGTCCGCCCAACGCCGCAACGTCCCGTCGGAAAAGCGCGGCCTGTCGATGGTGTTCCAGTCCTACGCGATCTGGCCGCACATGACGGTGTCCGAAAACGTCGCCTACGGCCTGAACATCCGCAAACTGCCCCGCGCCGAGGTGGAGATGAACGTCCGCCGGGTGTTGGATCTGGTTCAAATGTCAAACTACGCCGATCGTCCGGCCTCGAAACTATCGGGGGGCCAGCAGCAGCGCATCGCCGTCGCCCGCGCCATCGCGTTCTCGCCCACTGTCCTGCTGTTCGATGAGCCGCTGTCAAATCTGGACGCGAAACTCCGCACCGAAATGCGGGTGGAACTGCGGGAATTGCAACGGCGCCTGGACATCACGTCGGTGTACGTCACGCATGACCAGGAGGAAGCGCTGGCCATCTCCGACCGCGTGATCGTTATGAACCACGGCAAGATCGAGCAGATCGGATCACCCGAGACCATCTACAACCGTCCGGAAAGTATCTTTGTCGCCGATTTCGTCGGGGCAGCGAACCTGATCAAGGGCAGCCTGAAAAGCCCTGGCATTTTCGAAACGATCGGCGGATTGCATCTGAAAGCCGCCGAAACGACAAAGCAAAATCCGACCACCCTGGCCCTGCGCTCGGCCTACATCACGCTGCAACGCGACGCCGATCCCGGCAGCAACACGGCCAACGGCACCATCCACCGACGCATGTTCCATGGCGACTTCATCCAATACGTCGTCGATTGGCCAGCCGGCCAACTGATCGTCCGCCGTCCGCCGACAGAGATGATCGAGGAAGGCGCCAACGTCACGATCGCCTTCGCGCCGGAGCACTGCATCTTACTGTAAGTGGCGGGCATCCACGCGGCGATGTTATACTAGCAGCCGTTCAATGATCGTCACGTACAGCTATTTCACTTCCGTCATGGCCCGGCTTGTCCGGGCCACTCGTGACTCGACGGTGCCGCGATAGGTGGCCCGGACAAGCCGGGCCATGATGAATAGGCCGATTCCGTAACGAGGTGTGTGGGTACTTCAGGGACAAGCCGCCCCCTGTCGGTAAGGGGCGAGAGTCCGCCTCAACGGCCGTTGGTATTACGTTCCCAGCATATCCGCCAGCGAATACAACAACACCGAACCGTCCTCCACCGCGCGTTCCCGTAAGCCCGCCCGGAACCCGGATCGGGCGTATAACGCAAAATGCCGCCGCTGTTCCCCCTGCCCGTAGGTAGTCGCGGCGGAACGGGCCAGCATGGTGTCCAGCACGCCCTCATTGATCTCGGTCTGCGCCCATTTGCACTCGCCGAACAGCATCGAGCCGTCCAGCAACTGCCCGGCTATGTCGATATCGTAATCGGCGCCCCACACTTGGCCGATGTCCCGGGCCGGCACGCCCAGTCGTTCCTGGATGTGCCGCCGAACATGGTCGCGGCACATTTCCTCGAACGTGACGCCCATGAATTCGGTCAGCTTGGGCGCGATCTGGTGCTGCCAGACCGCCTCCCCGAAGCCTTGCGCCACACTGGACAGATTAGGCCGCACAAACCGGTGCCAGAACGCCACCAGCGGATCGGCCACGAAATACCGTCGGTCCCGTGAATTCGCCGCCGCGTCCATCGACCGCACGGATCGGATCAGCCGCATGCGCTGCAGCCGGTCCAGATACGGAGAAATCCGCTTCGAATCCGTATCGCCGGTCCGCCCGATAATCTCGCCGTATTTCGTGCAACCGCCCGCGATCGCGGCCAGAATGCTGGCATACCGGTGAATATCGCGCAGTTCGGATTGCAACAGTACCGTCGGCTCATCGACCAAGGCCCCGGTATTGCTCAGCATCAGCCGCACCACATTGTCGGCCAGGGTGCTGTCCGGATCGCACAGCCGCAGATAGTGCGGCACGCCCCCGAAAATGCCATACGCCATGAAGATGTCGTCAGCCGAATAAGCGGGGAAAAACCGCGCCGCATCGCGCAACGGCAGCGGCCCCAGATCCAGCGACAAGGTCTTCCGCCCATACAGCGGGTTCCGTTCGGCCAGCAGATCCTCCATGTGCGCGATCATCGATCCGCACAGCACCAGCTTCAGGCGACCGAGCTCCGGAGCCTTGGAATCCCAGAGTTTTTGCACGATGGACGGTAATGCCGGGTTGTCTTCGACCAGATACGGAAATTCATCCAGGACAACGACCAGACCCGGCTGAGTCTCCGCCTTGCGGGCGAGCCAGGCGAGCACCCCGAACCAGTCGCCAATCGACCCCAGGACATCATCGGCCCCGAGAGAGCGCGCGATCTCACCCTTGAAGGCTTCCAGATTAAGCGCCGACGTCACCCGCGTGGCCTGATAAAATACATGCGGCAGCGCGCGCGTGGCCTCCCGGATCAACTCCGATTTTCCGATTCGCCGCCGTCCGTAAATCACCATCAACGAGGCTCGTTTGGCCTCGAACTCTCTGCGGAGTTGGGTCAGTTCAGCGTCGCGGCCCCGGAATGCCATTTGCCTAATCCAATTTAACCTAATCAGGATTAGTCTAATTTAAATTAGTGTGCAAGCATTACCCGCCGATCCGAACCACCTCATGCCGCAGCAACCAGCGCTTCCGCTCGATCCCGCCGCCATACCCAGTCAGCGAGGCGTTCGATCCGATCACCCGGTGGCACGGCACGATGATGCTGATCGGGTTGGCGCCGTTCGCCGCGCCCACCGCGCGCACCGCCTTCGGCCGCCCGATCCCGGCCGCCAGCCGGCCGTACGTGGTGGTGTCTCCGGTCGCGATCAGGCGCAACGCCGCCCAGACCTCGCGCTGAAACGCCGTGCCGGCGGTTTTCACTGGCAAGCGGTCGATCGCCGCCAGATCGCCGTCGAAATATCTCTCGACCGCTCGCCGCGCCTCGGAAACGCCATTGCGGGGTTCCAGCGTCACGACCCCATACTGCAATCGCAGCAGGTCGAGCATGCGCGCGGTGTAGTCTTCCCAGTCCAGCGAGCGGACGATCCCCTCATCGTCGGTCAGCAACAGAATCGGCCCGATGGGCGTCGGAAAGGTCTCGACAAAGAACCGGGTCATGCGCTGGCCCACAAATGCTGTGCCGCGTAGGCCCGCCACGGCCGCCAGGTTTCCGCCCTGGCCAGCAGGGCCGAAGCCGTCGGCCGCAGCCCATCGGCGTCCGCCATCGCCCGCATCAGCCCGATATCCGCCGCCGGAAACGCGTCCGGTTCGCGCAATTGCCGCATGGCGATATATTGCGCCGTCCACTCGCCGATCCCCGGCAGAGCCTTCAGCGTCGCCACCGCCTCATCCAATCCCCGGCCGGCGGAGAAAATCTCCGGATCGGCCACCACTGCCGCCGCGACCGCCAGCAGCGTGGCGCCGCGGCTGCGCGGCATCCCCATCGAGGCCGGATCGGCCCCGGTCAGCGCCGCCGGTTCGGGGAACACATGCGTCAGCACGCCATCCGGCTCGCGCAGGGGTTCGCCAAACCTCGCCACCAGGGTTCCGGCCAGCCGGATCGCACCGGGGACGGTGATCTGTTGCCCCAGCACCGCGCGCACCGCCAGTTCGAAACCGTCCCAGGCGCCGGGGACCCGCAGCCCGGGCCGGGCGGCGACCAATGGCGCCAATGTCGGGTCCTTGACCAGTTGCAGCCCGATCGCATCCGGGTCGGCTGCCAGATCGAACACCCGTCGCAACCGAGCGATGATTTGGGGCAGGGCGGATAACGCGGGGAAGCGCACTGTTGCTTTCAGGGCGTTGCCCTCGGTCGGCTGGACCGAGACCGTTCCTTGGTGCCCACCCAGTCCGATGGTCCGGCGATACACATCGCCCTCGACGCTCTCAACCCCTGTGATGGCACGCACCCGCAGAAATCGCAGCATGGCGGGCCAGTCGTAGGGCGGGCGGTATCGCAGCAGCAGGCTAATCTCGCCGGCCGGGCCGGCGGATGCTTCGCCGTCGCCAGACCTGCGCAACGCCGTCGGAGGCCGTTTGAACAGCTCCTGAAAGGTATCGTTGAACCGGCGCAGACTGCCAAATCCGGCTGCCAGGGCGATCTCGGTCATTGGCAGACGCGTCTCGTGGATCAACTGTTTCGCCAACAAAATGCGCCGGCTTTGCGCCACCGCCACCGGTGAGGCGCCCAGATGCTGCTGGAACAGCCGCCGCAGTTGCCGCTCTCCCACGCCGACCCGGCTGGCCAGGTCATCGACCGAACCTTCGTCCAGGGCGCCAAGTTCCACCAATGCCAGCGCGCGCGACACCGTGTTGGATGCGCCGCGCCACGCGCCAAGGTCGGGGGAAGTCTCTGGCCGGCACCGCAGGCAGGGCCGGAATCCGGCCTCGTGCGCCGCGGCGGCGGTTGGAAAAAAGACGATATTTTCCGACCGGGGTGTCCGCGCCGGGCAAACCGGGCGGCAATAGACCCCGGTGGTCTTCACGCCAGTGAACAACCGCCCGTCAAACCGCGCATCCCGCACCGAGAGTGCTCTGTAACAGGCGTCGTGGTCCAGATCGAGTGTGGTGTCTTCCGTCATCGGCATCCCCCGGAACGCACGGCATACTATGCGTCATTCCAAAGGAAGGTCTCGCCGTTTTCGGACGCGGTTGATCCAGGCCCTTCGGCTGGACGCGTTATGGCTTCGACGCGGTGGCAGTTGCCACCGGGCTGACCGCAACGGTGACATGAACGGTCTCGTTGCCGGGGATCAATTTCACTCTAAAGCTGTCGTTGCCGGAAAATCCACGATCCGGCGTGTAATCGATCCG
This sequence comes from uncultured Rhodopila sp., assembly GCA_903932145.1. GTDB lineage: Bacteria > Pseudomonadota > Alphaproteobacteria > Acetobacterales > Acetobacteraceae > Rhodopila. The sequence goes on along the minus strand of CAIZFE010000110.1, from coordinate 8,379 downwards.
CGTGTCGTCCCCGACGCTGTGGATCGTCACGGAGCCATGCGCCGGGCGCGCCGTCAGCAGACCGGCGTCGAACGGCTTCGCTCCGTCCTGGTCCACCCGAACGCCGCACCAGCCGCCGTCATTGCTGAGGCCCATCGTGACTTCGGTGGTCGCTGCGGGGGACGGCACGATCTTCGGTGCGACGCAGATCTTCGCCCCACCCGCCATGTCGGTCGCATACACCCGCAGTTTGGACCCGGCCTGGCCGGCTTGTTGTTGTGAGGAACAGCCTGCCAGCAGCACGGCGGTCAGGAAAAGCGTCGTCCGGGCGATGTGTCGGATCGCACCAGGGGCCGGGCTTGTGTCGGTCATGTCGTCAACGCCTTCTGTCTTGAACTCTATCGGGGCGAGACCGATCGCGAACGAGTCGCGCGCCGGGTCCGGCGGGTCGCACATAGACCGCCGGACGGGGTCATTGGAAGCCAGGATTGCCCTGCTGCGCGGGAATCTGAACCACACGGCGGAACAGGCCGATGTCATAACCCTGGTCCTGCATACGCCGCAGCAGCGCTTGATACGTCGGTTCGTCGATCACCGGCTGTCGCGCGAAGACCCATCCGTAGCCTCGCCCGGGGTAGCCGACCAGGGCGGTCTGGTAGTCGGGATCGACGTACAGGATCAGATACGACATGTACAGCGGCCAGAACGGGCTTTCCCGCCAGCGCGCATTGCCGGTGTTCGGCACCACGTACCCGTTGAGGACATAGGATTTCTCGGGCGCGTCGAAACTCTTGGGCCGCGCGGTGTAAACGTCGGTCAGGTTTCCGCCGGGCTGGAAGCTGAGATCGAAATAGCTGCCGACATTTCCCTTCTCGGCGAAATAGGGAATGTTCGCGATGACGTACCAGCGTCCGGCGTAGCGATCCAGCTCGACCCGCGGGGCGAGTGTTAAAGGCGGCGAGTCGGATGTGCAGCCGGCCAACATCGAAAGGCCGACGATGCCAACGGCCGCCGCGATCATCACCTGGTATCTTTTTTCCATGCATGATTTACGCGGTTCCTCGCTGAGCGGATCATCGCTTTGCGGTTGAATCTCCTCAAATTCACGCCACCGCTTGTCCGGAACGGGCCGGGATGCTTTATGCGCCACACTGTCCGGGTGATCAGGACAGGAACCGACAGGCCACCAGGACCATGATGACCGCGACCGCACCGAGCTTTCAGGACCTCATTATGCGGCTTCAGGGTTTTTGGGCGCGGCAGGGCTGCGTCATCCTGCAGCCGTATGACGTCGAGATGGGTGCGGGGACGTTCCACCCGGCCACGACGCTGCGCGCGCTGGGTCCGAAGCCCTGGCGTGCCGCTTACGTGCAGCCCAGCCGGCGTCCGACGGACGGGCGGTATGGCGAAAATCCGAACCGGCTGCAGCACTACTATCAGTTTCAGGTGATCATGAAGCCGAGTCCGGCCGATGCGCAGGAGCTGCTGCTGGCGTCGTACCGGGAGATCGGCCTCGATCCGCTGCGTCACGATTTCCGCTTTGTCGAGGATGACTGGGAAAGCCCGACCCTGGGCGCCTGGGGCCTGGGATGGGAAGTCTGGTGTGACGGTATGGAGGTGGGCCAGTTCACCTATTTCCAGCAGGTCGGCGGCATTCCTGTCACGTTTCCAAGTTTCGAGATGACCTATGGCCTGGAACGCCTGGCGATGTATGTCCAGGACAAGGACAACGTCTTCGACATTGATTTCAATGGGGCAGGGGTCAGGTACGGCGACGTGTTCCTGCGCGCCGAACGTGAATACAGCGCGCATAATTTCGAATTTGCCGACACCGACATGCTCTCCCGCCACTTCTCCGACGCCGAAGGTGAATGCGCCGCTCTGCTCGGGCGCCAATTGGCGTTGCCGGCTTATGACCAGTGCATCAAGGCCAGTCATTTGTTCAATTTGCTGGATGCGCGCGGCGTGATCAGCGTGACGGAACGCGCCAGCTATATCGGCCGGGTGCGCACGCTGGCGAAGGGCTGCTGCGAGGCCTGGGTGGCCGGGGAAGCGGCGTGACCGGTGCCGTCCAATCTTGGCGCTGTTGGCCCGAGAAGCAGCCCCAGCGTCATGGCCCGGCTTGTCCGGGCCATCTATGCCATGGCGGTGCCGCGACAGGTGGCCCGGACAAGCCGGGCCATGACGGACGTGGAATGGCAATGTCAACGCGGACCGGTTTGAAAGACTGAACATGCCCGAATTTTTCCTGGAACTGTTCAGCGAGGAAATCCCTGCCCGCATGCAGCGCGGGGCGGCGGCTGAGCTTGAACGCGTTCTGACCGCGGCCCTGGGCGCGATCTCGCCAACCAACGTCGCGACCTGGTTCGGGCCGCGCCGCATCGCGTTGCGGGCGGACGTCGCCGCGCAGGTCGCCGCCGCCAGTTCGTCCGAACGCGGTCCTCGGGCGACCGCGCCGGAGCAGGCGCTGACCGGGTTCCTCCGCAAGCACGGCGCGACGCGGGAGCAATTGCGGCAAGAGGGCGATTTCTGGGTTCTGGACAAGCAGACCGAAGCCGTCTCCGCCGCCACGTTGATCGCGGCGACCATCCCCGGCCTGTTGCGCCGCTTCGCGTGGCCGAAATCCATGCGCTGGGGCGGCAGCAGCATTTTTGTCTGGGTGCGTCCGTTGCGCCGCATCACCTGCCTGCTGGACGGCGAAATCGTGCCGTTCGATCTGCGCGACGGCACTGATGATGGGCACGGCCTGGCCAGCGGCAACCTGACCGAGGGGCACCGCTTCCACGCCCCCGGCGCTTTTGTGGTGGCGAATGCAGCGCATTGGCAGTCCAATCTGGTCGCGCGTCAGGTTTTGGTCGATGCCGCTGATCGCAAGCGTGTCATCGCCGATCGGGTCGCGGGCCTGGCCGCTGAAAAGCACCTGACCGTGGTGGACGATCCCGGTTTGTTGGATGAGGTTGCCGGACTCGTCGAATGGCCGGTGCCGCATCTCGGACGCATCGCGGATGAGCACATGGATCTGCCGCCCGAGGTGATGCAGGTCTCTATGCGGGTCAATCAGCGCTACTTCGCGCTGCGCACGGCTGATGGTGCCGCCGCCCCGTGGTTCGCGTTCGTCGCGAATATCGACGCCGACGATCACGGCGCCGCCATCATCGCCGGAAATGAGCGGGTCCTGCGTGCACGGTTCTCGGACGCCCGGCATTTCTGGGATCTGGACCGCAAGAGCCGGTTGGAGACGCGTGTTCCGGCGCTGGATAAAGTCACGTTCCAGGCCAAGTTGGGCACGCAGGGGGACCGGGTTCGGCGGTTAAAGTCGCTGGCCGCCACAATCGCGGAAACGATCGGCGCCGATCCGGTCCAGGCCGCCCGCGCCGCCGAACTGGCGAAGGCCGATCTCGTGTCCGGCATGGTCGGGGAGTTTCCCGAGCTGCAAGGCGTCATGGGCCGGTACTACGCGTTGCATGACGGTGAAACGCCTGCGGTCGCCGATGCCGTCCGCGACCATTACGCGCCGCGTGGCCCGACCGAACCGGCTCCGTCCGCTCCCGTTTCCATCGCCGTCGCGCTGGCGGACAAACTGGACCAACTCACCGGGTTCTTCGGGATTGGCGAGAAGCCGACCGGCTCTGGCGATCCGTATGCGCTGCGCCGCGCGGCACTGGGCGTCATTCGCCTGATCCGTGAGAACGGATTGCGCGTGCATCTGCGTGCAATCCTGGCCGCCGCCGCCGCCGACCAGGCGACCGTGCAGGCCGTGTTTGAATTCATCGGCGAGCGTCTGGTGGTCCAACTTCGCGCCGACGGCGCCCGCTATGACGTGCTGAATGCGGTGTTTGCCGCCGGTTCTGACGACGACATCGTTCGCGTCCTGGCCCGCACCGAAGCGGTAGCAGCCCTGCTCGGCACCCCGGACGGCGCCAACCTGCTGTTCGCCTACCGCCGCGCCGCCAACATCCTGCGGATCGAAGAACGCAAGGACGGGCCGTTCAACGACTCGCCGGATCGAGACCTCTTCCGCGAACCGGCCGAGGTTGATCTGGATCAGGCGTTGACCACCTGCTCCGTTGTAGCGGGTCTGTTGGATGCTGAATCCTACGGTCAGGCCATGACGGTGATGGCCGGACTACGACCTTCGTTGGATGCATTCTTCGAAAAAGTCACGGTAAACGCCCAGGAACCGGAATTACGCCGCAATCGTTTGCGTTTGCTCAACCAGGTTCGGTCCATCATGGACCAGATCGCCGATTTCTCCCGTATCGAAGGCTAAGGATGAGGTCCGACATGACCAAGTGGGTTTACAGCTTCGGCGCCGGTCACAATGAAGGCCGAGCGGATATGCGCAATTTGCTGGGCGGGAAGGGGGCGAATCTGGCGGAGATGTCGTCGATCGGTCTCCCGGTGCCTCCCGGCTTTACCATCACCACCGATGTCTGCACCGCCTACTACGACAACGGCCACAAATACCCGGACGAACTGGCCGGTCAGGTCGATGCGGCCCTGGCAGCGATCGAAAAGGCCGTCGGGCTGAACTTCGGCGATCACGAGCATCCGCTGCTGGTCTCGGTCCGCTCCGGCGCCCGGGTGTCTATGCCGGGGATGATGGACACCGTCCTGAACCTCGGGCTGAATGACGTGACGGTCGAAGGGCTGGCCAAGGTCTCCAACGACCCCCGTTTCGCCTTCGACTCCTACCGCCGCTTCATCCAGATGTACGGCTCTGTCGTGCTGGGCGTCGATCATCACCGGTTCGAAGAGATCATCGAGCATGCCAAGATGGAAGCGGATGTGATCGAGGACACCGCCCTGACCGCCCAACAGTGGCGCGACGTGGTCGAGGGCTACAAGGACCTGGTCCTGCAAGAGACGGGCAACCCGTTCCCGCAAGACCCGCATGTTCAGCTTTGGGGTGCTGTTGGCGCCGTGTTCGGCTCGTGGATGAACCCGCGCGCGATCACCTATCGCCGGCTGCACGACATTCCGGCCGCCTGGGGCACCGGCGTCAGTGTGCAGGCGATGGTGTTCGGCAACATGGGCACCGATTGCGCCACCGGCGTGTGCTTCACGCGCGATCCGTCCACCGGCGAGAACATGTTCTACGGCGAGTATCTGGTGAACGCGCAGGGCGAGGACGTCGTCGCCGGCATCCGCACGCCGCAGCCGCTGTCCGCCTCGGTCGCCAAGCCGGGGGAAATCCCGCTCGAGCAGGCGATGCCGAATGCGTATGCCGAGTTGATGGCGGTGCGCGCGACGCTCGAGAAGCACTACAAGGATATGCAGGATATCGAGTTCACCGTGCAGCAGCACAAGCTGTACATGCTGCAAACCCGCAACGGTAAGCGGACCGCCGCCGCGGCGTTGCGCATGGCGGTGGAGATGGCGCATGAGGGTCTGATCGACGAGGCCGAGGCGGTGATGCGGGTCAATCCGTCGTCGCTGGATCAGCTTTTGCATCCGACGTTGGACCCGAAAGCCCCCCGCACGCTGCTGGGCAAGGGCCTGCCGGCCAGCCCGGGTGCCGCCTGCGGCACCGTCGTGTTCAACGCTGATGAGGCCGAATCCCGCGCCGCAAAGGGCGAGTCCGTCATCCTGGTGCGCATCGAGACCAGCCCGGAAGACATCCACGGCATGCACGCCGCGAAAGGCATTCTCACGACACGCGGTGGCATGACCAGCCACGCCGCTGTGGTCGCACGCGGCATGGGACGTCCCTGCGTCGCCGGTGCCGGTGGCATCAGCGTCGATTACAATGCGCAGATCCTCGCGGCCGGCGGCAAGTTCATCCGCGCGGGTGAGATCATCACCCTGGATGGCGCCACCGGTGAGGTCTTCGTCGGATCGGTCGCAATGATCGAACCCGCCATGTCGGGCGAGTTCGGCACCCTGATGGCCTGGGCCGACAAGCACCGCCGCATGGGCGTGCGCGCCAACGCGGAAACCCCGATGGACGCCGAAACCGCCCGCAAGTTCGGCGCCGAGGGCATCGGCCTGTGCCGGACAGAGCATATGTTCTTCAATCCCGAGCGGATTCTGGCCGTTCGACAGATGATTATTTCCAATACCGAGGCCGGCCGCCGCACCGCGCTGGCCGTGCTGCTGCCGTTCCAGCGGGAGGATTTCCGCCAGTTGTTCACCATTATGGCGGGGCTGCCGGTGACGATCCGTCTGCTTGACCCGCCGCTGCACGAATTCCTGCCGCATGCGGATCAGGAGATGCAGGACGTTGCCGACTCGCTGGGTACCGACATCGGAACCATCCGCCAGCGCGCCGAAGAGCTGAAGGAAGCCAACCCGATGCTGGGGCATCGCGGCTGCCGCCTGGGCATCGCGTATCCCGAGATTTACGAGATGCAGGCCCGCGCGATCTTCGAGGGCGCCATCGCGGTGGCCAAGGAGACCGGCAACGCGCCGCATCCGGAGATCATGATCCCGCTGGTGGGGATGAAGAAGGAACTCGATATCACGCGGGCTCAGGTGGACAAGGTCGCCGCGCAGGTGTTTGCCGAAACCGGCACGACGATCGAATACAGCGTCGGCACGATGATCGAACTGCCGCGGGCAGCGCTGCTGGCCGACCAGATCGCCGAGGCGGCGGACTTCTTTAGCTTCGGCACCAACGATCTGACTCAGACGGTGTTCGGGCTGTCGCGCGATGACGCCGGGAAGTTCCTGCCGGCCTATGTGGAGGCGGGGATTCTGGTGAAGGACCCGTTCGTGTCGATCGACATCGAGGGCGTCGGCGAAATGGTCCGCATCGGCGTGGAGAAGGGTCGCAAGACGAAGCCCAAGCTGAAGCTGGGGATCTGCGGCGAGCATGGCGGCGATCCGGCCTCGATCACGTTCTGCGAGCAGGTCGGGCTGGATTACGTGTCGTGCAGCCCTTTCCGCGTGCCGGTGGCGCGTTTGGCGGCGGCCCAGGCGGCGCTGGGAACGGCGAGCGACCGGACGGCTTAGGCCGCGCTATCGGACGCATCGTCGTGGCGATTGGCCGCGACGTGCGTCCGGGACCGGCTTTGGAATGGCGCTGATGCAAGACCGGTATGTCGGCGACATTGGCGACTATGTGAAGCTGGCGATCCTCCGGGCATTGTCGCCGGGAAAACGTCTCGGCGTTGCATGGTGGCTGTTCCCGGACAGCGGGCCAGTTGGAGATGGACGGCACACGTCCTATCTCCAGGCCCCGTCGATATGGCGGCATCTTGATCCGTTGGCGTTCGACGCACTTCATTCAATTGTCGTGTCTGGAGGGCTTCAGTTCTGGAGCCAGAAGCGGGGGTAAATCTGTAAGCCTGGCCGAAGTGTTGGCGCTCAATCAGCCTGACCGGACGCTATTGGTGTATCATCATCAGACGCGTTTCAGGGGCGGACATCCGGCGGAATTGCTATACTGGTCCGAACGCCTTCGATTACTGGGGTTCGATCGCGTCGATGCTCTCAGGGCTGCGCCCTACTCAGCCCGAGCCTTTTTTCTCCTGAATGCCGACGACCAGATGCGTGATCGCGCGGCGGCTCTTGCCAAACGCTGGGATGGGCGGATCACATGGCACCCTGACGGCGTGCGGTCGTTGGCGGGTGAGCGAGAGGAATCGTCCGACGCGTCGGCATGCAGGCACTGCTTGCCGGTGGGCCAGTGTCTGTACTAAGGTCCGCGTCATGAAACGCGACGAGTCCTTGCAACACTGCGGGCGCACGAACCTGAACTGAAATCCGCTGGCATCGTTCGCCTGGCGCTATTCGGTCGGTTGCCCGCGATCAGGCCGGCCCCGGTTCGGATATTGATCTGCTTGCTGCGTTTGACGAGACGCACGCGCTTTCCCTGCTTGATGTCATTGGGATCGAAAACCGCCTCGCTGACCTCCTTGGGCACAAAGTGGACCTGATTGAGGAGGGTACTCTGCGACCGCGAGCGCAACAAAGCGTCAGCCGCGAGGCCGTGCGTGCCTTCTGGCGATCCAATCCAACGATTCGGCGATATCGTTACGAATATCGACCGTATCGAGAGATTTACGGCGGAGATAGACCTGCAAGGTTTCGCCGCCAACGAACAGACCGAACGCGCGGTCAAATACAGTTTGCTGATTATTGAGAAAGCCGCTGTGAAAATGGAGGACATGGCTGTTGCCCTTTCGGCACGTCAAGCCTGCAAGCCCGGCGCCTGACCAGACCCGCCGAGCCCCTAATCATTTGCCATCCCCTAAATCATTGACGCCTTATAATTATTCTTTGCCAGCCGCCCCATTGTTCCGTTGAAGGGCCAAAAAGGGGAAAGTCAGTCGGCATTTACCGTTCGTTAACAATTACCTGGTAAACTCGACAGCAGAAGGCCGCCGCCAGGCGCCTCCGAACCAAGGCCGATGTGTGGGCGGTCTACTGAAAAGGTTTGTCAATGATTAAGGGGAT
>CAIZFE010000109.1 GCA_903932145.1 uncultured Rhodopila sp. | reverse complement strand
GATGCCGACGAGCGTTTGCAGCACCTGGTCGCCGCTAAAATCGTCGTCATTGCCCGGCTTCAGGACGATGGTGATCCGCAGTGCGTCCTTGCCGGCACAATCCACGGCCGGTTCGCTGAAGACGCGCTCCACCTCCGCCTGCTTCAGAACGGTGGAGGCGGTCTTGTGCGCGAGATCGTCGATCTGGGCGAGGTCAAGCATGCGGCGAGTATAGCACAAACCTGCTGGTGATTAAAGAATATTGGGAACGGCCGGGTTGGCGTCAAACAGCTTTCCGGGTGTGGTCCGCGTCGTTGTCCCGGACGGCGACACATCAGGGAGGTATCGATGATCAGGTTAGTGCGCCATGCCCTATTGTCTCCGCACCGAAGTGATCCCTTGGGCCGCTACGTCCCGTACGCGTCGCACCTTTCTCGCTGCCACCGCGACCGGCTATTCTGATTACGACCGCGTCCCGCGCCGTCGCGGACGGGCGAACTGTTCGATCTTGCCTGGGACACTCCTACGGCCGGTCCGGCTGATTAATTGCCACTGAGGTCAGTCACCTGGACCGTCACTTGGTTAGCATTTCTTCCGACCTGCGCTCATTCGCTGCCCCCTGAATCAGGTTAATGGACTAATACGAGGGCAAAGCACGAAAAAATTCCAGGCACCCCTTTGAGACCTCGCGAAATCGTTCTGTCGATGAAGAAAATAGACCTGCTTTGAGAAGCGGCATGGCGTCGCCCGCCTTTTCCATCTCAGATACGAAGGCACTAAACGGTCCTCCCGGCCTCCGAGCCATATAGCCAAACCGGCCCGGTTTGGTCCAAAAGCGTCCGTCGTCTCTTTGCGTGGCATCGGCGTGAACAAGCGCTAAAATCATCTCGAATTGGTCAAATAAGCGCTCATAGTCATTCCCGAGGAAGAGCGTTCGATCAAACAAAGGGTGCAGCAGGGTGAAAATATATTCACTCTGCGGTGCGTAGGATGGCTCGTACTCGGGTAAAAATTTAAAATATCTATCTGTTTCGCCCATTTCATCTAGGACCCGGACAATCACCGGTTCCAGAACATGCTTATTCGCGCGAGATATGATCTTGGCTTGAAGTATTTTCGCCAGAAACGGATAATTACGAGATGCCAATGCCGCAATTCCTGCGGCATAAATTACTAGACAAATTGGATACCATTGGAAGGCCAGCCAATCATTTGTGAGACCTGATGATGGCCATCTCGCTTCCGCAAATCGCGATATAACATTTTCTAACGAAAACGTCTGATCTGACTGCCCCCAACGCCCGGTCAGAATCGCAGCAAACAAAAGATCTCGCACAACAGTTTCATACTGCGTTAAACCGGTCTGAATGCCAAATTCTCTTATATCTGGGAGATCATTGCGAAATTTATCACTTCTTATATCACCAATTGCTTGTTTCAATAATGAAGTAACGTAGTCGTCAAATTTTATCTTTTTTATTGGATCGCCAAGAAGGTATTTTAATGTTGATTCAGCATCGATTAATCTTTCGGACCCACTCATGCCTCAGCTCCTTCCAGCGGATATTTAAGCAACGGGCGCGATGAAGTTTGCGCCCCTGGGAGAACAATCTCCCATTTGTTCGTATAGGCTGCGTAGTCTGGGAGTCCATTTTGGGCCAGTTTTCCAGTTGATAGCTCGACATAGCATTGGAAAAAATTCTCTGGCGACATTCCCCCGTTTGTGCAAACCCAAACGCTCTGACCGCAGACGGCAATGCAAACTGGAATTCGACGATTGCCGCTCATGATCCAATCAGTCGGATCGGTGGGCAGAAGCACCGAAAAGTTCTTTCCATAGGATATAACCGTTGCCGGCTGCCAATCCAGTATGAAAGATTCTCCAAACCCGCTGGGAAAATTTGGTCCCAGTAAAACTAGACTATTCCTATCTTGATTCGGTTGTGGTTGCATCTTCAGTGCAAGACACGCACCATTGTCGTGCGTGAACACGAACAACTCGCCGATTTCCAATTGCTGGAACCGGGTAACACGAACAGGGGGGATAATTTCCAACGCGTTATCTCCGGCTTTCGAGGGTGGAAACGAAACGGCGCCACAGATAATCTGCCGCCTGTCCTCCGTTCATACGTTTGAGATCAATGTTTTCGCCGCCTAGGCCAAAAGCCACGCTTCCCATCATTGCAGACAACGTAACATCGCCATTATCGACAGCCACGGACAGCACCTCATTGCAGCTATTCGATCCGAAACTATGCCGGCCTTCGGCGTAAGATATACCATTGTCAGAAAACATACCTCCTTGCCATATTCGGCAAGCTGCGGCACTTTTCCCATGTATGAAAATCTCAGCCCTGAATTCCACTGCGGTCACGTGTTGAAAGTCGGATTCGAGCCCCTCAGACGGCCTGGACGCCTCGGCTAAACCACGTTCAAAATGAGAGCGAATGGCGTCGAATGCAACCCGCAAAAATCTGCGTTTGTCCACATCGGAAGGTTCACGTCGTACCTTGGGCAAATACACATCTCTTGAAACCGCAACTTCGGTCCTGGGCGATCCCGGGTACGGTTTGGGTGGCGAGTGGTGCACGCCAGGAAACGGGGGGCGGCTCGATGGTTTGGCCCGCTCCGGGCGTATTCCTCGCAGCAACTCCGTGCGGGCTGCTTCCTGCTCCAAACCGGCAATCTTGATGTGAACTATTGGGGCGAGAAGACCATCCGGCTGACAATCTCTGATCATGACCGGAAGCAGCGTTCGACGTGCTCCTTGCGGATCTCCCGCAAACGCCACCGCCCATTCAGGCGCCGCGTATTGAGATTTCATGTAATCGGGAGATAGAACTAAGATCGTCCTTGAAGCGTTTGAAGCAGCCTCCTGCATCTCCAATACGAAATTGCTACCTGGCCTAAAGTCCCACCGCTGAAGCTTTACAGAATGGCCGTCCTCTTCAAGGACATAGCCAATCCATTCGGCCCATTGCTCGTCCACCGACGTGTAGCTAATGAAAAAATCCGGCATTTCGTATCTTGAGCCTTTGGGATGATTCGACATGACGGTGACCCGCACGCGACTCTGGTTCGTCTCAGCGTCAAAATCTGCGCCATCGGTCGCCTGTTGCGCAAGGGAATATATCTTCCCCGTTAGTCACCTTATTTCCGGCGGTGATTCGCCCAAGGGATGGATTCGGATTGGGTTTGACCTGATCCCCGCAGACAGGCGCCGCAACGCAACTCCCAACCAATCAAAATCTTGTGCGCGGGTAATGGCCGTGACCTACAATCTCCGGCGCGTCGACCAGGACCATGATATCCTGGCGATCCTGGGCGCCATCTTCGCCTCAGCGACGGGGCCAATGGCTAAACGAACCTTTGATGCACCGATAGCGACCGGCAACCCGCCCGAGTCCGGAGCCATGCTGAACGGCGAACCTAGGTGAAAGCGCAGGCTCGTCTGGCAGACTTGAACACATGTTCACCATGGTAAATGTTTACCGAACATACACAAGGAAGGCCGCCTCCGTGCCCGAGTCCAATTCCGCCCCGCGTCATGTTCGATTGTTCCGCAACAACCGGAACCAGGCGATCCGTATCCCGGTGGAGTTCGAGTTGCCCGGCAACGAGGCCATCATCAGCCGTGATGGAGACCGCCTTATCATACAGCCGGTGCGCACCAGGGGACTGGCCGCGCTCCTGGATAGTTGGGGGCCTTTGACCGAAGAGTTCCCCGAGATCGCCGATCCGCCGCCGGCGCCAAAGGATAGTGTCTGACCGTGCGGTATAGGCTCGACACGAACATTTTCAGCGACATGATCCGCAAGCCCGCCTGGCGCGCCGCCCGGCGCGCCGCCGGGCGCGCCAGGGCAGCTTCAGAGTCCATTTGCACCAGCGTCATCGTGGCAGCCGAATTGCGTCACGGCTGCGCCAAAAAAGGATCGCCGCGACTGCTGCGGCGGGTCGAGGATTTCCTCTCCGAGGTGCCGGTGCTGCCTTTCGATGTCCCGGCCGACCATGAGTGCGGTGCCATTCGCGCCGAACTGGAGGCGGCCGGCCGACCTATCGGATCGAACGATCTGCTGATCGCCGCACACGCCCGCGCATTGGCCGCGACCGTGGTGACCGCAAACGTCGGTGAGTTCAGACGTGTCCCCGGGATGAACGTGGAGAACTGGCTGGAGTAGGCAGTACGGGTTCATCAACCAACGAACGGCGAAACCACTAATCAGCCACCCTGCGTCCGTCGCACCTTCGGCGCCCCGGCCTCCGGAAACCGCTCCAAAATCCGCTCGCGATACCCGCCCGTCACCCAGGCCAGCACCGTGTCCATCATTGCCTCGAAGCTCTCCCGCTGCGCCTCCGTCAGCGGCGCCAGCATCATCGCCTCCATCTCCAGGCTCAGCGGATCGGCCTCCGCGCACAGGCGCTCGCCCGCCGCTGTCATAACAAACGTATATTGCCGTCCGTCCCCCTCGACGCCGACACGCTTGATCAGCCCGGCCTTGATCATCCGGGTCAGGATGCGCGACGTTAGTGACCGCTCGAACCGCGTCAACCTCGCCAGGGCGGTGAAGGTGATGCCGGGGGTGTCCCGCACCAGCCGCAGCACGCGCAATTCCCGCACATCCCAGCCAAACCGCTGCTGGAACAGCCGATCGGCGTTACCAATGCCTTCCTCGGCGATGGAGGCGAGCGCGTAGGTCAGACTCTGCTTCAACATTGGTCACTCTGCCTATTCTACAGGCACAAAACATAATCCGAAAAATTGTTGATTACAACAGTTGCAAATTACAACAATCTACTGGTAGGTATCTCCCAACGCATCGCGAGCATCCGGCCCCGGCGCGTGAACAGGAGACTCTCATGTCAACCGCCGCCACCGCCGCTATCGACGACACCGTCAAACGCACCATCTCCCACCCCAGGCTGATCGCCGCCTGCACCATCGGCAACGCCCTGGAGTTCTACGATTTCGTGGTGTTCAGCTTCTTCGCCCGCACCATCGGCGCGCTGTTCTTCCCGGCGCAGGACCCGGCGGCGCAGTTGCTGCTCTCCTTCGCCACCTACGGCGTCGGCTTCTTCCTGCGTCCGCTCGGTGGCGTCGTTCTGGGGGCCTATGCCGACCGGAAAGGCCGCAAGAAGGCCACCATATTGACGCTGATGCTGATGGCCGCCGGCACCGTCATGGTCGGCCTCGCCCCGGTTTATGCGACTGCCGGCGTGTTCGGTGCGCTGGTCGTCCTGGCCGGCCGCCTGCTGCAAGGGTTCTCGGCCGGCGGCGAGGTTGGCGCCTCCACCACCCTGCTCGCCGAACTGGCCCCTAAGGAGCGCCGCGGCTTCTTCGGCGCGTGGCAGCTTGCCAGCCAGGGCCTCGCGGTGCTGGTGGCCGCCGGGGTCGCGTTCGTCATGACCAACGCGCTGACCCCGGCCGAAATTGCCGGTGGCGGCTGGCGACTGCCGTTCCTGGCGGGGATCCTGATCGTGCCCGTCGGCCTGTGGCTGCGCAGCGCGCTGGAGGAAAGCCACGCCAACGAGGATGACGCACGGACCCGGTCGGTGTCCTCCTTGAGCGTCGCGCTGCAACAGTTCCCGACGCGCATCCTGGCCGGTGTCGGCCTGGTCATCGGCGGAACGGCGGCCAATGCGGTGATCGTGCTGTATATGGCGACCTATGCCGTGACCCAGTTGCACATGGCGCCCAAGGCAGGTCTGCTGGCCGGCATCACCGCGGGCGTGGTCACGCTGATCGCCGCCCCCATCGGCGGCATTCTGTCCGACCGGCTGGGCCGCAAGCCGGTCACGCTGGTGTCCTACTCGCTGATCCTGCTGCTGATCTATCCCGCCTTCCTGGCGCTCAATGCCAGCCCGGATCTGGGCACCCTGCTGACGATCGTCGCCGGGCTGGCGGTGCTGAACGCGACCGGTGGAGCGACGGTGATCATTACTCTGGCGGAAATCTTCCCGGTCGAGGTCCGCGCCACCGGCATGTCGCTGGTCTATGCGCTGGGCGTGGCGATCTTCGGCGGGTTCGGCCAGTTCATTGTCACATGGCTGATCCAGGCCACCGGCAGCCCCATTGCTCCGGCCTGGTATGTCATGGCGTGCGCGCTGGCCACGATTGTTTCTCTGACAGCCATTCCGGAAATGCGCGGCCGGGCACTGAACTGAGGGAGGCGGCCATGCCAATCATCGAACAAATCCAATCTTATCTGCCGGAACTGACGGCCATTCGCCGCGACATCCACGCCCACCCGGAAATAGGCTTCGAGGAAACCCGCACCGCCGCCCTGGTCGCCGACTGCCTGCGCCGGTGGGGCGTGGATAGGGTCGAGACAGGCATCGGCCGCACCGGCGTCGTCGGCGTCATCCAAGGCCGGGGCGAGGGACCGGCGATCGGCCTGCGCGCCGACATGGACGCGCTGCCGATGGAGGAGGGCGCTGGACTTTCCTACCGCTCGGTTCATCCCGGTGTGTTCCACGGCTGCGGTCATGACGGCCACACAGCGATGCTGTTAGGAGCCGCTCGGTATCTTGCCGAGACTCGCGACTTCGCCGGTCGTGTGCATGTGATCTTCCAGCCCGCCGAGGAAGGATTGGGCGGCGCCACCGCGATGATGGAAGATGGCCTGTTCGATCGGTTTCCCTGCCAGGAAATCTATGGCATCCACAACTGGCCCGGTTCCAGAACCGGCTGGATCGGCACCAGGCCGGGCGCCGCCATGGCCGCGTCGAGCAGTTTCGACGTCGCCATCACAGGCCGCGGCGCGCATGGCGCCATGCCGCAACAGGCGATCGACCCGGTGATGGTTGCCGTCACGCTGGCACAGGCATTCCAGACGATTGTCAGCCGCAACGTCGAGCCGCGGCAGACCGCGATCCTCTCGATCACCGAATTGCACGCCGGATCAGCCTATAACGTCATTCCCGACAGCGCCGTGCTGCGCGGCACGATCCGCACGTTCGATGCCGGGGTGGAGGCGCTGATCGCCCGACGGATGCAGGAGATCACCGCGGGCGTGGCAGCAGCGTTTGGAGCGACCGCGACCGTTACGATAAGGGCCGGATATCCGGCGCTGGTCAACAGCGCCGATCATGTTGCGGCAGCCTGTCGTGTCGCTGCCGATATCGTAGGCCAACAGAATGTGGATGCTGAGGCCGTGCCGCTGACAGGCAGCGAGGACTTCGCCTTTATGCTGGCGCAGGTTCCCGGCGCCTATTTGCTGGTTGGACAGTCCGGAGGCGGAAACCTCCACAACCCCGCTTACGTGTTCGACGACACCATCATCCCGATCGGCGCCTCGCTGCTGGCGCGCATCGCCGAGGCAAGGTTGAGCAATCGCTGGTTGTCACGGCACGGGGCTGGCAAATCGACCTAACCTTGATCCGGTTGGTAGTGGACCCTCAGCCTCGACCCTAATCGTCCCCGACCGCGCACAGTTTCTCGGACGGGTCCTCGGCCGGGATGTTGATGCCGCCACCACGCCTGGCCGCGATGGGGTTCGGAGTGCCGGCGACCACCGAACGGCCATAGGCGGGGATCGGCGGGATTGCTTCCGGCGCCAGCGGTTGCATCCATTTTTTCCGTTTCAGGGCTGCCTCGATATAGGGCGCCAGGTCCGCTTGCTTGCGGGCCGCGCGGGCGGCCTGATCGGCTTTCATCGTCGGCATCACCTCGGCGGCGAACAGTTCCAGTGAGGCGATGATGTTCTCGTGCGTGTTGCGCCCGGCCTGCTGGACGAAGATCACCTGATCAACGCCGGAGTCCTGATACTGCTTCAGCCGCTCGATCAACTGCGCCGGCGTGCCGATGCCGTTGCCCACCACGGGCGGCATCGCGTCGCGCCCGCGTTCAAACCGTTCCCACACGTTCGTTACACCGGGCGTGTGCTCGCCATAGACGTAATGATGTCCGAGTGCGAAGCCGAAAAACTGGAAACCCTCGCCGCCGCGACGGATGGCTTCGGCCTCGTCCTGATGCACGGAAAAGCCGGTGGCCATGGCGATGTTGGCGTTCACCGCATGGCCGATCGGGACACATTCATCGGATTTGATGATCTCGTAGTATTCGCCGGCCCATTTCGCCGCCTCGGCGGGATCAACGAAGGCGAACGCCAGCGCACCGACGCCGTTGCGTGCCGCCACATGGATCGTTTCTTTATTCGAACACGCCAGCCAGATCGGCGGATGCGGTTTCTGCAAGGATTTCGGAATCACATTGCGGGCCGGCATGGAAAAATAATCGCCCTTGAACCCCGGATACGGTGACATCGCCATCATATTCGCGGTCTGTTCGGTCGCCTCGGCCCACATCAGTTTTTTCTGTGCCGGATCGATATTGAAGCCTTCCAGTTCGGCCCGCGACGCCGACGACCCGGTGCCCCATTCCACGCGCCCCGACGACACCAGATCCAGCATCGCAAGCCGTTCCGCGACCCGAGCAGGCGGGTTGTAGCCGGGCGGCGACAGCACGACCCCGTGGCCGACATGGATCTGCTTCGTGCGGCCGGCGGCGGCGGCGAGAAACACCTCGGGCGCGGAATTATGCGAGTATTCCTCGAGGAAGTGATGCTCATTGGCCCAGACGCAGTCGAACCCGAGACGGTCGGCGACCTCCACCTCGGCCAGAGCGTGCTGCACCATCCGGTGTTCGGACTCAGCATCCCACGGGCGTGGCAATTGCAGTTCGTAGAGCAGACCGAATTTCATGGCTTGGGTGTCCCTGCGCGTCCTACTGGTCAGTAACCAACGCTGGCCGGGATGTCCAGCTTACCACCCCGGCGGTGGTGTGAAGCCTGTCCAGGCTTGTTCCAGAAGCGCCGCCACCGCGATGGTGGTCCGGTCGCCGTAAATGGGGCCGGCGATTTGTACGCCGATAGGAAGGCCCGCCTTGGTCATGCCCATCGGGGCGACCGTCGCCGGCAGGTGGTAACCACCGGTCAGGCCGGGCCAGAACAGCATGTCGTTGTAGGCGATCTCCTGACCATCGACGCTGATGCGGCGCTCCCAAGTGGCCCCGTCCTGGCGATGCGGCAGGGCGGCGGTGGCGATGACCGGGCAGAGCAGCACGTCCCACTCGCGGAAGAAGGCGGACCAGGCGCGGCGCCACTGGAAGCGTTTTTCGTTGAGGCCGAGCCAGGTGCGGTGGGTGACATCGACCATGCGGACCATGATGGCGTCGGCGCTGCTGTCATCCGGCGCCCGCGCCGCAGCGCCCTCGCGCTTCCTGGCAACCATTTCGTCCGAGATACGGCCGCTCCAGGCGGAGTCCAGAAGCTTCAGGAACAGATGGTAAGCCTCGGTTGGATCGAACGCGGGACGAGCGGTGCGGCTGACGGTGACGCCCTGGCGCTCCAGGGCGTCGGCGAGTTCGAGCAGTGCGGCGGTGGTTTCCTGGTCGGTGATCTGGTCGTGTTGTTCGGCCCATACCGCGACGCGCAGGTCTTTAAGGCTACTGAAGCGCGGCGGCGGAAGAGTCATGGTCATGCCGGTCTCGTCCGGATCGGGGGCGCCGACAATGTTCAGCGCCGTGGCCAAATCCAACGCCGATCGCGCCATCGGGCCGGCCACCGCGATGTCCGTGCCGGCCGCGGAACTGGTCGCCGGGTCGCCGTAATTCGGGATCAGCCCGAAGCTCGGCTTGTGGCCGTAAACGCCGCAATAATGCGCCGGCACGCGGATCGATCCGCCGATGTCGGTGCCGATCTCCAGCCCCGTCAGTCCGGCCGCCAGCGCCGCCGCCGACCCGCCGGAGGAGCCGCCGGGCGTGTGGTCGATATTCCAGGGATTGGAGGTCGTGCCGTACACCGGGTTGTAGCTTTGCCAGTCCGCCAGATCGACCGGGACGTTGGTTTTGCCGAAAATGACCGCTCCGGCCGCCTCCAGGCGGCGGATGATGATCGAGGATGTCCGCGCCAGCGTCTCCCTGGCCGCCTCATGCCCCCGGGTGCTCGGCAGGCCGGCGATGTCGAAGCTTTCCTTGGTGGTCGTTGGTACGCCGAACAACGGGGCAGATTTGTCGGTCTGTGAATCCATCGCTCGGGCGCGGCCGCGTGCCCGCTCGAAGTCCCGGACGACCACGGCGTTGATGCGCGGGTCGAGTTGTTCAGTGCGGGCAATGTAGTGGTCCAGCAGTTCCAGCGCGCCGACCTTGCCGGTGCGGACGAGCTCCGCGAGTTGGGTGGCGGACAGGAAGGTCGGGTCCATGCGGGTGGTCCTTCTTTGCTGGTGGACGCAGGGTGGCATTGCAGGAAGATGGGTTCAACGGGGGCGGTGGCCGGCCCTCATGCCAGTGGCAATTCCTCAACCGGCTGCCGTGGCACACTAATAGGTCCGCAATTTCTGTAACACTTGTCACGCAACTGTCGTCCGTTACCGGTTGCGCTCCCCCGCCCGGCGTGGATTGTGGCGGCGTCAAACCGAATTCAGGATTTCCGATGCAAAGCCGAAACACGCCCCCAATCGACGCCGGCTATTGGGCCGCGATCTCCATCGCCAGCATCTTTGGCGCCAACTGTGGAGATTTCGTTTCCAAAATCCTGCACATGGGACATTGGCGCGGACTACTGCCGGTGGCTCTAGGCCTGATCGCCGTGCTGAGCCTGGAACGCCGGTCGAAAAGCGCCACGGTGGCCTGGTATTGGCTGGCAATCATCCTGGTCAGGACGGCCGCGACCAACCTCGCCGATCTGTCCACGCATGATTTCAAACTCGGCTTTGGTGTGGTGATCGCCGGGTTGGCCGCGCTTCTGGTGGGTGTGCTGTCGTTCGGCCGCACGGCCGCACAGGCGAGCGGGTTGCCCGACACCAACACACGCTACTGGATCGCCATGCTGATCGCCGGAACGCTCGGTACAGCCGCCGGAGATGGATTGGTCGATGTGCTGCACATCGGATTGCCGCTTGCGTCGGCGTTGATGGTTGTCGTGCTGGCCGGCGTACTGGCGTTGCGGTCGCGGCCGATGTTCGCGGTCCCGGCGCTGTACTGGGTTACTATCGTTGTCGTCCGAACCGCGGGCACCAATCTGGGTGACCTGTCGGCGCACTCTATTGGGCTTGCCCCCAGCACCGCGTTGTCCGCTGTGGTGTTCGTCGCGACCGTGGGGCTGTGGCAACGGCGCCGCAACACCGGTTTGGCCCGGGCGTAACGGTCACAACGGCAGGCTATCGTCCTTCGTCTCCGGACCGGGAGCCATTCGCAATGATCACCAGGCGGCAAACCCGGTGATCGTCGCGGCCGCCATACGTCAGCAGCCATTGCCGATCATGTCCTTTTTCGCGGGATCGGTGTCTCTCTGAATGCCTTTTCTTGACGTTCAGGCTTGTGCGCCTTGCACCGTCTGTCAATCTGCACGCCGGTTAAACGGGAATCGAATCAGTATGGCGGAAGAGGCGACGCAGGTCTTGGCGGCGTTCGCGGCGTCCCTGGATGTGGATGCAATCCCAGATCGGGTGCGGTTGCAGTGCAAGAGTTTGTTTCTGGACTCGCTGGCATGCGCGATTGCCGGTCATGGCGGCGAAGAAACGCCGCAGATCGCGGCATTCACATCGATTCTGGCGCCGGGGGCTGACACCAGCATCATTGGTGGCGGGTTTGCGTCGCTGACCGGTGCCACGATGTTGAATGCATTTCTGATCACGGCGGTGACGATGTGCGACGCGCACCGAGCCACGCTGACGCATGTGACGCCGGAGGTGGTGCCAGCCGCTTTGGCGGTGGCGGAACTCGACGATGCCTCGGGGCAGGACCTGCTGGTGGCCCTGACGGCGGGGTTCGAGGTAACCACGCGGATCGGCATCGGACTGGATTTCACGATGTTCCGGTCGCGGGGCTTTCACGGTCCGGGCATTTTGGGGCCATTTGGCGCTGCCGCGGCGGTGGGGCGGCTGCTGCGCTTCGATGCGCCGACGATGGCCAGAAGCTTTGGGCTGGCGGGCAGTCAGGCCGGCGGAACGTTCGCGGCCTGGGGCACGCCGGTGGTAAAATTCCATCAGTGCCGCGGGGCGCTGTCCGGGTTGATGGCGGCGTTGCTGGCGCAGCAGCGATTTGCCGCCAACCCTGATTTCCTGACCGCGCCGGATGGCGGCTTGTTCAGTGCCTACTCGGGCGGGGGGTATCCTGATCTGGTCACGGCCGAACTGGGGTCGCGCTGGGAGCTGGAGCAAATCGCTTTGCGTCCATGGCCCGCGGGGGCGGCGATTCAGGGGATGATTACCGCACTGTTCGACCTGATCGAGCAGAACGAATTCAGTATTCGCGACGTAAGCCGGGTGCGGGTCGGGCTGGGTCAGCGCGCGTTCGATATGCATGGCGGCTACGCGACCTATGCCGGCAAATTCCAGGCTATGCTGTCGGCGCATTACGCGGCGGCGGCGGTATTGTACGACCGCGACCTGTCGCTGGCGCAGTTTGAGCCGAAGCGGTACGAAGCTCCGGAACTGATCCAGTTCGCGGCCAATCAGGTGAACGTGGTGCTGGATATATCGCTGTCCGGTGCGGAGGCGATTGTGGAGGTGGTACTGTGGAACGGCACCTCGCTGACGTCGTGGTGTTCGCACACCAAGGGCTCACCGGAATACCCGATGACGACGGAGCAGGTGGAGGCGAAGTTCCGTCGGTATGCGTCGCCGGTATTGTCCGCCGAACAGGTGGATGGGGTGATCCAGGCGGTGGCGGGGCTGGAGTATGTCGCGTCGGTGCGGGAATTTATGGGGCTGCTGCGGCCGGAGGAGGCGTAACGAACCCGGGGTTTTGCCGGCCCGCGTCCCGTATCTATTCCGCTGCGGGTTTGAGTATCTGCTCGCCAGCCGCACGTTTGCGGACGCTGATGACTTCCAGACCGATTGCATTGCCGTTTGCAGCAAATTCCACGAAGACGCCGGGGGCGACTTCCTGGGCACCGTCGTATCGCGCGTCCGCTGGTCCGAACCGGACATAAAACACGTCGGCCTCTGGATCATAATTGGTCCTGATCATCGCCTTGCTCCTCTGTCCCAATGTGCTGTCACGACGAATATGTCGGGGCCGTCCGGTCGATGTACCACACGCAACGTGCGGCCACCAAACTCGGGAATCGCTTTGAAGGATCGTCATAATGTAGAGTCGCTCGTATCCGGCACAACACGATCCGGCGAGGTCAGAGCGTCTTCGATATAGGTGAGGCGGATGTGCCGTCACCCCATTTCATCGGTCGTATGCTTGCTCAGGCCTGATCATCTTCTTGGCAAGCCGGGATGAGTGCCGAGGGCCGCCGTTCTGAGCCTCCGGATGGACCACCACAAGAGAGCGCCTGACATGGTCCTTTATTCGGTTCGAAAACGCCAATCAGTCACGATCAGAATGAAATTCGATCGGACAATCGGTTACAGGGCCGCCCGGATCGCCGCGTTCAGCGCCTTGACGCCAGCCGCCGGCCCGTCCGGATGGTTCCACACACATCCTACCACAGCCAGAAAATCGGCCCCGGCCCGCACCAGAGGCCCGCAATTCTCCGGCGTGATCCCTCCGATCGCGCAGCTTGGCAGTTCCATCATCTCGGACCACCATGCCAGGATTTCGGGGTCCAGCAGTGCCGTGACCTCTTTCGTCGTCGACGGATAGAACGCCCCGAACGCGACGTAATCTGCTCCATCTTCTCCGGCCTGCATTGCCAAATCCCGGCTGCCCTTGCAGGTGACTCCCAGCATCAGGTCGGGACCCATCAGCTTGCGGGCGTCACGGGCCGGCATGTCGTCCTGTCCGACATGGGCACCATCGCACCCGGTCGCACGCACCAGATCGGCTCGGTCGTTCAGCAGGAACGCCACGCCGCGCGACTGGCAAACCGGCCGCAGCACATCGATCGCCCGGCGCCAGACGTCGTCGTCAACGTCCTTCAGTCGCAATTGCACCGCCGCCACGTCGCCCGCGTCCAGTGCCGCCGCCATTAAGCCGGAGAACGGCACCGGATCGAAAGCCGGTGGGGTGATCAGATAGACCCGACAGCCTGCCGGATCGTCCGCACCTTTCGCCAAAGGATCAGGCCTTGCCGAGGTAGATGTCGATGATCGTGCTCAGCATCGCCAGCGCTTCTTCCTTCGGGCGCTGGAAGGTGTTGCGGCCGATGATGCTGCCATTGGCGCCGCCGTCACGGATGCCACGGATTTCCTCATACAGCCCGTCGAGGTCCTTCGCTTCGCCACCGGAGAACACGACGACGCGCTTGCCGGCGAACGATGCCTGCATGACGTGCTCGACGCGCTTCGCCATCGTGGAGCCGTCAAATTTTTCGTAGGCCTTCTTCGCGGCATCAAGACCGATGACAGCGGTCGGCGGCTTCACCTTGATGATATTGGCACCCAGCAGCGCCGCCATCTGCGCCGCATATGCACAAATATCGATGGCGGTTTCGGCCGCCTTGTCGAGGGCCGGACCGCGCGGATAGCTCCAGGTGACGACCGCGAGGCCGGCGTCTTTCGCTTCCAGGGTCAGTTCGCGCAATTCTTCCATCTGGGCGAACGCGAATTCGCTGCCCGGATAGATGGTGAAGCCGATCGCGGCGCAGCCCAGACGCAGCGCGTCCTTCACGCCGGCGGTCACGGCCTGGTCTTTGTTGGTCGCCAGGCTGTTGGAGCTGTTGCACTTCAGAATCGTCGGGATCTGTCCGGCGAATGTGTCGGCACCCTGCGCCAGCATACCCAGCGGCGCGGCATAGGCGTTCAACCCGGCCTCGATCGCCAACTGATAGTGATAGTGCGGGTCGTAGGCCGGCGGGTTCGGCGCGAAGCTGCGGGCAGGGCCGTGCTCAAAGCCCTGATCGACCGGCAGGATGACGACCTTGCCGGTGCCGGCGAGTCTGCCGGTGCACAGGATACGGGCGAGATTGGCCTTCACGCCGGGGTTATCACCCTCGTACCAATCGAGAATCTTTTTCACTTTCTGGGTCACGCGCATCGAAGCCGGTCCTTCTCTGATTGAGGCCTTGGGTTTGTTCGCCGTCACTAGCGCACGCCAGGGCTGCTGTCACCCACCTCCCGGCCCCGAGCCGCACAACCAGACGTGCAATCGCCGAATCGCGTTGTGGCTTGCCAGATCCAGGGCTGGCGGCGCTGCGGTCAGGACACATCCGCCCTGGCTTTCAGCGATGGCGGCAACGGCGGTCCAACCCGGCGCCTCCGGCCAGAGCACCAGCCGGCAGACGCCACTGCGCAGCGCACCCAGCGCCAGACCGGAGGCATCGGCGCAGTCCAGAATATCGGTGACATCGGTTTTCTCGTGTGCCGCTCTCGCACAAGCGATCATCTCCCCCCACCACAGGCAGCCGCCGGACAACACCGCGCCCGGCGTGGACAGCAGCGTGACCGGCAGGCCGGGGGCCAATGCGATATGCGCATCATTGATTCCATGGACAATCACGGCGGGACGAACAATCATGTTTGACGTTCAACCTGTTGACCGCTTGGATTTCAAGCGGCATCAGCGCGTGGACATGATTGAGGCGGACATGGCGTACGAGCCCCAGGACCCGGACGCGGCGGCAGATCGGCTTGAAGCCGCATTGGAACGAATCGCGCGCCTCGCCGCCGAGCGGGCGGCTGAAACCCGCGATGCCGCCGCAAGGGCAGCGGAAACGCATGCCGCACAGAGGTCCGAGATCCAGGTTGCGCGGGCAGCGTTGATCGAGGCTGTCTCGCATACGCCGCAGCCGGAGTCCGCCCTGTCGATTCCAGAGATCGCGGAACGACTCGATTCACTGATCGGACGTTTGCGGGCAGCCTTGGGTGTTTCCGCCCCCGAGACTCCCCCTCCGGCCACACCAGAACAAACATAGGGAGAATGGCGCGATGGCGCAGGTCACGCTTCGCATCAACGGCTACTCCTACACCGTTGGCTGCACCGACGGTGAGGAGCCGCATCTGGAAGCCATGGCGGCCGAACTGGCCAACCGTATCGACAGCGTCCGGCTGGCAGCCGGACCCAGCGGTGAGGCGCGCATGCTGGTGATGGCGGCTTTAATGATGGCGGACGACATTTTCGAATTGCGCGGTAAGTTGGAAGCGATCGAGGCCGCCCCGCCGTCTGACGCCGCTGCTGACGGCAAAACCGATCCGAAGCTGGGCCGCAAGCTCAATCGCATCGCCAAACGCGCGGAAGAGATTGCGGAAGGGCTCGAGCATCCCTAGATTGATCTTGCGGGGCTACCCGGTGCGTCAGGCAACTCATCCCCGGGGCCAGTAAGTATCTCCCTAGGGAGCTGGCTCTGTCGGGATCTTGGTCTCGGTATCTGGCGCCCACCTGCACAAGCAGGCTCTGGGAGGATGATAGACCAACGGCCAGGGTGGCTCCGCACATGATTTTTCCCTCGCCATGAACACACTGACATGAACGATCTTGACGCGTCCAAGCGGGCGGCTCGAGAGGCCGCCGCCGCTCGGCGGATAGGCCTTGATGCCTGGGCGGCCGGGATTGCGCTGGCAGATCATGTGGTGCGCGACTGTCCCCCGCCGGCCGGTGCGGTGGTGTCGGGGTTTTGGCCGTTGGGACCGGAAATCGACATCCGGCCGTTGCTTCTGGCGTTGAACGGACGTGGCCACCCGATTGCGCTGCCGGTTACGCCGCGGCGCGGCGACCCGCTGAGTTTTCGCGGCTGGCAACCCGGCGATGAGTTGATCCCTGAACGCTTCGGCACCATGCGGCCGACCGGCGACATTCTGGTGCCTGATGTGCTGCTGATCCCATTGCTGGCGTTCGACGCGGCGGGCGGCCGCCTCGGGTATGGTGGCGGATTTTATGACCGCACCCTCGCCGGTTTGCCTGGTCGATTTAGGATGGGCTGCGCTTTCGCCGCACAACAAGTGGACGCCGTGCCCGTTGGCCCCTACGACATCCGGCTCGATGCGGTTGCGACGGAGCAAGGCATCATCCGATGCGGGGGCTGATTTGAGGATTCTGTTTCTGGGCGATGTGCTGGGGCGTACCGGCCGCGATGCGGTCGCTGCAAGATTGCCGGGGCTGCGCCGGGATCTGCGGATCGACCTGGCGGTGGTGAATGGCGAGAACGCCTCCCACGGTTTCGGCCTGGCGCCCGATATGGCGCGCGCGCTGTTCGCGGCCGGCGCTGACGTGATCACGCTGGGGAACCATGCCTGGGATCGCAAAGAAATAATTCCCTACATCGCGGAAACGCCGCGTCTGCTGCGGCCGCTGAACTATCCTCCCGGGACGCCCGGCAACGGGTCGGTGCTGGTCACGCTGCAGGATGGGCGGAAGGCCCTGGTGCTGCAGGCGATGGGGCGTCTGTACATGGACCCGCTGGATTGCCCGTTTCGAGGCACCGCCGATGTCCTGACGAAATACCGGTTGGGGTCCTCGGTGCAGGCGATCGTCGCTGATATCCATGCCGAGGCGACCAGCGAAAAGATGGCCTACGGGCATATCTTCGACAGCCAGATATCGCTCGTTGTGGGAACCCACACCCACTGCCCCAGTGCCGACGCACAGATTCTGCCGGGCGGCACCGCTTTTCAGTCGGATGCGGGCATGTGCGGCGATTATGACAGCGTCATCGGCATGATGAAGAACGGCGCGACCCTGCGTTATTGGCGTAAAATGCCGGGCGAGAAGCTCGGACCGGCCGAAGGAGAGGCAACGGTGTGCGGCGTGTTCGTCGAAACCGATGATGCCACCGGGCTCGCGCGGCGGATCGAACCGGTCAGAATCGGCGGACGGCTGTCACAGGCGATGCCGCTCGCGTAGGTGCGCCCCCCAATCGGTGAATCGGCCGTCAGACCATGGTGGCAGGAGCGGATGCGGTAGCCGAGCGATGACGATAAGAGAATGGTATCGGCCGGATGCGGCCATTTGGGGTAGCGTTTCGTAGCGTCGTGTGGCATCAGAAAAAATTCAAGCCGATGCGGGACCGGGACGTTCATGGCATACCAGGAGACGCTCGACAGGCTGACGCGCATTCCGCGGGATTTGTTGGCCGACGACCGTATCGTTTTAACGATGCCAACCATCCGCGACGATATGCGGGGGACGGATTCATTCTCGTATATTAATTGCATTGTTGCGGCAGAAGCCGAATTGCGGGTGAAAGTCCGTATCGCCGATGACGAATCATTTGCGGATGTCGGCGATATTGTCACCAATATCACAGCGCAACGGCCGCACTGAATCATGCTTTTCAATTCGTATGGTTTTATTTTCGGATTTTTGCCGGTCGTGCTGGCGGGATTTTATGGGCTGGGCGCTCGCAGCCGT
The DNA here is from genome assembly GCA_903932145.1 of uncultured Rhodopila sp. Taxonomy (GTDB): domain Bacteria; phylum Pseudomonadota; class Alphaproteobacteria; order Acetobacterales; family Acetobacteraceae; genus Rhodopila. The sequence goes on along the minus strand of CAIZFE010000109.1, from coordinate 222,512 downwards.
GAAGCGGCGCTGTCGTGGCTGATTGCCGCTTCACTGCTGTTTTATGCCTGGTGGCGACCTTTCAACGTGCTGCTGATCGCGCCATCGATACTCATCAATTATGGCGCAGCCCGTTATTTAGACGCTCTCGTCCCACGCAATCCCGGCCGCGCGCGCGCTGTCCTGGCAGCTTCCATCGTGTTCAATGTGTGTTTCCTCGGCTATCTCAAATATGTCGCCTTCGGTGAGCAGACCCTGAACGATCTTTTCGGCGCCGGCCTGCCACTGACACAGATTATTTTGCCGCTTGGTATTTCATTCATTACCTTTCAAAAGATCGCGTTCCTGGTTGACGTGCATGCCGGACGCATCGACCGCTTCACCTTCCGCGAATACGCGCTGTTTGTTTTGTTTTTCCCGCAACTGATCGCCGGCCCGATCGTGCATTACCGCGAGGTGATGCCGCAGTTCAAATCCGCAACCTGCCGGTTCGATCCGGAGGATTTTTCGGTTGGCCTCAGTCTGTTTTTTTTCGGGCTGGCCAAGAAACTGATCCTCGCCGATCCGCTTGGCCCGATCATCGCTCCCTTGTACGACCACGCCGCCGCGGGCGTGCCGCAATCCCTGGCGAATGCCTGGATCGCCGCGCTCGGGTTTACGGTGCAGATCTATTTTGATTTTTCCGGCTATTGCGATATGGCACTGGGCATCGCCCGGTTGTTCGGCGTGAAGCTGCCGGCCAATTTCAACTCGCCATTGCAGGCTCGCAGTATCATCGAGTTCTGGTCACGCTGGCACATCAGCCTGACCCGATTCCTGACCGCCTATATCTACATGCCGATGTCTCTCGGGGTGTTACGCCGGCGCGCGGCATCTGGGATTCGAGCCCGCGACGCGAAGCTCGCGACCTTCTTCGCCGCGCTGGCCATCCCGATCATGGTGACCATGCTTGTGTCCGGCCTTTGGCACGGCGCGGGGTACACCTTCGTCCTGTGGGGGGGAATGCATGGCCTGATGCTGTGTATCAATCACGCATGGCGTCAGATACGGCCAGGGGTTTGGCCCGATACCGCGTCGTACGAACGGTTCATGGCGCCGGCCGGGTTGCTGCTGACGTTTCTGTCCGTCGTGTTTGCCATGGTGTTGTTCCGCTCTCCCACCGTCGAGGGGGCTTGCATGCTTTGGAAAGGCATGGCCGGCGGCTACGGAGCGACGATGCCCGAGGCCGTTTTGTCGGGTCTGGGTTCATTGGGTGATATGCTGGTTTGGCTGGGGGTCCATCCGGCCTGGACCAGCGGTTCGATGCTTGTCGAGGCAAGCCTGCGTATCAGCGTATTGCTTTTTGTCACCTTCGAGTGTCCCAACACCCTGGAGTTGCTGTCAGCGTATGAGCCCGCACTTGGCATAAAGCCGGTGAAGACCCCGGGACGTTGGCTCAATCGCCTGACCTGGCAGCCGACCATCCGGTGGGCGTTCGGTCTGGCCTGCGTGGCCCTGGCTGGTATCCTGTCGCTGGGCGAACCGCACGAATTTCTGTATTGGCGCTTTTGATGCGGGGACCCAACGCGTTCCTGCGGGTGTGGGCCATCAGTCTCTTGGGCCTCGGCATTCTGGCCGTCACCGTCAATCTGTGCGTCGATCCGTACGAGGTGTTCGGGATGCCGCGGATGGCCGGAATCAGCCGGTCCAAGCCGGCCACCCGGGACCATACGATGCTGGCGAAGACCAATCAGGTGGCACGGTTCCGTCCGGCAACCGTCGTGATCGGGGCCGCGCCGGTCCACGTCGGTATCGACGCCGCCGCGCCGGGCTGGCCCGCTTCGATGGGGCCGGTGTTCAATTACGGCATTCCGGGCGTGTACGAGACCTCCACCGGTTTGCGTATTTTGCAAGAGGCGGTTGCCACCGGCGGGGTTAAGGCGGCCGTCGTATTCCTGGATTTTCAGAACTTTTTTGGCCCGGAGAACCTGGACCCCGCCCGGGTTGAAGCCGATCGGCGTTTCCGGTTTCTGCCGGCCGGCGAACCCAACCCCGACAGACCGGCGCAGCGGGCCAGGGACATCTTCCTTTCGGTTGCGACAATGCGATCACTGATCGACAGCCTGACCACGGTCGCGTCGCAGGGGCAGCCGAATGGTCTCGACCTCGCGCCCGACGGTTCCGGCACAGAGGCAGATTTCATCGATGCCGCCCGGATGACCGGCATGCACGATCTGTTCGCGCGGAAGGACGCCAAAGAGGCTGAACGGGCACGCAGGCTGGGTCGGATTATGGCGAACTGGCCCGGGCCGTTGCCGGACCTGGATGCCGTGGCCGCGATTATCGCGTTCGCGCGGACGCATGATGTCAAACTCACGTTGGTGATCGCGCCCCATCACGTTGATGCACTGGAGCTGGATTGGCGCGCCGGACTCTGGCCCCGTGTCGAGCAACTGAAGACTGAACTCACCGCCCTGACGTCGGCCGGGGATGCCGCGGTCACAGTGTGGGATTTCCTGGATTACAGCACGTTCAATACCGAAGCCGTGCCGCCGGCCGGTGATCGCCGTACCCCCATGAGTTGGTTCTGGGAGCCGACGCAGTTCAAGAAGCAACTCGGCGATGTCATGATCCAACGGATGTTCGGCAGCGACGCGCCGGTTTTCGGTGCGGTTCTGACGCCTGACACCGTCGCTGTCCGCAATGAAAACATCCGAACCCAGCGCCAGACATTCGTTTGCGAGCAACTGCATCCGGTGCTGACCGCGCTTGAAAACGCGACCGGCGACGGGTGCGTCCGAACCGTCACGCCACACCGGCCGATGTGATCGGCTGCGAAGTGTGTCCCAATGGGGCGTTTCGCGTTGCCGCCCGGCGCGCTATGAAGCGGCGTCCATCCAACAAGAGCTGATCATCGACCCATGGCAGGCCATTCCCAGTTCAAGAACATTATGCACCGCAAGGGCGCCCAGGACGCTCGGCGCGCGCGGCAGTTCGCCCGGTTAATCCGGGAGATCACGGTTTCAGCCCGGCACGGGTTGCCCGATCCGGCATCCAATCCCCGATTACGCGCCGCTGTGACCTCGGCGCGGCAGGCCAACATGCCGAAGGACACCGTCGATCGGGCGATCAAGAAGGCGGCCGGCGCCGGTGGCGGCGACGAATACATGGATGTGCGTTACGAGGGCTACGGCCCGGCCGGCGTCGCCGTCATCGTCGAGGCGTTGACGGACAACCGCAATCGCACCGCGTCGGATGTTCGTTCGGCATTCGCCAAACATGGCGGGGCGTTGGGCGAGACCAATTCGGTCAGCTTCATGTTCAACCGGTTGGGCGTCATCCGCTACACCGCGTCCGTCGCCAGTGCCGACGATATGCTGGAGGCGGCGATCGAAGCCGGGGCGGAAAACGCCGAAAGCGATGCCGAGGGGCACGAGATCACTTGTCCGATCGAGGATTTTTTCTCGGTTCGTGACGCATTGGAGACTCGGTTCGGGGCACCGGAAGGCGCTAAACTGGAATGGCGGCCGACGATTTCGGTCACCCTTGATGAGGACCGGGCGGGCGGGCTGCTGAAGCTGCTGGACGCGCTGGAAGAGAACGACGACGTGCAGAACGTCTATGCGAACTTCGATATTCCGGACGCGGTCATGCAGAAACTGTCGGGCTGATCGAGGTCATATCGTCAGCCATTCCACGTCCGTCGTGGCCCGGCTTGTCCGGGCCAACCATGCCACGGCGGTGCCGCGATAGTTGGCCCGGACAAGCCGGGCCATGACGGTAAGGCGATCGGGACTACAGCCAGACAAACTGCGCCAGATGCACCGGGTCCATTAATAACTGGGCATCTTTGACGACCAGTTCATCAATATACCGCTTCAGGCCGTAGTCCTGCAGCGTCAGCGGTGCGAACGTTTCGACCGCTTCGGCATAGTTTTGCTCCAGCACGTCCGATCCGGGGTCGAGATTGGTGACCAGTACGATCCCGGTCAGGGCGGAATCGAAGCTGTGGATGCGCAGGTCCGGCCGATATTGGCGCAGGATCAAAACGGTCTTCCAGACGTCGCCGCACCAGCCGCCGGGAATCCGGGTGATGCCCCGGAGGGATTCATCCAGTCGATGGCGGCGGGACAGGTACGGGTCGGTCGGAATGCAGTCATGCAACACGATCACCGAGTTCCGCCGGCAGGAACGCTCGACATTGATAAAGTCGCGCAACAGGAACTCGAACAGGTGCATGCCGTCCAGGAATGCGAAATCGACCTTGTCACCCAGCAGCGTCACCGGATCGAATGCGCCGAAAAAGCGGTCGCTTGGCATACGAAACAACAGGCAGGCGGTCTTGTCGCCGATGACCTGCTGGCTGATGTCCATGTCCGGATCGATGCCGATCGACGGACAATGGGCCAACCGTAAGGTCTCCCCGTGATCGACGCCGATTTCGAGGTAGGTGCGCGGCTGCAGGGTGGCATGCATGGCCGCGAGGATCTGCTCATGGCGGGGGCCGGCGAGCATCGGCACCGAGTTGCTGACCGTTCCGGCGGTGAAAGTGGCCGAGGGCATCAAGAGTATCTCCCGTTTACGCATGCAGGCGTGACCGTCATGGCAGGACAGTGCCAAGGCGTCCAGAGCAACCGCGCGCGTTGGCATTGTTCGCCTGGCCGCGCCTGTATAAGCAGGCGGCACAGTGCAAGGAATGCGATTCGCCAATGGTCAGGCTGATGGGGATCGATCCGGGATTGCGGTTCATGGGTTGGGGCGTGATCGATGTGGACGGCAACCGTCTGAAGCATGTCGCCGACGGGGTGATCGCCACGGACAGCGGCGACTCGGTGCCGGCACGTTTGAAAATGCTGCATGATGGACTGATGGCTCTGTTGGAACTGCACCGTCCGGCCGAGGCGGCGGTCGAGGAAACCTATGTCAACCGCAACGGCGCGGCGACGCTGAAGCTAGGGTATGCGCGCGGTGTTGCCTTGCTGACTCCGGCGCTGGCGGGCGTGCCGATCACCGAGTATGCGGCGAAGACGGTGAAACTGGCGGTCGTCGGCACCGGCGGCGCGGACAAGGACCAGGTGATGATGATGGTCCGCCGGCTTTTGCCGGGTGCGACGCTGCGCCGCGCGGATGCGGCCGATGCGCTGGCGGTGGCGATTTGCCATGCGCATCACCGGTCGTCCCGGTTGGCGTGGGCCAAGGCGGCGGCCACGGCGATCGGGTGAACGGGCCGATGGCCCAACGAGAACGGCTGAACCACTCGGCGGTCACCATGCATCGCGGTGGACACGCACAAGCGCCCCCGGAATCAGAGGGTGGGACGCATGTCCGGGAAGACGGGGATCAGGGTGGAGCGGTGGCCCGTAACGGATCGAACGGGTCCGAAATGGGCGCCTCGCCGATCAGGTAACCCAGCACTTGACGAACCGTCTCCAATGGCGGGTGCCTCCAGGCAAAGCACCAGGAATCCGGCTTTTTATCCCGCTCTTTCTGAAACGATATCTCACGGTGCTCGCGCATTTTAAACAGCGTCGTGAAGCTGCCACCATAGTTCATGAGCGTGTCGGATATCTGATTCCAGAACGGGCCGGTGCAGAACCCGGGGATCACGGCGAGGTCCATGCAGATGGCGAGGATGGTGCGGCCGAACGGGCGGCGGCGCACCTCGGCATCGAGTTCCTCGGGCGTAGGGATGCGGAGATCGTCCGGATCGAACGCGGGACGCCTGGGCGTCTTTTCGTCATGGCCGGACTCGGCCGGCTCGGGCCGGCCACCCGGGACTTTGCTTGCCGCCTCTTCAGAAGCCTCCGGTTTGGCCGGCGGCTTGGCCGGCGTGCGTTCGCGCTGGTACACGAATCCAATCTCGCGACCCTTGTCGGCGCGGGAGAGCAGGTAACGCTCCAAAGCCATCGCCCGCAGGATGCCGCGCTGTAGCCGAACGAGGATGGTCGGCAGCGTGTAGGTGCCGCAAACCCCGGCCACGATAGCGAATTCCACATCGGCAACGCGATGCGGGACGGTTTCAACGAGACGACGGCCGTGGCCGAGCAAGACGCGCACGACGTGCAGCAGAGCCGCGAGGCGTTCCGGCAAAGTGGGGGCCGGCATGGTGCGGCCGGCCCGGTCCTGTGCGGGATCAGGCGTGGCAGGCCGGATCATGATTGGCGTCGTATGCTCATATTTCTTGACTAACATAAAAGTTAGACAATGTCAACGCCGGCATGATGCCACGCGGCGGCGCCGTTTGATCTGTATCATCGCCGGTGCCGCGGGATTATACGATCACAGCCACTTGAACCCCCTTCGATGAGCAATCGCACATGAGCATTCCCACGCACGGCAGCAACAAAATCCCGGCGACGTTAATCCCCGGAGACGGCATCGGGCCGGAGATCGTGGATGCCGTGATCAAGGTGCTAGATGCGCTGGGCGCTCCGTTCGACTGGGAACTACAGCAGGGCGGCATGGCCGGGATCGCAGCGGGCGGCGATCCGCTGCCGGCCGCGACGTTGGAGAGTATCCGCCGAAACAAGCTGGCCCTGAAGGGGCCGCTGACCACGCCGGTCGGCGGTGGCTTCCGGTCGGTCAACGTGCGCCTGCGGGAGGAATTCCAGCTTTATGCCAACCTGCGTCCCGCCCACAGCCTGGTTCCGGGCGGGCGCTACGAGGATATTGATCTGATCCTGGTGCGGGAAAATCTGGAAGGACTGTACGTTGCGTTCGAGCATTACATCCCGATCGGTGACGATCCGCATGCGGTGGCAATCTCCTCCGGTGTAAACACTCGCGACGGCTCGCGGCGGATCGTGCGCTATGCGTTCGAGCATGCGCTGAAGATGGGCCGCAAGAAGGTCACGCTGGTGCATAAGGCGAACGTGCTGAAGGCGCTGACCGGGGTGTTCTTGGAAGCCGGGCAGGAGATCGCGAAGGAATACGCGGGCCGCATCGCGTGCGATGAGCGGATTGTCGATGCCTGCGCCATGCAGCTTGTGCTGAACCCGTGGCAGTTTGACGTGATCGTAACGACGAATCTGTTCGGCGATATCCTGTCGGATTTGATTGCTGGTCTGGTCGGCGGGTTGGGGGCGGCTCCCGGCGCGAATATCGGGTTGAATGCGGCGATCTTTGAGGCTGTGCATGGCTCGGCGCCCGATATCGCGGGCAAGGGCATTGCCAATCCAACGGCGTTGCTGCTGGCGGCCGGTTTGATGCTGGATCATGTCGGGTTGACCGACCATGCACGGCAATTGCGCAAGGCGATCGATCAGGTGCTGAACCAGGACAAGGTGCGAACCGGCGATTTGGGCGGTAAGGCATCGACGAATGATTTCGCGATGGCGTTGGTGCAGCGGCTGACGGCCGGGTAGCGATACGCGTAGGCCCTGACGGACGGCCACATCTCGTTGCGCAAACGGCCAATCCGTCATGGCCCGGCTTGTCCGGGCCACCTGTGGCGGCACTGACGAGGCATGGGTGGTCAGGAAAAAACGGGTCATGCCGGACGTGGAATGGCAGTAAGTCAACGTTAATGTAGACAGTTATTAGCCGCGGGCCGGTCAATGGTCAGTTCGGTTCGTCACCAATTTATTAATTTAGCGAACGATCCGCAACCATTTTCCGAGCCGCATGAATTGGGCCTTGATGACGGCCCACAGCAGACCGTGCGCCGCGAGGGGCACCGATTGAGGCGCCGCCGTCGATACGGGCTCCTCCACGGCCTCATCCTGCGCGAATTCCTCCGCCGCCCGGCGGGCAAAATCCGCCATGATGACATTGGCGACCGCGACGCCGCCGGTGCGGGCGAAATCTGCCAGCACGCCTCCGAGTTCAGCGTCTGAAACGATATCCACGACGGTCGACGGGGCCGGCGCGGCCGGATCGTTCCGTAGGGTGAAGTTAACCTTCACCCCGATCCTGGCCGCCCGCATGTCGGCCGCACCCCGGCCGTGCAGCGCTCCGGTCAGCGCGTCAAAATCGAACGCCGGGGTGACGCGGCCTTTGAAGCTGATCTTCTTGGGTCCGAACGTGACCACCATCGCGCCGGGCCATGACCCGTCCTCGGCCTGAGGCTCCAGCACCGCACCCGGCATGCACTTGGCCATGCGCGGCACGTCGGCAAACCGGCGGATGACGTCGGCTGGTTTGCCGGGGACGCGGAACGATCCTTCGAAATGCATCAGGCGACCGGCCGCAGCAGCGGGGCTTTGCTTTCGGTGCCGAAGTAGTTCTTCGCGTACGGATCGGTCGGCGTGGTGGGCGACACCCGAGCATCGATCAGATACAGGCCGCCTTTGCGCAGACCTTCGGCAACCGCGCCGCCGATGTCCGATGCGGTCAACAGTTTGACCCCGTCACCGCCAAAGGCTTTTGCGATGGCAACGAAATCGGGTGAGTCCCATTGGGCCAGTTTTTCGTCGAAGCCTTTTGCCACAAGTTTGTGGACCTCGGCGCCATAACCGGAATCGTTCCAGACGATCAGCACCATTTGCATCTTCTGGCGGACGATCGTTTCCAGTTCCTGAATGTTGAACATCAGGCTGCCGTCGCCTTCAACCGCGACATGCTGGCGGCCGGGATTGCCCGCGCCGGTGCCGATCGCGACGCCGATGCCCTGGCCGACCGCGCCGAAGTTGTACGAGTATTGGATTTCGGCACCCTCCGGCAACGGCATGTACATGCCGATCCAGGAGAAGAAATGACCGGCACCGCAGGTCAGCAGGACGCCCTTTGGTAATCCGGCGCCGAGATGCCCGGCCAGTGCGCGCGGATCGAGTCCATCGCCCGGCGCTTCGTGTTTGTGGGCGGGCGCGTCCAGAACCACCCGCGTAGCCTGCGTGCGGAAACCGTCCTTGCGGACCTGGCGCGCAGCCAGGGCATCATTGATCGCCGCCATCGCTTTGCGCCCGTCGCCTTGCACATACAGACCCGGAATGACGCCGATTTCCTCCGGTGCCGCCTTGATGTCTATGCGGGCCACCTCGGCCGAGGGGAACAACAGGCCGCCTTCCGTTGTGTAATACCCAAGCTCTGCCCCAACACCCAAAACGAAGTCGGCATCGGCCAGAAGGTGTTCGGACGGGGCGGAGGCAAACGCGCCCGCGATGCCGATATCCCACGGTTGGCCGGCGAAATATCCTTTGCCTTGCAACGACGTCGCCAGCAGGGCGCCGGTCCGTTCGGCCACGTCGAGAATGGCGTCCCTGGCGTTGGCGGCGCGCGCACCGCGTCCGGCGATGATAACCGGTCGTTTCGCGGCGATCAGTTTCTCGATGATCGGGGCCAGCGCGTCCGCGCTCGGGGTTTCCATGCGTGGCGGCAGGAAATCGGTGGAGGGGCGATATTCATAGTCCCAGTCGATCTCATCCTCCTGCAAATCCATTGGCAGGTTCAAAACGACCGGTACGCGATGAACGCGGGCGGTGTAGAATGCCTCGGCGATTTCCTCGGCCATGTTGTCGAGGCTGGTGACGGTGTGGAACCTTGCGTAGCTGGCCTCGACAAAGCGGCGCTGGTCCATGGACTGGGTCTTGTTTTTCGCGCCGGCCTTGATCTCTCCGGCAATCATCACAACGGGTGTGCGGCCCCGGTAAGCGGCGATCAATGATGTGCCGCACTGGGTGATGCCGGGTCCGCAGGTGACCATGCAGACGCCGACCCTGCCGGTGGTGCGGGCGTAACCATCCGCCGCCGAGACGGCCATGGATTCGTGCCGTGTGCTGTAGCCTTTGATGGCCGGGTCCCGGCAGAGGGCGCCCCACAGCCACATGTTGCCGTCGCCCATCAGGCCGAAAAAGTCAGTCATCCCCTCGGCTTTCAGCGATTGGGCGATGGCTTCGTATGCTTTCATGACAGTGCTTCCCCTTGCTTGGGTGCGATGATGGCGCGATGCGCGGCTTCGCACAAATCATGGTGCTCGGCGCACGCGGTGCATTTGACGCGCGGATGGGCCGAGCATAGGGTTTTTGCATAGGGTTCAATAAGGAGGGGGGCGGATGGCGGAGGACGCGGGTTCGATGCAACGGCTTGCCGCGGTTGGTGGGGTGGAGATCACGGACATCGATCTGTCGCAGGACCTGACTCCGGCGGTGAAGCGGCATATTCTGAACCTTTTTGCCGCACATCCCATTCTGGTGTTTCGCAACCAGAACCTGAACAACGAACAGCAGTATCATTTCACGCTGAATTTCGGCGAGATCGAAGACCAGCACGTCGGGCGGCATCAGGACTCGATCAAATACGGCGCGGTCCATACCGTTTCGAACCTGGATGAAGACGGCAACCCGAGTGGTGCGCTGCCGGAGCGCGGGAATTACTTTTGGCACTCCGATAAATCTTATCACGACATCCCGTCGTTGCTGACAATGCTGTATGCTGTGCAGTTGCCGCCCACCGGGGGCCCGACGCAGTTCGCAAATACTGAACGCGCCTACGCCGCGTTGCCGGAAACGACCAAGCGTCGCATCGATGGCTTGCGCGCGGTCCACAGTTGGGAGTCCAGCCGCACCAAATCGGGCAGCGCCCCGGCGACCGAGGCGCAAATCCGTGAACGGCCCCCGGTGGATCACCCGGTCGCGCGAGTCCATCCTGTGCGCGGAACGAAGGCGCTGTACATGGGCAATCATGCGTCGCATATCGTCGGGATGAAGCTGGAGGAAGGCCAGGCGCTACTGGCCGAACTGGAAGCGCACGCCACGAGTGAACCGTTTGTTTATGCGCATAAATGGACGCAAGGCGATCTGGTGCTGTGGGACAACCGGTGCCTGCTCCATCGCGCCCTGACCAACTACGACATGGACCAACACGCTCGGGTTTTGCATCGAACGGTGGTTCGCGGCACAGTGCCAGCATAGCCGGCGCCGCGACAATCGGCGAGTTTACCCCACCTCCACTGGCGCGATCGCCCGCAACCGAGGCAGAACTTCCTGTGTAAACAGCCGGATGCTCTTGCTCGATTCTGCGTGCGTCATGTACCCGGACCGCCCAACCAGCGCCAGATGCCCGAAACCGCCCACTTTGTCGTAGAATTCCATGATTTGCCGATACACACTGTCCGGATTGCCAGCAAACAGAATGCCCTGCCGCATGGCCTCCGGCGCCGTAATGGAAATCAACTTCTCCGCGTTCCGGCTGGCCGGCGCGACGCCTTTTTCGGCGTCCTTCAACGTCAGCCCTGCTTCCACCCGCGGTTGCGTTCGATACAAATCCGGTGCCGCCGCCGGAGGGGCCGCACCCGGCAGAAACTTGTTGAACTGAGGCGCCGACTTCAGGCTGGTGTTCAGGAACCACAGCAGTTTGCTGCCGACTTCGATGCCTTCTTCCTCGGTATCGCCCACATAGACCAACGCCGCATAAGCGAAATTGTCAGTCGTAACCTTGGGTAATCCCGCCTCGACGCGAGCCTGACGATGGGCATCATACGCGCGCTTGGTGCCTTCCGGCCCGCGCAACACCAGGATGTGCCGCAGGCCACGCCGCCCAACCTCGGCCGAACTGCGCGGATCGCCGGTGGCCGCCCACATCGGCGGATGCGGGTCCTGATACGGCCGCGGCCAGATATTCACATGCCGGTGGCTGAAATGTTTCCCCTCCCAACTGAACGGCCCGTCATGCGTGGTCAGCGCCTTTTTGATCAGGTCGATCGCCTCCCAGTACCGTTCTTCGTTGTTTACCGGCTGCATGTTGGACGATGCCATCTCCGTCCCGCCTGATTTGACGAACCCAATATCGAAACGGCCTTTCGCCAGGATGTCGGCGGTGGCGTATTCCTCGGCCACCCGCACCGGATCGGGACGCAACGAAACCAGGGTTCCCAGGCTCAGCACCCGCACGTTCCGCGTCTGACGCGCCAGAATGCTGGTCACCATCGGGTTGGCACCGATCAGCGAGTTGATGCCGGCGTGATGCTCGATCGCGATGACGTTCATCCCGAGGTCGTCGCACAGCAGAAATTCGTCCAGTACCTCATCGAACAGCGTGGCGGCGATGCGCGGATCGCACAAACGGTTCGGCAACGATGCCCGCACGGAATCAGCCGCATCGGTGATGGACTTATCGACGAACGGGTAGGGAATTTCGCACTGCCACCAGGCGTCCATGGGATCGGTTTCCTCAGCGGTTCAGAAAGCTGGTGACGTGATCGACGAAAATCTCCGGCTGCTCGATCTCCGGGTGGTGGCCCGCGTTCGGGATCGACACCAATCGAGCGCCCGGAATCAGCCTGGTGACGGCGTGCCCGTAGTCGGGACGGACGATGCCGTCGGACATCCCCCAGATTACTTGGGTCGGAACCCCGATGCGGGGCAACCAATATGCCAGCCGCGGGTTGTGCATATACGGATGCCATGCATATAGCGACAGCGACTCCCAGTTCCGGTGGCGCATGATCAGTGCTTCGTCCGACATCCCGTTGAAGTCCGGGGCGTTCGCCGGGTCATGCCAGGTCCGGCGTTTGACCTCGTCCGGATGCGTATTGAAGACGTCGGTGATATCCGGGATGTCCGGGCCGCTGACCTTGATGCCGACCGTATCGACCAGGATCAGCCGTTCGATATTGTGGCAGGATCGGACAGCGAGTTCGGCTGCCAGCCAGCCCCCAAAGGAAAACCCGATCAGCGTTACCTTTTCGTGCGGCAGCGAGTCCAGGAACGCGGCGTAGAGATTAACAACGTCATAGACGCTTTCAAAGTCTTTCGGGCGCGCCGAGCGTCCGAACCCGGGGTGCGATGGGGCGATGACTTCCCCGTGGCGGGACAGCAGTTCGACACAGCGCGCGTCGGGTTCAATCTGTTGGAACCCGTGCAACAGAACGATCGGCCGTCCGCTGCCGCGTCGCAGTAATTCCAGCTCTACGCCGTGAACAATCATACCGTATTCTCCGACAGGAACGATCGCACCACTTCGGCGACCCGTTCGGGCGCCTGTATCGTGCCGACATGGCCAAGCCCGTCAAGCACCACGGTGCGGGCGCCTGGAATCTCCTTGGCGATGCCAAGGCTGTGGGCCGGCGGAATCAGTTTGTCCTCAGCGTGGGCCAGCACCAGCGTGGTCGCGGTAATGCCGCCGAGCGGCAGTAAGGGTGCGCCCGGGATCAGGGCATTGCGCCGTGCCTGCTGTTCCGGCGTGCGCTTGCTGCCGGAGAAACGTTGCGCCAGTTCCGGATGCTTCGCCAGATGGTCCTCGGTATAGAAATAACGCGCGATTGCCATCCCGTTTTTCGCTGGATCGGCGCGCAGGCGTCCAAGTTCGGCGGCGGTTTCCGGGGCGATTTCGGCGATGCCGCGCCCGATCCGGATCGCGGCGGACAGGATCAGCCGATCCACCAGCGCCTGACCGATAATACTGCCCAGCGAAGTCCCGAAAACATGGACTTTTGCAAAACCGAGCGCTCGGATCAGGGTGGCGGCGTCGTCGGCCATGTCCGTGACGTTGTAGGCCTCGGCCGGGTTGACCGTCGCGCCTGAATCCCGTTGATCGTAGCCGATGCAGGTGAAACGATCGGACAGATACGGGACGAATTGGTCGAACATGGTGTGGTCGGCCTCGGCACCATGGATCAACAGCACGGGCGGGCCGAAACCGGTCACGACGAACGCTGTCGAAACGCTGGTGTAGCGGATGGTGCGGTCCTGCATCAGATGGCCTCCGTTCCGGCAACCCTTGCCCGGATCGCCGCATCCTGCAAGCGGAGCCGGTTAAGCAGGCGTTCCCGGCTCTCCCAAATCCCACCAAATGCCGGTGAAGGCCGCCAATCCTTCCCTCGCCGGACCGATCAGCAAATGCTCGTCCGGCCCGTGCTGCTTGCAGCCGTTGTAGCTGTGCGGGATCCAGACCAACGGCACCCCGAGGAAATCGACGAACAAATCGCCCGGCAGGCCGCCGGAGGAGTTCGGGATCACCTGCACGCGTTTGCCCAGTGATTGTTCCATGCTGCCAACGGTCCAGCCCACCCAGGGATGGCCGGGATCGGTGCGGCTGGCGGCCATACGCACATAGGCGTTTTCGATCGACACCTCCGGAAATCCCCGCTCGTCCAACCAAGCCCGCAAGGCGGGTTCGAAGCTGTCGGGATCGCTATCGACGGTGTAACGGATCTGGCAATGCGCGCGGGCGTTGGGCGCAACGGCGTTGACCGGGTTTTCCGGCCGGCCGGAGATCATCGACAGAACGATAAAACTGTTCCAGCCATAGATCTTTTCGGCCGGAGTCAGGCCGGGTTCACCCCAGTCGGGGTCGATACTGGCGGACTCGCGGCCGCCGCCGACCGGACAACCGTCCAGCACCGCGCGCACCGCGGCGGACACGCCGTTGCGCGGCAGCCAGTCACGCACCAGGATTTTGCCGTTCCGATCCATGATGCAGCCGATCGCATGGCTCAGGATGACCGCCGGGTCGGGGGTCAGGCCGCCCCAATGGCCGGAGTGAACGCCGCCCGGCCGCAGATCGACCGTAAGGTCGAAATGATACGTCCCCCGCGTGCCAGTGGCGATCGTCGGGACCTCCGGCATCACGCGGGGCCCGTCGCTGGCGATCAGCACATCCGCCCCAAGCCGGTCCGCCTGCGCCGCAACGAATTCACGCAGGCCGATGGAGCCGCGTTCCTCGCTGGTTTCCAGGATCAGTTTCAGGTTGAAGCCCAACGCGCCGCCGCGTTCGGTCAGCACGGCCTCCAGCGCGGTCAGGTTCAACGCATGCTGGCCCTTATTGTCGGCGGAACCGCGTCCGTACCAGTGGTCGCCTTCCTCGGTCAGAACCCAGGGGGACAGGCCCTCGCGCCATTGTTCCGGCAGCCCTCGGACGGTGTCGCCATGTCCGTATGTCAAAACGGTCGGCCGGTCAGGGCCTTCCAGCCGTTCGGCGAACAAGATCGGACCAAAGCCGGACACCGGATTGGGATGAATTTCAACCGAGAACCCCATGCGTTCCAGCCACGGTTGGATGGCATCCGATAGATACCGATCCACGTCGGCCGCGTGGCCAGGATCCTGCGAGGTGCTGGGAATAGCGACCAACTCCGCCAAATGGTCGCGAAAGCGGTTGGAGTCGAAATAGGCCAGTGCGCGCGCCAGTGCGGTATCCCGCGATGCCATGTCAGGTTCCTCGTTGATGCGGCCACGGTGCCAGATTATGGTCTAATCGGCTACAGATGGTGATCGGGTGCGGATCGTCGGTCCAGGCAACAAGGTTGTCCGCCAACGTGATGCCGGGATGCCGAAGCGCAGGGGCCAACAGGCGGACATCCGGCAATATCGCCGGTGATTTCCGCGATCTCTTTGACGATTGCCACCGAAAACCGAGGCAGCTCCGGCCCAACGAAAAGCGGCGGCACTTGGTGGTCGCCCGCTCCCGCTACTCTTGCAGATCACCCAATAAGCACTTACGGTTAAGTTTATAGGGTCAAACGGGCTGGTCAGATGGGGAACGCCCGGCAAGCGACACAGCATATACATCCATCAACCGGCCATCGAACCGTTTTAGAATTTACTCTACACACAAATTTGTGGCAATAAGAGGCGTTGATGACGGATTTTACCGAAATTGATGAAGACCGCGTCAAGGCCGCGCAGAGGGAATTTGGCCGGATCGGAGAAAAATCGCCGAAAATAATGTGGTACAACGGCACTGTCCCGACGGATGATATGTTGGGGCACGCGATTGATGTCGTACGGGAGGCGAGGCACCTGCTTCGAAAAACACGCCTCAAACTGGCCAATCCAAAGGATACGGACATTCTGGCCTGGGCATTTCTGTATTTTAACACAGACAAAAATCATATAAGTGACGGCGAGCGAGCGACAATAGACCTTGTCCTGGGAAGGACCTCGACCGGACTGGAAGCCGGCGTTCCACTGAAGCTGGGTCGCCGGGAAGACCATAAAGGCAGGGCCGGTTATACTACGATGAAACCACATGGTACTGATGTCGATCGAGTGCCAAACAAGGACGGAGGATCGGCACCGCCAAGGTACCACAACAAGGTTATGAACCAGAAATTCGGCGAGGTCTGGTATGGCGCGATCCATGTATGTGAGACTCGCTTTGAGGGGCCGTTGGCTGCAAAAACCCTCATCCATGAAGCCAGTCACAAGTATGCCGCTACTCATGACTACTGGGTATGGAAGGACACAGGCGGTGCTCCCATCGATAAAACGCTCGTCCCGCGCAGCGATGCACAATGGAAAGAATTTTCGTTGAACAATGCCGACAGTTATGCATGGTTCGTTAAACAGGTCGGTGGCGGGTTTTGAGTCAGGTCAGAATCCTGGATCTGGGATGGATAAACACCACGCCTTTGATCATGTTGATGTGATCGCGCTTTTACCCGCCGACCTGCGTTCCAATGGCAGACAATCCAGTAAGGGGCAGGCGCATGTCGATCGCACAATACACCGGCCGCAAATCCCTTGAAGCCATCGCCGCGAGCACCGAAGGACACAGCCTCACAAAGACGCTCGGTCCGTTCTCGCTGATCGGCCTCGGCATCGGCTGCATCATCGGCGCCGGCATCTTCGTCCTGACCGGCAAGGCTGCCGCCAGTTATGCCGGGCCCGCGATCTCCCTGT
The DNA here is from genome assembly GCA_903932145.1 of uncultured Rhodopila sp. Lineage (GTDB taxonomy): Bacteria > Pseudomonadota > Alphaproteobacteria > Acetobacterales > Acetobacteraceae > Rhodopila. Next base: position 205,998 of record CAIZFE010000109.1, on the reverse strand, counting down.
CGTTCGTCCTGTCCGGCATCGCCTGCGCCTTCGTCGGCCTGTGTTACGCCGAACTCGCCGCCATGATCCCGGCATCCGGCAGTGCCTATACATATGCCTATGCAACCGTCGGCGAGATCTTCGCCTGGATCATCGGTTGGGACCTGATCCTGGAATACGGCATGGGTGCCGCCACCGTCGCCGTCGGCTGGTCCGGGTATTTCGCCAGTCTGCTCGGTAGTTTCGGTATCCACATCCCGCCGCAATGGGCCGAGGCCACAGGCGAGGCTGTCAAACTCGCCGACGGAACCACCGCGACCGCGATCCTCAATCTGCCCGCGGTTCTGATTGTCCTGGTCCTCACCGCGCTGCTGATGTTCGGGACCAAGGAATCGACCCGCGTGAACAACGTCATGGTCGCCTTCAAACTGTTCGTCGTCGGCGTGGTCATCGTGGTCGGCTTCTTCTACATCAATCGCGCCAACTGGACCCCGTTCATCCCGGCAAACACCGGCACGTTCGGCAGCTTCGGTTACAGCGGCATCCTGCGAGGCTCCTCGGTCGTATTCTTCGCCTATATCGGATTCGACGCCGTCTCGACCGCCGCGCAGGAGGCGAAGTTGCCGCAACGCGACATGCCGGTTGGCATCCTCGGTTCGCTGATCATCTGCACGATCCTGTACGTGTTGATGGCCCTGGTGATGACCGGGATGGTGCCGTTCCAGAAGCTGGGAGTCGCCGACCCGGTGGCGGTGGCGATCGACGCGACCGGCATCGGCTGGCTGTCCGTGCTGGTGAAATTCGCGGCCCTCGCCGGTCTGACGACGGTGATCTTCGTGCTGCTGTTCGGGCAGGCCCGCATCCTGTTCTCCATCGCGCAGGACCGTCTGCTGCCAACGTTTTTCAGCCGGGTGCATCCGACATTCCGCACACCGTTCGCCAGCCAGGCCCTGATCGGTGTTGTTGTTGCCCTGATCGCCGCCAGCTTTCCGATTGGCCTGCTGGGCGAGATGGTCAGCATCGGCACCCTGTTCGCCTTCCTGCTGGTCTGCGTCGCCGTCATCCACCTTCGTCGCAGTTCACCGAAAACGAAACGGCCGTTCCGCACGCCGGGCGTGCCGTGGCTGCCCATTCTCGGCATCGGGTTTTCGTTACTGCTGATGCTGGGCCTGCCGCTGGCCACGTGGCTGCGCCTGTTCGTCTGGCTCGCCATTGGGCTGCTGATCTACTTTGGCTACGGGCACCGCCACAGCGTCGTGCCGGAGGCGTCGTCCGGTTAGCCCGGGTGCAGATCGCGGGTCCACGACACCCGAACCGCCGGCAGCGTGATGCCATGATGTAAAAGGGCAGGGGCCAGCAGTCCGTTGGGATGCGTTGACGCCATCTCCAACGCGGTCGTCGCGTCAGCCAAGCCCCAGGCGACCAGATTGCGCACTGCCTGATCCAGACACAGCGCCGATCCGGCCAGCGTGATCGTGCCGGGGACCCGCACCGAACCGTCCGCGGTATGCTCGATTGTCATGCCGGCGAATGGATACAGTCCGGGTGGCGCGCCTGCCGCCGCCGTCGCATCGGTAACCAGGATCGACCGGGCGAGGGTCTTCGCGCGCAGCAGCACCTTCAGCGCGTCGGGCGGAATATGGATACCGTCGGCGATAAAGCTGGCATGCAACCGGTCCTCGGCCAGTTGCGCCATGAGTGGGTTCAGGAATTTCGGCTGCGGTTGCGGCAGGGCGTTGCCGAGATGGGTACTCAACGTCACCCCGGCCGATGCCGCCCGATCCGTGGTCGCATGATCGGCGGCTGTGTGGCCCATGGCGACGACCATGCCTTTGGCCCGCGCCGCGGCGATCAGGTCCAACGCGTTCGGCTGCTCGGGCGCCAGAGTGAGCAGTAACACCGGCCGGCGTAGGGTCTGCGTCAGACGGTCGAGCAGCCCCACATCCGGCGCCACCATCGCCGTCGCCGGGTGGCAGCCGGCATATCCGGGCGCCGGGTTCAGAAACGGCCCCTCCAGATGAAACCCCGCCACCATCCCCGGTCCCAGCCGGCTGCCCGCCACGGCGGTGTCCAGAGCAGCCAACCGAGCGGATAAGGTGGGTTCGTCGGCGGTGATCAGGGTGGGGAGGCAGGTGGTGACGTTGGCCCGCAGCATCGCCTGGAGCGCGTGATCCAGTGCGTCGGCCGTCAGCCCGGCATCATTGAAGTCGATGCCGGCATAGCCGTTGACTTGAAGGTCGGTGAGGCCCGTGGTTTCCATTCCCTCGCTGTGGAAGCGAGTGCTGGATGAAGTCAAGCGTTAAGCCGCCTCGGTTTTCCGCGGCCTTCCACCCAGCCGCCCGTTCGCCTTGGAGGCGTCCGCCCTCGCGACGGCCTGCTTCATGATGGTCGAGCCGAGTTGGTCCGCCAGTAATGCCGGGATGGAAATATCAGCATCCAGACACGCGACGTGCAGTCCGTAGCCACCACCTTCGACCTCGATCGTGCGCAGGTCGTCCGGGGTGGCGTGTTCAAGGCCGGGGAGCACGGACAGGGGAAATCCGACCATGGCGCCGCTGTTCAACGTGATCATGATGCGCGCGTGGCGCCGATCGTATCGGGCAGACACCGCGAGTAGGTGTCGCCTCGCCGTCTCAACTGTCCGCCGGGTGATCACGTCGAATTCCGCCGGAGACGGGACCTTGAATTCCGCCATGGATCGTTCTCTATCGTGCGCACATCGCTTTGCCCGTCGAAATGCTGCCAGATGTTCATCCCATCACACAAGCAGCTTCGGAGACACCGCGCTCCAGAATGACAGGACGGGGCCGCCGGGCCGCGCCATCCCAGATCACCTCCACACCATATGCGGCAAAGACCGGGTTGGCGGTAACGATCGGCAGCGCCTCCAATCCGCACTGGGCGATCAACATGCGGTCGAACGGATCGCGGTGCATCCCCGGCAGCGCCCCGGCGCGGTGCGCATGTTCCATACTGATCGCCAAGGCCTGAAAGCGGGAGCGTCGTAGCAGCGCGTTATACTCGGCGATCAACCGGTCCACGTCCGGCCAATCGCCGGATCGGTGCCGGGTCGTGATCTCCCACCCGGAAACCGCGCTCACGAACACGGTATGGCCAGGGTCGGCGATGGCAGCGCGAGCCCGCGCGGGCAGGCGCGGATCGTCGGTCCACCACCACACCAATGTTGGCGTATCCAACAGCAGCCTCATGCCCATTGCTCCGGTTCGTTGGCGGCAAACCGAACTGACGGACAAGCATCGATTGGGCGTCAGACCGGTTCACGACCAGTACCCTAACGGCACAAGGTTAACGAAAGGTTAACGGGTCCCGGGAAATTTTCCGCCGGATTATGACCTAGGCGTTTGGCCTGTGGCGGTGGCGCAGTCCTGGCGATACCGTGCGACGGCTTCGGCAACGTTCCGGCCTCCATGCACCATGGAGGTATGTCTGATCTCAAGCCAGAGGGCGCCGGTAGCACCGAGGGCCTTCAGAGCGTCCTGCATCGCGGCATCGTCCAGTGGGACGAATAGAAGCCGTAGCCCGACAAGCCGCCCAGATCCCTTGAGGTCGTGGCCCCCAGCCTGGATCCCAACGGGTTCACCCAAATTCGCGTGCGGCACCGCAAGGCCGAAATTCAGGACGAACAGACCCGAACCAAGCTTCGGATGCCGCCCGATTGCCAGGCCGCTGCTGTCTTTTCGCTGCGGCGACATCAGATAGCATCCTGCGTCGGAGCGCGAGACGGACCAAATATCCGGCGCGGCGGCCAATTGCGACAGCGGATCCAAAACCGCGACGATATTACGCTCTGTGGGAGCCGCCGCCGGCGTCTCCATCTCGTTCGCCAGTATCGGCGTGCTGAATCCGGCCAGGATCAATGGGCAAAGTGCCGCCTGCCAAAAACCCATCACGCACGCGCCGTGGTTTGCATTTTCTCAAGCGTCGTCTCGAGATTCGAGAAGGTTGGCATGTATTCGTTCGGAACCATTTTCCGGCCGGTCTCGATCGACACCTGCGGCGCGTTGCCATGCAGATGCGACACCAGGATGGCGCGAACCACCTCCAGATAGCGTGCCTCCTCCTCGACCACCTGTTTCAGCCGGGCGGCGATGGGGCCGACCATGCCGTAGGCCAACAGGACCCCCAGGAAGGTGCCGACCAAGGCGCCGCCAATCATTTCTCCAAGGACGGCCGGAGGTTCGTTGATGTGGCTCATGGTCTTGATCACGCCCAGCACCGCCGCGATGATGCCCAGCGCCGGCAGTCCGTCGGTCATGCCCTGCAAGGCGTGAACAGGGTGCATCTTTTCGACCAGCGTTTTCTTCAGTTCGCGTCCCATGACGTCCTCGACCTGATGCGGATCGTCCGCGTCCATGCCGATCATGCGGAAATAATCGCACACCAGGCTCACGACCTCCTTATTGAGTAGTATTTTGGGATGCTCTTTGAAGATGGTGCTTTCCTGTGGGTTCTCGATATGGCTTTCCACGGCCATGGTGCCTTTGCTGGTCACCAGGCGGATCAGTCTGTACAACAGACCGAGCAGATCGATGTAGTCCGCGTCATGGTAGCGCGCGCCACCGACGACGCTTTTCATACCACCTAACGTTGCCTTTATCACATGAACGCTGTTCGCCATGGCGAACGATCCGATGGCGGCGCCGGCGATGGTCAGCAACTCAAAGGGAAGTCCTTCCAAAATCGCAATGACGCTGCCGCCGGTGAGGGCGAAACTGCCAAATACGCATACCAGCGTGAAAAGCAAACCACCAATGACGGTCATAATGTGCGGCTTTTCATTGTTTGACCGAACCGGGGGCGCCCGCGTGGCGCAGCACGATGATCGTGATACGGCGATTGACGGGGTTCAGCGGATCGCTCGGTACCAGCAGATCGCGATCGGCGTTGCCGGTGACGCTTCTGATTCGTTCGTCCGCCAGGCCGGCTTCCACCAGAATTCGGCGCGACGCATTGGCTCGGTCCGTCGATAGTTCCCAGTTGCCCTTCTCCTGACCACGATACGTCAGCGAATCCGTATGACCGGCGATCGTAATGGCGTTCGGCAGCCCGGCCAGAGCGGGCGCGACTTTTTGCATCAGCGCCCGAACCCGGGGCGTCGGCGTTGCCCCGCCGAGTCCGAACATCGGGTGACGTTCGGCGTCAACAAGCTGAATACGCAGACCTTCCGGCGTGTTGTCGATCAGCATCTGACCCGCCGCGTCTTGCAGCGCCGGATCGTGGCGGATGGTGTCGAGCAACTGGGCGCCGGCTTGCTCCATGGCACTCTGCTCCCGCTGAGCGTCGCCGCGGGCCGCCGCCGCCCTCTCCAGGGCCTCTGCTTTAGCCGTTCCCGGAGGGGGAGGGATGATCTGCGCCGCGGCGTAGTCGCCTCCCTGGATCACTGCCTGAGCGCCATGGCCGGGCTGGATGGCGATTCCCGCGCTTGGTCCGGCGGACGAGGCCCTGGCGGGATCGTCGGCATCGGCGTCGGTCTGGGCATCCGATTGTGCCGCCGGTTGCGCGATCGTATCGGTGGCCGCCTCGTCAACATCCTGCTGCGGCGATGTGTGACCGGTGATAGCCTTCGGCATCCCGTCGGTCGATACGCTTGTGCCGGAATCATTCGGGGTCTGTCCGCCGAACGGCTTGCCGGACCCACTGGCCGACCGGCCGAACAGATTGGTCGGAGCAAAATAGTCCGCCAGGCCGGTTCGCTGGACCTCGGTCGTTGCGTTCAGCAGCCACATCAGCATGAAGAACGCCATCATGGCAGTAACAAAGTCGGCGTAGGCGACTTTCCAGGCGCCCCCGTGATGCGCCGGCTCCTCGCCTTCATCTCGCCGGATGACGATGGTCACCGGGGCGCCACTCCCGTTACCCCGTACTGGTTTACCCGCCAAGGTGCTGCTCCGATGTCGCTAGGGAGGAAGAAAAGCCACAACGGGACATATATGCGTCCGAAAAATTCCGAACGGCCTATATCCAACATTGATCGCCCTTCCCTGCCGATGGGTCCGAGTTGGAGCACCAAATGGAAGACTTGTTGCCGGATTTCCTCACTGAGACCCTGGAGAGTCTGGAGAAGCTGGACATCGAGCTGGTGAAGCTGGAGCGTCAGCCGGACGACAAGCCGGCACTGTCGTCGATTTTCAGGCACGTTCATACGATAAAGGGTACGTGCGGCTTTCTGGGCCTGTCACGGTTGGAGAAGGTTGCCCACGCAGCCGAAAGCGTTCTAGATCAGCATCGAAACGGCACCATGGCCGTGATACCGGCCTCGATTACGCTGATTCTCCGCGCGTTGGACTGTATCCGCGAGATCGTTGACGGGATCGGGCGTATCGGCAAGGAACCTGACGGAGACGATACTGTACTGATTGCCGCGCTGAACGCGATGGCCGAGGGTAAAGCGGGGGAACAGGCCGCGGCTGATATCTGGGAGGAACCCGAACCGGCCGCCCCGGTGACAGCACCGGTGCCGGTTTCCGCGCCGCCTGTCGCGGCCAAGCCTGCGGCAAAGCCAGCCGCCGCGCCAGCGCCGGAAGCCGCGGCTCAGGGCGCCACCCAAACGATCCGTGTCAATGTGGACGTTCTGGAAGGGTTGATGACGCTGGTCAGCGAGCTGGTGCTGACCCGTAACCAGATCCTGCAGCTTGCCCGCACGCAGGACAGCAACATCTTCGCCGCACCGCTGCAGCGCCTGTCGCACATCACGTCCGACCTGCAGGAGGGCGTGATGAAAACCCGCATGCAGCCGATTGGCAACGCCTGGAACAATCTGCCGCGGCTTGTGCGGGATCTCGCACAGGAACTCGGCAAGAAAATCGATCTGGTCATGTTGGGCGCGGAGACCGAACTGGACCGTCAGGTCCTGGAATTGATCAAGGACCCGCTGACCCATATGGTGCGCAACAGCGCTGACCATGGGTTGGAGGGGCCAGCGGACCGGGTTGTCTGCGGCAAGCCGGAGCGGGGGCGCATCAACCTGAATGCGTTCCATGAGGGCGGCCACATCGTTATCGAAGTCGGCGATGATGGACGCGGACTGCCGGTGGATCGGATACGCAACAAGATCATTACCAACGGTCTGGCCACTGAAGCCGAACTGTCATCGATGACCGACCAGCAGATCCGGTCATTCATCTTTCGGGCCGGGTTCTCCACGGCCGCCGCCGTCACGTCGGTGTCCGGCCGCGGCGTCGGCATGGACGTCGTAAAGACCAATATCGAACGTATCAGCGGCACCGTCGATGTAACGAGCGAGGAAGGCCGCGGGACGGTCTTCACCGTGAAAATTCCGCTGACGCTGGCGATCGTTTCCGCCTTGATCGTCGAGGTCAAGGGCGAACGCTATGCCATCCCGCAGATCAGCGTCGTGGAACTCGTGCGGGCTCAGACGTCCGGCTTCGCGGCAACGCAAATCGACGCGCGGACGTCCGACACCGTGATCGAGCAGATCAACGAAACGCCGGTGCTGCGCCTGCGGGACCATCTGCTGCCGTTGATCGACCTTGGCGATCTGCTCAAGCTGAGCGACCCGGGACGGCCGCAAGGGAAGCCCGTGGAAAGCTTGTATATCGCTGTCGTTCAGGTCGGCGCCAGCCGCTTCGGTCTGATTGTGGACCGGGTATTCGACACCGAGGAAATCGTTGTCAAGCCGGTCGCGCCGATCCTGCGGCATATCACCGTGTTTAGCGGCAACACTATTCTTGGAGATGGTTCGGTTATTATGATCCTGGATCCTAACGGAATCGCCCGGGCCGCCGGAATAGGCACAGGGCATCCGGCCACACAGGCCGAGACCACAAAGGCCGATGATGTGCAGAGTTCGGCACAGAAAATGGCGTTGTTGCAGTTCAAGGCCGGCAGCGCCCAAAGCAAGGCGGTGCCGCTGAATCTCGTTTCCAGACTTGAAACGATTGCCCGGTCGGCGATCGAATATTCCGGCAGCCTGCCGGTGACACAATACCGTGGTAAGTTGATGCCGCTGGTCGGCATGGCGCTGCCCGGGTCGGAAACGCAATCGCCGATGCAACCGGTTTTGGTGTTCGCCGATGGTGCCCGTGTAATGGGGCTGATGGTCGATGAGATCGTCGATGTGGTCGAGGATTATTTGCAGGTCGAGCTGGCGACCGATCAACCGGGGTTTTTGGGCACGGCGATCATTCAGGGCCGCGCCACCGACATTCTCGATACCAGCTTTTGGCTGAAATGTGCGTTCAAGGACTGGTTCGGTACCAATCCAATGAACAAAGCCGAACCAAGGCAACTGTTGGTCGTGGAGGACAGTGCCTTCTTCCGCAGCCTGATTGTGCCGGCGCTGTCGGCCGAAGGCTACGTCGTTACGGCGGTGGACAACCCGGTGGCGGCCCTGGCGCTGCGTACCGCCGGGCGGGGCTTCGATCTTATCCTTTCTGATATCGAAATGCCAGAAATGGACGGGCTTGAATTTGCTCGGGAAATCCGAGCGCGAGGGGCATGGATGGACCTGCCCGTCATCGCGTTGAGCAGCCTCAGTTCGCCGAAGGCCATGGCAATCGGCCGAGAGGCGGGCTTCGACAACTACATCTCAAAATTCGACAAAGCCATTTTGGTGGAGGCTGTTGCCAACGCATTGGCGACATCACGCGCCGGCAGCGCCCCCCGACGCGTGTTGGCTGACGCGGGAGCCCGGGCATGACCGACGAGGTAACTGAAAAGCGGGCGGCCTCGATGTTTGTCACCATGACGGTTCGGGGGCAGTTGTGCGGTATTCCCGTGCTCAGCGTCCGGGACATCATCGTTACTCAAAAGATGACCCGTATTCCGCTGGCCCCGCCGGAAATCGCGGGCAGCATGAACCTGCGGGGCCGCATTGTGACAGCAATCGACCTGCGGCGGCGGCTGCATTTACCCGCACGCGACAGCGGTGAGGCCGGGATGAGCGTGGTGGTTGAACGGCAAGGCGAATTGTACAGCCTGGTTGTGGACTCGGTTCGCGAGGTGATCGAGTTCGACGAGCACCAGATCGAGGCGAATCCGCCAACCCTCGCCGCGGGTTGGCGTGAGTTCAGCTCTGGAATTTATCGGATGGCGTCGGAGCTCTTGGTCGTGCTGAACACTGAACGCGTACTGGCAATAGGCTAGTGGGAGGACACGCTCATGTTTCGATACCAGGTTGGTAACCGATGATATGTACGGCCGCGGATGACATCGTCAGGGTCCTGCTGTGCGATGACAGCGGCATTGTTCGAACCGTGCTGGAGCGGCTGCTGCGCTCCGACACGTCGATTAAGGTCGTTGCCAAAGCCGCCAATGGACTCGAAGCGATCGAAACCGTGCAAGCGGGCGGAATCGATGTGGTGGTGCTGGACATCGAAATGCCGGTGATGGACGGCTTGGCCGCTTTGCCGCGCCTGCTGGCCGCCGATCGTGCGGTTAAGGTCCTGATGTCATCAACGATGACGACGAAGGGCGGGGCCGTCGCCCTGGAATCGTTGCGTCTCGGCGCGGCCGATTTCATTCCGAAGCCGACATCGGTAGGCGCCGTGGGTACGGATGAGGAGTTCCGCACGGAATTGATTGCCAAGGTGCGTGGGCTCGGGCGTCAGAGCCATGCCAGCCGTGCGCGAAAAGCCGCCGTTACACCGCAGGCGTCCACTTCGTCCCTGCAACTGCGAGCCGCGCCACGCCAGCGGCCGACGGTGCTGGCGATCGGCAGCTCAACTGGTGGACCCGCGGCCTTGCTGACCCTGTTCCAGGCGTTGGGGGATCGCGTGGCGGTGCCGATATTGCTCACCCAGCACATGCCGGCATCGTTCACCGCCCAGTTCGCCGACCACATCAACCGGCTGGGTGGAGCAACCTGCGCCGAAGCGGTGCATGGCGAACCATTGCGGTCCGGTCATGTGCATCTGGCACCGGGAAACCGCCACATGACGGTCGTTGGCCGCGAGGGAAATGCAACGATAGCCTTGACCGACGATCCGCCGGAGAATTTCTGCCGTCCGGCGGTGGACCCGATGCTGCGCAGCCTGTCCGCGGCGTATCCCGGCCGGGTCCTGACGCTGATGCTGACCGGCATGGGCCAGGACGGGCTGCGCGGGGCTGAACGGGTCGTCGCGGATGGCGGTTCGGTTATTGCCCAGGATGAGGCAAGCAGTATCGTGTGGGGTATGCCCGGCGCGGTGGCCCGGGCGGGGCTTTGCCAGACAATTCTTCCCCTAAACGAATTGGCACCCAGGCTGCTTCAGCTTGTCGGAAGGCGTGGCGCATGAATACGACGACAGTTTTCGCGAAGACGGCGAGTCCGGGAACGCGCCCCGACACGATCTCGCAAACCGATTTTCTGGCCATCGCGGAGTTCGTGCGGGCCAGGTCCGGGATCGTGCTGGGGCTGGACAAGGCCTATCTGGTCGAAAGCCGGCTGGAACAGATTGTCCGCAACCGGCGCTTTGGCGGGTTCGCGGACCTGACGGCGCGTCTGCGGTCGCACCCGAACGAGGCCCTGGCGAACGATATCGTCGAAGCCATGACCACGAATGAAACTCTGTTCTTTCGCGACACCAAGCCGTTCGATCACTTGCGCCGCCATTTGCCGGTCATGCATGCCGCCTACCCGGCGACGCAGCCGTTGCGGATCTGGTCGGCCGCGGCGTCATCCGGGCAAGAGTGCTATTCCATTGCCATAACGGTGCTGGAAGCCAGCCTGGGGACCCGCCCCGTCCAAATTCTCGGCACCGATATTTCGGCGGAACAGATAGCCCGAGCGCAACAGGGATTGTACTCGGAGTTCGAGGTGCAGCGTGGGTTGTCCACGCCGAGCCTGATCAAGTATTTCCGCAAGGCGGACGGGGGCTGGCGGATAACCGATCCGGTTCGCAAACTGGTCGAGTTCCGGACCTGGAATTTGATGGATGATTTGCGTCCGCTGGGCACGTTCGATCTGGTGTTCTGCCGCAATGTGCTGATCTATTTCGATCTGCCGACCAAGCGCCGGGTGCTGGGTGCGATCTGGGAACGGATGGCTCCGGGCGGTTTGCTGTATCTCGGCGGGGCAGAAACGACCTTTGGGGTGACCGACAAGTTCGTGCCGTGCGCCGGGTCGCATCAGGTCTATGCGGCGGTTCCGGCTTAAAGATGACAATCGCGTCCCGATTGGATGCGGCGCATGCGAAACTGCGGGAGATGCGGCCGTTCGAAATCGCTGGCCGGGTCAGCGGGATAACCGGCCTGGCGGTGGATTTGGAGGGGCCAACCGGGCATCTGTCCATGGGCGACCGCGTTTGGATCAGCCCCAAACATGGTCCGCCGGTGCAGGCGGAGGCCATCGGGTTCCACAACGGCCTGACGCGAGCCATGATTTTCGGTTCGTTGGCCGGCATCGGCCCCGGCGCACCGGTGGTGGTTGGCAGCGACGCGCGTTTGGCGGTGTCCGATACATGGCTGGGACGGGTGATCGACCCGCTTGGCCAACCGATCGATGGCAAGGGCGCTCTGATAGCCGGCGACCACAGTTCGCCGGTTCGCCGGGCACCGCCCAATGCGGCCATCCGATCCAGGCTGGGGCCCCGGATCGACCTCGGCGTCAAGGCGTTGAACGGCTTCGTCACGTGCCGCCAAGGGCAACGGCTTGGCCTGTTCGCCGGATCGGGCGTTGGTAAATCAACACTGCTGTCGATGCTGGCCCGCTTTACCGCCTGCGATGTCGCGGTGATCGCCCTGGTCGGTGAACGCGGCCGGGAACTGCGGGAATTCATCGAGGACGACCTCGGTCCCGACGGCCTGGCTCGGTCGGTGCTGGTGGTATCGACATCGGATCAATCGCCGTTGATGCGACGCGAATGCGCCTACGCCGCGATGTGCGTGGCGGAACATTTCCGCGACCAGGGCAAGTCGGTTTTGTTGATGATGGACAGTGTGACCCGGTTTTGCCTGGCGTTGCGTGAGATTGGCCTGTCGGCCGGCGAACCGCCCACCACGCGCGGCTACCCGCCGAGTGTTTTCGCCGAACTGCCGCAGTTGCTGGAGCGCGCGGGGCCCGGACTGCCAGGAACCGGCATGATTACCGGCCTGTTTACCGTGCTGGTCGAAGGTGACGACCAAAACGAGCCGGTGGCCGATGCGGTGCGCGGCATTTTGGATGGGCACGTCGTGCTGGACCGCCGGATCGGCGAAGGCGGCCGGTATCCGGCGATCGATGTGTTGCGCTCGCTGTCGCGGACGGTGCCGGGGGTCAATCTGCCGGCTGAAAATGCCTTGGCCAGCAAGGCTCGTGCGATCCTGGCGACATGGCAGGACATGGCGGATCTGGTCCGTCTGGGTGCCTACAAATCCGGCGGCGATCCGGCGGTGGACGAAGCGGTGCGCCTCGCGCCGCGTATTGAAAATTTCCTTGCCCAGATCAAGACCGAGTCCTGTTCGGTGGAGCAGGGCTTCGCCGAACTGCAAGCCGCTCTGTGCGGGTAAGCCGGCGTGAAGCGTGATCCGTTGGCGGTGCTGTGGCGGGTGCGGGATGCGTCCGTCACCGAGGCCAGTCGCGATCTGGCAGCCGCCCGAATCGGCGAGAGGCAGGCCAGCCAGACTCTGGAAGAACATCGCCGCCGCATCGGACAGGAACAGGCCGAGGCGTTGGGCGAGCACGTCGCGGCCTTTGCCGCCTGGTTGCCAAGCGCTCGGCAACGCACAGCTCAGTTGGAGGCGAATCTGGAAGCCGAGGAACTGCGCGTTCGCCATGCGCAACACATCCTGGTTGGGCGCCGGACAGACGCCGAGGCGGTGGCAAAGGCCATGCAACGGCGGTCGGTCGAGGAAACCCTGGTGAAGACCCGTAAGGAGCAGGGCATCATGGATGAGGCCGCCGGGCGCACCGGCCGCCGTGCCGGATCGCTGTGACATCGGGCCGTTGCGATAAAATTCTGCGAACGCTTTCTCGGAAGTTTCTATATACTCCTCAGTAGGCGTGGTCTTGGGACCGGCCTGTAGACGACGCATTATCGGGACCGGGAAAGACTCCACTGTCCGCAACAGCTTGATACGCGGGCGCAAGGCGTCGGTATCCGGCCCATGCCGGGGTACCCTTTTGTGTTGCGATTATCCATTATATCCACAGGCACGCTCAGCCTTGTCCCATTTGTTCGATCCGCGGGAAGGGCCGTCTGATGATCCATTCTGATCTCGATCCATCATCCCGGCAGGTGGCTGACGATGCCGCTGAAACGATTCAGTCGCGTCGTCGCCCCGGCCGCCGCAACGATGTGCATCCCAGCCTGATCCCTCTGCTGCGCGGTGAGGTCACAGCGGACGATCCGGCATTGATGCCAGCGATGAGTCCGGAGGGCTACGATCTGTCGCTGGAGGATGATCTGACGCCGGCGCGAAGTGTCATCCTCGCCGTCGCGGTATCCGTCCCGGCCTGGGCTGCTGTTATCTCGGTCGTCTGGTACTTGGTCGGATAATCGGTATCGGGTTGGGTTTATCGTGACGGGCTTTATATCACACAGGTATGAACACCGTCCCGACCGACATTTTTTCATTGGCAGAGAAACGGCTTGACTGGATCGGGCAGCGGCAGAGCGTGCTGGCGCAGAACATCGCCAATGCCAATACGCCGGGCTATGTCGCGCGCGACGTAACCCCGTTCAGCGAAATCCTGGCCGGTACAACGCAACAGACCGGCGGCGTCGCCGTTACGGCGGCGCGATCGCTTGACGGCAACGCCGTCGTCCTGGACGAGCAACTCGAAAAGGTCGCGGAAACCGACACCGCTCATCAACTGGCGGCCAATCTGTACAAGAAATACGTCAGCCTGTTTAAAACCGCCATCGGCCGGAATTGATCAGTAGATGGATCTCAGCACCACCCTTGATCTCTCGGCGAAAGGCATGGCTGCGCAAAGCGCCCGCCTGCGCGTGATCGCCGAGAATATCGCAAACTCGTCCACCACCGGATCGACGCCCGGAGCCGATCCGTATCGCCGGAAGACCGTCGTGTTTTCAAACACCCTGGATCAGGCACTTGGTGTCACGACCGTCGGCGTGCGTCAGGTCCAGCCCGACATGTCGCCGTTTCCGCAGCGCTATGATCCGGCCAACCCTGCCGCCGATACCAATGGCTATGTCAAAACCCCCAATGTGAATTCGTTTGTCGAAGTCATGGACATGAAAGAGGCGCAGCGGTCATATACCGCCAACCTGAACGTCATGGAAACGACACGCGGCATGCAGTCACGCACGGTCGATTTGTTGCGATAGGAACCAAAAATGATTTCTGGTAACATTACGGGTGCAGCCGCCTACGCCGCGGTCCAAAGCGCGTCGCTGACCGGCAGCGACGCACCGGCCGCCTCTGACAATTCGTTCGGCGACGCGCTGCAAGGCGCCATAGCCGGCCTGACAAGTCTGGGACAGAACGCCGATGCGAAGTCGGCGCAGGCACTGACCGGCACCGGCAGCCTGACCGACGTGGTCATGGCGGTTTCGAAGGCTGAAATGGCCCTGCAGGCCAGCGTCGCTGTGCGCGACAAGATGATTTCCGCCTACCAGGACATCATGCGCATGGCGGTCTGATCCGCTGCCACACCATCCCAAAATGGGGTCAAAACGATGCCCGGCGCCGGCCACGCACTGAACCCTCCGCACTCCCTCGGGAGGTCTACGTGAACGAGGGCGATCTCGCGGTCCTGGCCCGCGAGGCCTTGATCGTGATGCTGAAACTGGCGGGGCCGGTTCTTCTGGTCGGTTTGGTCGTCGGCCTGATCGTATCGATGATGCAAGCCCTGACCCAGATTAACGAGAGCACGCTGGTCTTTATCCCGAAGCTGCTCGCCGTTTGTGCCACCATTGCCGTGCTGGGCGGCTTCATGATGCAGACCCTGGGCGATTACGCCCGCAGCGTGTTCGACCAGATCATCGTCATCGGGCTGGGCTATGGATGACCTGTCCGCCATTCTGCGAGACCTGCCCGCGACAGGGTTCGGGTTCATGCTCGTCATCGCGCGGGTCGGCACCACGCTGCTGACCGGACCGGGTCTTGGCGAGAATGAAATTCCACCGACGGTACGGATCGGTCTGGCGGTTGTCCTGTCCGCCCTGGTGTTTCCGCTGTTGCGGGACGGCCTGCCGCCGCCGCCCGAATCCGTTCCCGGCTTCATCGCCTTGCTCGCCATCGAAATCTTCATTGGCGCGTGGCTGGGTTTCATCGCCCGGCTTCTCGTCATGGCGATGGCCATCGCGGGTAACATCATTTCTTTGATGGTCGGCCTCTCCAGTGTCTTGCAGATCGATCCCGCGCTCGGCACGCAGGTTCCGGCCCTGCAACGCATGATGGCGCTCGCCTCGGTCGCATTGTTGTTTGCGTCGGGGCTATACGTTTTGCCGCTTCAAGCCGTCGTCGGCAGCTACGAGGTTCTCGCGCCGGGCCATGCCTTTGACGCTGGTGGAGCCGCCCAGTTGGTCATCCGAGCGGTGGGCGACAGCTTCGGGTTGGCGTTGAGATTGGCGGCGCCCTTTGTCATCATTTCGATGGCGTGGCAGGCGGCCCTTGGCTTCATCAGCCGGCTGGTGCCGAATATTCATGTGCATGTCGTCTCCGCACCGGCCCAGATTATGGGAGGCCTTCTGCTGTTGAGCGCCGCCATCGCTTTCATCTTTGCCGACTGGGTCGCTGGCATGCAGCAGACGCTTTCTACTTTGCCCGGCCTGTAGATGTCGGGTTCCGACCACGCTGCCGAAGACCGGACGGAAGCCCCGACCCAGAAGCGGTTGGATCAGGCGCGTGAGGCCGGGCAGCTTCCGGTCTCCCGCGACCTGACCATGCTGGCGTCCCTGGGTGGCGGCGCGATCGGGGCCGTCACAATGGTGCCCGCCCTGGCGCAGCGGATTGCGGAACAGTCGGGCAGTTTTCTGGGCGCGTTGGACCGCATGCGTCTGACCGAAGGGGTCGAATTGCGCATGCAACTCGGCCGGATGTTGGGTTCGGCCTTCATGATCGTCGGCGCGGTGGCCCTTCCCGCCGTTGCGTGCAGCATCGGATGCACGCTGTTGCAAACCCAGTTCTACGTCGGCGGTAAACCGATCCATTTCCAGATGTCGCGGATCAGTCCCGGCGCGGGCTTCGCGCGGATCGTCTCGCAGCGCAATCTGTTGGATTTTTTGAAGGGGTGCGGACGCCTCGCGGTCCTGTCCATGCTGATCTGGCCGGTATTTGCCCGGCCCCAGATAAGTGCGATGGCGGCGATGGACCGGGATGCCGCATGGTTGCTGCCAACCGCCCGTCTGCTGGTCGAGAGTTTCGCGAAACCGTTGCTGATGGCACTGGTCTGCTTTGCCGTGGTGGACGTGTTTTTGGTACGCTTCCAGCACGCGAAATCGATGCGTATGACGCGCGATCAGGTCAGGCTGGAGATGCGGGACAGCGACGGCGATCCGCATATGAAGGCGAAGCTGAAGCGTATCCGCGAACAACGATCGCGGCGGCGGATGATGGCCAAGGTGAAGTCCGCGTCCGTCGTCGTCACCAATCCTACCCACTATGCCGTGGCGCTGTCCTACAACAACACCGGGGCGCCGCGGGTCGTCGCCAAGGGCGCCGACTTCATTGCCGCGCGCATCCGCGAGGAAGCGGACGCGCACAAAATCCCCATCGTTGCCAACCCGCCGTTGGCACGGTCGCTGTACCAGGTGGAACTGGACCGCGAAATTCCGGCTGAACATTACAGGGCCGTGGCGGAGGTCATCGCCTTTGTCCTGAAACTGAAAACGCCCCGGCCGGTGTCCGGGGTGCGTTTGTGATGTCGGCTTGCTGTGTGCAAAAATTGTTCGGAGACGTTGAATGTTCGATCCGGTCGGCTTGGTCTCAATCACCCTCGGGTCCGTCGTGCTCGACCGGCCGGACCAGACGGGCCGCTATTTCGCCAAAGATATGGCTGGCGGTTGGGCGTATCTGATCGGAGATGCCGAGGGCGACAGCCGCGGCCGTGGCCAGGGTGTGTGCGAGGGCGGTCTGGACCTGACCTTGCGATGCGGCTTTCTGTCCGCCGCCAGCCGGGTGCCGCGCTGTAGTCAGATCAAGGTGCTGGTGGAAACGCAACAGGCGCATCGGATCATGGTGGAGCTTGCGAGGAAGGACCCGCATGTGATCGCGGCGATCAGGGGCCGTCCGGTTTCGGTGATGACGCGGCCCGACACACGGTCATCGTTCCAGGCGCGCGCCGCCGCCGAACGCGCCGCCGCGGCTGCCTTGCGCAACCGCGAACATGCGGAATGGGCGTCGTCGGCCATGCCAGGGCTGTCTGAGGTTGAGGACACGCATATAGGCGAAACGATCCCGGCCCTTGATAGCCGGGACCCCGGCGGTCTGCGCCATTGGCGGGCGCACCCGGCGGTTTCGTCACCGGTTGCACCCGTGAGTATTTCGCGGCCGGCGTTGCCGACACCGTCGGCGGCGGTGCGTTGGCTGGTCAATCCCATTTTGCAAGGCGCGCGCGATGGACTGACCGCGGCCGGCGTTATTGCTCCGCGCCCGGCGACGCAGAATAGAGCGGTGCGACAATGGCTTCAGGAACTGGATATCCACGTCGCCTCTGTGCGGGGCGATCTTCAGGACGCCGGGGCGTGAGCGGTTGATAGCGGTGGTGTTTGGAAGCGGACCGATCCGACTCGAACAGCAGCATGGCTCGGTGATTAATCGCGATGTCTCACCCAGGAGAGGGCGAGGCTGGTGCAGTGGTGGATGGCTTCATTCACACGAAAAAACAAGTATCGTTAGGCTTCTACCGGGGCGGGCACAGCAGCAGCGTCAGAAATGCCTTGCGTTGCTCTCCATCGCACGCGGTCAATCGCCCCACCGCAGTCCGAGCGGCGTTAACCGCAAACCTCGCATCCGACTTTGTGAAGCGCGGTTGGGGGGTTGCAATCCGCTAAGTGGCGTTTTTCCTGCTGGTCGATTGCAGACATGGAGAATGCCTGGAGATCGGCGCCAAATCCGTCCGGCGGCAAATACGGGCGGTACTTGGCCGGCAGCGTCTGTTTCTTGGCCTCCACACACAAATCCTTTAGCGTCCTGTGATCGACGCTCCGGTAAACCAGAGCATATCGGCTGGTCTGACGTTGCGACACGCCGACGAATTCGTCTGCCACCGCGGTCAGGCAAAAATGGAACAGTCCGTAATACGCGGCGGAAATTGCCCGCCGCAGATCAACTTGACGCGGTACTCCGCCAGCCGGCGTGACCACCAGTTTCTCCCCCTGATCAAACAGGTGGTTAGCATTCAAGATCGGCATCGGCCTCCAGTTCTTCCTCGGTCACGAAATCGATGATGGGAAACCGGTCTTCTCGCGCGGCACTCAATGCCTGCCCTACGCCGACTATGGTGTTCAGCGCGCCATCGCCTGTCACGTTGTCAATGCCACCCCGCTTCAGAACGATGGTGACACGCAGCGCGTCCTGGCCGTCAGAATCCGCCATCGGTTCGCTGATCACGCGCAACACGCCCACCTGCCCGTGAAGCGCGGCAGACGCGGCCTTATACGCGAGGTCGTTGATTTCGGTGAGTTCGAGCATGGAACCACGATAGCAGATTGCACCCCGCCATGAAAGGCCGGCAGTCCGCCGTTCGCCGCCGTCGCGGGCCGGTGCCAGCCCCCATTGCCGCCGCATCGTTCCGCGCATGCCGGCCCCGGGCGTGACCAAACGCGCATGATCGACTACGCAGTCTGATCAGCGTCCAAAACGGGGAACCGATCCTATGTCCGGCATCTTGAGCGACCTTCGCATCGTGGAGGTCTCCGCCTTCATCGCGGCCCCGTTGGGCGGGATGACCCTCGCGCAAATGGGCGCCGACGTCATTCGCATCGACCCGATCGGCGGCAACATCGACGCCAAACGCTGGCCGTTGGCGCCCGACGGCACCAGTCTGTACTGGGCCAGCCTGAACAAATCCAAACGGTCCGTGACCCTCGCGCTGAACACGCCAGAGGGGCAGGAGATTGCCCAGTCCCTGATCCGGGCACCGGGGAAGGACGCCGGCATCCTGCTGACCAACCTGCCGGCGGGCAAATGGATGGGCTACGACGTGCTGAAGCAGGGCCGCGAGGACCTCATCGTCCTCCGCCTGATGGGCAACACCGACGGCGGCGCGGCGATCGACTACACCGTCAACTGCGCCAGCGGATTTCCGCTGATCACCGGCCGGGGCAGCGAGCCGGTCAACCACGTCCTGCCGGCCTGGGACATCGCCACCGGCCTGTATCTCTCCACCGGCCTGCTGGCGGCCGAACGCGCCCGCCATCGCACCGGGCATGGCCAGGAGGTCACGCTGTCGCTGGCGGATGTGATGCTCGCATCGGTCGCCAACCTTGGCTACGTCGCCGACGTTCAGGTCAACAATGCCGTCCGCCAGCCGCTCGGTAACGACCTGTATGGCGCGTTCGGCCGCGATTTTGCGACGTCGGACGGGCGTCGGATCATGCTGACCGCCATCTCCAACCGCCAGTGGCGGGCGATCGGCAAGGCGACCGGCCTGACCGCCAAACTGGCGATGATCGGGCCAATGATGGACCTCGACCTCGACACCGAAGGCGGCCGTTTCGAGGCTCGGCACGCCATCTGCGCCGTGCTGCAACCCTGGTTCGCCCGTCATACCCTGGCCGAAATTCACACGGCCTTCGACGGCAGCGGCGTCCTCTGGGGTCCGTATCAGGATTTCAGCCAGTTGGTGCACGAGGACCCGCGCTGCTCGCTGGCGAACCCGATGTTCGGGGAGATCGATCAACCCGGGGTCGGCCGCATTTTGGCCAATGCCATCCCGCTGGGGTTCAGCGCCGACACCCGCCCGCCGGCAGCCCGCGCTCCTCGCCTGGGCGAGCACACAGAAGCCGTGCTGACCGGCCTGTTGGGCATCTCGTCCGCCCAATACGGCAAGCTGCACGATGCCGGCGTCGTCGCCGGCCCCACTGGTGAATGATGCCCGGCCGTTACCCTACCCGTCATGGCCAGGCTTGGCCCGGCCACCCACGACTGACTGCGCCGAAAACAGCAGGACCGAGGGTAATCGCGGCGCAATGATAGACAAACGTATGACCTCTCCCGTCAGCATAAATAGGTTCTAGGAAGCAACGAACATGTCGAACTCTCAAGAATATCTCTTGGACCTTTGTGGCAGTGCCATGACGCTGGCGGAACAGTTAGTCGAGGCATCAAAGCGAGCCGTCTCGCTATTGGTGTCGGAAAACGGCAAACTGAACGCAACATTGGTGGACGTGCATCAGCTTGCCGCGCACGGTTTCGCATGGCAGGCGACGTATATTGAGGCGCTGCGTCAGGCGCTGCGTTGGGCGAATGCGCTGCAAGCGGCCGGCAAGTTGACCGACGTTGAAGCAGCGATTTTGCGGCTGGGTTTTGCCGAGTATCTGTCCCAGTTGGCGGGTGGCATCCCGATCAGTCAAACCGAAATGGTCCGGCCGTCGGATATCGGCGTTTCCCCCGATTTGGCGCTGGGGCTTCTGACGAACCCGGTGATGGCGCGCCTGTCCGATCCCGCCGAACTGAACGCCGCCCGCCAATGCCTCGCCGCCGCCGCGATCGACGGCCGCTTCGGCGATGTCGGCATCGAGGACGAAACCATCGCTGCCATCCGCGACCAGTTTCTGCGTTACGCCGCGACCGAGATCGCCCCGCACGCCCAAGGTTGGCACCAGCGCGACGAACTGATCCCGATGCCGGTCGTCGAACAACTCGCCGAAATGGGCGTCTTCGGCCTGACCGTGCGCGAGGAGGACGGCGGCAGCGGCCTGGGCAAGATCGCGATGTGCGTCGTTTCTGAAGCGCTCAGCGGCGGTTATATCGGTGTCGGCTCGCTCGGCACGCGCGCTGAAATCGCCGCCGAACTGATCGGCATCGCCGGGACGGACGAGCAAAAAGCCCGCTGGCTGCCTGTCATTGCATCCGGTGCGATCCTGCCGACGGCGGTGTTCACTGAACCCAACACCGGTTCCGACCTTGGCAGCCTGCGCACCCGAGCGGTGCGGGACGGGGATTTTTACTATGTCACCGGGGCAAAAACCTGGATTACGCATGGGTCGCGCTCCGACCTGATGACATTACTGGTTCGTACGGACCCGACCGCGCCGGGGTATCGCGGCCTGTCCATGCTGCTGGCGGAAAAGCCCCGCGGCACCGACGAGAACCCGTTCCCGGCGGACGGCATGAGCGGCAGCGAGATCCAGGTGTTGGGCTATCGCGGCATGAAGGAATACGAGATCGGTTTCGAAAACTTCAAAGTTCCGGTCGCCAATCTTCTGGGCGGGGTCGAAGGCCAGGGATTTAAGCAGTTGATGGAAACCTTCGAGAGCGCCCGCATCCAGACCGGCGCCCGCGCCCTGGGCGTCGCGCAGAACGCCCTGGAACTCGGCACCGCTTATGCCCGCGACAGAAACCAGTTTGGCAAGGCGATCATCGGTTTCCCGCGCGTCGCTAACAAGATCGCCTGGATGATGACCGAAACGATGTTCGCCCGCCAACTGACCTATTTCGCCGCCCGGCAGAAAGACAGCGGCCAGCGCTGCGACATCGAAGCCGGCATGGCGAAGCTGCTGGCGGCGCGGGTAGCGTTCTCGAATGCCGATAGCGCACTCCAGGTGCATGGCGGTAATGGTTACGCGGTCGAATATGCGATCAGCCGGGTGCTTTGCGACGCGCGTATTCTGTCGATCTTCGAGGGCGCCGCCGAAATCCAGGCGCAGGTGATCGCGCGCGGATTGCTGGGGCGGCAGAACTGATTTCAACCGGCGTTGCTCCCGTTCAGACCTCCCATCGTCATGGCCCGGACAAAGCCGTGCCATGACGGAAGTGGAATAGCAGTAAATCAACGCTATGGGCTGTGGACAAGCCGCATCTCAAATGGGACCTTTTGGCTACCCGCAATGCCGAACCAGAAAGGCCCAGCATGACCAACGCCGGCCAACCGCCCCGCGACCTGATTGGTTACGGCGAGCATCCGCCGCATCCGCACTGGCCCGGCAACGCCCGCGTCGCGGTCCAGTTCGTGATGAACTACGAGGAGGGCGCCGAACGCTCCGTCCTTGAAGGCGATCCGCACGCGGAAATCTTCTTGTCCGAAATCGCCGGTGCCCCGCCGCACGCCGCCCGCCATATGAGTATGGAAAGCCTGTACGAATACGGCTCCCGCGCTGGCGTTTGGCGGATTTTGCGTCTGTTCCGGGATCGCGGCCTGAATCTGACGGTATTCGGCGTGGCTCAGGCGCTGGCCCGCAATCCGGCCGTGACGGAAGCCATTCTGCGCGACGGCCACGAGATTGCCGGTCATGGCTGGCGGTGGCTCGACTATCAGGACGTGCCGGAGGCGGTCGAACGGGAACACCTGGCCCTGGCGGTCAAAACCATCGAGGGCCTGACCGGCGAAAAGCTGGTGGGGTGGTACACCGGCCGCGACAGCCCGAACACCCGCCGACTGGTGGTCGAGCATGGTGGTTTCCTCTACGATTCCGACAGCTACGCCGATGATCTGCCGTATTGGGAGCGTGTCGGCACCACGCCGCATCTGGTCGTGCCCTATACACTGGATACCAACGACATGCGTTTCTCCAGCCCAACGGGTTTCCCGTCCGGCGAGCAGTTTTTTACTCATCTGCGGGATGCCTTCGACTGCCTGTACGCCGAGGGTGCCGATCAGCCAAAAATGCTCTCGATCGGTCTGCATTGCCGGCTGGTCGGCCGACCGGCGCGGCTGCCCGCTTTGGCCCGCTTCATCGACCACGTTCTGGCCCACCCCGACGTGTGGGTGGCTCGGCGTATCGACATTGCCCGCCATTGGGCAGCCACGCATCCGGCCGGGGCCTGATCTCGACTTTCGCGCGGTTCCATGGTTCGTTTCCGTATCAGACCGATAGATATCGCGCTTTCGGTCTGATCCAGGACGTTAAGACCCCGTAGTGTCTTCAGGATTTCGCTTTCTTCGCAGGCTTCGACCTGGCAGACCTGTTCAGCGCGACGGCCTGGCGAATCAGCGCCTTGAAGGCGGCCTCGTCAATGTTGCCCCCAGCGTAGATGTCGATCGCGCGGCGTACGTTTCCGTCGAGACTCGCATTGAACAGACCAGCCGGATCATGCAACGACGCGCCCTTGGCGAACGTCAGTTTCACGATAGTCTTATAGGATTCGCCGGTGCAGATGATGCCGTCGTGCGACCAGACCGGAGTGCCCCGCCATTTCCACTCCTCCACCACGTCCGGGTCGGCTTCCTTGATGAGCGCGCGCATGCGACCGAGGGTTTCGCCGCGCCAGTCCCCAAGTGCGGTCAGGCGTTCAGAGATAAGGTCCGATGCCGACTGGCCTTGGCTCACTCCCAAGTCTTTCATGGTCTCAATCCCGGACGTTTCGGACACACTTCATTGGCAAGGCGGTGCCGGATATTGGCGTCACGCGGACCTGTATCTCGGGCAACAGCGGCCGCGCAGCCTCAAATCGCTGGTTCAAGAAATTTTATCAAAGCCGCTCGCATTCGGCTACCCCATCACCGCCCGATCCGCCGCCTGCCTTGACCCCTAATCCCCCAACGGCCAACGTCGCCGCAGGAGGGACGGCCGATGCGAAACACCCATATCGACATTCAACCCATCGCCGGTGCATTGGGGGCCGAGATCCATGGCGTCGACGTCGCCCGCGACCTCGATGAGACAGTGATCGGCGAAATCCGGCAGGCCCTCCTCGATTATGGCGTGATCTTCTTTCGCGGCCAAACCCTCGACCGCGAACAACACAAGGCTTTCACCCGGCGCTTTGGCGACATCTTCATCCACCCGAACTACAAGGGTGTCAGCGCCGATCCTGAAATCGTCGATATCCGCCGGGAACCGGGCGACAAGAAGATCGTCGGCGAGGACTGGCACACCGACACCACCATGGTCGCGGAGCCGCCGATGGGGGCCATCCTCTATGCCATCGAAGTGCCGCCCTACGGCGGCGATACGCTGTTCGCCAACCAATATCTCGCCTACGACGCCCTCTCCGACGGGCTGAAGCGCACGCTCGGTGGCCTACGCGCGATACACACCGACCGCATGGTCGCCGGTCCGCAGGCCGGCATGAACGCGCAACGATCGACCAAGGTGCGCGAGGATTCCGACTGGCGCGAAACGATCACGATTCATCCCGTGGTGCGCACGCATCCGGAAACTGGCCGCAAGCTGCTGTTTGTCAACCGGTCTTACACCGTCGGCTTCGAGGGCTGGACCGAGGCGGAGAGCAAACCGCTATTGGATTATCTGCTGGAACACGGCCACCGGCCGGAGTTCACCTGCCGCTTCCGCTGGGCCAACGGATCTATCGCCTTTTGGGATAATCGTGCCACCAAGCACCTGGCCGTGCATGATGCCGGCCCGTTCCGCCGGATCATGCGGCGCACACAAATTTGCGGGGGCTCCGTTTACTGACCGCTTGCAGCTGGACGCGCATCACTACCGGATCGCGTGCGTAGATCGCGCCCGATCGACGCTTCGGCGACGGGTCAAAATGTTCGGGCCGAGGCACCGGAAAGTGACTTGCCCGCACCGCGCCACCGATGCCAACCAGAATCACTCGCATCGGAGTGTCCGCGATGTTGCAACGACCTTGCTGGCCGGGGTTAGGCATCGACCGCATGGGAGCCGACCGTAACTCCTGGATGCGGAGGAACGACACCGCACGGTCGAAAACCGGGCTGGCCGGTTCGATTATTGTTCGGAGCGATCAAACGTCACCCCGGGCGGCTGCGCTGCCCAGCGCAATGGTCCTATCTCCGGGAGGGCTGTGCCCATGACCATGGAGGCTCCGCCGGAGTTCCTGTCGGGCGGCGGTACCGTTGGCGCAATGATCCGGGCGCTGGACTGGTCGGCAACGCCCCTCGGACCGATCAGTACATGGCCGCAAAGCCTGCGCACCTCGGTCAGCATCTGTTTGAACAGCAGCTTTCCGATTTTGATCTGGTGGGGACCGCACCTCGTCAAAATCTACAACGATGCCTATGCGACAATCATCGCCGACAAGCATCCCCGGGCACTGGGCAGCCCGGGCCGGGAGGTTTGGCCGGAGATTTGGGACCAGATCGGTCCGATGCTGGCCCGCGTCATGGAAAAGGGCGAGGCCTGTCCGGCGGACGACCTTTTGCTCATACTCCACCGGCACGGCTATCCCGAAGAGTGCTACTTCAGCTTCTCCTATAGTCCCATCAGGGACGAAACCGGCGGCGTGGGAGGCGTTTTCTGCCCGGTTGTCGAAACAACAAAACGGGTCTTCGCTGAAAGGCGGTCCAGTTTCCTCTTGCGATTGGAAGCCCGGCTTCGCGATATTCACGATCCATTGGCCGTCAAAACCACAGCCAGTGAAATGCTCGCCACCTACCTGGACGTCAGCCAGGCCGGCTATGCGGACGTGATCGGCGACGGTTCGTATGTCAGCATCGAGGGTAATTTCAACGACGGCAGACTACCGAACGCAAAGGGACTGCATCGGTTCGGCGACCATGATCCCGCGGTTGTCGCCGATCTGACCGCCGGGAAAATCGTCCAGGTCCGCGACATCGCGTCCTGCGAGGAAGCAACCGTCGCGGCTTACAGAAAAGCCGGCATCTCCGCCTTTCTGAATATTCCGCTGATGAAGGCCGGTCAGCTCAGGTCGATCCTGTTCGTCCACCATCATCAGCCGCGCGTCTGGTCGGAGGAAGACATCGCCGTTGCCGGCGACGTTGCCGCGCGGACATGGTCGGCCGTGCAACGTGCCAACGCCGAAGTGGCGCTCCGCCACTCAGAAGAGGAATTCCGAACCCTCGGCGAGAACCTCCCAAGCCTGTGTTGGATGGCGAGAGCCGACGGTTGGATCTATTGGTACAACAAGGGATGGTACGATTACACCGGCACGACGCCGGCGGAGATGGAGGGCTGGGGGTGGCAACGCGTGCAAGATCCGGAAACCCTACCGGTGGTCATGGAACGGTGGAACGCCGCCCTCGCCACCGGATCGAAATTCGATATGACGTTCCCGTTGCGCGGCGCCGACGGCGTATTCCGGCCGTTCCTGACGCGCATTGTCCCGGTGCGCGATTCGAACGGTACCATCACGCGCTGGTTCGGCAACAACGTCGAGATCACCGAGTTGCGCGACGCCGAACAGCGGCTACGGGTCAGCGAGGCGAAATTACGGACTCTGAATGAGACCCTGGAACAACAGGTCGAGGACCGGACGGCGGATCGCGACCGCATGTGGCGGCTGTCCACGGACATCATGCTGGTGGCACGCTTCGAGGGAGCGATTGTCGCGGCCAACCCGGCCTGGACGTCCATGCTGGGCTGGCCGATGGAAGACGTGCAGGGACGCTCGTTCATGGAGTTCATCCACCCGGACGATGCGGCGGAAGCAGCATTCAGGATATCTCTGCTGTCGGAGGGCCAACCCGTTCATCACTTTGAAAACCGCTACCGCCACCGCGACGGCAGCTATCGCTGGCTCGCCTGGTCGGCGGTCCCGGATGCGGGCCTGATCCATGCGGTCGGGCGCGACATCACGGCCGAGAAAAATGCCGCCAGCCAACTGGAAGCCGCGCAGGAGCGGCTGCGCCAGGCCCAGCGGATGGAGGCGTTGGGCCAACTCGCTGGCGGCATCGCGCACGACTTCAACAACGTGTTGCAGGCGATAACGGGCGGCGTCGAACTGATTCGGATGCGGGCGGACGATCCAACGGATGTAACGCAGATCGCGGACATGGTCGCGGGAGCCGCCGCGCGCGGCGCATCGATCACAAGACGGCTGCTGTCGTTCAGCCGCCAGGGCGCGTTGCAGTCCGTGCCGGTCGATTCCACGGTGCTGTTGGACGGATTGGCCGAAATGCTGACCCACACGCTGGGGAGAGATCTCGATCTGAAGATCCACGCGGAAGCCGGGATTCCAGCGTTGCTGGCCGATCGGGCGCAGCTTGAAACCGTTCTGGTCAACCTCGCGGTGAACGCGCGCGACGCCATGCCCGACGGCGGCACTCTCATCATATCGGCCCGCGCTGAAACGGTGCCGGAGGCCGATACAGCGGGGGTGGCCGCGGGCGACTACATCAGGATCACCGTCGCCGACACCGGCGCCGGCATGGACAGTGCCACGTTGGCACGGGCTGGCGAGCCGTTCTTCTCAACCAAGCCGCCGGGGCAGGGCACTGGTCTGGGTCTGGCCATGGCGCGCGGCTTCTGCGAGCAGTCCGGCGGCGCCTTCTCGATCAGCAGCACACTCGGCGTTGGCACAACGGTCACGTTGTGGTTGCCCCGGGCCGGGGATAACGCCTTTGCGACACAGCCAGCCGAGACGGTGGATGCGACCACCACGCTCATCCAAACCAGCCATGTGCTGCTCGTTGATGACGACACCATGGTGCGGTCGATGTTCGCGGAACATCTGTCGGCCATCGGCTACCGGGTGACCCAGGCCACCGACGGGCTGGATGCACTCAGTCGCCTTGATGCCGGGGGGGGCGTCGATCTGCTGATCACGGACTTCGCCATGCCAGGCATGAACGGTCTGCTGTTGATCGCGGAGGCGAGGCAGCGCTTGCCCGGGCTGCCGGTTCTGTTGCTCACGGGATACGTCGATGCGGCGGTGTGGCACCGCATCGTTCATAGCATTGGCGATGAAGTGGCACTGCTGCGGAAGCCCATATCGTCAGTTGCGTTGGCCGCCCGAACCGCGGCCTTGCTGAAATCTGCCGCGGTGGGCGCCGGCTGATTGACGGATCGCCGGGCAGCGGCCGCGCCTCAAACCGGACGTTTTCACTGCGGCCGGACGGCCGCCTCTCTGGACATAATCAGGCGGCGATTGCCAAACTCACCTGGCAAAAAGGAGGAGCGTCCCCAATGACAATCATCGATTCCCAGGTCCATGCCTACGAGGCGAACACGCCGAAGCGCCCATGGCACAGCGTCCCCAACTGGCCCGAGCATGTGACGGGTGACGAGATGGTGGCGGCGATGGACAAAGTTGGCGTTGACGGCGCGATTTTTATCTCGGCCTTTGGCTTGTATCAATACGACGCCAGCTATGCGGTCGCAGTGCAAAAAGCCCATCCCGACCGGTTCGCCATCGTCAAGCCGGTCAACCCGGACGATCCGGCGGTCGCCGATGTCATTGCGGATTGGAAGCAGACGCCGGGCGCCGTTGGAATCCGTATCATGCTGCCGAAAGAGTCGGGGCGTCAGCCGGACGACCCCGGCCTTGACCGAATCCTCAAAGCGGCCGTTCGTTACGACTTGCCGGTCAACATCCTGTTCTGGGGCAATCTGGAGGTCGGCACCGCACTGGTCGATCGCCATCCCGACACGCGATTCATCATCGACCATCTTGGGATCGTGCAGCCACGCGTGCCGCCCGCGCAGCCGCAGCCCTGGGCCGACCTGCCGAAGGTGCTGGAACTCGCCAAACGCCCGAACGTGGTGATCAAGGTCAGTGGCGCCTGCACGCTGTCGCAACAGCCGTATCCGTTCCCGGATATCTGGGACCCGCTTGCCCGCATCTTCGACGCGTGGGGTTTCGATCGCTGCCTGTGGGGCACCGACTGGACGCGCGCGTTCGCCGTCGTCAACTACGAGCACGCCGTTGAGCCTTTTCTGCGCACGGACCGCCTGAGCGACACGGAGCGGGCCATGCTGATGGGCGGCGCCTGCGCCAAGGCGTATGGCTGGTCGCCGCGCAAAGTTTAGTATGCGCTGGTGAGTTCATCGGGGCGGCGAGGCCATCGGCGCATATCTCCCTTGGTCTCGGCCCCTCGACCATCGGCCTGTCCTGGACCAAGCCTGCCAGGGGGAGGCAGCCCGGGCTGGCAAGCCAAGCTGCCCCGCCCGCTCCCGATCCTTGCGTATTCCTTGACAGTCCCGTTACCCGGGGTTACGCCCCGCCCGCCAACGCTGCCCGCTGATCATTCGACATTTCCGAGAGTCCCCAACGCATGCCGGTTCACGCCTTCATCTTTCCGGGCCAGGGTAGTCAGGCCGTCGGCATGGGCCGCGACCTCGCCGCTGCCTTCGCCGCCGCTCGGGAGGTCTTCCAGGAGGTCGATGAGACCCTGAAACAGAAGCTGTCCAAGCTGATGTTCGAAGGGCCGCACGAGGAACTGACGCTGACGGAAAACACCCAGCCGGCCCTGATGGCCCACTCGCTGGCCGTTTTGCGCGTGCTGGAACACGAGGGCGGCACTACCCTGCAACGCAAGGCGCTCGTGGTCGCCGGGCATTCCCTGGGCGAATACAGCGCGCTGGCCGCCGCCGGAGCCTTCTCGGTCACCGATGCCGCTCGTCTGCTGAAGCTACGTGGCCAGTCCATGCAGAAGGCGGTCCCCGCCGGCATGGGCGCGATGGCGGCCCTGCTGGGCGCCGACATGGACCAGGCCCGCGCGATCTGCGCCGAGGCCGCGCATAATCCGGAAACCGGCAACTCCGAAGTGGTGGAACCCGCCAACGACAACGGCGGCGGCCAGGTGGTGATCTCCGGCCATCGCAGCGCGATCGAGCGGGCGATCGAGATCGCCAAGACCAAAGGCATCAAGCGCGCCATGCTGCTGCCGGTGTCGGCGCCGTTCCACTGCGCTTTGATGGCGCCGGCCGCCGACGCCATGGCGGAAGCGCTGGAAACGACCGTACCGAAGGCGCCTTGTGTGCCGCTGGTTGCGAACGTCTCGGCCAAGCGCGAAACCGACCCGGCGCGAATCCGTGACCTGCTGATCCAACAGGTCACCGCGACTGTCCGCTGGCGCGAATGCGTCACCGCGATGATCGACTCCGGCGTGGATAGTTTCATCGAACTCGGGGCCGGCAAGGTACTGACGGGGTTGATCAAGCGAATCGCGCCGGATGCGTCCGGGAAGTCCGCCGGCACGCCGGCGGAAATCGAAGCCATCCTGAAAAGCCTCTAACGGAAAAGGAGAAGCCGCCATGTTCCGATTGGACGGCAAGACCGCGCTGGTTACCGGCGCGTCCGGTGGCATCGGTGCGGGCATCGCCCGCGCCTTGCATGCTCAGGGCGCGATCGTCGCCCTGTCCGGCACGCGGCGCGACGCGCTCGAAGCCCTGGCGATCGAACTGGGTGAGCGCACGCATGTCTGCCCTGCGGATTTGCGGGATGCCTCGGAACCCGACGCCCTGATCGAAACGGCAGAGGCTGCCATCGGTCCGCTCCACATTCTGGTCAACAACGCCGGGATGACTCGCGACATGCTCGCGTTGCGGATGTCCGATGCCGATTGGCAGGCGGTGATCGATGTCGATCTGTCGGCGCCGTTCCGGCTGACGCGCGCCGTGCTGCGCGGCATGCTGCGCCGGCGGGCCGGGCGCATCATCAATATTTCGTCGATCGTCGGTGCCACCGGCAACGCCGGTCAGGCCAACTATGCCGCCGCCAAGGCCGGTTTGGTGGGCATGACCAAGGCGCTGGCGCAGGAAGTCGCGTCCCGCGGGATCACCATCAACGTGGTGGCCCCCGGATTCGTCGTCACCCCGATGACGGACGTCCTGGGCGAAGCGCAACGGACCAAGCTGACCGAATCGATCCCGTTGCGGCGGTTGGGGCAGCCATCCGACATCGCCGGCGCCGTCGCTTATCTCGCCTCCGACGAGGCAGGGTGGGTCACTGGCGCCACACTGCACGTTAATGGCGGCATGGCGATGATTTAACACCAGACCGGCTTGACTGCCGCCCTTTCCCGTCCCGCGGAAAGCATGCTAAGCGCCCCCTGGCTATGTTCGGCGCGGGCTCGCTTCGTGGACCGGGACAAGGCGCCGGTTGGGATAAGCCGGACAACGACCATAACGAACACTGAGTTCAGGAGTAGCTAAGCCGATGAGCGAGATTGCAGACAAGGTCAAACAGATCGTAGTGGAACATCTCGGCGTTGACGCCGAGAAGGTGACGCTCGAAGCATCCTTCATCGACGATCTGGGCGCCGACAGCCTTGATACGGTCGAGTTGGTGATGGCGTTCGAAGAGGAATTCGAAGTCGAGATCCCCGAGGATGCGGCTGAGAAGATCGCCACCGTTAAGGATGCGATCGAATATATTGAAAAGAAGAAGCAGTAAGATCTGCTGTTCGATCAGCGCGAAAGGCCTGTTGCAATGCGTCGTGTAGTGGTGACGGGCATGGGCATTGCCTGTCCCCTTGGCGTGGGCGTGGAACACGTCTGGCGTCGTTTGATCAATGCGGAATCCGGTATCGGCGCCATTACGGCGTTCGATGCCAAGGATTCGCCCTGTAAAGTGGCCGGCCAGGTGCCTCCGGGCATCCGTGCCACCGGCGGGCTGGACCTCAGCGAGTGGATTCCGGTCAAAGACCAGAAGAAGATGGATCGCTTCATCCATCATGCGATGGTCGCCGGCTCCGAAGCAGTCGAGGATTCCGGTTGGGTGCCGCAAACCGAAGAAGATCGTTGCGCCACGGGCGTCATGGTCGGTTCGGGAATCGGTGGCTTGCAGACGGTGTATGAAGCGTCGGTTCTTGTCTCTCAGGGCAAGGCTAAGCGGCTGTCGCCGTTCTTTATTCCCTCGGCGCTGGGCAATCTGGCGTCCGGGCACCTGTCCATCAAATTCGGCTTCAAAGGCCCCAACCATTCGGTCGTCACGGCCTGCGCCACCGGCGTTCACGCGATCGGCGATGCCGCGCGCCTGATCGGTCTGGGTGATGCCGACGTGATGCTGGCCGGCGGTGCCGAAGCCACGGTCTGCGAAATCGGAGTCGCCGGGTTCTGTGCCTCCCGAGCGCTGTCCACCGGCTTTAACGACAATCCCGCCGCCGCATCGCGTCCCTGGGACAAGGATCGCGATGGCTTCGTGATGGGTGAAGGCTCCGGCTGTGTCGTGCTGGAAGAATACGAGCACGCCAAAAAGCGCGGTGCGAAGATCTACGCCGAAGTGTCGGGTTACGGCATGTCGGGCGACGCTCATCACATCACCGCACCGGCCGAGGGGCATGAAGGCGCCTACAGGGCCATGCGCAATGCGATGAAAAGCGGTGGCTTTTCGGCGGGTGACATCCAGTATGTCAACGCGCACGGCACCTCCACGCCGATGGGCGATGATCTCGAGCTCGAAGCGGTTGAGCGGTTGTTCGGTAACTCCGCGCACGGTTTGGCGATGTCGTCCACAAAGTCGGCAACGGGCCATTTGCTGGGGGCCGCCGGCGCGATCGAGGCGGTATTCTCCATTCTCGCGATTCGCGATGGAGTCGCGCCGCCGACGTTGAACCTCGATGAACCCAGCCGTGCGAGCGTGATCGACCGGGTGGCCAAAGAGGCGCAGCAGCGGCGGATCAAAGTGGTTCTGTCCAACAGCTTCGGTTTCGGTGGTACCAACGCCTCTGTCATCTTCCGCGCCGCCCACTGATCCGTCCGCTCCGTCCGCTCCCAAACCCCGGGGGCGGCGGTGGCGGTCAATCGGCATTGCTGGCGCAATAGTCGGCGTTGTCGTGGCGGTCGGGGCCGGTTCGGTTGCATACGGCGTCCGCTGGTGGGACGGCTTTATGCGCCAACCGGGGCCGCTGGTTGATGCTCGTACTATCATCGTGCCGCACAGTGGAACCACCCGGGTTGCTGACGCGCTGACCCGCGACGAGGTCATCGCCAATCCGCTACTGTTTCGTGGTGCCGTCTGGTTGACGCGCGCCGATGGCCCGCTGCATGCGGCCGAATTCGCGTTTCCTGCCCGAGCCTCCGTCCTGCAGGTGCTGGCGATTTTGCGCACCGGGCATCCCGTCCAACATCATCTGACCATCGCCGAGGGCCTGACCGCGCAGCAGATCGTCGCCGTCCTGGCGCATGCCGAGGCGATGACGGGTGAGGTACGGACGATCGAGGAAGGGGCGATGCTGCCGCAAACCTACGACTATGAACTCGGCACCGACCGGGCGGCCCTCGTCGCCCGAGCCAAGGTCGCGATGGACCGGGACATTACCGCCGCATGGTCCGATCGTGCGCCCGGCCTGCCGTTGAGCAGCCCGCGCGATGCCCTGATCCTGGCCAGCATCGTGGAGCGGGAGACGGCTAAACCGGAAGAACGTCCTCACGTTGCCGCCGTTTATTTGAACCGTTTGCGCCAGGGGATGAAGCTACAGGCCGATCCGACCGTGGTCTATCTGGCCAGCAACGGCGCCGGCGTACTGGATCATCATCTCACGCGAACGGAGCTGGAGCGGAACGATCCGTTCAACACGTATCGAAGCGTTGGCCTGCCGCCGGCGCCGATCTGCTCGCCGGGACTGAGCAGCCTGCATGCGGTGCTGCACCCGGCGAACAGCGACGACCTGTTCTTTGTCGCGGACGGGTCGGGTGGGCATGTGTTCTCCCGCACGTATGAAGCCCACGGTGTTGCCGTCGCACGTTGGAGAGCGACGGTTCCCTCGGTGCCGCGCGGCAGTCCGGATTAGCACCCGGAAGCATTCGTTACCCCCAGATTGAGCGTAACGACAATCCCGGGAGACGGCGGCCCGCGTTAACTTTTCATCAACCTTTCCAATCTAATGTGCGGCGTGCGCGAGCCGGTTTCTCGCTGCCACTCTCACGCTGCGGAAAGGATTGGTTGATGACGTTAAGGTCGCCTGGATTTCCCTTGACAGATTGTAGCCTTCAGGCTACAGTCCCGGTCATTGAATTGCTTCGCTATCAGCGTGACGATGGAACCGAACCCTTCACCGACTGGCTACGCAGCCTTCGCGACAAGGTTGCCGCCGCCCGCATTCGCGTCCGCCTCCACCAAATCGAAGCCGGCAATTTCGGCGACTGTAAATCCGTTGGCGGCGGCGTGACGGAACGCCGGATTCATGTTGGTCCCGGCTACCGCGTTTATTTTGGCCGCTACGGCAGCACCATCGTGCTTCTGCTGTGCGGCGGCGACAAGAAAACCCAACCGGCGGACATCGTCCGCGCCCAGACCCTATGGACCGAATGGAAGGAACGCCAGCCATGAGCAACCGCCCCCCTCTGACAGGCACCGTCTCGCACCATGACCGCGAAGTCGCCGAACTCGCCGCGGACCCGGAACTGACCGTCGCCTACCTGAAGGCCGCCATGGAATCCCTCGACGATCCGGAAGACCGTGCCGGCGGCCTGCTGGCGTTGCGCACCGTCGCCGAGGCGCATGGCGGACTCGGCATGGTCGCGGCGAAGGCCGGGATCAGCCGCGAATCGCTCTATCGCACACTGTCGCCGCAGGGCAATCCGACGCTCAAGACGCTGATCGCGGTGCTGGGCACGGTCGGCATGCGGCTGTCTGTCGAACCCGCGCTGCCGGCCGGGCGGCGGTAAATGCGTGTTTGATCGGCTGAGGTCCGCTAAGAAGCCC
Organism: uncultured Rhodopila sp.; assembly: GCA_903932145.1. GTDB lineage: Bacteria > Pseudomonadota > Alphaproteobacteria > Acetobacterales > Acetobacteraceae > Rhodopila. The sequence continues at coordinate 171,693 of CAIZFE010000109.1, read as the reverse complement.
CTTCGCTCTAAAAGGCTTCGAGTCGAAACATGACGGTCGCGATCGGGTTGGGATACACAAAGGCGGGACACCCGGCGACGCTCGACCTTGAGGAATTGCTGGCCACCCGTCTGTTGGTTCAGGGCAATTCGGGTTCCGGCAAATCCCACCTGCTGCGCCGGCTGCTGGAACAGAGCGCCCCCCGGGTGCAGCAGGCGGTGATCGATCCTGAGGGCGACTTCGTGACACTGGCGGAACGCTTCGGCCACCTGGTGATCAATGCCGAACTCCATAACGAACACGGCCTACAGGTGGCGGGAGAGCGGGCGCGCATCCATCGTGTCTCTACTGTGCTCAATCTCGAAGGCCTCGATGCCGAGGACCAGTTGCGCCGTGCCGCCGCCTTCCTGGGCGGCCTGTTCGATGTTGAGCGCGACCACTGGTACCCGATGCTGGTCGTGGTGGATGAGGCACAATTGTTTGCGCCGGCCGTCTCCGGGGATGTGTCGGATGAGGCGCGTAAGCTCTCCCTGGGTGCGATGACGAACCTGATGTGCCGCGGCCGCAAGCGCGGTTTGGCCGGCGTGATCGCGACCCAGCGGCTGGCGAAGCTCGCCAAGAACGTCGCGGCCGAGGCGTCCAACTTCCTGATGGGCCGCACCTTTCTGGATATCGATATGGCGCGTGCCGCCGACCTTTTGGGGATGGAACGGCGGCAGGCGGAAGCGTTCCGCGACCTGGAGCGCGGGCATTTCATGGCGCTGGGTCCGGCCCTGTCCCGCAGCCCGCTGGGTATTCACATCGGCACGACAGAGACGCAGCCGCCCAACGCGACGCCGCGGCTGATGCCGATGCCGGAGGCAATGCTGGAGGATGCGCGTGCCGTTATCCTGGCAGCGCCACCTCCCGAGGCTCCCCGGGTCAGGCGTCCGCCGCCATGGCCGCCGGAGCCTGACCTGCTGATTCAACTCATGGCCGCGAAATCCGCCGCCAGGGAGAACCGCGCCGAAGCGGTGGAGGAATTGCAGAGCCCCGAGAAACTGGCGGAACGGCGCGAGCGGATGGACCGCATCCTGGGCGCCATTCTGGCGGACCCTGAGGCCGGCTTTCGCGCCATCGGCGTACTCTACCAGGATTTCCTGGTCCGCTGCCGGATCGAGGGTCCCGGCGCCGGGGCGCCGGACCTGAACGCCTTCCGCCGCATGCTGACCCGCGCGCGCGCCGGCATCAGCGCCGAGATGGCAGATGATGATGTCTGGCAGGATGTCCAGGCCCGCGGCGCCAACCTGCCCGAGGATATGCAAGGCATCTTCATGATGATCGCCCGTGCCGCGCTGGACGGCCTGTCCTGTCCGAGCGACCTGGCGATTGCGCGGGCCTATGGCACCCGCTCGTTGGGCCGTGCCAGGCGGGTGCTGACGTACATGGAGGAGCAGGAACTGATCGTGTGTCAGATGGATGGCGCCGGCCGGCGGATTGTGACGCTGGTGGAACTGGCCCGGGCGACGGCGCCGGGCGACCCTCATGCTGAGGAAGCGTTGGCGGGTTGAGGGGCTGCGGGGATCAGTTTCGTGACGATTTCCTCGCTGTGGGAAACCGCTCATGAACGTCGCGCCGGGCGAGATCAGATCATCACCGCTCCAGACTGATGCCGTTTCCTCCCCGCCATGGCCAGCCCGTCATCGGCCATTGACGAACCAGGGGATCTCACCGGCAACGCATTGATCGCCGGGCGCCACGCCATCTCCCCCGGGTCAGCGAACCCGGGGGAGCGGGTGGTTACCCCATCCCGGTCGGGGCGTCGCAGACGACCGTCTTCATCTCCGCCGGTACCGAAACCTCCAGCAATTCAAGCTCGTCCGCCGTTGCCGTTTCGTTGTGGCGCATCCCGCCGGGAATCATCAGCGAATCACCGGCTGTCAAATGCACTTTCGTGCCGTCCTCGAATTCGAGATCGACCCAGCCCTTCAGCATATAGACAAGCTGATGCTCGCAGACGTGATAGTGCCACCCGGTCGGCTCTCCCAGGCCCTGCGTGGCGGAGGTCACCTGTGCCCGCATCTTGCCGCCGGTCGCGTCGGTAACGCCGAGGTCGCGATATTTAAAGAAGGATCGGCGCCCGGCCACGTAGTTGGCGTTGTCAACGGTTGCATGCGCCAATTTGCCGGTGTTGGTCCCTACGTTGTCGTTCATGTTTGCTCTCCCCAGTGATGCGCCCCGCCGAACATCACGCCCGTCGCCCGGACGGTGCCCGAGGACTTTAGTTAAGACCCATCCCGACCAATCCGCAAATCACGCCTGATCAGGAGATGGCGTCCGCGCTATTGCCGGGGAGAAATGATAATATTGAGAACAGAACTGGTTAAATCCCTAGACATCAAGCGAACGTCATCCTCGCCCTCTGCTAACCGTGTTGTGATCTCGACCATAATGAGGTCCAACCCGTTGAGTGTCTGAGCGTGTCAGGAAAGTGCCAATGGACATAGTCGTTCATAATATTGAAAATTTCGTTCGCCGGCGATCACGGCGTCCGCTCGTGTCAATCGTGGCGCCCTGTTACAATGAAGAGGCAGGATTACCCGAGTTCCATCGCCGGATGACCGATGCCGTTCGGCAGGTCGCAGGCGATGACTACGAGATCATTTTCGTTAACGACGGTTCGCGCGATCGTACTCGTGATGTCATCGAAACCCTGTTGGCTGCCGATTCACATGTGGTGGCCATTAATTTGTCCCGCAATTTCGGTCATCAGGCGGCGCTGACCGCCGGGTTGAAGGCTTGCTCCGGGGCGCGCGTCCTGATCATCGATGCGGATCTGCAGGACCCGCCCGAATTGCTTGCCGCCATGATGCGTCAAGTCGATGCGGGGGCGGACGTTGTGTATGGACAACGCAGCTCGCGTGAGGGTGAAACCCGGTTCAAAATCCTGACGGCAAAGCTGTTCTACCGGTTGTTGCGCAGTCTGGTCGATGTCGATATTCCAGCCGATACCGGTGACTTCCGGTTGATCACTCGCCGCGTCCTCGATCAGTTGAACAGCATGCCGGAGCATCACCGGTTTATCAGGGGCATGGTAAGCTGGATCGGCCTGAAACAGGTGCCGTTGGATTATGAACGAGACGCCCGATTTGCCGGTACGACGCACTATCCTGTCCTGAAGATGTTGCGATTTGCCGTTGATGCCGTCACCGGATTTTCGGTCACGCCCTTGCGCACCGCTTCTTTCCTCGGCGTTGCCCTCGGTCTGGGAAGTCTCATGATGGTTATCTATACATTGGGAAGCTGGCTGAGCGGATCAACCGTTGATGGCTGGACCAGCCTGACCACGATCGTTTTGATCATTGGCAGTGCGCAACTCATAACCTTGGGCGTGATTGGGGAATACCTCGGCCGATTATATATGGAGTCGAAGCAACGTCCGCTGTTCATCGTGGACAATGTCGTCAGCCGGCGGGATTCAGCGCCTGTCCGTTACGAATCTTAAGCGTTAACGCGTGGACACCCGGCACCGCCGGCCCGTCACAGCGTCAGGGCCGGCACCCGAAACGCGCGGCGCGGTTTGCCGGGAGCGGGGTCTTGTCATATTTGGACATCGAATACGGAGCCTCGACGATTGTGTATTCGTCGAATGACGGGTCGGCCAGGATCGCCGCCAGCGCGTCATCTGGCCAACCAGGGCTTTTATCGAGGACGATGAAGGTCTTTCCATTCACCGAACCGATCACGCCGAAATACGGTCCAAAATCGAACGGCCGCGCATGCACCGGCTGTCCGGCGGCATAAAGGCGCGCGAAGAACACCTGACGCTCGTCGCTGAGCAGCAATGTATGCGAACTGCAACTCGTTAACAGCCTGTCGCCAAACGCCGCTTCGTCCTGACGCCGTTCGTTCAGCGCCGCGTGCCGCTGCCATTCCCATCCGATATTGGCATGGGTGGTCGTTCGATACGGTGTCAGCACAGGGAGATAGGGTGAATGGGCGTCATTCTCTCGCAACAGCAGCGGGCGCGTTGCTTCCGCGAGGACCTGATCACCACCGACAAGAGCGATGCCAAGGGCGGCAACAGCAACCAATCGGATACGTGGCAGGCTGGCGAGCCAGGCGCCGATCAACAGACTAAATCCCGCGAGCGTCAGCATGAAATGGCGTGTCGGCATTGGATTGGGAACAAAAAACAGGAGCGGCACGATGATCAAAGCCAAAGGTCCCAGATAACCGGCGAGGCCGCCGGAGGTTGCGTAATGCCGATCCGAGATCGCTTTCCGCCCGATCCAAATCGTGGCCAGGATACCTGCCGTCGTGGTCAACAAACCGCAGCCGACCGCCATATAAACAAAGCCCGGGACCACGGCGGACCATGTGTAAAACGTGCTGAAGTAGTGCCCGACCGTGGTGCCCATGCTGGTGCCCATCAGGGTTTGCTGAAGACCATAGAACGCAACCAGCGCAGCCATCGGTGGCAGGGCTCGTAGCGCGCCCGACAGAAAGAACCGGCGTACGGACCGAGTGTCGATGCGCGACAGAACGAGCCAGGGAAAGGCCAGGAATATTTCGCCGCGTGTCAGCATGCCGGCCAACAGCAGGACGGCGGCCAAAATCCACAAAGCGACCGCGCGCCAGCCGGTCACCGGAACGAAAAGGCAGATCGCCGCAGCGTTCAATAGGGCGAACATCGGCATCGATTGGTGGCCGGATGTCGCCAGTTCCATCATCATCGGGCTGAAAGCGAAAACCAGGAGGGCAGCGATCGCGACACGAGGACCGTACAGCAGGCGTGACGCCAGCCAAAAGCAAGGCAATCCCGACAGGATCGACCAGAAACCGATCTCATTGATCAATGACATCAGCGCGTCGGGGTCATGCAGGGTCGCCGGGTTGGCGAACGCGTAGATGGCCGCCAGGTAACCGAACCCAAAGGCGCGGTCGTAATGCAGCGGGCTGTTGACGCCGGCTCCGGTTTCCGCGCCGTCAAGGATCCCCACCATCACACGATACAGATCGGCTTCGCCCAGGGCATGTTGATACCGGAAAAAATCGATCCCCATCGCAAACGTGAGAATGATTAACGCCGCGAGGCCGATATCGGCATATTTGATGTAGGTTCGTGACGTGACAATACGATCGAACGGCAGTGGTAAGGAACTGGACATTATCTACCCGCTGGTGAAACAACCGAACATTCGGGACTTGAAAATCTGGAAAATATCAAAATGAATCTCGCTCCAATGTCGACTCCCGTTGTCGTGGTCCCTTGGGAATCATAGACCGCCACCTTGCCGTTTCACTTCAACAGACTGTTAGGTCATTTTTTGTTAATTGTTTCTTTAGGTTAGCGGTGGCAAGTTCGAAACTTTGGAGCCTGTCGTTGCCTCGAACGGATTTCTGCTTGCCACCCCGATGGCGAGATGTCCGAAATCACCGGCATGGGTGGTTGGGATCTCCCTTGCCCAAACCGCGGCCACACGGCATCAACGCCCGCATGAGCGAACAGACCCCCAAGATCCGCATCCGCGGCCTGCACAAACGCTTCGGCGCCAAGCGCGTCTTGGACGGCGTTGACCTGGATGTGCCGCAGGGTACGTCGCTGGTGGTGATCGGCGGCTCCGGTTCCGGCAAATCGGTGCTGCTGAAATGCGTGCTCGGTCTGATCGAGCCGGATGACGGTGTGATCGAGATCGACGGCAAGGACATCCTGAAGATGCCGCGTGGCGATCGTGAACTGGCGCGCGCCCGCATAGGCATGCTGTTCCAGGCCGGGGCGCTGTTCGACAGTCTGCCGGTTTGGGAAAACGTCGCATTCGGGCTGCTCGCCAGTCACAAAGCCACGCGCAGTGATGCGCGGGAGCGGGCCAATGATTTTCTCAGTCAGGTCGGACTGGCCGCCACGGTTGGCGATTTGTCACCGGCCGAGTTGTCGGGCGGCATGCAGAAGCGGGTCGCGTTGGCGCGGGCGATCGCCTCGCAGCCGGACATCATGTTCTTCGATGAGCCGACAACCGGGCTGGACCCGATCATGGGGGCGGTGATCGACGGGCTGATCGTCGATTGCGTCAAGCGGCTGGGCAGCACCGCCGTCGCGATCACCCACGATATGGCCAGTGCGCGGCGGATTGGCGATCAGGCGGCGATGCTGCTGAACGGGCGGATTATTTGGTCCGGGCCGGCCGAGGGGTTGATGGAGAGCGGCAATCCGGCGGTCGATCAGTTTACCCACGGGCGGCGGGAAGGTCCGATCCAGATGGAACTGCGGCGCTGAGGCGCGCCCTTCTTGGATTGATCATGTTGTTGTTCCCGGCCGTTGCGCGGGCCGGTGCGGCCGACGAACTGGTCGGTTTGTTCATCCAGGGATGTCTGCCATTCGCCGGCAACGCGACGGCGTTGCGGGACTGGGTCCAACGCACTGGCCTGCCGCCGGTGCCCGAGCAGGCGCGGGTTGCGTTTCTGCATGGTGCCCCGGGGCAGGCGTTCGACGGATCGGCCGCGGATGCGAAACTGGTCCTGGTGTCGTCCGACGACGGTTTCTGTTCGGTGGTCACGAACCAGGCGACCGGGCAGGCGGTCGCGGACGCGCTGGAGGCCGGATTTCGGCAAGCGGGGCTTCGGTTCCGGCTGGTGATCGAGCGCGACGACTCCAAGGTCAGCGCCATCCATGATCGCGAATATCTCGCCGCGAAAGACGGACGAGGCTGGCGAATCCTCGCCGCTACCGTCAAAGATGATGCGGGTGGAGAGGCGATGCTGACGGGGGCGCCGGAGTAAAACCGCCCAACCGTCGCGCCGGCTCTTTGTCCTCCGGCTCATGGCCCGCCGTCATGGCCCGGCTTGTCCGGGCCACCCATGCCAGGGTGGTGCCGCGACAGGTGGCCCGGACAAGCCGGGCCATGATGTGGGGGATGACGGCGACCGATGACGGCGGGGCGGCGATTTGCCCCAAATGAAATTCGCCTCGCTACACAGCTTCTGGAGCTCACTTTTGGCCAAACCTGTCTCCCGCTTCGTCTGCCAGTCCTGCGGCGCCGTCACCCTGAAATGGGCGGGGCGGTGTGAGACCTGTGGTGAATGGAACACCGTCGAGGAAGAAGCCGTCGTGGCCCGGCCCGGCCCGGCGGCAAAAGCGGCGCCTGTCCGAGGCATCGCGTTTGTCGGACTGGCCGGTAGCGCCGAACCGCCACCGCGCTCACCGATCGGGATTGCTGAACTGGACCGGGTACTGGGCGGCGGGTTGGTGCCAGCCTCGGCCGTGCTGGTCGGCGGCGATCCGGGGATTGGCAAATCGACGCTGCTACTCCAGGCCGCCGCGCGACTGGCGCGGTCGGGCAAGCGCGTGCTGTATGTCTCCGGCGAAGAGTCGATCGACCAGATCCGGCTCCGCGCCCGCCGCCTCGGGGTCGCCGACTCAACGATCGAACTCGCCGCCGCGATCAACGTGCGCGAGATCGCGGCCAGCCTGGAGCAGGCCAAAGACACCACGCTGGTGGTGATCGACTCGATCCAGACGATGTGGATGGACACGATCGACAGCGCGCCTGGCACCGTCACCCAGGTGCGGGCCTGCTCGTTCGAACTGATCCGGCTGGCGAAAGCCGGGCACTTCGCCCTCGTCCTGGTCGGCCACGTCACCAAGGACGGCGGCCTCGCCGGGCCGCGTGTGCTGGAGCACATGGTCGATGCGGTGCTGTATTTCGAAGGCGACCGCGGCCATCAGTTCCGCATCCTCCGCGCCGTCAAGAACCGCTTCGGCGCCACCGATGAGATCGGCGTGTTCGAAATGACCGAGGGCGGCCTCGCCGAGGTTCCGAACCCCTCCGCCCTGTTCCTCGCTGAACGCCGTGGGAACATCGCCGGCAGCGCGGTGTTCGCCGGGCTGGAAGGCAGCCGTCCGGTACTGATGGAAGTGCAGGCATTGCTTGCGCCGAACCCGGCCGGCACGCCGCGGCGATCCGTCATCGGCTGGGACAGCAGCCGGCTGTCGATGCTGCTGGCCGTTCTGGAAACCCGGGCGGGGGTGCGGTTGAACCAAACCGATGTCTATCTGAACATTGCCGGCGGCCTGCGGGTCAGCGAACCCGCCGCCGATCTGGCTGTGGCCGCCGCGATCGCCTCCGCCGCATTCGAAACGCCAACCAGTCCCGGCATGGTCTATTTCGGCGAAGTCGGCCTGTCCGGTGAGGTCCGGCAGGTGGCGCAGGCCGAGGCGCGGTTGAAGGAAGCTGCCAAATTGGGCTTCGATTCGGCGACGTTTCCGCGCCGGGTAGCGCATGGCAACCGCAAGTTGGCGGCCCCGGACGGGCTACGGATGGAGGAAATAGGTCACATCGCCGATCTGGTTGCGCGCTTTGCCCCCGAATCGGCCAAGAAGAACGCATGATCCGCTTGGCGACGGGCATCAGTCAGACGATAACCCGGCTTCGGTGGCAATGGCGGTGGCATGACGTGGGTTGACCTTGTGGTCTTCGGCTTCCTGGGGATCTCCGGCCTGCTCGCGTTCGCACGCGGGCTGGTGCGCGAGGTGCTGGGCATCGGCGCATGGAGCGGCGCGGTCGCCACCGCGATCCTGGCGCTGCCCTCGATGCGCGATGTCGTGCGCACCTGGTTCTCCACCCCGGAATGGGTCGATCCGGTCAGCTTTGTCGTCGTCTTCCTGCTCACCCTGATCGTACTCATCCTGATCGCCCGCGCCATCGGCGGCTTTGTCCGTAGGTCCGCGCTGGGTGGCGTCGATCGCACGCTGGGGCTGGTTTTCGGCCTCGCACGGGGTGCGGCCGTCGTCATTGTTGCCTATATTGTCGGGCAGATGGTGTTTCCCATTGAACGCTGGCCGGATGCGGTGCTTGAAGCACGCACATTGACCCCGACCTATGAGGCAGCCCGCTGGGTGCGGGACCAACTGCCTCCCTTGTATCGCCCACACACGCTCGACCCGCCGCCGGCGGGACGGGAAGCCACCGCTGAGGCCTTGCTGCGCGCCAATCCGCAAGGACGCGCCACCGGCAAGCAACCTGTACGCGAATAGGAGCTGTCACAGATGGCATTCACCAGCCGGGACCTTGATACCTCCACCGGAGACCCCAGTGGGGACGGCGACTCGTTGCATGAGGAGTGCGGCGTGTTCGGCGTCTGGAACTATCCCGATGCCGCCGCCGTCACCGCGCTTGGCCTGCACGCCTTGCAGCATCGCGGACAGGAAGCCACCGGGATCACCAGTTTCGATGGGGCGCGCTTCCACTCTCATCGCGGCATGGGCCTGGTCGGCGACAATTTCGGCGATGCCCGGGTGATCGAGAAGCTGCCGGGCCGCATCGCCATCGGCCACAATCGCTATGCCACCACCGGCGACACGATTCTGCGCAACGTGCAGCCGCTGTATGCCGACTTCGAGTTCGGCGGCTTCGCGGTCGCGCATAACGGCAACCTGACCAACGCGCATATCCTGCATCGCGCCCTGGTGCGCCGGGGCTGCCTGTTCCAGTCCACCACCGACTCCGAGGTGTTCGTCCATCTGATCGCCATCAGCCTGTATTCCACCGTGGTGGACCGGCTGATCGACGCGTTGAAGCAGGTGGTCGGCGCATATTCCCTGGTCGCGCTCTCGAACGAAGCCCTGATGGGTGTCCGCGACCCGCTTGGTGTGCGTCCGCTGATCCTCGGCCGCATCGGCACCGAGGGCACCGGCGGCTGGGTGCTGGCGAGCGAGACCTGCGCGCTGGACATCGTCGGTGCCGACTTCATCCGCGATGTGGAACCGGGCGAGATCGTGGTGATCAACGATCTCGGTGTTCACAGCATCAAGCCGTTCAGCAAGCAGAAGGAACGCTTCTGCGTCTTCGAATACATCTATTTCGCGCGGCCGGACTCCGTGATGGAAGGCATGCCGGTCTATAACGCCCGCAAGCGCATCGGTGCCGAACTGGCGCTGGAAGCCGCGGTCGAGGCCGATGTGATCGTGCCTGTGCCGGACTCGGGCGTGCCGGCGGCGATGGGCTACGCCGTCCAAAGCGGCATTCCGTTCGAGTTGGGGATCATCCGCAACCACTATGTCGGCCGCACCTTCATCGAGCCCACCGACCACATCCGCAATCTGGGCGTGAAACTGAAGCACTCCGCCAACCGGCCGGTGCTGGAAGGCAAGCGCGTCGTGCTGGTCGATGATTCGATCGTGCGTGGCACCACTAGCAAGAAGATCGTCGAGATGGTCCGGGCGGCGGGCGCGAAGGAGGTGCATATGCGCATTTCCTCGCCGCCGACGATCAACTCCTGCTTCTACGGGATCGATACGCCGGAACGCAGCAAGCTGCTGGCCGCCAACCACACGATTGAAGAGATGGCGGAGTTGATCGGGGCTGACAGCCTGGCATTCATCTCGATCGACGGGTTGTATCGGGCGTTGGGTAAGCCGGGTCGCGATGCCGAAAAACCGTATTATTGCGATGCTTGCTTCACCGGCGACTATCCGATTGCTCTTCCGGATCAGCAGGACAGCGCCGACCGGCAACTCACACTTTTGGCGGCGCACCACTGATGTCTGGATTGCTTGAGGGTTCCGTCGCACTGGTGACGGGCGCCAGTCGCGGCATCGGTGCTGCCACGGCCGTCGAATTGGCGCGTCTGGGTGCTCGGGTTGTCATCACCGCGCGCACCCAGGGCGGGTTGGAGGAGACCGACGACGCGATCCGCGCGCTGGGCGGAGAGGCGACGATCCTGCCGCTGGATTTGCGGGAGGGTGCGTCGATCGACGCCATCGGGCCGACGCTGTTCCAGCGGTTCGGGCGGTTGGATATTCTGGTTCATAACGCGGGCGCGTTGGGCAAGCTGACGCCGGTGCCGCACATCCTGCCGGACGACTGGGCGGATGTAGTGGGGGTCAATCTGGCGGCGACGTGGCGGTTGATCCGGACCTGCGATCCGTTGCTGCGCCAGTCTGCCGCCGGGCGCGCGGTGTTCGTGACCGACAGCCGGGCGCGGGAGCCGAAGGCGTACTGGGGCGCGATGGGGGCGACGAAGGCCGGGATGGAACATCTGGTTCTGACCTGGGCTCAGGAGGTCGCGACCACTCCGGTGCGGGTCAATCTGTTCGATCCCTGGGTCGTGGCGACCCGGATGCGCGGGAATGCGTTTCCGGGTGAGAATCCGAAGACTCTGGTTGCGCCGGCTGTGGTTGCCCCCGCGCTGGCGGCGCTGTGTTTGCCGGCTGAGGAGCGGAATGGGGTGTTGGTTCAGTTCGGTTAACGATTATTCGAACTGAATGGACACATTTAGACAGGCAACCGGGTCCTGACAAACCGTATCACTTGACAAAGGCATCGTAACGAACCTTCCATGACATCGCCGATTCCCTGGTGTTCAATCGACGACGGATACGCGGCATGTCATTGGGAGATGTTTGGTGAATCATGTTGGTGACTACCAGTCCATTATTCAACTTGTGGCTGGCGCCAATCTGGCCTTTTTCACATTCCCTGAATTGCGCCAACCGAGCGGATGGGTGGCAGATCTATGTGAACGGAGACCTGATGCTGGATTATGAGCTGCGGGAGACGTCGTCTGACGCGGATGTAACGGTCTTCGCGTAGCCGGGATGTCTCGAACGTAAGAAGGCTTGGATCGGCTCGGTTGTGCTTTTGGCTCCATCGAAGGGCACGGTTCGGCGGCCTCGTTGGACGGAAATTGTCACAGCGTCAGCCTCGTTTACGGTGCCGACGCGATCAACCCTACCAAACGTCGGTTGCCGCTGCGTATTGGCGCGGTCGCGCTTGCCGATTCGTTGGCCGTGCGTGCCCCGGCTGGATCCCTGTCCGAACGGCAACCGATGGGACACGCTTTGCCGGGCCGACGGTTTGCTGCTGTTGTTGCAATCTGCCGCCCCGGGGAGGCGGCGATGCCCTGTCCTTGCGTTCGTCTATTGCAACATTTGATCGGTGCGCACGCGAAAGTGCCCCCGGAATCAGGGGGTGCGACGCATGTCCGGCGATGGGACTCAGGGTGGAGCGGTTGCCAGCCTCGGGCCAGGCGGGTCCAAAATGGGCGCCTCGCCAATCATGTACCCGAGTACGTGGCGAACTATCTCCGGTGGCGGGAACGTCCAGTCAAAGCCCCAGGTGTCCGGCTTCTTGTCCCGCTCTTTCTGAAACGATGTCTCTCGGTATTGCCGTGTTTTAAACAGTGTCGGGAAACTGCCACCGTAATTCATGAGCGTGTCGGATATCTGGTTCCAAAACGCACCAGTGCAGAAACTCGGAATGACCGCGAGGTCCATGCAGATCGACAGGATGGTCCGTCCGAGCGGCCGGCGGCGCACCTCGGCGTCGAGTTCCTCGGGCCCGGGGATGCGGAGATCGTCCGGATCGAAAGCTGGGCGTTTGGGTGCCCTTTCGTCATCGCGGGGCTCGGCCGGTTCGGCTCGGTCACCCGGGCCTTTGCTTGCCGCCTTTCCAGAAACCGGCTCCCCTTCGGACGGTTCCGCTGCCGGCTTGGCCGTCGCACGCTCGCGCTGATAGACGAATCCGATCTCGCGACCTTTTTCGGCGCGGGACAGAAGATACCGCTCCAACGCCATGGCGCGCAAAATGCCGCGCTGTAGCCGGGCGAGGATGGTCGGCAAAGTGTAAGTGCCACAAACCGCGGCCAGGGCGGCGAATTCCACGTTGGCGGCGCGCTCCGGCACTGTCTCAACAAGCCGGCGGCCGTGACCGAGCAGGACACGAACGACTTGCAGCAGGGCGGCGAGGCGCTCCGGCATGGTGCGGCCGACCCGGTCCTGCGTGGGATCGGGCGGGGTAGGCCGGGTCATGGTTGGCGCCGTATGCTCCATGTCTCATTCGCTAACATTAAAGTTAAATAATGTCAAGGTTGGATGCATACGCACAGGATGATCGGGCGATGAACGCTTCGTGATGCATCGGGTGGAGGCATGCATCAGCTTCCATGGCACATCATCCCGCCACTCGGAACGAAACCATTTTAGCCACTGAGCACCAGAGGCACTCAGGCATAAGGCGCCGCATGATCCGAGCGCCCACACCCACGAATGTCTGCCCGGTCGTCCTACCGGTCCAACGCTTGCATGGCTCCAGCATCATGTCCGGAGGTGCCCCCGTGACCGAAATCGCGCTGATCCTGTTCGACCTGAACGGCGTGCTCTACCGTTATGACCGGGACGCTCGGATCGCCAGCCTCTCGGCCATCGCCAACTGTCCGCCCGACTGCATCAAAGCCGCCATCTGGGAGTCAGGCTTCGAGGACACCGGCGATACCGGCGCCCTGGATGCCACCGCCTATCTGCAAGGCTTCGGCCAACGTATCGGTTACGCGCTGACCGAAGCCGAATGGGTCGCCGCACAGAAAGCCGCGATCACGCCCATAGCCGCCACTCTGGGGCTGCTGCCGCGTCTGCGTCCCGGCGTCCGATGCGCCCTCCTGACCAACAACAATGTTCTGGTGCAACGGCATTTCGCGACATTCTATCCGGAAGCCGCCGCTCTGGCCGGCAACCGAGCCTGCGTGTCCGCCGAATTCGGCGCCCGTAAACCTGATCCGGAGGTGTATCGTCTGTGCCTGGCGCGCCTCGGCTGCGAACCGGCGGCCTCGCTGTTCATCGATGACAGCGCGGCCAACGTAACCGGCGCCGAACAAGCCGGCATGGCCGGTCTTCTCTATACCGGGACAAAACCCCTCGCGGCGGCACTCCGCGCGCGAGGGCTGCTTTCATCGAAGCGTTAGTCCGCGACGCCCAAAGCCTCTGGCGCACTCTCCAGCTTCGTGTCGTGCTTCAGGATGATCACGCACACCATGCCCATCACCGCGCAGCCGGCGATGAACCACAGGCCGGCCGAGAAGCTACCGGTCATGTCCTTGAACCAGCCCATCGCGAACGGCCCGAAGAAGCCGGCCAGATTGCCGATCGAGTTGATCGCGGCAATGCCGGCCGCCGCGGCGGCGCCGGACAGGAAGGAGGTCGGGAATGTCCAGAACACCGGCAGCACCGCAAACACGCCGAAAATGCCAAACGTCAGGGCGGCCATCTTCAGCATCGGATCCTGTACCAACGTCGATCCGGCAATGCCAATCGCCGCCATCACGAATGGAATGATGGCGTGCCACTTGCGCTCTAATTTCGCATCGGAACTGCGGCTCCACAGGATCATGCCGACGGTGGCGACCAGGTAGGGGATGGCGCTGACGAAGCCGACCTGGACGTTGGACAAACCGCCAAACCCCTTGACGATCTGCGGCAGCCAGAACGCGGTGCCATAGTTTGTGGCAACCGCCCCGAAATACATCAGTGACAGCAGCAGCACCTTGGGATCGATCAGTGTCCGCAGGGCGGACAGGCCGTGAACCTCTTGCTTCTGGCGCGCTTCCGCCGACAGGCGCTGGGCCAGCCACGCGCGTTCATCGGGCAGCAGCCACTTCGCTTCGGCCGGACGATCCGTCAGGTAGAACCAGACGACGATCGACAGGACGATGGCGGGGGCGGCTTCGATGAGGAACAACCACTTCCAGCCGGCGAGGCCCGCGACACCGTCCATGCCCAGGATCATGCCGGACACTGGAAAGCCGAGGACGGAGGACAGCGGGATCGCCGCCATGAACCAACCGACGATGCGGGCGCGATAAACGCCCGGGAACCACAGGGTCAGGAAGAAGATGATGCCGGGGAAGAAGCCGGCCTCGGCAATCCCGAGCAGGACGCGGACGATGTAGAAGCTGGTCTCGCCACTGACGAGGGCCATTGAGCCGGACAGGATGCCCCACGACATCATGATGCGGGCGATCCATTTGCGGGCGCCGAAACGCTCCAGCATCAGGTTTGACGGCACCTCGAACACGAAATAGCTGAAGAAGAAGATGCCGGCGCCGAACCCGTAGGCGGTAGCCGAGATGCCCAGCGCCTTGTTCATGGACAGCGCGGCGAAGCCGACATTGACCCGATCAAGATAGGCAACGAAATAGCAAAGCATGAGAAATGGCACGAGCCTGAGCGAAACTTTCGCGATCGTGCGTTTTTCAACCGAATCCATCTGACTATTCCCCCGCGGTGCTTACGCACCAGTATGTATGACTACGGGTGAATATACAGACCGTCCAAGCCGGTCAATCTCCGGGTGTTCTAATTGCGAGTTCGGAGCTTCATCGGCATCCGGACGGTGCGGCCCCCAGCCAGGGTCGGCCGCAGGCGCGGGAACGGGCAGTCCATGTGAACAAGTACCGCCGTCAAGGACGGCATCCCCGCGTGCCTCTGAAATCGCGGCTTCCCGCACGATTTGTCCGGCAATATTCCGTCTTGCTGCAACGCACCAAACGTATCACACTTCCTCCATGCCCGACATGCCGGCTCCCTCATCGACCTCTGTCCTCGCCAGGGAACTCCTGGACCTCACCGCTCGTCTCGGTGCCCGCGCCGACGAAGATCCATTCGGCAACCCGGTTCTGCTGGTATCGCTTGCGATCACGCGACAACTGGACGCCGGCAGCCTGGCAGAACCGGATATCTCGGCGCTGATCCGCCATTTACGGGATGCCGCGTTCAACGACCGCGCCGGCCGCATCCCGCGCTATCTCGGTGGCATCGACACAGCGACAAACGACGGCATCCTGGCGAGCCTCGCCCAGCATTTGCTGCGTCCGGACCCGAACGATTCTCCGGTTCGTTGGGCCGAATACCGGGCCTTGACCGAACGCACCCGCTTCGCCGCGGTCTTTACCGCACATCCGACGTTTTCGCTGCCGTTGCCGGTCAACCAGGCGCTGGCCGAGATGGCGTGCGGCCGTCCCGCACCCTCGTTCGAATCGCATCGTCCGCCGCCGATCACCCTGCGCAGTGAGTTCGACCAGGCCGCCGCCGCCATTGCCAACGGGCGCGACGCCATTGACCGCTTCAATGCGGCGCTGATCTCGGTCGCGCGCGGGGCGTGGCCGGATCGATGGACCGAACTGACGCCCAGCCCGGTGATCCTCTCGACCTGGGTCGGCTATGACACCGATGGCCGTACCGATATCGGTTGGTGGGACACGCTGAAGCTGCGGTTGGAAATGAAGCGGCTGCAACTGGTGCGTTTGCACGCTCAGTTGTCCGTCCTTCCGAGTGCCGGCGTGCTGGCGGAGCGTGTAGCCGAGGCACGCGATGCTGTGGACAACCAGATCGCGCTGTGCCCGGACCAGCCGGCGCCGTCCAAGGTCGCTGCCTTCGCGCATGCCCTGGTCGGCACCCGCGAAACCGCCCTGACGTCTCCCGCGCCGCTGCTACCGCTGTTCCAGGCGGCCATCGCCCAGGCCGAGGATCACGAGAAGCTGGCGCTGGCCGTCGCGCGCGCCGGGCTGGTGTCGCATGGTATGGCGCTGGCCCACACCCACACGCGGCTGAACGCGGCGCAGATCCACAACGTCGTGCGTCAGCGCCTGGGCATCGCCGATCCACCGGAGGACCCGTCCCGCCGCCGAGCCCTGTTCACCGCGATCAATGCCGCGTTGGATACTGTCACTCCCGAAGCGGTAGATTTCGGGGCATTGATCTCCGAACAGGCATCGGCCGCGAAGCTGATGATGACCGTCGCGCAAATCGTCAAGCATGTGGACAGTTCAGTCTCCATCCGGTTTCTGATCGCCGAAACCGAAACGGGTTATACCCTTCTGGCCGCGTTATGGCTGGCCCGCTTGTTCGGGATCGAAAAGAACGTTGAAATCTCGCCGCTGTTCGAAACGGCGGAGGCTTTGGAGCAAGGCTCTGTTGTGCTGGAAGAAGCACTGCGCAGCCCGCATTACCGCAACTATCTGAAATCGACCGGCAAGCTGGCGCTTCAGTTCGGCTATTCGGACTCTGGGCGATACGTCGGTCAGCTCGCCGCCAGTTACCTGATCGAACGGTTGCGGCTGAAGATCGGCCAAACGCTGGAACACCACGGCGTCACCGGCGTCGAAGTCATTCTGTTCGACACGCACGGCGAAAGTATCGGCCGAGGCGCGCATCCCGGGTCGCTGGCCGATCGTCTCAAGTACTTGTCTCCGACGGCCTCCCGTCAGGCTCTCGGCCGCGCCGGTCTGAAGGTTCGTGAAGAAGCGGCTTTCCAGGGTGGCGACGGCTACCTGCTGTTCGGCACGCCCGAACTGGCGCTGGCGACGATCACCCGCATCGCCGAACAAACTTACCACCCGGCGGCCGGCCCGATCGAGGATCCTGTTTACGCCGACCCCGACTTCGCCGCCGATTTCTTCGCCACGATCCGCTCCGGCATGGAAGGTCTTGTGGAGGACGCAGGCTACGCCGCCTTGCTCGGTGCATTTGGCCCATCGTTATTAGACCGCACCGGATCGCGGCCGGCGGCGCGGCAATCTGACGGGATGGGTGGCGCCATGCTGATCCGCCACCCGCGCGAACTGCGGGCGATCCCCAACAACGCGATCCTGCAACAACTCGGTTGGTGTGCGAACACGCTACAGGGCATCGGCGCCGCCGCCGCCCGTCATCCCGAGACGTTCACTGAACTGCGGCAGACCAGCCGTCGTTTCAAGCGAGCAATGGATCTGGCCAGCCACGCGCTCGCCCATTCCGACATTGAAGTATTGCGCGCGGTCATCGCGACGCTCGATCCGGGCACATGGCTGGACCGAGCCGCGCACACACGCCGCCCGGGGCGCCGCGAGGCTTTGGTCGCCGTCGCCAAAGCGTTGGAGCGGCTGGATATCTGGGCGGCGGCGCAGTCGATGTTCCGGCGCATCACCGCCGATCATCTGTCACTGCGGGCAACATGGCCGGATGTGCCGCACATGGCGAACCGGGAAATCCTGCTGCATGCCCTGCGATTGTCGCTGATCCATCGGATTTGGCTGCTGGCGACAGAAATTCCCGATTTCTCGCCGCGTCACGGGGTCACCCGTCTTGCGTTGGAGGCCGCGATCCTGCGGCTCGACATCGACGCGTCACTGAACATGCTTGCGGAGATCTTCCCGTCCGCCGCCGACCCCGCCGCTGACTGCGACTACGGCGAACCCGCCCCGAACCGCCGAACCGCCGCCTATGCTCGGGAGCACGAGGAAATCTTCGCGCCGATGCGCCGTCTGTTCGCGATGGTGCGGGAAATTGCAACGGCGGTCACGCACGAAGTAGGCGCGTTCGGGTAAAACTTACTGTGCAGACTCGCATCCGGTGCCGGGCTCCGGCCGAGGCTGCACGCGCACCGACGGCGCCACTTCCTGCCCGAACCGGCCGAGGATCATCATCAGACGATCGATGGTGAACCGGCTGAATTTGGCTTGGCGAATCCGGGAAAATTCGCTGTGAGACCCACCGGTGCGGGCTTCCGCCCGACGTGTTGACAGTCCTTCGGCATCAATGATCTTCAGGAGATTAATAACCGGCTAACAGCCGGCCCGATTTCGTCTGAACCTCAGCGTCAGAAGCGCGCATCAGCACAGCGGCGGCCGCGCGAGCCTGCATTGCGATCGTCGGGTCTTGCCGCACCAGCATGGAGGCGATGGCACCCTCAAACAATAATGTGATCTGGCTCGCCAGTAAGTCGGGGCAGGGAGCGCCGGCCTTAGTCAACAATGACGCGATATGCCGACGTCGTTCCTCCTTATAATCGCTGGCGATGGCGCGCGCTGTTTCGCAGTCCTCGGCCAGTTCGGTGACCGCGTTGACGAACGGGCAGCCACGGAAGTCACCCTCGGCGAAGCGCGAATGAAGCTGGTCGAACAGCGCCAACACCTGGTCGGCAGGCGACTGATCGGTCGTGGGGAACGGCAGGATGCGCCGCCGCAGATAAGCGGCAACCAACGCATCCTTCGATGGAAACGTATCGTAAAGCGAGCGTTTGCTGATCCCCGCCTCGGCCGCCACCGCGTCCACTCCCACGGTTCGGATGCCCTTCCGGTAAAACAACCGGTCGGCCGCTGCCATGATCCGTTCGGTCATTGGGACGCGTTCCACCACTGCTCCATCACCCTGCGAAATTTAACTTGCGAACCACAAGGGGGCTTCCCACCTGCGCTCCACACAGATCGGTGTGCCCCACCGATAAACAAGGAGGACGAACATCATGGATTTTGTTTCCACGCTTCCGCGGGTGATGGGCGATGTCGTGTATCTGGCGAAATCCGCCGAGAAACCGCACACCTACACCTACGATCCGCCGGACGGTGCGCCCAAAACCAACATTGTGAATGAGCCTCACACCGTGCCGATTCATGACATGCGCCCCATCGCGGATGGCCTGTCACTGGACGTGCAGGGTTTCGCCCTGGTCGATGCACCAAGCGCGGTGGCCGATTTCTATGACGAGGCGCAGCTTCAGGCCACCTACTACCAGGAGGCCGAAGCCCTGGTGAAACAGGCAACCGGTGCCAGTCGCGTGGTGGTGTTCGACCATACGATTCGCCGGCGCACTCCTGGCGTCGAGGACCGCACGCCCGGCATCCCGAGGCAGCCGGTCACCCGCATCCACGGTGATTACACCGAGGTTTCCGGCCCTCAACGGGTGCAAGACCTGATGGGCGACGAGGCCGGCGCGTTGCTTCAACACCGCTTCGCCATCGTCAACGTGTGGCGGCCGATCCGGGGGCCTTTGTATGACGCCCCGCTGGCGGTATGCGACGCCGGTTCGGTGGCGGACGGCGATCTGATCGGGCAGGACCTGATCTATCGGGACCGAACCGGGGAGATTTACGGCCTCACCTACAATCCGGCTCACCGCTGGTATTACGCCCCGGCGATGCAAGCGGACGAGGCATTGTTATTGAAATGCTTCGATTCCCAAAAGGACGGCCGCGCACGTTTCATGCCGCACACGTCGTTCGCCGATCCGAACGCACCGGCCGACATGCTGCCGCGTGAAAGTATCGAGTTGCGGACGCTGGCCTTCTTCGATTGATACAGCGCCTACCGAACCCAGTACCAGTTCGTCGAACCGGCAACGAACCCGAGGCTGCGATAAAGCGCGATAGCGGGTTCGTTGTTGGCAACGACCTGTAGGCCGATCAAGTCGACACTCTGCCGCGATGCCCAATGTTCCAGGCCCGCCAGCACGGCCCTGGCGGCACCCGCCCGCCGAACGTCGAAGCGTGTGGCGGCGCATTCGATCACCGCACAGCCGAAGCCGACGGCGCAAAGCGCCGTAGCAACGATTTTGCCGTTACGCCGGCAGCCAAAGAACGCACGCGGACGTGGAATTTGGTCGAGGATGATTGCGTTGACCGCGCGCCGGTTCTCGATGATCGCGCTCAGATACACTTCCTGCCACTCGGTCCAAGGTGCGTCCTGCACTTCGACGTCCGGGGACGGCGTTGTGCTCGTGACGCGTTTGAACATCGTTGTCGTCGGATCGCCTTTCCGGTACCCGCGCTTGCGCAGCAGATCGATCAATTCGGGCGGTGACGTTTCGTCGAAAGTCTGAAATCTCACGGGCAAATCAAGCGCGACATAACTGGCCTCGACAGCGTCGATGGCGCCGCCGGGATTGTCTCCCCGAAAATCGATCGTTGAAACCGAATTGGCCCGCTGCGATCCGCCGCCGGACGAGCGCCATAGCCACCCGTCGATATCGGCGGTGCGCAAAGCCGGCCACGCCCGGACATGCGCGCGCTCCATCCTGATGCGGTCCTCACGGGTGATTTGCATTTGGCCAAAGCTCCAAAACTTGCCAGCGCGTGTCCGCAGGCTCAGGATCAATGCCAACCTTACGGGAGAAAATCCAATGGCAGACTTCGATTTGGTTATTCGCGGCGGCACCGTGGTGGATGGCACCGGCAGTGAGCCTCGCCCGGCCGACGTCGGCATCATAGGCAACACGATCGCGGCGGTCGGTGTGATCACCGGCAGCGGCGCGGAAGAAATCGATGCCACCGGCAAGCTGGTCACCCCGGGATTCGTTGATATCCATACACATTATGACGCGCAGGCTGTCTGGGACAGCCACATGTCGCCGTCGTCGTGGCACGGCGTTACCACCGCCGTGATGGGCAATTGCGGCGTCGGGTTCGCCCCCTGCAAGCCGGCCGATCGCGAACGCCTGATCGAGCTGATGGAGGGGGTCGAGGACATTCCTGGTGCCGTCATGCACGAAGGCCTGGAATGGGAATGGGAGTCGTTTGGCGAATATTTGGACGCCCTGGACCGCAAGCCCCGCGACATCGACATCTGCGCGTTGCTGCCGCACGCCGCGGTCCGCGTCTTCGTGATGGGAGACCGGGCGATCGCTTTGGAGAACGCCAATCAGGCTGACATCGCCCAGATGCGCGAGATTGCTCGCGACGCCATGAAGGCGGGCGCGTTCGGGTTTTCCACTTCCCGCAGCCTGTCGCACAAGACTTTGCGCGGCGATCCGACGCCGACCTTGCGCGCCCAGGAAGACGAACTGCGTGGCATCGCGATGGGCATGAAAGACGCCGGATCGGGCATGTTGGAAATGGTGTCCGAATGGGCGCCCGATCATAACGAGGAATTCGCCATCCTGCGCCGGGTCATCGAGGCCAGCGGCCGCCCGGCGGTGTTCACGCTGACGCAGCGTCATTCCCGCCCGGAAGTCTGGCGCGACCTGATCAAACACGCCGACAAGGCCATCAGCGACGGCCTGTCCATCCGCCCCGTCGTCGCCCCCCGAGCCATCGGCGTGCTGCTCGGTTTGGCCGGCAGCCAGAACCCGTTCTCCGGCACCCCGACCTACAAGACCATTGCCCATCTGCCGGTCGCCGAACGCGCCCGCCGTATGGCTGATCCGGCGATGCGAGCGAAAATCCTCAGCGAGGACCCGAAGGAGGGCAACACCTTCCCGCTGTTCCACCGCATGTCGTTCGAATACATGTTCCGCTTCGGCACCCCGCCCAACTATCAGCCGAAAATGGAGGACAGCGTCGCCGCCATCGCCGCGCGCGGCAACCAGTCCCCATCCGAGGTCGCCTACGACATGCTGGTCGAGGACGAAGGCGCCAACTTCATCTATCATCCACTCGGTAACTATGCTTACGGCGACTTGTCGATGTCCGAATCGTTGCTGGATAACCGCAACTGCATCATGGGCCTGGGCGATGGCGGCGCGCATGTCGCGTTCATTCTCGACGCCGGCTACCAGACCTGGCTGCTGTCGCATTGGGGCCGCGACGAGAAGCGTTGGAGCGTGGCCGAACTGATTCGCCGCGTGACCTCCGATACCGCCGGGGCGGCTGGTTTGCATGATCGTGGCGTGCTGGCGGTTGGCAAAAAGGCTGACGTCAACATCATTGACTGGGACAAGTTGGGCGCCGGCTCGCCGTATGTCGTCAACGATCTGCCGGCCGGCGGTAAGCGCCTGTTGCAGAAAGTCAGTGGCTACGATGCGACGATCGTTTCGGGAAAAGTGACATACCGCGATGGCTTGGCGACCGGCACGCTGCCGGGCAAGCTGGTGCGCGGGCCGCAGGCAGAATTGATGCCGGCCTGATCGTGTCCGCGCGTTTTCAGGCGGTTTGCGTACGAGCATCGCTCGGTCGGCAGGGCCCGGCTTAGTGTTGAGACCGGACACAAACCTCACGATCCCAGCGTTGGTTTCGTTGTTACGGAGGTCCACCTCCGTAACAACGGAACGCACAAGGAACACCCGTCACTTACCCATCGCGACATGGCCCTTGAAGCGTGCAACCGCCGCCGCGACCGATGTGCCGTTCGGCCTGCCGCTCACCGATCCTGCTGAATTGATACGGACACTGAGGCCTCGCGGTTAATCGCCGCATACCTCGCGGGCGTGAGGAGTGGGCAACAGCCGGTGGCCGGCGGGCCGGCAATCGCCTGGTGAAGATGAACGCAAACTTTCTCAATAGCTTGGCCGTCTGGTTCGCGGGCGCCGGTTCGGCCGGCGGATTGATTAGCACCTTCGTATCCCCGTCGCATAATTTTGCCGGCGCTGGCGAAGTTGCCGTGATTGGCCTTGTTCTCGCGGTCATGTTAAAGTTACTGGCTAATCGAACAATCGGGAGGCTCCGCTGATGCCGGATCTCGTGACTGTCGTCCCCTTCGCCCTGGTGGGTGTCGCGATGGTGGTATTTGGGCTCGTGCTCAACCTCCAGGACACGCTGTCGGCGCGGCGTCTGGACCGGGTGGCGCAGGGAAAACCCTCCAAGACCGAGCAGGCCTTCGCATCGCCACGCACAACAGCCGCCGTTGCAGTCGCGTTAGCCGGGCAGCGGGCGCGCGAGACGCGCCCCGCAGAGTAGACAATAGAGATGCCGCACCACTTCTCATACCGGGTTGTGTGCTCCCGGGAGGATGGCGAGTGGGTCGGGTTTTGCACCGAATTTCCTAGCCTCTCCCATCTCGCGGCTACCCGGGTCGATGCCATGCAGGGCATTGCAACCCTGGTGGCTGCCGTGGTCGATGATATGACCGGGTCTGGCGAACCTTTGCCGGAGGCGATGAGTGATCGCAGCTATTCGGGCAAGTTCGTCACGCGCGTTCCTGAGCAGCTTCATCGGACTCTGGCCATCGAGGCGGCTGAGGCCGGAGTCAGCCTCAACCGATTGGTGAGCGACTAGCTGGCTATGCCCGTCCCGATGGCTGGGCGTTCGGCCAAGTGAGCCACCAGGTTTCCGAAGTCAGCCTAGAAACCGTCACCCGATGGCGGGAGAAGGCAGCCGAGTCGGTCAGGATGCTCGATATCGAGCCGCGGTTCGCCAAGTTTCCTCGGACAGGTGAGTGGCAGTTCGGCAATCGGGGCGGTTGCGGTGACGATAGAGAGGCTTGCGGAATGAAGCGCTAAATCCGGGCGGTGCAGGACGAGGTCACTGAGACAGAGGCCGTCTGGACACGGGATACACGCCGAAAAGGTGCGAAATAACCAACTCAGTTTGTGAATGGTCAATAAGATAGAGAAAAGCAATGAGAACGAAAATTGAAGACCCGCTTGGGCCGTCGAATTCTACTGAAAACTGCGGGGTGTATTCCTTATTCGTTACCAAAAAATCGAAGTGCGCCATTAGGGCATATTTATACAGGTCGGATGGAATTCCGCTCCCCTTGGGCAAACGTCGGCAACCCGGATTTTTGCATAAACCAGAAGCCCATAACGGGAGGCGACAGAATTCAACTGCTTCAGCGCAGCTTCTTCTGACCGGTTGACTAATCGCTTCATTCCCTTGAATTCCATATCCATACTGGTACCACAAAATCGGGGATGTGCGTTACCGGATCGGCGGATACGCTCTTCAAAAGCCGCAGGAAGGGCATTCCGCATCGGTTTCGCTAAAGGTCTATGTGGCGTCCCGCGCCACATCCGGAACACCCCGCGACCGCATCGCCCCCAAAATCGCCCGGGCGAGCGGCGTGTGGCACACGTCGGACACATCCACATCCAACCGCCGGCGCCAGTTTGGTCGCTCCGTATCGGTGCCCGGCAGATTGACCGCGACGCGCTCCCCAGTCAGGTCATCGGCCTGCACCAGAGCCAGCAACGACGGCGTGGCCGACACAAACGCGTGGATCGCGGCCGCAACCGACAGCGGCATCGGCTGCGTCAGATCGACCTCGTCCTCCAGCAAGTCCTCATCCTGCAACAGCGCGATCAACGCGGCCTTTTCGCCCGCACGATCACCCTCAGCCTCGGGGTCGACCAGCAGCCCCAACGCGCGTTTCTCCGCGATATCCGCGCCCTCCCACCATCCGGTCAACGTCGGCAGGTCATGCGTGGACACGCACGCCGCGGCCAACCGGCGCCATTCCGGCGGAGGTCGGATACGACCGTCCCGGCGCTCAAACCACAGCACGCTGTAGGACAAAATCCCCGACGCCGCCAACCGCTCGGACATGCCTTCCGGGACGGTGCCCAAATCCTCGCCGACGATCAGGCAGCGCGCCCGCTGGCTCTCCAGCGCCACCTGAGCCAGCAGATCCGTCAGCGGATAGCTGACATAGGCCCCGTCGATCGCCCCCGCACCCTCCGGCACGACGAACAACCGCCGCAGACCCATGACGTGATCGATCCGCAGCGCCCCGGCATGCCGCATGTTGGCGACCAGCAACTCGTTGAACGCTCGGAATCCATCGCGGCGCATCGCCACCGGGTCCGGCGGCGGCAAACACCAGACCTGACCCGCAGCCGAGAACGGATCAGGTGGCGCCCCCACCGACACGGCATGCATCAGCGTGTCCTGAGCCGACCAGGCCTCCGCCCCATCCGGCGCCGCACCAACCGCCAGATCCCGGTAAAAACCGAGCGCCAATCCGTCACTGCGGGCGGACTCGTCGGCACCGGCGAGCTGCCGATCCGCCAGCGCCTGCATCCAGGCGTGGAAGGCGATCGTTTCGGCGTGCTCGGCCGCGAATGCCGCCACGCCGGGGCTGTCCGGATGGCGCAACCCGGCCGGCCAGGTCATCCAGTCCGAGCTGCCGAGCACTTCCGAAATTGTATTGAACGTCGCGAAGCGTCGCAGTCCGGGGGAAAAAGCCTCGCTGGCAGCCGTCTTGAATGCAGCCAGCAACACGGCCCGTTTGTGTGCCCACACGGCCGGGTAATCGACCAACCCGAACGGAGAGTCGCAGGCGCCACCGGGCATGTCGAAAACGTCGATATAAACCGGATCCAGAAACCGCCGATCGGATGGATGATACGGGCTCGCTCGGTTTCGATCCTGCGGAGCCAGCGCGTGCAGCGGATTGAGGCCCACCATCGCCGCCCCCGCCCGCGCGGCCTCGGAGCCAAACCGCGCCAGCGTGGAAAAATCACCGATTCCCTGGTCGCCCTTCGATCTCAGCGCATACAGGTGGGCGGCGATGCCGAAACGACGCTCTCCGGCCTGTAGCGTGGGCGGCAGGTAACAGGCGTCCGGCGCGACGGTCAGGTGGCATACGCTTTCGGCGCGGTCCTCATTCAGCAGCCGGTGACGTCCTGGCGGCTGCGGCGGCAGGCTGACCTGGCCGTCTCGGGCGTTAAAGCGTTCAAGGCTGCCGTCCTCGCGAACCAGCGTGACCCAGGCAGGTGCAGGCTCACCAAGCCGGATCGTAACCGGTTCGGTCAACCGAGCAGTCATGGCCGGGGGCAGGGCGGGTTGCTGCGTGAGGCGGGCGAGGCTGTCATTTAGCTCGCCGCGCGTTGCCGCCGGCAAGCGCATCGCCGCCAGCAGCGCCTGTTTCGTGTCCGCGCCAACCTTGTGGAATCCGCCCTCGACGTCCCACCAAATCGGATCGATCCCCGCCAGTTCGCCCAGATGGTCGAGGTCGGCGTCGGGAACGCCTGTCGTGGTTGTGCCAGGGCGATGCCCGATAACAAGCGAACCGGTCGTCAGACCGTTCTGTTCGTCATGGCCCGGCTTGTCCGGGCCGCCTATCCCCGCTCCTGCCGCCAAGGGTGGCCCGGACAAGCCGGGCCATGACGAAATGAGCCGGTGTCCATCCGACTCGGTTGGATGTCGCCCAACCGCATCTCCAGCGCTCGTGACCTCTCGGAACACCGCCACCGACCGCGCTGCAACCGTCAGCCCGTCACCAACCCCCGCACTGTCCAGCGCCCGCACCCACCGGCACCCCGGCCGAGGCTCCGGCAAAACGATCTCCGCCCCGACGGTATCGGCATGAAACACCAGCGCCGCGCGCACCCCATCCGCATAAAGGACGGCAACAAGTGTCCGGTTTGTCTCTCGGTTCCAGTCCTCGCCAGCCATGGTCTGTCCATCCGGACGGCACCAGGTCACATCCGGGATCACCTCCCCCTCTGCCGGTTGGCCACGCAGCGGACGCCCGTCGAACAGCGGCGCCAGCGAGCGGCGCAGCGCGATCGCCTCAGCGGTGAAATCAATCAGCGACTGATCGGCGCCGGCCCAATCCACCCAGGAACGCGCGTTATCCTGAGCATATGCGTTGTTATTGCCGGACTGAGTTCGCCCAAGCTCATCGCCCATCGACAGCATCGGCGTGCCGCGTGACAGCAACAGCGTCGCCAGCAACGCCCGCGCATTGCGTGCCCTGGCCGCAAGGATCGCTGGATCGGACGACGGACCCTCGGCGCCATTGTTCCAAGACAGATTGTCGTTCGTGCCGTCGCGGTTGAACTCCCCATTCGCGTCGTTGTGCTTCGTTGCATACGAAACCAGATCCGCCAGCGAGAACCCATCGTGCGCGGTCACATAGTTAACACTGCGCGACAACGGCCTCGCCGGAAACACATCCGCCGACCCGGCGAAAACCGTCGTGAACCCGCCCAGCATGCCCGCGTCACCGCGCCAGAACCGGCGGACCGAATCCCGGAACCGGTCGTTCCACTCGCCCCACCGGGCGGGGAACGCGCCAAGCTGGTAGCCACCCGGACCAATGTCCCAGGGTTCCGCGATCATCACGAGGCGGGACAGCACCGGGTCTTGCTCCACAGCCGCCAAAAACGGCGCCTGCGGATCGAAGCCGCTGTCACGCCGCGCCGGGATGGTCGCGAGATCAAACCGGAATCCATCCATGCCGCCGTAGATCGCCCAGGCCCGCAACGCGTCCATACCAAGCCGCAGCGCCACCGGCCGGTCCATTGCCAGGACGTTGCCGCATCCGGCATCGTTCACATACAGCGACTTATCCGTGGCCAGCCGGTAATACCCGGCATTGTCCAGCCCGCGCAGCGACAGCGTCGGGCCCAATTCGTCGCTCTCACCCGAGTGATTCAGCACCACGTCCATGATGACGCAGATCCCCGCCGCATGCAGCGCATCGACGGCGGCGCGAACCTCCGCCCAGCCGCCCGGCGCCAGCCGAGGATCAGGAGCGAGAAAGGCAATCGGGTTATAGCCCCAGTAATTCGACAAATTCAGCGGCGGCAAATGCCGCTCGTCCACCCACGCCGCGCTCGGCATCAGCTCTACGGTGGTAACCCCCAGACGTAGCAGGTGACCAATACTGGCGGGATGTCCGAGCGCGGCGAACGTTCCCCGGATGGACTCGGGAACCTCCGCCCGGGTCATGCTGAACCCCCGGACGTGCAGTTCGAAAATGACCTGATGGTCCCAGTCGAACCCCGGCCGGTTGCCGAACGCGGCGGCCGAGGGCGCGCCCACAATAGCTTTCGGCATCAGCGCGGCGGTGTCCTCTGGGCGAGGGCCATCGCGATCGAACAGCAATTCGTGTAGGCGGAACGGCCGGTCGATCACCAAAGCCCAAGGGTCCATGAGCAGCTTCGACGGATTGAACCGGTGACCGATGGCCGGCTGCCACGGACCATAGGCCCGCAGCCCGTATCGCGCGCCAGCGGGCACATCCGCGATATGCCCATGAAACACCGGCCCGGTACGCGCGGGCAACCGGAACCGGGCGATCTCAGTATCGTCCCGGTCGAAAAAGCAGATCGCAATGGCATCCGCATCGGGCGCGTGCACCGCGACGTCGATCCCATCGTCAACGATGGTGACGCCCAGCGTATCCGGAGAGCCCGGACCGGCCAGTCTCAAGGCTGCGCCGCCAGCAGCGACCGGTACAGCGACACGTACTGGTTCGCCGGACGCCGCCACGACACGTCCGCGGCCATGCCGTTGCGCTGGACCTGAGCCCACGCCGGCTTGTCGCGCCACAAATTCTGTAACCGGTCCAGCGCCACCTGTAGCGCCTCTGGCGTCGCCGGCCAGAACTGGATGCCGGTGGCGACCCCGGCGGCCAGCGCGGCCTCATTGGCGTCGATCACGGAATCCGCCAGCCCGCCCACCCGCGACACCACCGGCACCGACCCATACCGCAGCGCGTAAAGCTGGGTCAGGCCGCATGGCTCGAACCGCGACGGCACCAGCAGCGCGTCGGACCCGGCCTGAATCAGATGCGCCAGCGTTTCGTCGTAGCCGATGATGCAGCCGACCGACCCCAGATGCCACTCGGCGGCGGAGACGAAGGCCTGCTCCAGATCCGGTTCGCCCGACCCCAACAGCGCGAGTTGCATGCCGTCGCCGACCATCGCGTCGAGCTGATCCAGCAGCATGTCCAGACCCTTCTGCGAGGTCAGTCGGCTGATCACGCCGATCAACAGCGCGTCCGGGCTTTCCTCCAGCCCCATGCGCTTCTGTAGCGCCAGTTTGTCCTCGGCCCGCTTTGCCAGTTTGCCGCGGCTGTAGCGGGCCGGCAGCAGCGGGTCCGTGGCCGGGTTCCACACCGTGTCATCGATGCCGTTCAGGATGCCGGACAGAACGTCGCCGCGGTGACGCAGCAAGCCGTCCAGCCCCATGCCCTTCTCCTCACCGGTGATCTCGCGCGCATAGCCGGGAGACACCGTGGTGATTCTGTCGGCATAGGCCAGGCCGCCCTTCAGGAAGTTCACATCGCCATGGAATTCCAGCCCGTTCAGGCCGAACGCCGAGGCCGGCAGGCCCAGCCGGGGAAACAGCGCGGCGGGATAGCGGCCCTGGAACGCCAGGTTGTGAATGGTCAAAACCGTCGCGGGCCGCGGGCCGTTATGGAAATGCAAATATACCAGGGCCATCGCCGCCTGCCAGTCGTGGGCATGCACGATGTCGAACGTCAGGCCGGGCACGATGCCCCTGCCAACCGCCGCCGCCGCGGCTCCGAGGGCGGCGAAGCGCATGCCGTTATCGGCCCACTCCCGTCCATCCGCGCCAAGATACGGATTGCCGGCCCGCGCATACAAATGCGGCGCATCGACCACCAACAGGTCAAGCGAATCCGCGCTCGCCTGGAGGATCGTCGCCGGCCCGCCGAACAGTTCGTCGAACTGGTGTATCGGTATGGCGTCGGTCAGGGCGGCCATAATCGCGGGATACCCCGGGACCATGGTGGTTACCTCCACGGCCGGGGACGCACCACCAATCTGCTGCAACGCCAGCGGCAGGGCCCCCACGACATCGCCGAGGCCGCCGGTTTTCAGCAGCGGGTAAATCTCGGACGCGACAGCCAGAATACGCATCAGGTCAGAGGTCCAGTCGATCGATCATAGGTTGCGTGATCAGGCAAATGCCCCGGTCAGTGCGGCGGAAGCGGCGCGCGTCGTCCACCGCGTCCTCTCCTACCACCAATCCGGCCGGTATCTTCACGCCTTTCTCCACGATCACGTTGCGCAACCGAGCCCCGCGGCCGATATGGGCGTCGGGGAGGATGACCGCATGCTCCACCCGGGCGAACGAGTTCACGCGGACACCGGTGAACAGCAACGACCGCCGCAGGAATGATCCCGAAACGATACAGCCGCCCGAGACCAGCGAGGAGATCGCCTCGCCGCGGCGTCCGACCTCCTCATGCACGAACTTGGCCGGCGGGGTGATCTCGGCATAGGTCCAGATCGGCCAGTCGCGGTCGTACAGATCGAGTTCCGGCACGATCGCGGTCAGATCGATGTTGGCTTCCCAGTATGCGTCCAACGTGCCGACGTCGCGCCAGTAGGCCTCGCGCTCATCGCCGGATTTGACGCAGGAGGTGGTGAAGCGGTGGGCGACGGCTTTGCCATGTTTGACCAGGTACGGGATAATGTCGTGGCCGAAATCGCGGCTCGATCCGGGTGTGGCGGCGTCGCGGTGCAGTTGTTGGATCAGGAATTTGGTGTTGAAAACGTAGATGCCCATGCTGGCGAGCGCCATGTCGGGGTTGTCCGGCATCGCGGGCGGGTCGGACGGTTTCTCGACGAAGGCAATAATCCGGTCGGCGGTATCGACGTGCATGACGCCGAACCCGGTGGCCTCCATCCGCGGCACTTCGATGCAGCCGACGGTGACGTCCGCGCCCTGTTCGGCGTGCTGCACCAGCATCGCGGCGTAGTCCATCTTGTAGATATGGTCGCCGGCCAGGATGACGATATATTCCGGGTCGTAGCCCTCGATGATATCAATGTTCTGGTACAGCGCGTCGGCTGTCCCGGCATACCAACTGTCGCCGGAGCGTTGCGACGCCGGCAGAATATCGAAGCCTTCGTTGCGTTCGGGGCGGAAGAAGTTCCAGCCGCGTTGCAGGTGGCGGATCAGGCTGTGCGCCTTGTACTGCGTCGCGACCCCAATGCGCCGGATGCCGGAGTTCAAAGCGTTGGACAGGGCGAAGTCGATGATCCGGCTCTTGCCGCCAAAATACACCGCCGGTTTGGCGCGCACGTCGGTCAGTTCGAGCAATCGCGACCCTCGGCCGCCGGCCAGGACGTAAGCCATCGCATCGCGGACGATAGGGGCATGCAATCCGGGGCGCGTCGCCATAGGGCCGTCTCCTGGTATCGGCGTGTCTTAATGTGTCGCGACCATACGCATGCAATTGGGATCGCACCAGAACACTCTGGACATGCCATGGCGCGTTTCACTCCGGCCGGCCGAGCCTCGGTGGATAATGGTCGCTGCCCATTGTCGTAACCCGACGGCTAACGCCGATCGCGCTCAGGGCAACGTCAGCGGCTCAGTCGTGTCCGCATCATCCAATTTTTCCATATTTTTCAATAATTTCATCATATAGTGCAGGGAATGCGTCATGTCGGAGACAGAAAAATCACTCAGCGCCTGCTCGTAGTAGGCGTGGATTTTCGGCAGCGCTTGCTGCGTCCAGACATGCCGCCCCGCTTTGGTCATGGTGATCGACCGGGACCGCCGGTCGTGCTCGCCCGGAGCGACCTGGATGTGGCCGGCGGCTTCCATGCGCTTGAGAACGCCGGACAGGTTCTGACGGGTGACCATCAGATAGCGGGTGAGTTCGCCCATCCCCATGCCGTCTTTTGCTTTAGGCCGCGATAGGGCGCCCATCACCGCCCATTGCTGGGTGGTCAGGCCCTCCTCATGCACGGCGCGGGTGCCGGTTTTGTGCAGCAGGTTGGCGCATTGGTAGAGCCGAAAAAACAGCCGGTTGGCCAATTCGATGCGTGCCCGGGAGATGCCGTCGTCAGAACCAATATTCATTGCAAAATCCAAAATTCGACGTTTCCGGCAGGGCTCATCGCCGAAAGTGGGGTCGGGGAATAGCGGGATGCCCTGCCACCTGCACAAGAATTGCGTTGGCGCGCCGCGCCCCCGGCGGTATCGGGCAGGCACGATCGGCAGCGCAGTATATTATGGAAATATATAACCTTATATACCTCTTTTTTCGGGACCGGCCGACTGAACCATTATGTCAGGGATAGCACCATATATCTGAGCATTGTTGCAACCTATCAAGCGCCTTGGACAAAACAAAAAAAGCCTTGCGACGCGTGGGCATGGAGGATAAAAAGGTAAATATATTGACCTATTATGCGATGAAAAGCCATCGCGGGGATGGGTCGCCGAAACGGACAGGAGCTGAAATGGCAAAAATGGCAGGTAAGACCGTCATCGTGACGGGTGGTGGTGGTGGCATTGGTGGCGCGACGTGCCGCCTGTTTGCGGCCGAGGGTGCCAAGGTCGCGGTGTTCGACATGAACCTCGAAGCGGCGAGCAAGGTTGCCGCCGAGATCACGGCCGCCGGCGGCGTGGCCACGGCGTACAAATGCGACATCACCGACCGCGCGGCGGTGGATAAAGCTGTGGTGGCAACCGAAGCCGAACTGGGTTCGGTCGATGTGCTGGTCAACAACGCAGGTTGGGACGTTTTCAAGCCGTTCGTGAAAACCGAGCCTGCCGAATGGACAAAGCTGATCGCGATCAATCTGACCGGCGCGCTGCATATGCATCACGCCGTTCTGCCCGGCATGGCAGCACGCAAATCCGGCCGCATCGTCAACGTTGCCTCCGATGCCGCCCGCGTCGGCTCGTCCGGCGAAGCGGTCTATGCCGCCTGCAAGGGGGGGCTGGTCGCATTGTCGAAAACCCTGGCCCGCGAGCATGCAAGGCACGGCATCACCGTCAACGTGATCTGCCCTGGCCCGACCGACACGGCATTGCTCGCCGGTGTCGCCGAGGGCGCCCCCAATCCCGAAAAGCTAATCGAGGCCTTCACCCGCGCCATCCCGCTCGGCCGCCTCGGCCAGCCCGAGGATCTGGCACGTGCCATCGTCTTTTTCGGTAGCGACGACGCCTCGTTCATCACCGGCCAGGTGCTGAGCGTCTCGGGCGGCCTGACCATGAACGGCTGAACACTTTTTCCAACACCAGACGATATGGAGGAATAGAAATGAAGTTCGAAGATATCCTGTACGAGGTCCGTAACGGCGTTGCCTGGATCGTCATCAATCGTCCGGAGAAGATGAACGCCTTCCGGGGCACGACCTGCGATGAGCTCATCAAGGCGTTCAACAAGGCGGGATACGACAAGGACGTCGGCGCCATTGTGCTGACCGGTGCCGGCGACCGCGCCTTCTGCACCGGCGGCGACCAGTCGGCACATGATGGCCAGTACGATGGCCGCGGCACCATCGGCTTGCCGATGGAAGAACTGCACACCGTGATCCGCGATGTTCCCAAGCCCGTGATCGCCCGCGTGCAGGGCTTCGCCATTGGCGGCGGCAACGTCCTGGCGACGATCTGCGATCTGACGATCTGTTCGGATAAGGCGATTTTCGGCCAGGTCGGCCCAAAGATGGGTTCGGTCGATCCCGGGTACGGCACCGCCTATCTGGCGCGCATCGTCGGGGAAAAGAAGGCGCGCGAAATCTGGTACATGTGCCGTCGCTACAGCGGCGCGGAAGCCGTCGCGATGGGGCTGGCCAATACCTGCGTGCCGCACGACCAGCTTGACGAAGAAGTGCAGAAATGGGGCGAAGAACTCTGCGAGCGCAGCCCGACCGCACTCGCCATCGCCAAGCGCAGCTTCAACATGGACACCTCTCATCAGGCCGGCATCGCCGGAATGGGGATGTATGCGCTGAAGCTCTACTACGACACCGAGGAGTCCAAAGAGGGCGTCAATGCGCTGAAAGAAAAGCGCAAACCCGAATTCCGTAAGTACGTGAAGTAATACCAACGTGCATTGATACTGACGCACGCGGATCGTCCTCACATCGTCATGGTGCGCGAAGGCGCACCATCCACGTCTGTGATTTAACTCATTAAAAGCGTCGATGCCGACCTTCGTCGGCATGACGGGGCATGGCCGACGGAGAGTCGGTGTCAACGCCGCTTGGTATTAGCGCAACGCATGCACCAACCCGCGATACCGCTCCCGGCCAAGCCATGCCGCCCGTCGTTGTGTCCTGCCGGTTACGGGGATAACGGCCAAGACCCGGCAGGTCATCGACATGGAAGCCCGGCTCCACGCAAAGCTGCTGAAGGACCGCCGTTCAAGCCGCGCGTCCCGGACTATTGGCCCCCAAAATCCCCGGAGGCGTCCAGATCGACGAACTGGTAGATTTGGGACAGCGGGACGGCGAGGCCGACCGATTGCAGATCCATACTGGCATCCAGTCCAATCACCGGCGCGAACGTCCATTGCCCGTCCTCCTGACGGCGGTAAACGTGGATGGCGGCCTCGCGCTGGTAAATCTCCACGATCTCCTGAATGCCAGCGATACCCTGTAGGTGCGCCCTCCGCTGCTCGCAGGCGTTCCAGTTCTTCAGTTCGGACGCAGAAACCACGTCGAAGGCGACCCGCGGCAGATCGCCGCACCTGATGATGGCATCAGGTATGCGGGCTGTGGGGCGCTGCTGGTTGGTCGGGCCGGCGCCGCTCCCCGCCTCCGGGCGACATCCGTTGGGGCGCCCGGCCAGCCGCGTCGCCAGCGCGGCCGTCAGGCCAGACAAAATGGCTCCATGATCGGGTGATTGTGCCGCAAGGGCGACAATCACGCCCTCGATGAGTTCATATCGCCAGGCATCGCCGAATGCGTGCTGGTCAGTACGCAGAAACGCATCCGCGGTCCAAGCCTCGTTAGTCGCCCGCGCCGACGTGCCCATGCCGGCCTCCGGCGTCAACGTTAGCCGATGTCCGCCTGTGTCGCTAACACCTTACGGCGCGCTATAGGTCGGCACGTTCCAGATCTCACTGGCATACTCCCGAATCGACCGATCCGACGAGAACCACCCCACATTGGCGGTGTTCAGAATCGACGCCTGCCACCAATCGTCCGGCCGGCGCCACAGATCGGCGATCCCGCGCTGTTTCGCGTAATAATCGTCGAAATCGGCGCAGACCAGGAAGTGGTCGTGATAGCGCAACGCGTTCACCAGGCCACGATACCGATCCGGTTCGTCCGGTGAGAACACCCCGGCCTCCACACTGGACAGCACCTCCGCCAGCACCGGGGACCTCGCGATCGTCTCGGAGGCATCGATGCCGGCCCGCCGCCGAGCTTCGACTTCGGCGGCGGTCAGACCGAAGATGAACATGTTGGCGTCGCCGACCCGTTCCAGGATCTCAATATTCGCGCCATCCAGCGTGCCGATCGTCAGCGCGCCGTTCAACGCGAACTTCATGTTGCCGGTGCCCGACGCCTCCATCCCGGCGGTCGAAATCTGCTCCGACACGTCAGACGCCGGAATGATCACTTCCGCCAGACTGACCGAGTAGTTCGGCAGGAACACGATTTTCAAAATATTGCGCACGGTGGGATCGCTGTTGATCACCTTCGCGACGTCGTGGATCAGCTTGATGATCAGCTTCGCCTGATGGTAGCTCGCGGCGGCCTTGCCCGCGAAAATCTTCACCCGCGGCGCCCAGTCGTCCATCGGCCGCGCTCGGATCGCGTTATACAGCGCGATGGCTTCCAGAATGTTCAGAAGCTGCCGCTTGTATTCGTGAATGCGCTTGATGTGGACGTCGAACAGGGCGGTCGGATCGACCCGGATCTCCAACTCTTTCCGGATCAGGTCCGACAGCGCCAGCTTGTTGACGTAACGGCTGGCGGCGAAGCGTTTCTGGAAGCCGCGATCATTCGCCAACGGACGCAGTTTTGTCAGCGCGTCTTCGTTGTCCAGCACCTCCGGCCCGACCGCATCCACCAAAAGCCGCGTCAGGCGGGGGTTGGCCTCGTGCAACCAGCGGCGGAAGGCGATGCCGTTGGTGACGTTGACGATCCGGTCAGGGAACAAATTGTGCAGGTCATGGAACACGGTTTCCCGCATCAGGCCGGTGTGCAGCGCGGAAACCCCGTTCACCCGGTGCGACCCGAGGAACGCCAGATGGCTCATGCGCACGCGACGGCCCTGATGTTCGTCGATCATCGACACGCTGGACAGCAGCGCGTCATCGCCGGGATGCGTTTGCCGGACGTGCCCGAGATGCAGCGCATTCAGCAAATAGATGATCTGCATGTGGCGCGGCAGCAGCCGTTCCATCAGCGGCACCGGCCAAACCTCCAACGCCTCCGGCAGCAGCGTGTGGTTGGTGTAGCTGAAGGTCGCCCGCGTCATGCGCCAGGCTTCCTCCCAGGGGATCTGGTGCACGTCCAGCAGGATCCGCATCAGTTCGGCGACGCCGATCGCCGGATGCGTGTCGTTCAACTGGATCGAGGTCTTGTCCGCCAGATTATTAATGTGTCCGAACGCCTTGATGTGCCGGCGCACGAGGTCCTGCAGCGACGCCGAGACAAAGAAATACTCTTGCCGTAGCCGCAGTTCCTGACCGGCCGGCGTCGCGTCGGACGGATACAGCACCTTGGAAATGGATTCCGCCTTGACCTGTTCGGCCAACGCGCCGGCATGGTCCCCGTGGTTGAACGCGTCCAGCCGCAGCGGATCGGCCGACCGGGCGGACCACAGCCGCAAGGTGTTTACGCGACGGCCGCGCCAACCCACCGAGGGGGTGTCGTAGGCGACTGCCTCAATCGTTTCGGCCGGGTGCCAGACATGCCGGACGGCGGCCTCCGAGATCGCCACCGCCTCGATCGAGCCGCCGAAGCCGATCGGATAGGACACCTCCGGGCGGTAGAATTCCCAGGGGTTCCCCAACGCGAGCCAATCCTCGGGGTATTCCTGCTGCCAGCCGTTTTTCATGACCTGGCGGAACAGGCCGTGTTCGTAGCGGATGCCATAGCCGTGCGCGGGAACGTCCAGCGTCGCCATACTTTCCATGAAGCACGCGGCGAGCCGGCCGAGACCGCCATTGCCCAGCGCCGCGTCGGGTTCCAATGCGCGCAGCTTGTCCAGATCGACGTCCAGGCCGGCCAACGCCGCCCGCATCGTGTCGAGCTTGTTCATGTTGTTCAGATTGTCGAACAGCAACCGCCCGATCAGGAACTCCAGCGACAGGTAATAGACCCGCTTGGATCCCTTCTGGTACGCCGCATCGATACCGGCCAGCCAGCGATCCACGATCTGGTCGCGCAAGGCAAACGCGGTGGCGATCAGCCAGTCCCGCTCCGTCGCGACCGCTCGGCGCTTGCCGACGCTATAGGTGAGCTTGTTCAGGATCGCCGCCTGAAGGGCCGCCACGTCTGCCTGGTTACGAACCGGGGCCTCACCCGCGGTATCGTCCCCGTTGGCATTGGTCGTCCCGCTATCGTTGGGCAAATGAGCCGCCAGTTCCGTTTCAAGCTCCACGCTAATCTACCTCTTCGCTGCCATCACTCCGCTGCACGAAAGCATGTTTGCAGGGTTGGCTTCAACCGTTTGGTGGAAAGGCGATGCAATCACAGGCGATGACATGTTTTGTAGCGTATAATCCGGCATTTTTGCTCATTTTTTACCCGGTATCTGGCGTCTTTTCACCCATCGGCGTCAAAATGAGGCGGCTTGGCGGCCACGCGCGCATGATGTCGGCGCGCCAGACGATCGTCGCGGCCAGCGACGCCGCCAAAAAAATAAATGTCATGACCCAGGCCGCGGCCAACCACACCGGCGATGGCGCCAGCTTGCCGGATACCGCCGGGCCAGCGATCGGGGGGGCGACCGGTGGAGGAGCAGAAATGACGGGCAGTACTGGTTCCGGCAAAGCGGCTTCAGTCTCCGGCTCGGTCTCGATCGCTTCCCGTACCGGCACCCACTCGCCACCGCACCGAACACACCGCACCTTCTTGTGCGGCGGCAGGCGAGAGGCGGGCACGTCGTATTCGGCGGCGCAGCTCGGGCAAGCGATTCGCATCGATATCCATTATCCCAATGTACAGATCAGTGTGGGCCTCACCCGCCGCGGCGCAAAACAGTTTCAGCGACCCGCGCCGTAAAACGCTTCCCGCGCATAAACCGAAATGGCAAGAACCGCGCGATCGGGGTAAACAACCAGCATGCTACGATTCGAAGCCGTTGGGTTGCGCTATGGGCCAAGCGGCATCCGCGCGCGCGCGACGGCCAGCCCCGAGGTTCTGCGCGACATCAACTTCCGCCTGGAACCCGGCGCCTTCCGCTGGCTGCTCGGCCCCTCCGGCGCGGGCAAGACCAGCCTGTTGCGCCTGCTGTACCTTGCCGTTCGGCCGACCAGCGGCCGTCTGACCCTGCTTGGGACCGATGTCACCTCCGCACCACGGCGCGCCCTGCCGCCGCTGCGGCGCCGCATCGGCGTCGTGTTTCAGGACTTCCGGTTGCTGCCGCATTTGTCCGCGTTCGACAATGTCGCGCTTCCGTTGCGCATCGCCGGCCGTTCCGAGGGGCAAATCCGAGCGGATGTGACGGAGTTGCTGCGCTGGGTCGGTCTGTCACGTTACCTTGATGTCCGCCCGGCGGAACTATCGGGCGGCGAGCAACAGCGGGTCGCCATCGCCCGAGCCGTGGTCACCCGGCCGGCGCTGCTGCTGGCCGATGAGCCCACGGGTAATCTGGATGACGGCCAGGCGGAGCGCCTGATGCAGTTGTTCAAAGAGATGAACCGGATCGGGACAACGGTGATCGTTGCCACCCATAACGAACAGCTAGTCGCCCGTCATCCCGCGCCCGCCTTGCACATCGCCAACGGCCGGCTGTTGGCACACCGTCCCGCCGTTAACGTCCCCAGCTTCATGGCCGACCAAGACGACGACCTATGATTTCCCTCCGCCCCCCGCGCTTCGATGAATTGGGCCTGCGGCGGGCTCTGTCCGACCGAATGCTGCCGCTGCTGGTCGCCGCGATGGCATTTCTGGCCGCGCTGGCGATGGCCGGCTGGTTCGGCACAGCAGCGCTGTCCAGACATTGGCAGCAAGGCGCCGGGGCTTCGCTGACCGTCCAGGTGCCCAACGCCACGGAACCGGCAACGCGTGGCGACCAAACGCGGCTGGCCGCGGCTCTCGGCGTATTGACGGGCACGCCCGGCGTGGCCAGCGCGCGGGCGCTGTCAGATCGCGAACTGTCGGACCTGCTGAAGCCCTGGCTCGGGGACGGTGCCGCTCGGCTTGCCATCCCCATCCCCGCGGTGATCGCCGTTCGTCTGACCGATCGGTCCGCGGATCTGGAACCGTTATCGCGCCGTCTCGCCGAGGTCTCGCCGGGCACGCTGGTCGAGGATCACGGTATTTGGATACGGCGTCTGGCGGTGCTGGCACGCAGTCTCCAGGCCTGTGCCGGTCTCGCGCTTCTGTTGGTTTCCGGCGTGGCGGCAGCTGTGATCGCGGTGGCAACCCGGGCCGGCCTTTCCACCCGGCGCGAGGCGATCGAAATCGTTCACGGGCTGGGAGCGACCGATAGCTATATCGCGGGCCGGTTTGCCGGACGCGCGACCTTGCTGGCGGCGGTAGGGGCGGCCGGAGGCGCGATCGCGGCGCTTCCCGTGCTGTTGGCCCTGGCCAGTCTCGCCGCCCCGTTCGTCGGGACCGGCGATGTGGGTCCGAACATTTCTGGCGATGCAACCGCGATGATGCGCGACGTGCTGGATGCATTGCCGGTGCCGCTGTGGTTTGCCTTGCCTTGCCTGCCGGTTGGCGCGGGCTTGATCGGGTACGCCACCGCGCACGGTGCCGTGCGGCGTTGGCTCCGGCGGCTGCCATGATGGTTTGGCGCCGCCTGCTGACAGCTTTCGTGGCGACGGCTGCCGCTTGCTGGCTGGGCGGTTTCGTTTGGTTCCTGGACGTCACGCGCCACCCATCGGAAACCCCGCTGCCGCCCCACGCGGATGGGATCGTTGCCCTGACAGGCGGGGCGGGACGGGTTGAGTTGGCGTTGCACCTGCTCGCCGCTGATTTTGCCGACCGGCTGCTGTTGAGTGGCATCGGTGGCGGCACCGATCTGACCACGCTTGGGCGCCGCGCGGGGATCGACACGAGTGTCCTGGCCAGCCGCATCACGGTGGGGCGCTACGCCGCCTCGACCCGCGGCAATGGCGTGGAGACGGCCTCCTGGGCCGGACAAAACCACATCGGTTCGTTGATCGTGGTGACGGCCGCGTATCATATGCCGCGCGCGCTGGCGGAGTTGCGACAGGCGTTGCCCGGGGTTCGCCTGTTTGCGTTTCCCGTCCCGCCCTCCGGGGATCGCGGTGCGGCCGAGAACGGTCCAAGCCTGCGGCTGGAGGCGGAGGAGTTTTCGAAGTATGTGCTGGCGGTGTCC
The DNA here is from genome assembly GCA_903932145.1 of uncultured Rhodopila sp. Taxonomy (GTDB): domain Bacteria; phylum Pseudomonadota; class Alphaproteobacteria; order Acetobacterales; family Acetobacteraceae; genus Rhodopila. The sequence continues at coordinate 131,520 of CAIZFE010000109.1, read as the reverse complement.
GGCCTGACCGCCTGGCTCCCGCGCCGGGAGCCAGCGTTCGTGCCTGTCGGTGCCGGGGGATGATTATGTTGCGTTCCGCTCTGTTCAACGTTGCCTTCTTTGCCATCACGTTCGTGATGACCGTGGCTGCAACTGCCGTGCGTCTGGTGGCGCCGCGATACGTGTTGCCTGTCGCGCTGGCTTGGGCGCGCTGCCTGATCGTCGCGATGCGCATCATTTGCGGCATCCGGCTACAGGTGAGCGGATTGGAGAATATACCGCAGGGGGCGGTGCTGATCGCGTCGCGCCACCAATCTGCCTTTGATACGTTCGTCTGGTTCACCCTGCTGCCGCGCTGTTGCTACGTGCTGAAGGACGATTTGTTACGCATCCCTCTGTTCGGCTCATTGATCACGGCGCTACGGATGATCCCGGTGGATCGCGGCGCCGGTGGCGCGGCGATCCGGTCGCTGTTGCGGCAGGCCGACCACGCAGTGCAAGAGCAGCGGCAGATTGTAATCTTCCCCGAGGGAACGCGAAGCGAACCGGGCAAGCCGGGAGAGCTGCAACCCGGTGTCGCCGCGTTGGCAACCAGAACCGGTCTGCCGGTCATCCCGGTGTCCACCGACTCGGGCCTGCACTGGGGACGCCGCGCCTTTCGCAAGCAGCCGGGCACGATCCGAATCCTGATCGGGAAACCGATCCCGGCGGAGATCGGCCGAAAGGCGATTATGGCGGCCCTGGAAGCCGGTATGGCGGCCTTGGATCGGACGGTCCCGGTTGAAATCTCCGGACTTGACAAACCTGTGGACAACTCTGTGAAGCGTTCGCGTCCGTAGCTCGGAATTCGACTCAGGTGAAGCCTGTAACCATATGGAATCACAGTCAGTTTCAAATTATTTCGGCATGGTTTTGTCTAAAATTCCGGCTGTGGATGAAATATTATTTCGCGTGAGGGTTGTGGGGATTTGTCGTCATCCGGCGGGCCTGACTCGCCACGCCGCCCGCCTGGCTGTAGGTATTAACCTCCTCCGAACAGAAGCATGATGCGCCGTAAACATTGGGTCATCGCCGCCGCCATCCCTCTGCTTCTGGCGGCGACGGACGTCGTTTATTGGCGGATCGCCGCTGAGCGGTTGCGCACGGGCTTTCTGGCCTGGGTAACCGAACAAACGGAAAAGGGCTGGGAGTGCGGATCGTCGCCGGTCTCGATTGGTGGCTGGCCCGGAACCGCGACGGTGACGGTGCCCAATCTGACACTGCGTCACGCCGGATCGACCATTCCGGGCAGAGTGGAACTGGCCGCCTCCAGCGTCGCGCTGTCGGTTTCGCTGCTGAATCCCGCGATGCTGGTTCTGTCGCTGAAGGGACCGCTGCATGTGCGGGCCGGTGCCGAACCGGACATGATCGTGACCGCGGATCAGGCGTCGGTGTCGGTCCCGCTGCGAAGGACCGGACCGCTCTATCTGAACCTGCACGCCAACGCCCTGCGGGTGGAGCCGGCAACCGGAGCATGGCAGGCGACCCTGGGCCTGTTGAATGCCGAGGCGGAAATCACCGCCAATGCAGACCGCGACGAATCTGAATCGGCCGCGACATTTGTCGTGACCTCGGAAGCCATTGCCTTGCCGGCGGGGATCAAATGGCCGCTGGGTCCCAACATCTCGTCGGTGTCGCTCGAGGGGTCATTAAACGGAGCGCTGCCCGGGACGCGGGACGTCAAGGGTTGGGCGGAAGCATGGCGCGACGGCGGTGGGTCGCTGGAGATCAAGCGTCTTGCCGTCGGGTGGGGCCCGCTCGGCCTGTCATCGACGGCGACCCTCGCCCTCGACGATCAACTCCAGCCGATGGGTACCGGCAGCGGGCGGATCGTGGGCTATGCCGAGACTCTGGACCGGCTGGCGGCGGGCGGGAAACTGACGAAATCCGCGGCGACAGCGGCAAAGGCGGTGCTGTCGCTGATGGCCGGGACCAGCGATGCGGATGAGCCGTCATCGGTCGATGTACCGTTGACGCTACAGTATCGCACATTATCCATGCGTCAGGTGCCGCTGGTACGATTACCGGAAGTGGACTGGCCGGCGCGATAGTGGTATATGGGGTTATGCGTAACGCGATCCAGAGCATTCGAATTAGCGGCCCGGCTGCCTAGCAGCCGGGGTTTGTCCCGCTTTTTTTGATCCTTTGCCTGGAGAAGTCTTCCGATGTCCCGCGATAATGTATCTGTCAATATGCCCGCAACGCCCGTGGTTTTCGTTCGATTCCTGATCGATGCCGATCCCTCGCCGGGATTGTTGTCCCGGTTGCTGCAACCCTACGCCAAACGCGATCTTGTGCCCGACCGGATGTGGTCGCATCGCGCCGGCGATACCATGCATGTCGAAATCGCCATGGAAGCGATGCCCGCCGAGGCGGTTCACCTGGTTGAGGGCAACCTGTCGCAGGTGGTCGGCGTACGTGCCGTATCGCGGGTGGCGCGCTCGTGTCTGCGCCAAGTGGCCTGACACCGGGGGACCTGACACCGGGTGGCTGATCGGCCCCTGGCACAAAGGGTGCGTTTTCCCGAATACCTGATTGGTCCGCCTGGACAGCAACCTTGGCGTGTCGCTACGCTCCCGCGGATGCGGAGGCCGCCCAATAGGGCGCCGCATCAAAAAATCGGGAGGACAGCCGAATGGAGACACCCAAAGGTGCCTGGACAGTGGCGGCGATGCTGTTCCTGTACATGCTGGTCAACTTTGCCGATAAAGCGGTTGTTGGCTTGGCGGCCGTGCCGATCATGAAAGAAATGGGGTTGTCGCCAAAGGATTACGGCGCCCTGGCCTCCAGCTTCTTCCTGTTGTTCTCGGTGTCGGCCATCGCCGTCGGCTTTGTCGCCAACCGCAAGCCGACCCGATGGATCATTCTGGTTCTCGCCCTGGCATGGGCGCTGGTGCAGTTCCCCATGATCGGCACTGTCGGCTTCACCACCTTGCTGGTCTGCCGCATCCTGCTGGGCATGGGCGAGGGGCCTGCCGCCTCGGTCGCGCTGCACGCGATCTACAAATGGTTCCCGGACGAAAAGCGCACCATCCCGACCGCGATCCTGTCGCAAGGCGCCGCGGTCGGGGTCATCGTCGCACTGCCCTTGCTTAATCTGATTATCGTCGATTTTTCCTGGCATTGGGCGTTTGGCGCGCTGGGCATCGTCGGGCTGTGCTGGGCCGCGGTGTGGTACTTCGTCGGTGCCGAGGGGCCGATCGAGGACAAGCCGCCGATCCAGGACCACGCTGTGGAGGCGCTGTCCGATCGGGTGCCCTACGCGCGGATACTGTTCGCTCCGACCTTCATCGGCAGTGTCCTGGCCTGCTTCGGCGCCTATTGGGCCCTGTCACTCGGTTTGACCTGGTTCACCCCGTTCGTGGTCAAGGCGCTGGGCTATTCGCAGGCCAGCGCCGGCTGGATTTCGACGTTGCCATGGGTGATGGGCGCCGTGACCGTGATGCTGGCGGGCTGGATCTCGCAGCGTTTGGTCGCCCGAGGCGTTCCAACGCGGATCTCGCGCGCCGTCCTGGGGTCTGTACCGATGATCGCCGGCGGCCTATTGGTGCTGCTGGTGCCGATGGTGTCCGGTTCCGCGCTGAAGATCGCTCTGCTGGTGATCGGCGGCGGCCTGACAGGCCCGATCTATGTGGTGTGCGCGCCGATGCTCGCCGAGTTCACCCCGATCGCCCAGCGCGGTGCCGTCATCGCCATCTTTGGCGCGATCTACACATTGGCCGGCGTCGCCGCACCTTACCTGAATGGTAGCTTGATCGAGGGAGCAGCGACGGTGCTGGAAGGCTATCAGCGCGGTTACATGGTCAGCGGCAGCATCCAGATCGCCGGCGGCATTGCCGGGTTGCTGTTGATGTGGCCGGCGGCGGATCGCGTTCGGATCATGCGGCATCGCATCGCCCGGGTGCCGCCTGTGGCCGCTCGTTTAGGCCGCGCTTAAGCCGGACGCGAAGTGGCTCGTATCAACACGCGATCCCTGCTTCCGATCCCGCCTGTTACCGGCCGAACAGGCTCCGTCCCACCGGATGACTCCGCGAAAAAGTCGAGCACGTCCGGCAGAGAACGCGGCACACTGTACAAGTAGCCCTGTGCCTCGGTACAGCCAGCCTCGCGGATGAGTTCAAGTTGAGCGAGCGTCTCGATTCCTTCGGCGGTCGTGGTGACGTTGAGTTTATTGGCAAGCGATACGATCGCGCTGACGATCGCGGCGCAATCGGCGCGCGTTGCCATTTCACGTACAAACAATTGGTCAATCTTGATCTTATCGAACGGAAAGCTGCGCAGGTAGCTGAGCGATGAGTAACCGGTGCCAAAATCGTCCAGCGCGATCCGCAATCCAAGCGCATGCAGGCGGAACAACTGCTCCAGCGTCTTTTCGTTATTCTTAAGCAATGCTGTCTCGGTAATTTCCAGCTCCAGGCGGTTTGCGGGAAGTCCGGATGTCTTAAGGGCGGCGGCCACGATATCGACGATGTCTCCACTGTCGAATTGCGCTGGTGACAGGTTGATGGCCACCCGGACATTGGCGGGAAGTGTCATGGCGTCGTGGCACGCTCTTTCCACCACCCATGCGCCGATGGATCGGATCGAGCCGGTCTCCTCGGCAATGGGAATAAAATGCGCCGGAGAGACGGTGCCCCGAATCGGGTGGTTCCACCGGATGAGCGCTTCGAATCCAGAGATGGTGTTACTGTGGAGGTCATAGAACGGTTGGTAGAGGAGTTCGAACTCCTGTTGGGCCAGCGCCTTGCCAAGGTCCTCCTCAATAGCCAACCGCGAAAGCAGTTGCCTCTCCATATCGGCCTCGAACAGGCAGCACACGCCTCGCCCTTTGGCTTTGGCCTGATACAGCGCCATGTCAGCGTTCTTTAACAGCGTGTCCGCGTTCATCTGTCCGGTGCCGGCAAGCGCGATCCCGACGCTGGCACCAACAATGACCGTGTGCCCATCCAGGATGTAGGGCGCGCGCAGTGCCGCGATCACACGTTCAGCGAGACTGACCGCGGCGTCCGGCAAATCGTTGGCCACGTAAGCAATGGCGAACTCATCGCCGCCGAGCCGGGCGACGATGTCGGTCGGACGCAGGCAGCCCAGCAGGCGCCGGCCCGCCGCCACCAACAGGGCATCGCCGATCGGGTGGCCGAGTGTGTCGTTGACGAGTTTGAATTGGTCGAGGTCCAGATAGAGCAGCGCGAGGCCGGTGTCGCGATAGGCCAGAGTCGCGATCATCTCATCCACTCGAATGCGAAACAGGACCCGATTGGGTAGTTCGGTCAGAGCATCGTGGTGCGCCGCGAAGCGCATATGCTGTTCGGCCCGCTGCCGTTCCGATGCGTCTTCGTAAGTGGCGATCCAACCGCCGTCCGCGATCGGGCGCTGGGATATCGCGATCGCCTGACCGTGTTCGCCAGTGACGAGGAAGCTTCCCGATTGCCTTGCGTCGGCGAGACTTCGTTGTTTCAGGAACATGGTCTCCACGACATCCGGCGGCAAACTGCCGGATGTCGCGATAACCGCGAATATCTCTTGCACGGCAAGGCCGGTGGACAGCGTGATCGCATCGATCGCAAACATATCGCGAAAGCGATTATTCGACACAATCAGATTTTGATTCATATCCGTCATTAGTAGCCCCTGGGACATATTGCTCAGGGCGGCGTCAAACAGGACATTTTGGATGTGCAAGGCACGATCCCGCTCAAGCAGGGCAGCGTTTTGATCTTGCGCCTCCTGCATCGCCTCTTGCGCCCTTTCATTCGCCTCCGCTAATCGGGCGAGGGCTTGTTTCAGCGCGGTGATGTCGGTGCGGATACCAACGACGCCGCCGTCCGGCGTCTTGCGTTCGGTGATCAACAACCAACGGCCGTTTGGTAACTCGCGTTCCCGCGGCGGGGCGCTGGAATGATGCCATGCGGTAATTTCCTTGACGAAGGCATCGATGTCGTCGCCGATGTTCGGATACTGGCCAAGCCTCGCGCCACCGCGAACGACGTCGTCAAATCGCGCGCCGGGCACGATGAGGTCGGAACTTGCATGGTACATGCTGCGATATTGTTCATTGCAGGTGACCAGGCGGTCCTCGCTGTCCCACATGACGAAGCCGTCCGACATCGTATCGATGGCACTGATGAGCGTGGCCCGGGCCTTGCCACGCTCCACGTCCGTCCTGACGCGTTGGCGGTGGGCAGCCTCCAGAGTGAGCGCCAAAGCGGACAGCAGAGCGGCGACAATGCCTACGAAACCGATGATACGGTTCCGGCGGCGAGTCCAATCTTCCAGGGCGATCGTCTGGTCCAGTGTCAGTGCAATCATAACGTCCGGGTAGAGACTTGTCCGGGCGATGCCGATTGCCGGCGATGCGGCCTGCTGAGGCGGCACCTGGAACACAACGCCATTGGATTGTAGCTTGCTGAAGGCGGAGGTCTGCGGTTGACCAATTTGCAACTGATCGTAGGGCTGGCTGATGAGAAGCTGCCCGGTCGGGCGTTCGAGCATGATTCGCAACCCTGGTATCTCGCCCACGGCCGAGAACAGGATCGAAATCAACGGCAGCGGCACCTCCGCCACCGCGGTCAAAGCACCTGCGCCGGGAACGGTAATCTGGCGCGCGATCAGCAACGCCCAGTCGCCGGTTAAGGGATTGCGGAGAGGGCCGGCGACCGCCGTGGTCCCATGCTGGACGGCCGGGTCCTGGTTAATCAGTGCGGCAGGGAAGTTATGGTTCCAGGGATTCGGCCGGGCGGACGCCCAGATCTTGCCGTCCGAGCGCAACAGGATGATATCCCGGAATGCAAAGGGCTGGAAATTGAAGCCGCGCAGCAGCCGGCCGGCCGATATCGCATCGACATCTTGTCCGTCCCCGGCAACGGTGGCGAACAACCCCGGCAGGCTTACCAGCGCGCCGTCAACCTGAAGCAATTGACGATTGACGACGCCCTCAACGATCAGCGAGGCCCGTCCAAGGGTCGCTTCCGCCGCTCGCGATGCGGCCTGCCGCGTTTGGTCCAACAGAACCCACGCCCCACCGATCAGAGTTAGCAAGACCAGACCGATGCAAGAAACGATGGTTCCTCTGAAGGATGGCCGTTTCATGGTGAATGGGTCCCGAAATCTGCACGTTGAGGTTGATCGGGACGTCCGTCCATCCAGGTAACCTTGGTTATTACAACATATGACGCTCGGCGTGCGTCGCCACCTATCGTTTATAAGGGACCATAAGCGAGCAGCAACAAAATTGATGCGCCGGCATGGTGAAATCATGACTGGCCGATCCGCCATATAACGGGTAATTTGAAGAAATAATCTATAAAATGTAAGTTCCGTAACCGCGCCAGCCTGTTGGTGATTTATATTATTGATACGAAATAATATTTTAAACATACCGGAATGGAAATTCTGCTGGCCTTCATTAGGAATCCAGCGTAAGCTGCGGGAACATGCGACATAAGGCCAATGGCCGTTGATGCCGATTCTTGCCCCTCATCGTCATGGTGCGGACAAGCCGGATGTGGAATGGCAATACGTCACCGTCAAGGGCGGCTGGTATAAATTATTACTCAGGACATTCGGCACCATGTACCGTTGCAGTCTCGATCTCGTTCGCATTCTTGTTCTCCGAATTGTAACGGTCCTGGCGGCGGGAGTTATCTTCTGCATGCCAGGATCTTCCACCGGCCGGGCGGCTGATCCACCGATTCAGCTCAGGGTGGTCGGCGGCCTGGCAGACGTCAGCCAATACACCAAATTTGAAGAGCCATTCTGGACCCACGATGTGCCCTTGCTCACCGGGGGGCGGGTCCAGGCTGACATTCATCCATTCGATCGAAGCGGTATGGCGGGTCAGGAAATGCTGCAACTGATGCGGCTTGGCGTGGTGCCATTCGGTACGGCTTTGTTGTCACTGGTGTCCGGAGACGAACCGACTCTGAATGCCGTCGATTTGCCGACCCTCAATCCAGACATCGCCACATTACGGAGGATGGTCGCGCTCTATCGCGACCATCTGCGTAAGACACTGAAGGAAAAATATGGCATCGAGCTCCTCGGCGTCTATGCCTATCCAGCCCAGGCGCTGTTTTGCGCACAGCCATTCACGAGCCTGAAGGATATTGCCGGACGCAAGATACGCACGTCTTCGGTCGGCCAGTCTGAGATGATGACGGCACTAGGAGCCATTCCGGTTCAGATACCGTTCGCCGGCATGGTCGATGCGATCGGGCATAATGTGGTTGAATGCGCGATAACGGGCACAATGAGCGGTGCCGAGATCGGATTGCCAGAGGTCACGTCATACATTTCGCCGATGGCGATCAGTTGGGGGCTATCTTTTTTTGGAGCGAACAAGGTCGTATGGGATCAACTTCCGCCCGATATACGCGACCAGCTTCGTGGCGGCATCTCGACCTTGGAAGCTGCAATCTGGAATGCCGCCGATCATGAGACAGCGGCCGGCATTGCCTGTGATATCGGCTCTGTGGCCTGCGTCGCGGGGAAAAATTTCCACATGAACTTGGTCCCATTGACCACGGAAGATGAGGCGGAACGCAAGCAATTATTGACGCAAAGCATCCTGCCAAGATGGATAGAGCGATGCGGCATCGATTGTGTAACGGCCTGGAATGGCACCTTCGCAAAAACATTGGGAATAGAGGCAAAGAGCGAATAGATCAGTCCCGGACGGCATCCAGCGCGGCACATTGACCGGGTGCATTTCGCCGGTTGATATCAAATGCTCGGGGCGTCCGCCATTTCAGGGCCTTGGGTCTTGTCCCCATACCGGCACCATTGGGTCGCGACGCAGCGCCAGCACTCCGGCCGGCGGGCCTTGCAGACGTAGCGTCCGTGCAGAATCAGCCAGTGGTGGGAGTCCCGCAGCCGTTCCGGCGGAATGCGTTTCAGCAAGGCGTCCTCGACCTCCCGCGGGGTTTTACCAGGGGCGAGGCCGGTGCGGTTACCGAGACGAAAGATGTGGGTATCGACCGCCATGGTGGCATGCCCGAACGCCACGTTCAGCACCACGTTGGCAGTCTTGCGGCCGACCCCGGGTAAAGCCTCCAGCTTCTCGCGGTCGTCCGGCACCTGACCGCCGTGCTTTTCCTCCAGATCGCGGGCCAGTTGCACGACGTTGCGCGCCTTGGTCTGCCACAGCCCGATGGTGCGGATATGCGACGCGACACCATCGACCCCCAGCGTAATCATGGCTTTCGGGGTCGGTGCGACCTTGAACAGCGTCGCGGTGGCCTTGTTGACCGAGATGTCGGTGGCCTGCGCCGACAGCACCACGGCCACCAGCAGGGTGAACGGGTCGGTGAAGCTTAGTTCGGTCTCCGGCGCCGGGTTGTGGTTCGCCAGTGCATCGATGAACCCCCGCACCTCGGCCTTGGTCATCAATGGCGGTTTGAGGAGGGCGGCCATCAGTGGATCGAGGGCCGGCGAAGCGCAGTGGTGCGAACCATGGGGCGGCGTTCCTTACGGTTGGGCGCGATGCTGTTCAGGTCGATGTCAGGGCTGCGTTCGCCGCGGTCAGCAACCGAGCAAAACGATCTGCCCAGAGGTGTTGGCCTTCGGCGGTAGTGATCAGGTCCTGGCGGATCTCGATCTCCACGTGGTGCAGGCCTCGCTTCGATCCATGCGCCGGCAGGCTGTAGTCGCTGTCGTCGGCCAGGGCGTAAGGCTCGTTGTCGCCCAACACGACGCCAGGTTCCTGGCGCAGCAGGTCGAGCAGGATGTTGGCCAGGTGCTTATCTTTGTCGTGCAGGACGCCGACCTGCATGGCGCGGGATTCGCCTTTGAACGACGGGGTGAAACTGTGCATCGCCACGACGATGGTGCGGCGTTGCGCCCGGGCGTCCAGCAGGGTGCGGATGCGGTCGTGATAGGGCGTGAAGATTGCGGCGACGCGCTCCGCTTTGGCGTCTGCGGACAGGTTCACGTTACCGGGGATCGGGGTGTGCTCGCTGATCTCCGGCATGGCGGAGGGCCAGGACGGGTCGCGGTTGCAGTCGATCACCAGACGGGAATAGGTCTGCAACACGGCGGTTGCGTCCAGCAGTTCAGACAGGCGTTCGGTCACGCCGGCGATGCCGATGTCCCAGGCGATGTGGCGCTGGCGTTCGACTTCGGACACGCCCAGGTCCTGTAGTTTTGCGGGAATGACCCGGCCGGCATGGTCGGCGGTGAGGAAAATGTCCGAACTGGCGGTCTCGCGCAGCACGCGGAACGGGGCGGGGTCGTTGACGGTGAGCAGCATCGGTGTCCCTGGTTGCAGCGCACACACAATGCGCTAACCTGATTTCATGGACAAGGAAGCGCGGAGGGCACAACACGACCCGGGCGATGCCTCACGGTTCCGGTGTCGTGATATATGGTTGCAGGCTCGGAGATCGTCATGACCGCAGTGCTCGCAGATGATCCGGTGCTGCAGCGATTCAAAGCGGCACTCGCCGACGCTTACGGCCATCAGGTTGATCGTGTGGTTTTGTTCGGTTCGCGGGCGAGGGGGGATGCTCGTCCCGACTCTGACTATGACGTGGCGGTATTTTTGCGCGAAATGCCTGATCGGTGGCGAGAGATGGATCGTCTCGCGGATATCGGGACGGAGATCCTGGACGCGGAAGGTAAGTTGGTTCACGCAATGCCATACCTGGCTGGAACCGAGGGGGATCGGACACCACTGATGCACGAGATCAGAAAGGACGGCCTCGATTTATGAAACCGGAGTCCGATCGATTTTTGGTTAAGGCGCGCGAGTTCTTACTCAAAGGCATGGACGTTATTCAGCAATGGCCGGATGAGGCAGGCAGGGCGGCTTACCTCGCGGCTTTCCATGCAGCGCAGGCTTTGATCTTCGAGAAGACCGGGACGGTCGCCAAAACGCATTCTGGTGTGCGCGGACAATTTGGACAGTTGGTGAAAGATGATCCGCAGTGCGGTACGGAAATCCGTTCCTTCCTCGGGCGTGCCTATAATCTCAAGGCCATTGCCGATTATGAAACCGGCCCGGATTCCGAAATTTCTCCGGAGCGAGCCACATGGGCGATTGAAACGGCCAATTTCTTCGTCGATTTTGTCGCATTGTCGTTACGCGCAGACGATGTGGACGAAAGTGAAAGTGCTTAGCGGGTTTTAGACTAGCGGATGTCCAACAGTCACCTGCAAGGAACGTGGGGATGACGGTCGGCGGTGTCACTACGGAAAACATAATTTCGAAAAAAATGGCGGCCCGGGAGCGAACAATGGCAGACACGGACGCGCGCAACGGGTGGACAATCCGCCCCGGCCGCGACAGCGACGGTCCCGGTATCATCGCTTTGATCTGGGCCTGCTGGTCCACCTATCCCGGCATCAAGATGGATGTGGACGGGGAGATGCCGGAACTCCGTACGCTCAGCACATATTATGCGGGTCTGGGCGGCAGGCTTTGGGTCGCGGAAACCGGCGGCCAGGTCAGCGGAATGATCGCCGTGCATCCGCGGGAGCCGCCGGCCTGGGAGATCTCCCACGTCTATGTGCATCCGTCGCTGCACGGTTCCGGCCTCGGACACGCGTTGCTCGGCGCCGCCGAACGTTACGCCCAAGCGGCCGGGGCCGAACGGTTTGTGCTATGGAGCGACACGCGGTTCGACCGGGCTCATCGTTTTTACGAGAAACGATCCTATGTCAGGCATGGATCGATCCGCGTGCTGAACGACATCTCCAACTCGCTCGAATATGGCTATGCCAAGCCGGTTGATGGCGTCGAATGCCTCGACATCGCCTCCGCCGGCTCCGCGGTGCCCAGACTGGCGGAGATCATGATCGCCTGCGTCGATGACGGCGCCTCGGTTGGTTTCCTGGCGCCGCTCGGGGCCGACAAGGCGAGGGCATTCTGGCGTCAGGCCGCAACCGATGTCGGGGCCGGCAAGCGGGCAATCGTTGCGGCATGGCACGACGGGGTGCTGCTGGGAACCGGCACGCTGGATCTGGCGATGCCGGACAATCAACGCCACCGGGCGGAGGTGCAGAAATTACTGGTGCACCCGGGCGGGCGCCGGTTGGGCCTGGGCCGCCAGATCATGCGCGCCCTGGAAGACGTTGCGATAAAGAATGGAAGATCGTTATTGACGTTGGACACGCGTGCGGGCGACCCGGGCGAGGCACTGTATCGCGCCGAACACTGGCAGGAAGCCGGCCGCATTCCAGATTTCGCGCGCGCCGCCGATGGCACCTCACACGAGGCCATCGTGTTCTGGAAAATGCTCGGCTTTACCAATCGGCGTTGATGCCGGCATTCGCCCCACATCGTCTTGGCCCGGCTTGTCCGGGCCACCTGTGCCCTGACGGTGCCGCGACAGTTGGCCCGGACGAGCCGGGCCATGACGAATTCGGAATGGTATGCCAATCACACCGCGACGGCGTGGCGTCCTGCCGCGGTATCGAGATATGCATCGAACGTACTGGCCACCACGCGGACAAGATTGCGGGCGGAGTCCGGCACCGAGATCACACCTTGGTCGATCCGAACCAGCCCGTCATCCGCCAGCCGTTCCAGGGCTTCCACTTCCAACGCCAGATAATCCGACGGGAACCCCAGTTGTCGCGAGATCGCCGGCACATCCGCCCGAAGATCGCACATCAGACGTTCAATGATCGCGCCGCGTAACCCATCCTCCCCCGTCAAGGCCAAACCGCGAGCGGTCGCGAGGTCACCCGCCTCGATCCGGTCACGCCAGAGTTTCACGTGACTGACGTTCTGAACATAGCCTTGCGGCAGTTGCCCGATGGACGACGCGCCGAAACCGATCAGCGCATCGGCGGGATCGTCTGTGTACCCCTGGAAGTTTCGCCGCAGCCTGCCGCCGGTGCGCGCCAGGCACAGCGGATCATCGGGCAAAGCGTAATGATCCAGGCCAATCCGCACATACCCCGCGCGCACCAAAGCATCGCCGATGGCTTGCTCCTGACGCAACCGTTCAGCGGCACCGGGCAGGGCGCTGGCGTCGATCACCTGCTGGTGCCGCATCATGTTGGGAACGTGAGCATACCCGAATACTGAAAACCGCGATGGCTTTAGCGTGAGTGCCGCTTCGACGGTCGCTTCGCATGTCGCCAGCGTTTCGTGTGGTAAACCATACAGGAGATCGACATTGATCGCCGAGATGCCGGCATCGCGAATGGATTCGACGCAGGCGGCGGTCGTCTCCAGACTTTGCACGCGACCCACCGCCTGCTGAACCACCGGATCGAACGTCTGGACGCCGATACTGACACGCGTCACGCCGGCCTGGCCAAGCGCCGAGGCCATGGCTGGATCAAGCCGCCGAGGATCGGCCTCGATGGCGATCTCGGCGTCCGGTTCCAGGATGAATCGCTCCCGCAGTAGGGTCATCAGGGAGGTGAACAGCTCCGGACCCAGGATCGTTGGCGTTCCGCCACCCCAATGAATATGCGCGGCTCGGTGGCTGCCGGATAAATCCGCGACCCGCGCGATCTCCTGCTGTAGGGTTTGGACGTAAAGCTCGATCGGTTCGCGATGCCGGGTGACGCTGGTATTGCAGCCGCAATACCAGCACAGCGTCTTGCAGAATGGCACATGCAGATACAGCGACAATCGGGTCGTTTCGGGCAGCGCCCGCAGCCAGTCCCGATAGGTTCCCGAGCCGATGCCGGGCGAGAATCGCGGGGCGGCCGGATAGCTCGTATAGCGCGGAATACGTTCGGTCAGATATTTCGCGGTTCGATTGTCAGTCATTCCCATCCCGGCATCTTGCTGGATCGGACCCGGCCTCCGCCTTGATCCGGATCAATTCGCCGCCATCTGGCGGGGCGTAAGAGCGGTGCGAGTTTGTTGGCGGGATTACATTCCATGGCTATTCTTGATCTCGGTGCGCTTGATCATGCGCCTTTGACGCGCGACCCGTTTTCGTTTGCCGTGGTCCGTGATTTCGTGACGCCGGAAGCGGCTGCGGCGGTCCAGGCTGATTTCCCCAATATCGTTTATCCCGGCCTGCTTCCGGTAGAGGCAACCGCCTACGGGCCACGCTTTGGCGCGCTGATCGAAGAACTGCAAAGCGAGGCGGTGGCGAAGGCGTTCGGGGAGAAATTCGGCATCGATCTCGTCGGTTGTCCGACCATGATCACGGTGCGCGGCCGTTGCCAGGAAAAGGACGGCCGGATTCATACCGACAGCACTGCGAAGCTCGTGACCGCGCTGTTGTATTTCAATGCGGCATGGGAAGAGCAGGGCGGCCGTCTGCGGCTTTTGCGCCGCCCTGACGATTTGAACGACATGATCGCCGAAGTGCCGCCGGACGCCGGGACGCTGATCGCCTTCCGCCGCTCCGATTGTTCGTTTCATGGTCATGAACCGTTTGTCGGCGTGCGCCGCTACGTCATGATCAACTGGATGGCCAGCACCTTCGCCGCCCGGCGGGAGTTGTTGCGCCACCGCATTTCAGCCACCGCCAAACGGGCATTCGCGCCCGCCCAATCGGCGTAGGGACACTCAATAACGACTGCGTCCATTCCTCGTCGTCATGGCCCGGCTTGTCCGGGCCACCCATGGCGGCAGGAGCGTGCACAGGTGGCCCGGACAAGCCGGGCCATGACGACATGATGGATCAGAGGACATCGACATGCTGGCGGCCGACACATTTCTTTCCAGCCTGGAGCAATCCAGACGCGGCACGTATCCCTATCGCCACTGGCTGCTGGACGGCATGCTAGCCAACACGATGTGTGCCGGGATCGATGCGCTGCCAGTCATCGCACCGCCGATCGCCGATACGTTCGGCAAGCGGGAAACCCACAACAGCATGCGGTTGTTTTTTGGTTCGGATCAACGCGCCTCGTTCGCGGTGTGCGACGAACTCGCGGTTGCGTTGCAAAGCAATGTGGTTGTCCGGGCTTTGCAAACGGAATGCGACGTGGCCCTGGCGGGAAGTTTCCTGCGTATCGAATATTGCCTGGATACAGAAGGCTTCTGGTTGGAGCCGCACACCGATATCGGCGTCAAGCTGTTCACCATGCTGATCTATCTGTCCGATGAACCGGGTTCTGAAGCCTGGGGCACCGACATTCTCGACGGACCGGACAATTTGATCGCCACGACGCCGTACCAACGCAACGGTGGACTGATTTTCATTCCGGCCGCCAATAGCTGGCATGGCTTCCATAAGCGCCCGATCCGCGGCGTGCGGCGGTCGCTGATCGTTAATTACGTCAAGCCGGAATGGCGTTCCCGGCATGAACTTTCATTTCCGGAGCGGGCCGTCCTGTCATAAGGGCTTTACCGGGGGCGGTGCGTCGTCGAACAAGATCCGGTTCGCGGCGCCATCCATATCGTCGTATTGCCCCGTCCGCAGCGACCACAGGAAAACCATGAGGCCACAGCCGGCAACGATCAGGCTGGCGATCAACAGATAAAACATGACGCTCACGACTTGGCCCCTTTATGCAGACGCAGACTGTTCGCCATCACCAGCAGTGATGAACTCGACATTGCTGCCGCCGCAAGCCACGGCGTGACCCACCCGGCAATCGCCAGCGGCACCATGATCGCATTGTAGCCGATTGATAGTGCCAAATTCTGCCGCATCACGGCCTTTGCCTGCCGAGCCGTCTGCAGTGCGATGACCACAGGCTCCAGCTTCGCGCCCTGGAATACCAGGTCGGCCACGGTCTGACTGACATCCGCCGCCGTTGAAGGTGAAGCCGAAACCGATGCCGCCGCCAGGGCGGGACTGTCGTTCATTCCGTCACCAACCATCAGGATTTTTTGGCCCTCGGCGCCCCCGCCTTCAATCAGCGAGACTTTTTCTACTGGCGTGCAGCCAGCCCTCCAATCCGAGATGCCGAGCGCCGAGGCAATGCGCGCCACCTGGTCCGCATGGTCCCCGGACACCAGCTTCACCCGCAGCCCCATCGCCAGTAACTGCTGAATAACAGCCACGGCATCCTGGCGCGGCCGTTCACCAAAGCAGAAGCGAACAGGGACAGCGCCTGGCCGCGTCAACCACATCTCCGGCCCGGCGGAGGGCGCATCGCCGACACCGCAAAACGTGCGGCTGCCAAGCCGGACCTCGCCGTCCGGCGTTGAACGACTCAATCCCTGTCCGGAAAATTCGATAACGCCGTCGGCCGGCACCACCGCTCCGGCCGCCGCAACGAGCGAACGGGCGAGCGGATGGCGGCTGGAGACCGCCAGCGTCGCCGCGAGATGCAGATCTAACGCGTCAGGAGTCTCCAGCAAGGCCAGCAGCGGTTCCGTCAGGGTCCCGGTCTTGTCAAACACCACCGTATCGACTTCGGCGAGCCGTTCCAGCGCCGTGGCGGATTTCAGCAGCATCCCGCCGCGAAACAGCCGGCCGGTCGCGACCACCTGCACCGCCGGCACGGCCAACGCCAAAGCGCACGGACATGTAATAATCAGCACCGCGCTGGCGGTCAGCAGCGCCTGTCCCGCAGGCACGCCGACGCCGAAGAACCACCATAAGAACGTCAACAGCGCGCACAGATGCACGGCCGGGGCGTATCGTTTGGCGACCCGGTCGGCGATGACAACAAACCGGCCGCGCCGCGTTTCGGCTGCCTCGATCAGCCTTACACACTCCGCCAGCAGCGTCGCGCCGCCGGTTGCCGTTGCTCGGATCGTCAGCGTCGCACCCAGATTCAATGTGCCGGCAAAGACCGCGGCCCCAGGTTCGGCATTCACCGGCAGGCTCTCGCCGGTCACCAGGCTGGAGTCCAGCAAGGCGGCGCCGTTCTCCAGCACGCCATCCACGCCGATCCGTTCACCCGCGGCCACCAGGATGCGATCACCCTCGGCCACCTGTTCCTGCCCGACGCGGCGGATTGTGCCGTCCGGCTGAATCACCGCGACGTCGGTCGTGCGCAACGCCAGCAACTGCTCCGCTGTGGCCCGCGCCTGTCCGCGGGCGCGGTGATCCAGGACACGGCCGACCAACAGGAAAAACAGTAGCGTAATGGCGGAATCGAAATAGGTATGCGCGCCCCCGGCGATCGTCTCCGTCAGGCTCATGCCGGTCACCAGCAGGACGCCCAGGCTGATAGGCACGTCCATGTTGGTGCGCCGGTGCCGCAGCGCCGCCAGCGCGGAGGCGAAGAACGGCCGGCCCGCGTAGGCAATGGCCGGCATGGCGACCAGGGCGGAAACCCAGTGCAGCAACGACACCGTTGCCGGCCCGATGCCGCCGTCTCCGATCGCGCCAGATTGTCCCGCCCAGATGCCGATCGAGATCAGCATCACATTGCCGGCCGCGAAGCCGGCGATCGCGAGGGACCGCAACAACATCCGGCCGGTGCGATCCTGCATCGCCGCCAGGGCCGACAGGTCGAACGGCACCAACCGATAGCCCAGCGCCTCGATCCGCCCGACCAGCCGATCGGCGTCCTGATCGGAGCCTTGCCAGGACAGGCGCAGGCGGCGCGTCGTCATGTTGACCCGGCCCACCAGGACGCCCGGTTCTTTCGCCAGCACGGACTCGATCAGCCACACGCAGGCGCCGCACTGTAACCCGTCAACCGCGAGGGTCAGTTCCTTCGTGCCATCGGGTTTTGTGACGATATGTCGGGCGAGGTCCCAACGCTCCGCTGGTTCCGGCCGCAAGGCGCGGGCACCGGCGTCGAGGAGGCGCTGGCGATAGTAGTTGCCCAGCCCGAGACCCTGAATGATGTCGTGAGCGGCCAAGCAACCGGGGCAGCAGAATTTTCGTCCGGTCGCTACCGGCAGGCCGCAATGCTCACAGGCCGAATCGTTTATCGGCGTCCTACCCGGTGTGGTTTCGCTGTCCGGCTCCAACGGTATCAGGCGCGACAGCAGCGGCCCCCCGACGGCGACGGCGGGAGGGGAGGCCTGGCCCACGAATGCCAAATCGAGACCTGCTGTCACACTCATCAAACTACTTTACGAGCAAGCGTCGCGTCGCGCTGTACCGGCGACCTTCGGCCCGGATCGTCAGCATGATATCCCACTGACCCGGTGTCAGCGCCTTATCGGCTCGGTATTGTCCGTCGGCCATGGATTGGAACGACAACACGGTCGTCTCCGGCGGCCCGACAGGCCGTTCTGCCTGCGCTTCGATCGAGGCGGCCGCGAGCGCGCCGCCTTTTCGATCGGTCAATCGCAACACGGGCAGCCCCGCCGCTGTCGCGTCGGCCTCTATCTGCCAGCCAAGCGCCGCTTGTTGCTGCGCCGTGGCCAACACGCGCTTGTATTCGTTGCTGAGATCGAAGCCGTCCTGCCCGGCCTGGCCGGGGAAGGTGTGGAGCGCATTGTACACCATGAAGCCGTTCATCGCGAAGACCGCTGCCATGGAAACGGTCAACCACAAAGGAAAATAGCGCCAGGAAAATAAGGTCATTTTGCTCACCTGTTGGCCCCGTAATTCTGAGGACCCATGAAAGTCGAGTGGTAGATAGTCTGTTTTCCGGTCACGCTGTCGCGCAGAACGAAATCCACCGGTTGGGAACCATCGGCCAGCGCTTTGGGACGCGCGGTCACCAATACGCGGAACGTATCGACCTCATCCGACGCACTGGGTAGCTGTAGCACGGGGACAGGCTTCGGATCGCCCTCGGCGACGGTTAGCAACGCACCCGGCAAGCCATCGACACTGAGGTCGAACGCGGCAACGGAAGACGTTTTGTTGGCGATCTTTATCGTGTAGCCATTCCGCAGGCTGCCATCGCCCAGCGGCACGAATACCGGCGCTCTGTCACGCAGAACCGACAGACCCAGCGTGGAGCGTGTCACCAGAGCGAAAGTCAGGCCCGACATGGCCACCAGCAACACCGTGAGATAAACAATCGTTCGCGGCCTGATAATCTTGATGGCTTCATGCACGCCGGACTTTTTCGCCGCCTGCCGGGCCAGTGTGTCCCAGGTGATCAGCCACTTGTCCTGTTTGGTGCGCTCCATGACATGGTTGCAGGCATCAATGCACAGGCCGCAGTTGATGCATTCCAATTGTATGCCGTCGCGGATATCGATGCCGGTTGGGCAGGCGGTGACACAGGCACCGCAGTCGATGCAGTCGCCGCCGCTCGGACCCGTCTCGGTCCGTTTGCCGCGCATACGCGGCTCACCCCGCCATCCCTGGTAGGTGACGGTGAAGCTCTGGTCGTCCAGCATGGCGGCCTGAAAGCGCGGCCATGGGCACATATAGGTGCAAACCTGTTCCCGCGCCCAGCCGCCCAGGAGGTAGGTCGTCAGGGTGAACAACCAGGTGAAGAAGTAAACCTGATTCGATGCCTGGCCGGTCCAGAATTGCAACGTCACCGTCGGCGCATCGACATAGTACATGATCCAGGCACCGCCGGTCCACCAGGCGATGATCAGCCATATGGAGTGCTTGAGGACTTTCTTCCAGATCGTGTCGGCGTTCAACGGTGCCGCATCGCGCTGCATGCGTTCATTGCGATCACCTTCGACCCATTGCTCGATCCACATGAACAGGTCGGTCCAGACCGTCTGCGGGCAGGTATAGCCGCACCACAGGCGCCCAAACAGGCTGGTGACCAGGAACAAGAACACGGCGCCCATGATCAGCAGACCGGCCAGCAGCCAGATATCCTGCGGCCACAGTTCCAGATTGAAGAAGTAGAAACGCTCGTGGGAAATATCGAGCAGGATTGCCTGGCTTGGCCGCCCCGGACCACGGTTCCACCGCAGCCAGGGGGCCAGATAATACAGCGTCAGGCAGACGATCAGAATGACCCACTTGGTGCGGCGAACCACCCCATGCACCGTCTTCGGATAGACCCGAATACGGTTGGCATAGAGGTGGTTACCCTCGGCTTCCTTCTGAAGCTGCAGGCGCCGGTCGTCTTTACTGATGCGTGACACGGCTCGTCCTTACTCGCCGCCGCCGAGTGCATGCACGTACAAGGTGACTGCCTTGATGGTCGCCGGATCGAGACGAGCACCCCAGTTCGGCATCACGCCCTGCCGTGGCAGGGTCACCTGGTTGACGATCGTATCGTGAGCGTCACCATAGAGATGGACCTGGCTGGAGAGTTTGGGGGCGCCCATATCGCGATTGCCCAGACCCGCGTCGCCATGACACGCGGCGCAATTCTCAGCGAAGATCTTCGCACCGGCCGAGACATCCTTGCCGGTGGTCGCATGACCGTAGAACGTCGCCCAGACATAGTCCGCGACGGCCTGGATTTCGGCCGGTTTCAGCGTGCCGTCGGCGCCAAAGCGGGGCATCGCGCTTTGACGGGCATCCGGGTCGGCGCTGCGGATACCGTGCGTCACAGTCTGCTGGATATCGTCCAGCGTGCCGCCCCAGATCCAGGCGCCCGCGGCCAGCGCCGGGTAGCCCGGGTTGCCGCCGCCGCCGGGCCCATGGCAGGGCTGGCAGTTCTCGGCGAAGGTGATCCGTCCGCTGGTCATCGCGACCTCCAGCAGGTTCGGATCAGCCTTGATCTGCTCGAACGACAGCGCGGCGATCTTGTCCATCGATCCTTTCCGCTGCGCCACGAGCTTGCCCACGTCGGCATCGACCATCTTGCGCTGGGAATACCCGGTCACCCCGTGAAAATACCCTTTGCCGTACGGGATCGACGGATACACCACGAACATCCCGATCGCATAGGCGATGCAGGCATACCAGGTGTAGAGCCACCACTTGGGGCATGGCGTATCCAGTTCCTTGATGCCGTCCCACTCATGGCCGGTGGTATCCTGGCCCGAGATGGAGTCTTTTTCGACCTTTGTTGGCACTACACATCATCCTCAAACGGAATGCGGCCCTGCTTTTCGATCGCTGATTTGCGGCCGGGCCAGTAGGTGGCGATCATGATCGCGGC
The DNA here is from genome assembly GCA_903932145.1 of uncultured Rhodopila sp. Lineage (GTDB taxonomy): Bacteria > Pseudomonadota > Alphaproteobacteria > Acetobacterales > Acetobacteraceae > Rhodopila. Next base: position 110,694 of record CAIZFE010000109.1, on the reverse strand, counting down.
GAAAACCGCAATCATGAAAGCCAGCGAGAAATGTTCGATCTTGTCTATGAGGCTCATTGCTGCAACCTCTCGGTGCTGGTGTCGGCGAAGTTCACGAGCGTGCCGAGCACTTGCAGATAGGCCACCAAGGCGTCCATTTCGGTGACCTGATGTCCGTTACCCGGAACGATGTTGGCTTTCGGATAGCGGGCCATCAGCTTTGCGCTGTCGGCATCCGGGTTGGCCTGGGCGGCCATATCGACCCTGGCGTTGGTGATCTCTTCGTCCGTGTAGGGAACACCGACGATGCGCAGGGTCCGCATCCGCTGTTGCAGATCGGTCGGATCGATCGCGGTTTCTTCCAGGAACGCATAGTGCGGCATCAGCGATTCCGGCACCACTTCCTGCGCGTTTTTCAGGTGCGCGTAGTGCCAGTCGCTGGAGTATTTGCCGCCCACGCGGGCCAGGTCGGGACCAATTCGCTTCGATCCCCACTGGAACGGGTGGTCATACATGCTCTCCGCCGCGATGGAGTAGTGGCCGTAACGTTCCACCTCATCGCGCAGAGTGCGGATTTGCTGGCTGTGACAGACGTAGCAGCCTTCCCGCACATAGATGTCGCGTCCGCGCAGTTCCAACGGTGAGTAGGGGCGCATGCCTTCCACATGCTCCACTGTCGTTTCGATTGTGAACAATGGAACGATCTCGACGATACCGCCAACCGCGACCGTCACCAGGGTGCCGGCCAGCAGGAATATCGCGTTCTTTTCGAACCATTCGTGACGAATGAACATTGTCTCAGGCTCCCGCCAGGCCAAGGTGGGGTGCTACGGCGGCAAGGCCCTGGCGCGGTTGCTCCGTGGTCGGGCTGGTGACGGTGCGGATCAGGTTATAGACCATGATCAGAATACCGAGCAGGAAGCAGACGCCACCCAGCATCCGGACGATCATGAACGGGTGGATCGCCACGACCGATTCAACGAACGAGTATTGTAGGAACCCGAACTTGTCGTATGCGCGCCACATCAGGCCTTCCATGATACCGGCAACCCACATCGAAACGATATAGAGCACGATGCCCATCGTCGCGATCCAGTAGTGCCAGGACGCCAGGCGGGTGGAATACAGCGCCTTGCGGCCCCATAGCGCCGGTACGAGGTAATACATTGCCCCGAAGGTTATGAAGGCGACCCAGCCCAAGGCTCCGGAGTGAACGTGGCCGATGCCCCAGTCGGTGTAGTGCGACAAGGCGTTGACTTCGCGAAGCGACATGACCGGACCTTCGAAGGTGGACATGCCGTAGAATCCAACCGCGGTAACCGAGAAGCGAAGGCCGGGGTCGGTCCGCAGCTTGTCCCAGGCGCCGGACAGGGTCATCAGGCCGTTGATCATTCCGCCCCATGACGGCATCCACAGCATGATCGAGAACGCCATGCCAAGGGTTTGCGTCCAGTCGGGCAGGGCGGTCCACAGCAGGTGATGCGGGCCAGCCCAGATATACAGGAAGATGATGGCCCAGAAATGCACGATCGACAGCCGGTAGGAATAGATCGGCCGGCCGGCTGCCTTCGGAATGAAGTAGTACATCATTCCCAGAAAGCCCGCGGTCAGGAAGAAGCCCACCGCGTTGTGGCCATACCACCACTGCACCAGGGCATTCTGCACACCTGAATACACTGTGTAGCTCTTGGCCGAATACATCGAAATCGGCACCGCGGCGTTATTGACGATGTGCAACATCGCGATGGTGACGATGAACGCCAGGTAGAACCAGTTTGCCACATAGATATGCGGCTCTTCCCGTTTCAAGATCGTTCCGAGAAAGATCAGCAGGTAGCAAACCCAGACGATGGTCAGCCACAGGTCGATATGCCATTCCGGTTCGGCATATTCCTGGCCCTGGCTGAAGCCCATGACGTAGCTGAGGGCCGCCATGACGATGAAGAACTGGTATCCCCAGAACACAAAGTCGGCCAGCGCCTCGCCACCCCACAGTCGTGCCCGGCAGGTGCGTTGCACGACGTAGAACGATGTGCCCAGCAACGCCGATCCGCCGAACGCGAAGATCGCGGCCGACGTGTGAACCGGGCGCAACCGGCCGAAGTTGATGAAGGACAATCCAAGATTGAGCGACGGCCAGGCCAGTTCGGAGGCGATATACACACCCACCAGAAAGGCGACCACGCCCCAAAACATCGTGGCGATAACGAATTTTTTCACCACAGCGTCATTATAGATAATGACGGGCCTCGCGGCCATGACGGCGTCAGACATGGGTGGGTTTCCGTGCCAGGGCCCCGGCAACTTCGCGCTTATCGAAGTGACGCCTGATCAGGCCGAATTCGAAACAAATCGCAAACCCGCTCAGAGCGAGTCCGAATACATACATCTCGGCGTCGGCGGCGCCGGCGACGAGAAAAAGACCGAAGATGCCGAATACGGCCATCATCAGTCCGACAATGAGGTCACTTACGCTGCTGTCCATTTGCACCTCTCCCGGGCGGCTAGACGGACACGTTGCGGTGACGCCGAGACATTAACATTGATTCACATCAAGGTGGCGCTACGCCCTTCCGGGTACGTGTTGCGCATGCTGGAGATGCTTTGGGGCCTGTGTACCTCTGAAACCGCGCTTCAGGGCGGGCTGCTTGCCGGCCTGTTCGTTGCCGGAGCCGCTGGCAGCGTGGTTCATTGCGGCCCCATGTGCGGCATTTTCGTCCTGGGCCAAATGTCCGAACGGATGGCGCGCCTGCCGGCGCAACGCATGTGCGAGCGGCAGCGAATCGGAAACGGACTTTTGTTGCCGTACCATCTCGGGCGTTTGACAACCTATGCCGGCCTGGGCGCCCTGGCGGCTGGTTCAGCCGCCGTGTTTGGCCAGGTCACCTGGTTCAGACAGGTCTCTGCCGTGCTGCTCCTCATCGCCGCCGGTTTATTTCTGGTACACGCCTTCCAACGAGTCGGCCGATTCGATTGGGCCCCGCGGTTCTGGGGACGATCGATCGGGGCTCTCACCCGCCGCATTCCCCGTGGCACCCCCCTTGGCGAGTACGGACTCGGGTTGGCGCTCGGTTTTCTGCCGTGCGGTTTTCTCTACGCCGCGCTCGCCGCCGCCGCGGGATCGGCCCGTCCGGACATGGGCGCCGCCGGCATGCTGGCGTTCGGGCTAGGGACGACGCCGGTGCTGATGATCATCGGAGTCGCGGGCCACGCCGCCAGTCGCCGATTGAACCGATGGGTCGGAGTCGCGGCACCCGTATTGATGGCGGTTAATGCCGTGCTGCTGCTCGCGTTGGCGTGGCAGAGGGTCATGTAATGACTCATCATTACGAACAAAAACCGGTCCAGGTTCGGGGGAACCTGAACCGGCAAGGCCCGGGGGGTCAGGCCCCCGGGAGGCCGTATCGAATTAGAACCGGTAACCGATGCCCGCGCCCACCAACAGCGGGTTCAGCGAGTCATGGGCCTTTACGGTGGTGCCCAGCGCATCGACCCGTGCGGACACATCCATCAGCACATACTTCACATCGACGTTGACGAACCAACGGCCGCCGACATTGTAGTCAAAACCGGCCTGGAATGCCGGGGCCCAGCTATCGCCGACCGAGAAATGCGTCACCGGCGAGGAGGCGTGAGCGCCGTACCATAACGTTCCGTTCAGGCCGATGCCCACATACGGGTTGAACAGCTCATGAGGCAGGAAGTGGTACTGTACGGTCAAGGTCGGCGGCAGCGCCCACACGGAACCGACGTTAAACGAACCAACCGCGGTGTTGTTCGCTTTCACGGTATGCTCGCTCGTCGCAAGAATAAGCGCGAGGGCCACGTTGTCGGTCAGGAAGTAAGACATATCCAATTCGGGAACCACGGCATTCGTGGCTGAAACATTACCGCCAACCTTGGAGATGTTGCTGGACGTGTCCTGGGGCAGGACGCCGAGCGCGTTCAGGTGAACGATAAACGCGCCGGCGGTCAGGCCGGCCGGGGGGGCAGTCAAGTCGGGCATGCTTTGAGCGGATGCCGCGAAGCCGAATGCCATTGCACTCAACACTGTCGTGGCAAAAAGGGTCTTTTTCATCGTCTCTCCTCACGCGCGGGACCATCAAGGCCGGGGCGCCATCAAAGGCCGGCACAGTGCCGGTCGAGCGAGAGAAAAGTATTTCGGCGGGAAAACGGCGTTGACCTGGATCAACCGGTCGGCGCGACCACTCCGTGCTGTGACAAAAATACGACAGTGCGGCGTCGGTGCCGCGGGGCGAGCCGCAACGCTAAACGAGAGCGTCGTCTCGTTGCTCACCCCGAGCAACGAGAATCAGCGACCGTGCGGGCTTACCTTTGTCCTTATCGAAAGATCGTGTGGGGCCGTGACGTTGTCAGCATGCCGCCGTTCACAGGCCAACCAGCCGGGGTCGCCTCGTCCTGGATCGACCCGGCTTGAACTGGCTTAACCGCCGCGCCAAGCGCCTCGGAGAGCTTCGCCGCCGCCTCGATCACTTGCGGCAGCAGGTTGCGCGGCCGCGGCGGACGCATCCGCATCGACGGGGAACTGATGTGCATCACGGCGATCACAGCACCGGCTGCGTCGCGGATCGGCGCGGCGATGCCGACGGCTCCGGCGACGACTTCATCCGACGTAATCAGGTACCCCCGCGCACGGATGCGATGCAAATCGGCCGCGATCCATGTTGAGTCGATCCGCGTCGCCGGCGTGTAACGATTCAGCCGCTGCGCCAGAAGCTGCGTCTGCACCGCCTCGGGCGCGAATGCCAGCAGGATACGGCTGCTACCGGCATGCAGAGGGCCGTGCTTGCCCACTTCAGAATACATGCGAATGGTCGGATCGGTCTGGTAAATGGCAACCGTCTCGCTTTGCATGCCGTCGCGAACGCGCAGATAGACGTTTTCGCCGGTGGCCTTGCCTAATGCGATCAGGAATGGCATCGCGGTCGCCGCCAGCGCGCCTTGTTCTGTGGCGGCGCGACCGAGCGCGCCCCAACGGGCACCCAAACGCCAGAGGCCGCGGGCCTCGTCCTGGATGGTGAATCCGCGCCCTTGCAACGTCCGAAGCAGGCGGAATGCGGCGGTGCGGGTGCACCCGGCGCTATCGGCCAGCGCGGCCAACGAAGCGGGACCGAGGCGAGCGAGGGACTCGAGTAAATCGAGGGTCCGGTCAACCGCGGCAATATTATAATCGCGGGCCGGAGAGTCGGGAAAAGGATTTGCGATGATAGGGGGAGCCTTCAGCTTCGCTCGGGATGTCCCGTTGACACTTTTGGCAGTCCCCATTGTACGTTCCCTTATAAATTTATATGATCAGCCGCCGCCGCGCTCACATACGCAACAATCGACTACGCATTACTCCTTAGTAGAATTACATTCTGGCTAGTCTGCCACAAAAGCCGAGTATGCATGGGTGCTATGCATCAAATTCCCTTCCGATGAGATTCCCGGCACAAGTTCGAACAGCGGGTGGGATTGGGCACAAAAAATGTGCGCGTGCCAAACTTGCGACCGACACGGCCGTGGTGCACATTTTGGACAAATCACAGGAGGGCATCCAACATGGCCAGCCTATTGTCGCATCCGCCGGAGCGGCTTCATCATCACGCTTACGTGGTGAAGGATCAGGAACGAAACCGCCGGTTCTTCGAGGATGTCCTGGGTATTCCCCTGACCGCGACCTGGTGCGAGCGGCACCATAGCCCTTGGGTCAATCGCGAGGTCGCATTCTGTCACACCTTTTATAGTCTGGGTGATGGTGGCGCGTTGGCGTTCTTCTCGTTCGCCGATGACGAGGTTTGGCAGAAATGCCAGGCAGCAAGCCCGCCGGAGATCGGCAATTTCCACCACGTCGCATTCAAGGTGGACGACACAGCCTATGATGAGTTGGTCGGGCGCCTGAAGGCCGCCAACGAACCTGTCCGCGAAACCGACCACGGCTATTGCCGCTCGATGTACTGCACCTCACCGGATGGGCTGATCGTGGAATTCACCGTCGATCCGCCGAATGCCGCCGAAATCGATGCGCTGCGCCGAGTCGATGCTCACGCCGAATTGGCGCGATGGATGGCGGGTGACCATCGCACGAACAACGACCTGAGAGCCCATTAGGGCCGAGATCGGGTTCAAATCGCGCTTGTTGCTTGTGGAGGCGTGAAGCCTGGGGTAAAGCGCCGCGTTCGGTTCGCGTCAGTCGTGCTCCGAACCGTCGGTGTGCGGGCGTGGTGAAATGGTAGACACGCCAGATTTAGGTTCTGGTGGCGCAAGCCGTGGGGGTTCAAGTCCCTTCGCCCGCACCATACCGCCTCGGTTCGGCTTATCGTGACTGGTCCGCGACGGGTGCCCTGTGTGGGCGATTGGGTTTGAACGAGTTTTGTTAGGATTGGCTAGGACAATGCAGGTTACCGAGACGCTTTCCGACGGCCTGAAGCGCAATTACACCGTGGTTCTGCCCGTGGCGGACCTGGAATCACGCCGGATGGCGCGTCTCACGACTCTGGGGAAGACGCTGCGGTTGCCGGGTTTCCGGCCCGGCAAGGTGCCGATGCCCATCGTCAAGCAGCGCTACGGCACCGCGGTGTCGGCCGAAATCCTTGAGGAGTCGGTCAATGAGGCCACCCAGAAGGTTCTGAGCGAACGCGGCCTGCGCCCGGCGCAACAGCCGAAGGTCGATCTGGTCAGCGAGAATCCGACCGCGATGACCAGCGATCTGGAATTCAGCGTGTCGATGGAATTGCTGCCCGACATCACGCTGCCGGATTTCGGCACCATCGAGCTGACCCGTCTGAAAGCCGAGGTCGCCGACGAATCGGTCGACAAGGCATTGGAGCAGATCGCGAAGTTTAACCGGACGCTGGAACCAATCCCCGCCGAAACGCTGGCGGAGCGCGAAAACGGTGCCGCTATCGGTGAGGTTCTGACGGTCGATTACGCCGGCATGATCGACGGCGTGCTGTTCGACGGCGGCACGGGTGCCGATGCGGCGGTTGAGCTTGGCGGCACCGGATTCATTCCCGGATTCGCGGAAGGCCTTGAAGGCGCGCGTCCCGGCGAAACCCGGACCATCAACGTCACCTTCCCGGAAGATTACGGCAACAAGGATCTGGCGGGTAAGGCGGCGACGTTCGACATCACCGTCAAGCAGCTCAGCACCCAGACCGTCCCCCCGATTGACGACGTGCTCGCCAAGAAGCTCGGTGCCGACGACATCGCCGCGATTCGAGAGATCGTGAAATCGCGTCAGCAGCAGGAATTCGACGGTCTGTCTCGGGTGCGCCTGAAGAAAGCGCTGCTGGATGCGCTGACCGGCCTGGCCGACTTCCCGGTGCCGACGACGATCGCCGATCAGGAATTCGACCAGATCTGGACGCAGTTCGAAGCCGCTCAGAAGGCCGGCACGCAGGACGAGGAAGACAAGGGCAAGGACGAGGACACGCTGAAGGCGGAATACCGAGCCATCGCCGAACGGCGTGTACGTTTGGGCCTGCTGCTGGCGGAAATCGGCCGGATCAACAACATCACCGTGACCGAACAGGAACTGGATCGGGCGCTGTATCAGCGGGCCATGCAGTACCAGGGGCAGGAGATGCAGATGCTCGAATTCTTCCGCAAATACCCGCAGCTCACGAACAGCGTCCGCGGGCCCTTGTTGGAAGACAAGGTCGTCGATTTCGTTCTGGAACTGGCCAAGGTGACCGACGTGATCGTCACACCGGAAGAGCTGGCGAAAGAGCCGGAAGAGCCGGCGAAGATCGCCTGAGGCTGGCCATTTGACCGGGAGCCCGGAATTCCTGGTGGATTTCGGGTTCGATACGCATATTTATGACTGGCTACTTTCTTCGACCCTGAAACCTAGGTGAGCACGATGCGGGACCGCGACCCTGTCGAAATTTACGGCAACAACCTGGTTCCGATGGTGGTGGAACAGTCCGCCCGTGGGGAACGGGCGTACGATATTTATTCGCGCCTCCTGAAGGAGCGAATCATCTTCCTCACCGGAGCCGTTTACGACCAGGTCAGCGCGCTGATCTGCGCGCAATTGCTATTCCTGGAATCGGAAAATCCGTCCAAGGACATTTCGTTCTATATCAACAGCCCGGGCGGCGTCGTGTCGGCTGGTCTGGCGATTTATGACACGATGCAATACATCCGCAGCCCGGTCAGCACGGTGTGCATCGGCCAGGCGGCATCGATGGGTAGCCTGTTGCTGACGGCCGGCGCCAAGGGCAAGCGATTCGCCCTGCCGAACGCCCGCGTCATGGTGCATCAGCCGTCCGGCGGCGCCCAGGGACAGGCGACCGACATCGAAATTCAGGCACGTGAGATCCTGACGCTGCGTAAGCGCCTGAACGAGATCTATGTGCGGCACACGGGTCAGCCGATCGAAGCGATCGAGCGTAAACTGGAACGCGACTCCTATATGTCTGCTGAAGAAAGCCGCGATTTCGGTTTGGTTGATGAGGTCGTGGACAGCCGTCCGCAGGTCGAATCGACCGATTCGCCGAAGTCGTAAGGCTTTTCCTCCCATAATGCGGGGTCGGGGCGGCACTCACCGCCCCGAAATCGTGTTACAATTCAATTCATTGTGGCCTGATTAACCAAATGCGCCGTATGGTTTCGGGCGTTTCCATTGGGACTGCGTGCCGGCGGTTCTTGTCCCTGCCGCGAATAGGGAGTTATCCTGTCCCATTGGGCCCCTGTTTTTGGGGGAGGAGTGCACATGAGTAAGTCCGGCGATTCGAAAAATACCCTCTATTGCTCGTTCTGCGGCAAGTCGCAGCACGAGGTTCGAAAGCTCATCGCCGGTCCGACGGTCTTCATCTGCGACGAGTGTGTAGAGCTTTGCATGGATATCATCCGTGAAGAGCACAAGACTCATCTGGTGAAGTCGCGCGACGGCGTTCCGACTCCGAAGGAGATCTGCAAGGTTCTGGACGATTACGTCATCGGCCAGGCGCATGCGAAGAAGGTCCTCTCGGTGGCGGTGCATAACCACTACAAGCGCCTCGCGCATGGTCAGAAGAACAACGACGTCGAGATCGCGAAATCCAATATCTTGCTGGTTGGCCCCACCGGGTCAGGCAAGACGCTGTTGGCGCAGACGCTGGCCCGCATTCTGGATGTGCCATTCACCATGGCCGATGCCACCACGCTGACCGAAGCCGGTTACGTGGGTGAGGACGTGGAGAACATCATCCTCAAGTTGTTGCAGGCCGCTGACTACAACGTCGAGCGGGCGCAGCGCGGCATCGTCTATATCGACGAAGTGGATAAGATTTCCCGCAAGTCCGACAATCCGTCGATCACCCGGGATGTCTCCGGTGAGGGCGTGCAGCAGGCGCTGTTGAAGATCATGGAGGGCACGGTTGCCTCGGTTCCGCCGCAAGGTGGCCGCAAGCATCCGCAGCAGGAATTCCTCCAGGTCGATACGACCAACATCCTGTTCATCTGTGGCGGCGCGTTCTCGGGCATCGAGCGCATCATCGGCGCCCGCGGCAAGGGGGCGGGAATCGGCTATGGCGCCGAAGTCCGTTCTCCGGACGAGCGTCGTATGGGTGCTATCCTGCGTGAGGTCGAGCCGGAAGATCTGTTGAAATTCGGGTTGATCCCGGAATTCATCGGTCGTCTGCCTGTGGTCGCCACGTTGGAAGACCTCGACGAGGGCGCCCTGATGGAAATCCTCACCAAGCCGAAGAACGCCCTGGTGAAGCAGTACGGCCGGCTGTTTGAGATGGAGGGCGTCAAATTGTCCTTCACCGATGACGCGCTAAAGTCGGTTTCCACCCGCGCCATCGCTCGCAAGACCGGTGCCCGTGGCCTACGCTCGATCATGGAGCAGATTTTGCTGAGTACCATGTTCGAACTCCCCGGGCTGGATGGTGTGGAGGAAGTCGTTATCAATCGCGAAGTGGCGGAGGCACGTGCCAATCCGCTGTATCTGTACGGCAAGGAGCGGGCGGAACACTCCGCCTGAGTCCGGCAGCAACCCGGGAAATAAGGCTCGCGGCAGCGCGGTGACGGATTTCAAGGGCTTGCGGCACCCCGTTTGGCCGCCATATGGGCAAGCGGGGTGTGATAGCCTCATGAAAGCGTCTTCCGTGCCGCTGTTGGGCGGAAATCGACGCTGACTGTCCTTTAGGAGGTCAATTATGACGGAACAGACTAAATCCTCCAGCGACAAAGCTGGACCAAGTGACTTGATGGCGGTACTACCGCTGCGGGATATCGTCGTTTTCCCACACATGATTGTCCCGCTGTTCGTCGGGCGCGAAAAGTCGGTGCGGGCGCTGGAAGCCGTGATGAAGGAAGACAAGCAGATCCTGCTGGTCGCCCAGAAAAACGCTTCCCAGGACGACCCGTCGGTCGATGATATTTACCGGATCGGCACGGTTTCCACGATTCTGCAGCTTCTGAAGCTGCCGGACGGTACCGTGAAAGTACTGGTCGAAGGCGGACGGCGCGCGAAGATCGTCAGCTTCAAGGAAACCGAGTCGTTCTTCGAGGCGAAGACCGAACCGATGCCAGATGTCGCTGGCGAAAAGAAGGATCTTGAGGCCCTGGGCCGCACGGTCGTCTCGCAGTTCGAGCAGTACATCAAGCTGAACAAGAAGATCGCCCCTGAGGTCCTGGTTTCGCTGAATCAGATCGAGGAGCCATCGAAGCTGGCCGACACCGTCGCCAGCCATCTGAACCTGAAGATCCCGGAGAAGCAGGACCTGCTGGAGATCGCCAAGATCAGCGAGCGCCTGGAACGCGTGTTCGGCCATATGGAGTCGGAAATCGGCGTCCTGCAGGTCGAGAAGAAGATCCGCAACCGCGTGAAGCGGCAGATGGAGAAGACCCAGCGCGAGTACTATCTGAACGAACAGCTCAAGGCGATTCAGAATGAACTTGGTGAGGGCGAGGACGGCAAGGACGAAAACGCCGAACTCGAAGCCCGCATCAAGAAGACCAAGTTCACCAAGGAAGCCCGCGAGAAGGCCGTGGCGGAGCTGAAGAAGCTGCGGACGATGAGCCCGATGAGCGCGGAAGCCACGGTTGTGCGCAACTACCTGGATTGGATGCTGTCCATCCCCTGGAAGAAGCGCAGCAAAATCAATAACGACGTGGCCGCGGCTGAGAAGATTCTGGAAGCCGACCACTACGGCCTGGACAAGGTCAAAGAACGAATCATCGAGTATCTGGCGGTGCAGGCGCGCAGCCCGAAAGTGCGTGGGCCGATCTTGTGTCTGGTTGGGCCGCCGGGTGTCGGTAAAACCTCGTTGGGCAAGTCCATCGCCAAGGCGACCGGTCGGGCCTTTGTGCGGATGTCGCTGGGCGGCGTGCGGGATGAGGCTGAGGTGCGTGGCCACCGGCGGACCTATATCGGCTCCATGCCGGGCAAGGTCATCCAGGGCATGAAGAAGGCCAAGACCTCCAACCCGTTGTTCCTGTTGGATGAAGTGGACAAGCTGGGCCAGGATTGGCGCGGCGATCCGTCTTCGGCGCTGCTGGAGGTATTGGACCCCGAACAGAATTCCACGTTCGCGGATCACTACCTGGAGGTCGATTACGATCTGTCCGACGTGATGTTCGTCACCACGGCTAACAGCCTGCGCATGCCGCAGCCGCTGCTGGACCGGATGGAGATCATCCGCATCGCCGGTTACACCGAGGATGAGAAGGTCGAGATCGCCAAACGCCACCTGATCAACAAGCAGGGCGAGGCGCACGGCCTGAAGAAGGACGAGTGGAGCATTTCGGAAGAGGCTCTGCGCGACCTGATCCGCTACCACACCCGCGAAGCCGGGGTTCGTAACCTGGAACGCGAGCTGGCGAACCTGGCCCGCAAGTCGGTCAAGGAAATCGTGACCAAGAAGACGGCGAAGGTCGCGGTGACCCGCAAGAACCTCGAAAAATTCGCCGGGGTCCAAAAATACCGCTACGGCGAGACGGAAGCCGAGGACATGGTCGGTGTTGTCACCGGTCTGGCCTGGACCGAAGTGGGTGGCGAAATTCTGACCATCGAGTCGGTGCTGCTGCCGGGCAAGGGCAACATTAAGCAGACCGGCAAGTTGGGCGACGTGATGCAGGAAAGCGTCTCGGCGGCCCTCAGTTACGTGCGGAGCCGGTCGATCAGATTCGGCATCAAGCCGACGCTGTTCGAAAAGCGCGACATCCATGTGCATGTGCCGGAGGGGGCGACTCCGAAGGATGGTCCATCCGCCGGCGTGGCGATGGCGACGTCGATCGTGTCGATTCTGACCGGGATTCCGGTCAGGCGCGACGTGGCGATGACCGGGGAGATCACACTCCGCGGCCGTGTGCTGCCGATCGGCGGTCTGAAGGAAAAACTGCTGGCGGCGTTGCGAGCCGGGATCACGACGGTGTTCATTCCCAAAGAGAATGAGAAGGACCTCGCCGAGATACCGGACAACGTGAAAAAGCACCTGAAGCTGATCCCCGTTGCCGACGTCGATGAAGTTATCGCCCAGGCGTTGGCGCGGCGTCCGATCCCGATCGAGTGGGAAGAGCCGCCGGAGACGCCGGTGGTCGCGGCGGCTGTGCAACCGGTTACGGCTTCACTGCCGCATTAGTGTGCGGCGACTGACACGGGAGGCCGGGGCGCGCGGAAGCGAGTCCCGGCCTTTCGACGACTCCGGAAATTGGCTTCGGTCGCGAGTCGTCCGGGTGGATCAGCGCCGAACCATCAGGCGCCGATCGTCCCGACATGGTGTCCGGAACACCGCGACGCCTCATTTACTTCGCCAAAACTGGCGGTTTTCCCCAGGATTGCCTGGTCTAAGCATTGACGGGGCAGAAACCCCGCCAGTAGTGTCCGCCGCTCTTCCTTGGGCAATCCGCCTGGGGAATCGATTTCTGATATTCCACTTTGAGAGGGAAACACCGTGAATAAAATGGATCTCGTCGCAGCCGTTGCCGACGGAACTGACCTCTCCCGAGCGAAGGCTGGCGAAGTTGTTGATGCGGTGTTCGGAGCGATCACCGGGGCCCTGAAGAACAAGGAAGAGGTCCGTTTGGTGGGCTTCGGTACGTTCGCGGCCGCCGTTCGCAAGGCCAGCACCGGTCGTAACCCGCGTACTGGCGAGGAGATGCAGATCCCTGAGTCGACCACGGTTCGCTTCAAGGCGGGCAAAGGTTTGAAAGACTCTGTGGGCTAATCAGGATAGGGTGGCACCCTCGGGTGCCACCATCCTGCGTTATTACGGGCGGTTAGCTCAGCGGTAGAGCGTCTCGTTTACACCGAGAGGGTCGGCGGTTCGAAACCGTCACCGCCCACCAGGCCAAATTCCGCGTTGCCGGTAACGGGGTTGCCAACTATCGGTGGACCCGGGTCGATTCCGTGACACCGCGCCGACGCTCGACGGAAGGCGTGTCATTGCGCCGTTCCGATGCTACACATTGGCGTTATGAACGCAGCGTCGGCATCCGCATTTCATTCCGGCTTCCCTGGACGTCCTCGCGATGAATCGGACAGTGCTATGCTGGACCATCTCGCTTGAGTGCCGGCTATAACGCACATCTGGTTTCGCTGGCCATGGATGTCGCGCGCACCGCGGCTTGGCTTTTCATCCTCGCGATCATTTTGGTGCCGTGTGAGCGTCTGTTCGCGCAACGCCCACAAGCGGTGTTTCGCCGTCAGTTCGCGGCGGATATCGGCTATTATTTCATAAACTCGATTGCCACCGTGGCTTTGTTGGCCGCCCTGATGGCGCCGGTGGCCGTGGCGATTTACAGCGTCCTGCCGGCCCGGGTGTTGGCATTCGGAGCCCATCTGCCGATGTGGCAGCGCATGGTGGCCACTCTGGTTGTCGGCGAGTTCGGTTTTTACTGGGGGCATCGCTGGTCGCACCAATGGCCGATGCTCTGGCGCTTCCACGTCATTCATCACAGCGCCGAACAGGTGGACTGGCTGACCAGCACGCGGGCGCACCCGGTGGACATCGTGGTCACCCGCCTGTGCGGTCTGACGCTGATCCACGGCCTGGGCCTCGGGCACGTAGAGACCGGCGCCTCGAGTATCGCCGTGCTGCTGCTGATGGTGTTCACCATCTTCTGGGGGTTCTTCATTCACGCCAACGTGCGCTGGCGCCTCGGGTGGTTGGAGTCGGTTATCGCGACTCCGGCTTTCCACCGCTGGCATCACACCAATGATGAAAATCGGGACCACAACTACGCCTCCACGCTGCCTGTCTATGACCGCCTGTTCGGAACCCTGTATTTGCCGACCACCGGCGTGCCGCCACTTTTCGGTGCGGATACGCCGGTGCCCGACAGTTTGATCGGGCAATTGGCCGCGCCGTTTGATCGATTTCGCTAATCGTGCGCCGGGTGATCAAACGCCCTTGACGGCATTGGCCACCGCATTTAAACCCCCCTTCAGCCGCTGCGGGAGTAGCTCAGTTGGTTAGAGCGCCGCCCTGTCACGGCGGAGGTCGCGGGTTCGAGCCCCGTCTCTCGCGCCAGCAGCGGCTACCATCCATTCCATTCGAAATAGTTGGGTTCGGACAGATTTCTGTCCCCACCCCCCTATGTCGAATGGCTGGATAGGTCTAATGTTTGCCTTGTGCTGCACTGCGGGATGGAACAGGCCGACGCCAAGGGCGGGTGGCAGGTTCCGTGCTGCCGATAGCAGCCTCTCGACTTAGCGCGGACCAGACATGCAGCCAGTTCTCTTTGGATATTTGCCGATCCTGGTGTTCCTCGTGATCGCCGGGGGGATCGCCACCGCCATGGTGGCAGGATCGCTGCTCGCGGCGCGCCAGAAGCCCTATGCGGAAAAGTTGTCTGCATACGAGTGCGGGTTTGAGGCGTTCGACGACGCGCGCCGCCGATTCGATGTGCGGTATTACCTTGTCGCCATCCTTTTCATCATCTTCGATCTCGAAGTCGCGTTCCTGTTCCCCTGGGCTGTGGCCCTGAAGGGAATCGGCGCATTCGGCTTCTGGTCGATGATCGCCTTCCTTGCCGTCCTCACCGTTGGCTTTATCTACGAGTGGTGCAAGGGCGCCCTCGAGTGGGAATGATGGGGAGTGGGAATAGCAGCATGAACGACTCGACCGTGATGGCCTGGAACCGGGATTATCTCCCGCCGGGTCCCGAACAGGACGCCGTGATCAAGGGGATCACCGGGGAAATCGCCGACAAGGGCTTTCTTGTCGCGAACCTCGACAAGGTGGTGAACTGGGCGCGCACCGGCAGTTTGTGGCCGATGACGTTTGGTCTGGCCTGCTGCGCCGTGGAGATGATCCACGCTTACATGCCGCGGTATGACCTCGACCGGCTCGGCATCATCCCGCGCGCTTCACCGCGCCAGAGCGACGTGATGATCGTAGCCGGCACGCTGACCAACAAAATGGCCCCGGCACTGCGCAAGGTTTACGACCAGATGCCGGAGCCGCGTTGGGTGATCAGCATGGGTAGCTGCGCCAACGGCGGCGGCTACTATCACTACTCTTATTCTGTGGTGCGCGGGTGCGACCGGGTCGTCCCGGTGGACGTGTATGTCCCCGGCTGCCCGCCGACGGCCGAGGCTTTGGTGTACGGGATCATGCAGTTGCAGAAGAAGATCCGCCGGACGGGGACCATTCTCCGTGGCTGAGGACGCGGCACCGGCTGAAGCCGTACCACCGTCTGCCCTGGAATTGCTGGGGCAGGCTGTCGCCTCGATAGACGGCGTGACCGGCGTCCGAATCGAACTGGGCGAACTGGTTGCTCAGACAACCCGCGATTCGCTGCCGTCTGTGATGACCATGCTGCGTGACCATCCCCGATTCGCGTTCGAGCAGATGATGGACCTCTGCGGCGTCGATTGGCCCGAACGCACCGAACGGTTCGACGTAGTGTACAATCTGCTGTCGGTGACGCTGAACCAACGGGTCCGGATTATCGTCACCACCGATGCCGCGACTCCCGTGCCGTCGATCCACACGATCTGGCCCGTTGCGACCTGGTGGGAGCGCGAGGCCTGGGATCTGTATGGGATCGTGTTCTCCGGCCAGCCCGATCTGCGCCGGATTCTGACGGATTACGGTTTTGAGGGGCATCCACTTAGAAAAGACTTCCCGCTGACCGGATACGTCGAAGTTCGCTACGATGAGGACCGCAAGCAGGTGGTCAACGAGCCCGTCCGCCTGACGCAGGATTTCCGCAGTTTCGACTTCCTCTCCCCGTGGGAAGCGATGACGACATTGCCGGGCGACGAGAAGGTTTACACCGAACGCGCCGCCGAACAGGCGAAAGGCTAGCCCATGAGCGTTACCGCGGGCATCACGCCCTCCGCCCGAACCGTTGAGATCGACAGTCATTCGATTAATTTCGGGCCTCAGCATCCCGCCGCCCACGGCGTTTTGCGCCTGATCCTGGAACTGGACGGCGAAGTCGTCGAACGCGCCGATCCGCATATCGGCCTGCTGCATCGCGGCACCGAGAAGCTGATCGAGTACAAGACCTACATGCAGGCGGTGCCGTATTTCGACCGCCTCGATTACGTCTCGCCGATGTGTGAGGAGCACGCGTTTGCTCTCGCGGTAGAGAAGCTTCTGGGGATCACCGCGCCGGATCGCGCGCAGTGGATCAGGGTGCTGTTCGCCGAAATCACCCGCGTGCTGAACCATCTGCTGAACCTCACGACCTATGCGCTCGACGTCGGTGCGATCACGCCGGCGCTGTGGGGCTTCGAGGAACGCGAGAAGCTGATGGAGTTCCACGAGGCGGCTTCGGGTGCGCGTTTGCATGCCAACTATTTTCGTCCGGGGGGCGTATCGAAAGATCTCCCTGCGGGCCTGATGGACAAGATCGCGGCATGGGCCGAAACGTTCCCGAAATTTATCGATGACCTTGAAGGCCTGCTGACCAACAATCGCATCTGGAAACAGCGCACCGTCGATATCGGCGTGTTCTCCGCCGAACAGGCATTGGCCTGGGGCTTCAGCGGCCCGCCGTTGCGCGCATCCGGCGTGCCATGGGATCTGCGCCGCTCGCAGCCGTACGACAAATACGCCGAGGTCGATTTTCAGATTCCCGTAGGCCGCAACGGCGACTGCTATGATCGTTACCTGATGCGAGTGTACGAGACGCGGGAATCGGTCAAAATCATGAAGCAGGCGCTTGCGAAGATGAAGCCGGGTCCGATCAAGGTGCAGGACCGCAAATTCTCGCCGCCGTCGCGGGGCGAAATGAAGCGGTCGATGGAAGCGTTGATCCATCACTTCAAGCTTTACACGGAAGGCTATCACGTCCCGGCCGGCGCCACCTATACGGCGGTGGAAAGCCCCAAGGGCGAATTCGGCGTGTATCTGGTCGCGGATGGCACCAACAAACCGTATCGTTGCAAGATTCGCTCGACCGGGTTTGCCTTCCTGCAGGCGACCGACGTAATGACCAAACGGCATATGCTGGCCGACGTTTGCGCGATCATTGGATCGCTGGATGTCGTGTTCGGCGAGATCGACAGGTAGATGATGGCAGCCACCAACGGGCCGGCGTTCGAACAGCCGGCCAGCTTCGCGTTCGATGCGGACAGCGAAGCTGAACTCGCGACAATTGTCGCCAGGTATCCCGCCGGCAAGCAGGCCAGCGCGGTGATCCCGGCGTTGTATATCGTGCAGAAGCAGATGAAGCGCGACACCGGCAGTGCCTGGGTGCCGCTCAAGGGCATGGACGCGGTGGGCGCGCGCCTCGGCATGCCGCCGATCCGCGTTTACGAGGTCGCGACGTTCTATTTCATGTTCAACATGAAACCGATCGGCAAATTTCACCTCCAGGTCTGCACCACGACGCCGTGCTGGCTGCGTGGCTCCGACGCGGTGACCGCGGCGTGTCAGCACGCCACCGGTATTAAGAACTTCGGCGAAACCAGCGCGGATGGAATATTCACCATGACCGAGGTTGAATGTCTCGGCGCCTGCGTGAACGCCCCGATCCTGCAGGTCGATGACGATTTCTACGAAGACATGGATGCCGGGAAGGTCGAAGCGCTGCTGGCGGCGTTGCGCCGGGGCGAACGGCCGCCGGCCGGGTCGATGACCGGCCGTCAGACCTCCGCCCCCGAAGGCGGACCGACGACCCTGCTTTTCGCGCCGGAGGCTTGAGATGCTGCACGATAAAGACCGCATCTTCACCAACCTGTACGGTCAGCATGATCCGTTCCTGAAGGGCGCCCGTTCGCGTGGCGACTGGGACAACACGGCGGCGATCCTGTCGCGCGGCCGCGATGCGATCATCCAGGAGATGAAAGACTCCGGCCTGCGCGGGCGCGGCGGGGCAGGGTTCCCGACCGGCCTGAAATGGTCGTTCATGCCGAAGCAGTCGGATCGGCCGTGTTATCTGGTGGTCAACGGCGACGAATCTGAACCCGGCACCTGCAAGGACCGCGACATTCTGCGTCACGATCCGCACAAGCTGATCGAAGGCTGCCTGGTCGCCGGTTTCGCGATGGGCGCGTGCGCGGCGTATATCTATGTGCGCGGCGAGTTCTACGATGAAATCGTTGCGCTACAGCACGCGGTGGATGAGGCCTATGAAGCTGGATTGATCGGCAAGAATGCCTGCGGGTCTGGCTATGATTACGATGTCTTCGTGCATCGCGGCGCCGGTGCCTACATCTGCGGTGAAGAAACCGCGCTGATCGAAAGCCTCGAAGGCAAGAAGGGCATGCCGCGGATGAAGCCACCGTTCCCGGCCGGTGTCGGTCTGTACGGTTGCCCGTCCACGGTGAACAATGTCGAATCCATCGCGGTGGCGCCGACCATCCTGCGTCGCGGCGCCGCCTGGTTCACCAGCCTCGGCCGGCCGAACAATGCGGGCCAGAAACTGTTTTGCATTTCCGGTCACGTCAACAAGCCCTGCAACGTCGAGGAAGAACTCGGCATCCCTCTGCGTGAACTGATCGAGCGTTATGCCGGCGGCGTGCGCGGCGGCTGGGACAACCTGCTGGCGGTCATTCCGGGTGGCGCATCGGTTCCCTTGATGCCGAAAGCCACCTGCGACGACATCCTGATGGACTTTGACTCGTTACGCGCCGTGCGCAGCGGCCTGGGCACCGCCGCCGTGATCGTCATGGACAAATCCACCGACGTGATCAAAGCCATCGCTCGGTTGTCGAAATTCTACATGCACGAAAGCTGCGGCCAGTGCACACCGTGCCGCGAGGGCACCGGCTGGATGTGGCGCGTCATGACCCGCATGGTCGAAGGACGCGCGACATCGGACGAAATCGATACGCTCGAAGCGGTGACCCGTCAGGTCGAGGGTCACACGATCTGTGCGCTTGGCGATGCCGCCGCGTGGCCGATCCAGGGCCTGATCCGGCATTTCCGTCCGGTGATGGAAGAGCGGATTGCTGCCTATCGGAAGAAGCCCATGCCGATGGCGGCGGAGTAACGACGCCGGTGCCCGAGATCAAACCCGAACAACTGATGCTGATCGTTGGGTTCATTCTCCCGGGCGCGATCTCTATGTACGTCTACGGGTTGAAGGTGCCCCAACGAGAATTCGCGCTGAAGGATAGGATCGCCGAGGCGATTTGCTTCAGCTTGTTGAACTTCCTTATTGTTTGGCTGCCTGCCCAGTGGTTGCTTAGCCAGCCGATGGCGACCGGCAGTCTTGCTGTTCAGTGGCTGATTTACGTGAGCGCCTTCATCGTTGTTCCGGTCGTATGGCCTTTCCTGGTTGTGACCCTGCTGCAAATGGCTGAAGCGTGGGGGTGGATCGCGGTTCGCGCCAAGACCGCCTGGGACGACTTCTTCGGTCAGCGTAAAGCCGGATGCTGGTTGCAGGTCATCCTGAACGACGACACTGTCATTGGCGGCCGGTTCGACCAACGCTCGTATGCCAGTTCATGGCCCGATCCTGGCCATCTCTTTCTTGAGGAATTGTGGCATATCGACGCTTACGGCGTGTTTCGATATCAAATCGTTGGCAATCCTGGTGTTCTGTTAAGGCCGAGCGACTACAAGCGCGTTCTGGTTTTTGCATAGGGGAATGGTTCGATGACCGAGAAATCAACCGACCGTCGCCTGATTATCGAGAAGGGGGGCTATCGGCCGAGTGAGTCCGGCCCAGCAAAACCTCCGACATCGCGCGGCTTGGCGAACGATGCCTATCGTCCGACGACGAGTGGTCCTAAACATCCCCCGACCTCGAGCCCGCCGTCCGGCGCGGCCAAGCCAAAGTAGGCCTATGCCCAAAGTCACCATCGACGGTATCGTTGTCGAAGTCGCAGCCGGCTCGACCATTCTGCAAGCGGCGGAGCAAGCCGGGATCGAAATCCCGCGTTTCTGCTACCACGAGCGCCTGTCCATCGCCGGCAACTGCCGCATGTGCCTGGTCGAAGTCGAGAAGACTCCGCCCAAACCCATCGCGTCCTGCGGCTACCCGGTCGCCGACGGCATGGTGGTCCACACCGACAGCCCGATGGTCCGCAAGGGCCGCCGTGGCGTCATGGAATTCCTGCTGATCAACCACCCGCTGGATTGCCCGATCTGCGACCAGGGCGGTGAGTGCGACCTGCAAGACCAGGCCATGGGCTTTGGCGCCGATCATTCGCGCTACGACGAGAACAAGCGCGCGGTGCCGGACAAGAATCTCGGCCCGTTGGTGAAGACGTCGATGAACCGCTGCATCCATTGCACGCGGTGTATCCGGTTCATTACGGAAGTCGCCGGTGTGCCCGACCTGGGCGCCACCGCGCGCGGTGAGCACATGGAAGTCGGCACCTACGTCGAAAAGGCCCTGGGGTCTGAACTGTCCGGCAACATTATCGATTTGTGCCCGGTCGGTGCGCTGACCTCGAAGCCGTACGCATTCGTCGCGCGTCCGTGGGAATTGCAGAAAGTCGATAGCATCGACGTGCTGGACGCGGTCGGCACCAATATTCGCATCGATGCGCGCGGCACCGAAGTGCTGCGGATTCTGCCGCGCATCAATGAAGACGTGAACGAGGAATGGCTCGGCGATAAGTCCCGCTTCGCTCTGGACGGCCTGAAGCGCCGCCGGTTGGATCGCCCCTGGGTCCGCGAAAACGGCAAGCTGCGCGCGGCGACCTGGGATCAGGCGTTTGACGCCATTGCGACGAAGCTAAAAGGCCTGTCAGGAGATCGCATCGGCGCCATCGCCGGTGATCTGGTCGATGCCGAAAGCGTTCTTGCGTTAAAAGACCTGCTCGCCAGCCTGGGCTCGACCAACGTCGATTGCCGCCAGGACGGTGCGCGATTGGATGCCTCGCGTCGCGATTTCTACTGCTTCAACACCTCGATCGCCGGGATCGAGGAGGCCGACGCGATCCTGATCGTGGGTTCCAACCCGCGCAAGGAAGCGCCGGTGCTGAACGCCCGCATCCGCAAGGCATGGGCGGCGAGCGGGTTGCCGGTGGCGGTGATCGGTAGCGAAACAGACCTGACCTATCCGGTGCTGCACCTGGGCACCGGACCGTCGGTGCTCACGGATTTGCACTCGGGTTCGAACGCGTTCGCCACAATCCTGGCCAATGCGAAGAAGCCGATGATCATCGTGGGGCAGGGCGCCCTGGCGCGTCCCGATGGCACCGCGATCCTGGCGGCGGCGTGGCGCCTCGCGGCGCATGTGGGCGCGTTGTCGTTCGACTGGCACGGCTTCAACATCCTGCACACGGCGGCCGGCCGCGTCGGCGCCCTCGATCTCGGCTTCGTTCCGGGGCCGAACGGCAAGGGTGTGGACGCGATGCTGGACGGCGGCCTGGACCTGCTGTGGCTGTTGGGTGCCGACGGATTCGATTCGGCGCGCATCGCCGCGGGCACCTTCGTGGTGTACCAGGGCCATCATGGCGATGCCGGCGCACAACGCGCGGACGTGATCCTGCCGGGGGCTGCTTATACTGAAAAATCAGGCACTTACGTGAATACGGAAGGACGGGCTCAGCGCGGATTTAAGGCGGTCTATCCGCCGGGTGAGGCGCGTGAGGATTGGACGATCCTGCGTGCGTTCAGCGCGATCATCGGCAAAACCTTGCCGTACGACACCATCGAAGCGCTGCGCGCGCGCATGGAGCAGATCAACCCGGTGTTTGGCCGCGTTGGCTTCATGCCGCGTTTCGGCTGTTCCGATCACACCGGCCCGGCCGGCGATCCGTCGGTGTTGAGCGACGCGCCGCTGGTTTCGACGGTGCCGAACTACTACGCAACCGATCCGATCAGCCGAGCAAGCCCGACCATGGCGGCGTGTATCGAAGCGCAGTCGCAACCCGCGCTGGCGGCGGAGTAGGGCGATGTACGAGTTCTTCCACAACACGGATGCCGGCATTGTCATCCTGACGTTCATCGAAGCGCTGGCCCTGCTGGTGCCGCTGCTGATCGGCGTCGCCTACCTGACCTATGCCGAACGCAAGGTCCTGGCCGCGATGCAGTTGCGCCGGGGGCCGAACGTCGTCGGCCCGTTCGGTTTGCTGCAGCCGTTCGCCGACGCGCTGAAAATGCTGATGAAGGAAACCATCATCCCGACGGGATCGAACCGGTTTCTGTTCCTGATCGCGCCGATGCTGACCTTCTCGCTGGCGATGCTGGCCTGGGCGGTCATTCCGGTGAACGAAGGCTGGGTCGGCGCCGACATCAACGTCGGTATTCTGTACCTGTTCGCGATTTCCTCGCTGGGCGTTTACGGCATCATCATCGCCGGCTGGGCGTCGAATTCGAAATACGCGTTTCTGGGTGCGATGCGCGCCGCGGCGCAGATGGTCAGCTACGAGGTCTCGATCGGCTTCGTCCTGGTGACGGTGATGCTCTGCACCGGCAGCCTGAACCTGACGGACATCGTGCATGCACAACGAAAAGTTTGGTTCTGTATTCCGCTGTTCCCGATGTTCGTTGTGTTCTTCATCTCGTCGCTGGCGGAAACCAACCGCTCGCCGTTCGATCTGCCGGAAGGTGAATCCGAGATTGTCGCCGGGTTTTTCGTCGAATACTCGTCGATGAGTTTCGCGCTGTTTTTCCTCGGCGAATACGCGAACATGATCCTGATGAGCGCGATGACCACCATCCTGTTCCTGGGTGGCTGGCTTGCGCCGTTCGGTGTGGAACCGTTCACCTGGATCCCCGGCGTGGTCTGGTTCGTGCTGAAGATCTGCATCGTGTTGTTCTTCTTCCTGTGGGTGCGCGCGACGTTCCCACGCTATCGCTACGACCAACTGATGCGTCTGGGCTGGAAAGTTTTTTTGCCGCTATCGCTGCTCTGGCTCGTGCTGACCGCCGGCGTGCTGGTGGCGTTTGGATGGTTGCCCAATGCATAAGCCGATCATCCGAACAGTGGCCGCAGCGGTTTTCCGCATAAGGGTAGCCGGCCCCTCCCCCGTCATGGCGGGCGAAGGCCCGCTATCCACGCTTTACGGCATCGGTTTGGGCGCCACCCGGACGTCTGACAAGGAATCCCGATAAATGGCATTCTTGGACCGCACCGCGCGCAGTCTCGTGCTTGGCGAATTGGTCGCCGGCATGGCGCTGACGTTGCGCTATTTCTTCAAGCCTAAGGTGACGATCAACTACCCTTACGAAAAGGGACCGATCAGTCCGCGTTTCAAGGGGGAGCACGCGCTGCGCCGCTATCCCAACGGCGAAGAACGCTGCATCGCCTGCAAGCTATGCGAGGCCATTTGCCCTGCCCAGGCGATCACCATCGAGGCCGAACCGCGCGACGACGGCTCCCGCCGCACCACGCGCTACGACATCGACATGACCAAGTGCATCTACTGCGGTCTGTGCGAGGAAGCCTGCCCGGTGGACGCCATCGTCGAAGGCCCGAACTTCGAGTTCGCCACGGAAACCCGTGAAGAATTGATGTATAACAAAGACAAGCTGCTCGCGAACGGCGACCGGTGGGAACCGGAGCTGGCTCGCCGGCTCGAACTGGACGCGCCCTACAGATGATCACCGCGATCCTATTTTACATCTTCACCGCGATCCTGCTGGTGTCAGCCGCCATGGTGGTCAGCGCCCGCAATCCGGTGCACTCGGTGCTGTTCCTGATCCTGGCGTTCTTCAACGCCGCGGCGTTGTTCCTGATCGCGGGTGCCGAGTTTCTCGCGATGATCCTGGTCATCGTCTATGTCGGCGCCGTCGCGGTGCTGTTCCTGTTCGTGGTGATGATGCTGGACGTCGATTTCGCCCAGCTCCGCGGCGGGTTCCAGCGTTATTGGCTGGTCGGTGCGACGGTCGGATTGGTGCTGTTCGCCGAATTGGCGATCGTGCTGGGCGGCTGGAAACTGGCCCCGAATGCCATTCACCTGCGCATGTCGCCGGTGCCGACGGGTGTGAGCAACACCGAGGCGCTGGGCCGCATTCTTTACACCGACTACGTGTTCCTGTTCCAGACCGCGGGCCTGATCCTGCTGGTCGCGATGATCGGCGCCATCGTGCTGACGCTGCGGGACCGCAAGACCTCTCGCCACCAGAACATCGAGAAGCAGAATGCCCGGACTGTGGTGGAAACGCTGGAGATGATGTCGCTGACGCTTGGTGCGGGCACGACGGAATCCGGCGGTTACCTGCGGCCGAAGCTGCCGGAAGTGGCTCCGGTCGAGGAACACGCCGATGCGGGGGGACATGGTCATGGGCATTAGTCGCAGCCACCCTAACGATGCCCGGGCCGATCAAATGTCATGGTGGGCGAAGCCCCACCATCCACGCCTTTGTGGCGGCAACGAAAGACGTGGATGGCGGGCCTCCGCCCGCCATGACGAATTGAGCGTGCCGGCCACTGCCACCCGGGAGTCGCACTCATGATGGACGTCGGTCTCGACCACTACCTGGTGGTGTCCGCCATCCTGCTCGTTCTGGGCATTTTCGGCATCTTTCTGAACCGCAAGAACGTCATCGTCATCCTGATGTCGATCGAGCTGATCCTGCTCGCGGTGAACCTGAACTTTGTCGCGTTCTCCGCCGCGCTCAACGACCTTGCCGGCCAGGTCATGGCCATGCTGGTGCTGACCGTCGCGGCGGCTGAGGCAGCGATCGGGCTTGCCATCGTTGTCGTCTATTTCCGCAATCGCGGGTCGATCCAGGTTGAAGACGTCAACCTGATGAAGGGTTGAGCATGCTTTTTTCCATCGCCGTCTTTGCTCCCCTCGCGGGTGCCCTGGTATCCGGGCTCCTCGGTAAATCTATTGGCGACAAGGCCGCCATGGGTGCGTCGATCCTGGGTATGGTGATTGCCGCCATCTGTGGACCGCTGGCGTTCTTCCAAATGTCCGTCGGTGGCGCGGACCCGAGTGTTATCGACCTCGGCACCTGGATCGAGTCCGGGCGGTTCCACGTTCAATGGGCGCTGCGTTACGACACGCTGTCCGCGGCCATGGTGGGCATGGTCAGTTTCGTCGCCATGCTGATCCATGTCTATTCGGTCGGCTACATGGGTCACGACGCGCGGCCCCGGTATCGCTTCTTCGCGTATCTGTCCCTGTTCACGTTCGCCATGCTGATGTTGGTCACCGCCGACAACCTGGCGCAGTTGTTCTTCGGATGGGAGGGCGTTGGCCTCTGCTCGTATTTGCTGATCGGCTACTGGTATGACCGCCCGTCGGCCTGCGCCGCGGCGATCAAGGCGTTCGTTGTCAACCGCGTCGCCGATCTGCCGTTCGCGGTCGGTTTGGCGCTGATCTTCTTCAAGTTCGGCTCCATCGAGTTTGCCGTCATTTTCCCCGCCGTTGCCCAGCACGGCGCTGATACCTACGCGCTGTTCGGCACGACCTACTCCGCCATTGAGACGATCGGCTTCCTGCTGTTCATCGGTGCGATGGGCAAATCCGCCCAGCTCGGTTTCCACGTGTGGTTGCCGGACGCGATGGAGGGCCCGACGCCGGTCTCCGCGCTGATCCATGCCGCGACGATGGTCACCGCTGGCGTGTTCCTGATGGCGCGCATGTCGCCGCTGATGGAATACGCGCCGTATGCGCTGGGGTTCGTCACCTTCGTCGGCGCATCGACCGCGTTGTTCGCGGCGACGATCGGTTGCTGCCAGAACGATATCAAGCGCGTCATTGCGTATTCGACCTGCTCGCAGCTTGGTTACATGTTCGCGGCTGCCGGCGTTGGAGCCTATCAGGCGTCGGTGTTCCACCTGATCACCCACGCCTTCTTCAAGGCGCTGTTGTTCCTGTCCGCCGGTTCGGTCATCCATGCGATGTCGGATGAGCAGGACATGCGGAAGATGGGCGGACTGGCGAAAATCATCCCGGTCACCTGCACGGTCATGTGGATTGGCAACCTCGCGCTGGCCGGCATCCCGCCGCTGGCCGGGTCCTATTCCAAGGACGCCATCATCTCCGCCACCTATGCCTCAGGCACTGCCGTCGGGATGTATGCCTTCATCTGCACGTTGCTCGCCGCGTTCCTGACCGCCTTCTACTCCTGGCGCCTGCTGTTCATGACGTTCCATGGTAAATCGCGCGCCGACCACCATACGCTAGAGCATGCGCACGAAAGCCCTTGGGTCATGTTGGCCCCGCTGGTGGCGCTGGCGTTTGGCGCTGTATTTGCCGGCTGGGCGCTGAACGCGTGGTTCATCGGCGCCGACTGGCACCATTTCTGGAACGGCGCGATCTTCAACGGCCCGCATAACGAAGTGATCGAGAACCTCGAACACGTCCCAAGTTGGGTTGAAGGCGCGCCGCTGATCCTGGGCTTGCTCGGTATCGCGCTGGCGTACCTGATGTATATCCGTAACCCGTTGCTACCGGTGCGTCTGGCGCAGCAGTTCGGCGGCATCTACCGGTTCGTTCTGAACAAGTGGTATTTCGACGAGCTGTATGACGCGATCTTCGTGCAGCCGCTGATCCGCCTTGCCCGCGTGCTGTGGCAGGTCGGTGACGCCACCATCATCGATGGCGTGCCGAACGGACTGGCCGAACTGACCAGCGACGGTTCGCGGCAACTGGTAAAATTCCAGACCGGCTCGCTGGCCGTCTATGCCTTCGTCATGCTGATCGGCGTCGTTGTGCTGGTCGGTATCTTCATGCTGAGCCGGTGAGATCATGAACGCTGTTAGCAACGCCGCCGGTTTCCCGCTGTTATCGCTGATCACATGGCTGCCGCTGGTCGGCTGCCTGATCCTGATGCTGGTGCGCGGCGACGAACCAACCGTCGCCAGCAACGCCCGCTGGACCGCGTTGTGGACCAGCCTGCTGGTTATGGTCCTGTCGCTGGTGCTGTGGGTGAAATTCGACCCGTCCGAGGCCGGGTTCCAGTTCAACGAGCACGTCAGTTGGCTGCCGGAATACAAGGTCGGCTACAGCATGGGCGTGGACGGCATCTCCGTCCTGTTCGTGCTGCTCTCCACCGTCCTGACCCCGGTCTGCATCCTGGCAAGCTGGGAGTCGATCCAGACCCGCGTTCGCGAATTCATGATGAGTTTCCTCATTCTGGAAACCATGATGGTCGGCATGTTCGCCGCGACCGATTTCGTCGTGTTCTACATGTTCTTCGAGGGCGTGCTGATCCCGATGTATCTGATCATCGGCGTCTGGGGCGGCCCGCGGCGGGTCTATGCCGCGGTGAAGTTCTTCCTGTTCACGCTGACCGGCTCCGTGCTGATGCTGCTGGCGCTGATCGCCATGTGGCAGCAGGCCGGCACCACCGACATTCCCACGCTGATGCAGACGGTGTTCCCGCTGCATATGCAAACCTGGCTGTTCCTGGCGCTGTTCGCCTCGTTCGCCGTGAAGGTGCCGATGTGGCCGGTCCACACCTGGCTGCCGGACGCCCATGTGGAGGCGCCGACGGCCGGTTCCGTCATCCTGGCCGGCGTGCTGTTGAAGATGGGAGCCTACGGGTTCCTCCGCTTCTCGGTACCGATGCTGCCGGATGCGTCCGCCTACTTCTCGCCGTTCGTGTTCACACTGTCCGTCGTCGCGGTGATCTATGCCTCGCTGGTCGCGCTGGCGCAGGAGGATATGAAGAAGCTGGTCGCGTATTCGTCGATCGCCCATATGGGTGTCGTCACGATCGGCATCTTTACCATCAATGTGCAGGGGATCTCCGGCGCGTTGTTCCAGATGCTGTCGCACGGTGTCGTCTCGGCCGCGTTGTTCCTGATTGTCGGCGTTGTCTATGATCGCATTCACTCGCGCGAGATCGCCCGCTACGGCGGTCTGGCTGACCGGATGCCGGCCTACGCGCTGGTGTTCATGCTGTTCATGATGGCCTCGGTCGGTCTGCCCGGCACCGCCGGCTTCGTTGGCGAGTTCCTGGTCATCATCGGCGCGTTGCAGGTCAATTTCTGGCTCGCCCTGTTGGGCGGCGCCGGCATGATCCTGGGCGCGGCCTACATGCTGTACCTCTATCGCCGGGTCATCTTCGGCCGCATCACCAAGGACGATCTGCGCCACATCCTGGACTTGTCGCCGCGTGAGTGGGTGGTGTTCGCGCCGCTGATCGTTCTGACCTTGTGGATGGGCATCTACCCGTCCAGCTTCACCAGCTTCTTCGACGCCAGCGTGGGGGCGATGGTGCAACACCACACCGCCGCTCTGGCCGCGACAACCAAGCTTGCCGGGATCTTGAACTGATGAACTGGACCTTGGCCCTTCCCGAGATCGTCCTCGCCTGCATCGGCATGGCGACCTTGATCTTCGGCGTTCTGCGCAAGCAGGACAGCACGCTGCTCTGCACGATGTTCACCATCGGTGGCTTCGTGATCGCGGGCTTCCTGGTTTACACCGGGAATTACGGCTTCGGCTTCCATGGCCAGTTTGTCGCCGACCCGTTCAGCGCCTTCAATCAGGTCCTGATCCTGTCCGGCGCGGCATTATCCACCATTCTTGCGCTGGACTGGAACCGCACACAGGGCATCGCCCGGTTCGAATTCCCGGTGCTGATGCTGTTCTCCACCGTCGGCATGATGATCATGGCGTCGGCGTCCAATCTGATGACGCTGTATCTGGGCCTGGAACTGCAATCGCTCGCGCTCTACGTGCTGGCATCCTTTGCCCGCGACGATTTGCGGTCCTCCGAAGCCGGCCTGAAGTATTTCGTCCTGAGCGGGCTAGCATCCGGCTTGCTGCTGTATGGCATGTCCCTGGTGTACGGATTCTCCGGTACCATGGACCTCGCGTCGCTGCATGAGCTGCTGGTGCAGCCCACAAGCGCGTCGCCGGGCCTGGTCGTTGGCATCGTGTTCGTGCTGGTCGGTCTGGCGTTCAAGGTCTCCGCGGTTCCGTTCCATATGTGGACGCCGGATGTGTACGAAGGCGCACCGACACCGGTGACCGTGTTCTTCGCCACCGCCCCGAAAGTGGCCGCCATGGCGCTGCTGCTGCGGGTGATGGGGACGTCGTTCGCGTCCCTGGTCGGTGCGTGGCAGTTGCTGGTGATCATCGTCTCGATTTGCTCGATGCTGCTGGGAGCGGTCGCCGCGATCGGGCAGACCAACATCAAGCGGCTGATGGCCTATTCCTCGATCGGCCACATGGGTTACGCGCTGATCGGCCTCGCGGTGGGGACGTCCAGCGGCGTGCGCGGCGTGTTGATCTATATGGTCATCTACGTGTTCATGACCGCCGGCACCTTCGGCTGCATTCTGGCGATGCAGCGCAAAGGCAAGGCCGTCGAGAAGATCTCCGACCTCGCCGGGTTGGCCTCCAACGACCCGATGCTGGCCATGGTGTTGACCGTATTCATGTTCAGCCTTGCCGGTATCCCGCCGATGTCCGGGTTCTTCGCCAAGCTGTACATCTTCCTCGCGGCCGTGCAGGGCGGGCTTTGGACATTGGCCGTGGTCGGCGTGCTGACCAGCGTGATCGGTGCGTTTTATTACATTCGCATCATCAAAGTGATGTACTTCGACGCCCCCGCCGAACGCTTCGATGCTCGGCCGGCCTCACTGTCCTTCGTTGTGGCGGCCACGGGCTTGTTCACCGGGTTCTTCTTCCTGTTCCCGGCGCCGTTCGTTTCGGCGGCGCAGGCGGCAGCGGCGGTTCTGTTCCGGTAATAGAGCGGGAGGATCTCCTCCCGCTCACCAACGGCTGCGGCGGGTCATACGCGACGACTGCGACCGGCGCCTCGCCAACGATATCATTCGGCGACGGATCGGTGGGCGGGGAGGATTTTCCCGCCCGTCATGGCCCGGCTTGGCCCTATAGGCGTCGGGATAAGCCCTGGGCGCAGAAAGTTTGTGCCACGGACGTGGTTTGCCCTTCTCCGTCATGGCCGGGCTTGGCCCGGCCACCCACGACTTCCTGTGCCGCGCCAACCAAAGTCCCGGGTGACCGGGCCAAGCCCGGTCATGACGAATGGGCAAATCCTCCCCACCCAACGGCTTATCTTGATGTCTATGGGACTTGGCCGGGCCATAACGGATGTGGAACGGCGGTGATACCATTTTGGGGCGGCGCGTGGTCTCGTAAACCCCCTCCGCAACCCCGAACGCTTTGACATCCGAGCAGTGTGCGGGGACAACTGGGGGATATCGGGGAAGGAAAACCGCATGTCCGCATCGTCCGCCACGCCGGGTCCCGTCGGGGCCAATACCGCCATCTCGAAAATCGGTTTCATCGGCCTTGGCGTTATGGGCGAGCCGATGTGCGGCCACCTGGCCCGCCGGTCGGGCATCCCGGTGCTGGCGTTCGATCTGCGCCCGGAACCGTTGGAGCGTTTGCGCGGGCAGGGCGTCGAGGCGGCCTCGTTGCAAATCATCGCCGAAACCTGCGACGTCATTCTTCTGTCCCTGCCGGACGGCAAGGCGGTCGCGGCCGTCGTGGCGCAGTTGGAGCCGCATTTGCGGGCCGGTCAGTGCGTGGTCGATACCAGCACCTCGTCGGTGGAGCTGACCCGGCAGATCGGGGCGCGCCTGACCGAAAAGGGCATCCTGTATGCCGACGCGCCGGTCGCCCGCACACGGGATGCGGCCTCGCGCGGTGAACTCAGCATCATGGTCGGCGCCACCGACGACACCTTCGCCAGGGTTCGCCCGATCCTGGAGACGATGGGGACCGACGTCACCCATTGCGGTCCCGTCGGCTGCGGCCAGGTGGTGAAGATTCTCAACAATATGCTGGTGTTCCAGCATTGCGGCGCCCTGGCCGAGGCGATCGCCATCGGGCGGCGTAACGGTGTCGCGCCTGAGGTTTTGTTGCCGACCATGGCGATGGGCTCCGGCGACAGTTTTGTCCTGCGTAACCACGGGACCAAGGCGATGCTGCCGGGCGTATTCCCCGAGCGGGCGTTTTCGACGCGGTATGCGATTAAGGATTTGTCCTACGCGCTGGAAATGGCTGAGGCATCCGGACTGGATATGGCGGCGGCAAAACTGACGATGGAGCGGCTGAAGCAGGCCGAGGCAGCCGGCTACGGCGATCAGTATCATCCCGTGGTGCTGAAAGTGATCGATCCGCAATGAACAGTTTTCCGGATGCAGCGTCCTGGCGCGATGCCTGCGCCGGCGACGCGACGTTGGCCGCCTGGGCGGGGCCCTGGTCCGTCACGTTCGCCATCGCCAGCGGCGCCGAAACGACGTGTTTTTGTCTGAAGGACGGTAAGGTCCAGACCGAGGGCGGCGACCCGGCCTTCACCCTGGCAGCGCCGGCCGAGGTTTGGGACAAATTCCTGATGCCGGTGCCGCCGCGCCATTACCACGGCATGTTTGCGATGCATTACCGGATTCCGGAGTTCGCGATTCAAGGCGACCCGTTGGCCTTCATGCAGCACGCCCATGTCGCTCGGCGTGTGCTGGACATCGGCAAGTGGCTTTCGCTGGGCAATGCGGTGCCGGTGCCTGTCAGTTTGGCGCCTCGGGAAGGACCGAGGACGATGCCCGTGGTCCAGGGCGGCTATGTGCCGGTCACGGTCGATGGCGTAACGTACCAGATTTACTACGAAACCGCCGGGTCTGGCCGCGATGTTCTGTGCATGCACACGGCCGGGTCCGACGGGCGGCAGTTTCATGGACTGATGGCGGACAGCCGCATCACCGACGGTCACCGGCTGGTGGCGTTCGATCTGCCCTGGCACGGCAAGTCACCGCCACCGGATGGCGCGATCCCGGGATCGTGGCGGTTGAATACCGATCTGTATGTTTCGCTGATCATGGGGTTCATCGCGGCCGCCGGCTTGGATAAGCCGATCGCGCTGGGGGCGTCGATGTCCGGCGAGATCTGCCTGGAACTCGCGTACCGGCACCCCGAGGCGTTCGGCGGCATCGTTGCCTGCGAGGCGTGCGAGAAAATCAGTCAGCGCCAGAACACCTGGGCGGCGCACCCGGCGGTCAATCAGGCGCTGTTCGTGCCGGAATGGATACGCGCGTTGAGCGCGCCGCACAGTCCGGCGGAGTATCAGGAGCAAATCACCTGGCAGTATGGCCAGGGCGGCCCGTCGGTATTCTATGGCGACATCGCGTTTTACTCGGGCGACTGGGATGCTCGAGAGAGGGTCGGGCGGATCGATACCAACCGGTGCCGGTTGTTTATGCTGACGGGGGAATACGACTATTCGTGCACTGTCGAATTGTCGCAGGCGACGGCGGCGAAGATACCGGGTGTGGTGTTTCGGGAGATGAAGGGAATCGGGCATTTTCCGTTCGCGGAGAATCCCCGGTTGTTCGCGGAGTATTTGCTGCCGGTGTTGCGGGAGTTGCATGCATCCGGAAATGATTGAGCGCACTTGGCTCCCCATTATTATGTCGGCGCGTATGAGGTGGTGGCGATAAGGAGGGCCGGCCATGCCTCGGGGAACATTGCAACTTGATAAGGACGGTGATTGAATTGGAACTCAGATAAGAACGGATCAGAACGGATAAGAGCGGATGAATCAGGAAACGCATGACCTTAGCCGTATCACCGATGCAGTCATCGGCCGATCGTTCGCGGTGCTGAACACGCTCGGCCCGGGTTTTCTTGAGAAAGTCTATGAAAACGCCCTTGCCCATGAATTGCGAAAGGCGGGATTGAACGTCTATCAGCAGCGGGCTGTCGAGGTCATGTATGATGAGGTCGTGGTCGGTTCATACATCGCGGATATCCTCGTTGAAAACGCAGTGGTCGTGGAGTTGAAAGTGGTCAAGGCACTCGACCCCGCGCATACCGCGCAAGGATTGAACTACCTGCGGGCGACCGGCCTACCGTTATGCCTGCTGTTAAACTTCGGCAATCCGAAGCTCCAGGTAAAGCGTGTCGCCCATCCGTCGATCAGGTTTTAAGAAATCCGTTTTTATCCGTTCTGATCTGTTCTTATCTGAGTTCCAACCCAAGCTACCGGCCCCCGATCCGAACAATCCATCCGATCAGAAATGGCCACGAGGCGGCCGGTAACCGCCCCATCGAAGGGACGTCTCGCGGCCAATGCACCGCCAACCGGCAGGAAATTTTGCTTGACGCGGAAAAGCAACCAGAGGTAGTAAGTTCCTGTATTGTTCTAAGTGAGCAGCATGACCCAACACACCGCCCTCGCCGAACCCTCGCCCGCCAGCCCGCCATTCGGCACAGGCTACCTGTCGAACCTGATCGTCACGCTGTTGGCGCCGATCTTCCTCAGCCTCACCGGAGGCGATGTCGCGCTGGCCCGCATGGCGGCGGCGGAGACGCTGGAGGACTACCGCATCCGCACCCAACTGGACCCGATCGCGGTGGGGCAAATCGTGCTGAACGGGTTGGCGGCATCGGACTCGCTGGTCCGGTCGATGGCGGACGACCTGCCGCTGATGATGGTGTTGCGTCTGCGCAGCGGCAGCATCGGGCTCAACCGAGTGGCGGAGCAAAACCGGAAGGGCGCGCGTCAGGAGGCGATGATTTCGTTTCTGGTCGCCAGCCGGATGGACCTCGGACCGCCGGCGCCGGTCGCGGACCGCGCCCCGGAAGAGGTGGTTCCGCCACAGGCGGAAGACCTGGCGATCGCGCATCCCGACGAACGCGCGGCCGAACCGGCGCCGGCCGATCACCACGACCGCACCACGAGCGACTTCCCGCAGCCGAGCACGCCCGAGGAAAAGCAGCAGCGGCGCGTGCGGGTGATGGCGATGGTGCATGAGGTCGCGGACCTCAAGGCCAGCCTCCGCATCTTGCCGGAAGCGGAACACGAGGCGGTCGAAACCAGGATTGCCGCGTTGGACGGCAGGATGCAGGCGCTGCTGACGGGATCGACGCCGGTTGGCCAGGCGCACGTATCGGCCTACGCGTCGGGATGAGCGTCGGCGCCCCAATACTCCGCCCTGTCCCGGCCACGGCAAAGACTTGACGCCAGCCGCCCCAACGTTGACGGTGCCGCATCATTTTCGGGATGGCACCGCCATGAATATCGCAACCTCTTCGGCCTCGCTCGCCGGTGTGTCCGAAGCCGAGTGGCAGATCCGCTGCGATCTGGCCGCGTTGTACCGCCTCGTGGCGCATCACCGCTGGACCGACTTCATCTACACCCATCTAAGCGCTCGCATTCCGGGGCCGGATCACCACTTTCTGATCAACCGGTATGGCGTGCATTTTCACGAGATGCGGGCATCCGACCTCGTCAAGGTCGATCTGCACGGCAACATCGTCGATGAGCGCGGCCTCAGCAGCCGCGACGTCAACGCCGCCGGCTTCACCATCCATTCCGCGATCCACATGGCCCGCGAAGACCTGATGTGCGTGATCCACACGCATACATCGGCCGGTATCGCGGTGTCGGCGCAAAAGGATGGTCTGCTGCCGCTGTCGCAGCACGCCTGCAAGTTCTACGGCCGCCTCGCCTATCACGGCTACGAAGGCATCGCGCTGGACCTGGATGAACGGGAGCGTCTGGTCGCCGACCTCGGCCAGCACAAGGCGATGATTTTGCGCAACCATGGTCTGCTGGTTGGGGGCACCTCGATCGCCGAGGCGTTCCTGAACATCTACATGCTGGAGCGCGCCTGCGCCGCCCAGGTCGATGCGCTGGCAGGCGGACGCGAAATCATCCTGCCGCCGCCGGAGGTGTGCGCCCACACCGCCGCCCAGTTCGCCGCCAACGAGGTCGAAAGCCACTACGAAATGGCCTGGACCGCCGCGCTGCGCCTGATCGAGGATGGCAAGACCGATCACCGCAGCTAGCGCACGTGCCATCCTGATGCGGCGGTGAATCACGAAGATGTGTTTACCGCCGTCGGCAGCTCCATCCGCAGAAATACCGAAACCGCGTGGTCCCTGCTGCCCAGGCTATTCGCTGTATCTCCCGCGCAATTGTCGCAAGCTGAATGACATCGGCTGAACCGCCTGTTAGAGTGAGCCGATGCAACATGTCCGCGCCGCCCGGCGGTCCGTCCTACTCGCGCTTACGCTGTTGTCGGCCTGCGCGGCGTCTGAACCATCAACCGAGGCTGGCACCGGTCAGGTCCCGCCCGGTGTCATTAGCAATTTTCTGGCCGGCCGCTTCGCGATGGCCGAGGGAGATCCGGTCACTGCCGCCAACGATCTGTTGAAGGCGGTCGCGCAGAGTCCCGGCGATCCCGAACTGACGCTCCAGGCGTTTCTTGCCTGCCTGAGCGCCGGCCGGCCGGAAGCGATCCGGTTGGCGCAGCAGTTGCCGGATAGTCAGGTCGCTCAGCTCGTATTGGCGGATGTTGATATCAAGGCCGGTCACTGGCAGGCGGCGGAACAGCGCTTTCGTGGCCTGCCGCGCCAGGGCCTGACGCAGTTGCTGCAACCGCTGCTGGTGGCCTGGGCGCAACTGGGCGACGGACGCACCGACACGGCGCTGTCTACGCTGCGGCCTTATGTCGAGAATCCGCGCTTTCAGTCGTTGTTCTCGGTGCAGGCAGCAATGATCGCCGATATCGGTAACCGGCCGGACGAGGCGGCCAGACTGTATCGTCTTGCCGAGGGCGACATGACGTCCCCCAATCTGCGACTGACGCAAATTCTGGCGAGTTGGCAGGCCCGCTCGGGGCAGCCGGGCGAGGCGCAGCGCACGCTGGCGTCGCTGCAATCGGTTGCGCCCAATCTGTCCATCGCGTTGCCCGGCTTGCTGGCGTCGGTTAACAAACGGCCGGTGGCGCGGGCGGCGGATGGGATCGCCGAAGCCTATTTTACGTTCGCGGGCCTGCTGCGATCGCAGGATGCCAACGATTTCTCCCTGATCATGGCGCGTCTCGCGCTCGATATGCGGCCTGATTTCGCGGCATCGCGCCTTCTGGCGGCGGAAATCCTGGTCAACCAACAGCAGACGCAGGCGGCGTTGCGGATGCTGAGCGACGTGCCGCCCGGCGACCCGGTCATTGCGGTCGTTCAGATGCGGCGGGCGCTGCTGTTGGATCGTCTGGGCCACTCCGACGATGCGATGCACGATCTGGAGCGTCTGGCGCGCGACTATCCCGACAGTCCGCTGCCGGATGAGCAGCGTGGCGACATCCTGCGCACCAAGCTTCGGTTCCCTGATGCTGTTGCGGCCTACGACAAGGCGATTGCTCGGATTCCGCAACCGGTTGGATCGGACTGGGTCATTTTCTACGACCGCGGCGTGGCCGAGGAGCGGGCGCATCAATGGCCTAAGGCGAAGGCGGATTTTGAGCATGCCCTGAAGCTGTCTCCGGACCAGCCGTTCGTCTTGAACTATCTGGGATATTCGCTCGCCGATATGGGGCACCACCTGGATGAGGCGCGGAAGATGATCCAAACCGCCGCCGAACGCCGCCCCAATGATGGTGCCATAACGGACAGTTTGGGTTGGGTCATGCTGCGCCAGGGGCAGAGCCAGGAGGCCGTCCGGACGCTGGAAAAGGCGGTCGAACTGGAGCCGGAGGACGCCACGATCAACGCCCATCTCGGCGACGCCTATCAGGCGGTCGGGCGGGGGGTGGAAGCGTCGTATCAATGGCGCCGGGCGTTGACGCTGAACCCGGCACCGGATGACGCGGCGAAACTGGAGGCCAAGCTGAATACCGGACATGCCGGCCCGGTCCTCAGCGGACAGTAAGTCGGTGTCCTCGGCTTCGGAATTGGCTCCCGCGAAGATTAATCTGCACCTGCACGTCACAGGCAGGCGGGCCGATGGCTACCATCTGCTCGACAGTCTGGTGGCCTTCGCGGAGGTCGGCGACCGGCTGAGCGTTTCGCCGGCCGACGATCTGACGCTGACCGTGACCGGCCCGTTCGCTGCCGGATTGGCGGCCGAGGCCGACAACCTTGTGCTGCGCGCCGCTCGGGCGCTGGCGGCTGAAGCGGGCGTGACGGCCCTTGGCAAGCTGGTGCTGGACAAGCAACTGCCGGTTGCCTCGGGTATCGGCGGTGGATCGGCTGACGCGGCGGCCACGCTGCGATTATTATGCCGGTTCTGGCAGGTTTCCGTTGCTGAGCACCGGTTGCTTGGGATCGCGCGCGGATTGGGGGCCGACGTCCCGGTCTGTCTGCTGAACCGTCCGGCCATGATGGCCGGCATTGGCGAGGTCCTATCGCCAGCGCCAAACCTGCCGGATGCGGGGATCGTTCTGATCAATCCCGGAGTCGCGGTTTCGACGCCCTCGGTTTTTCGCGCGCGCACCGGGGCGTTCAGCCCGGCGGCGCAATTCCCGGCGGATGGTTGGCAAGAAACCGAGTCGCTGGCGGCCTCCCTTCGTTCGACGTGCAACGACCTGGAGCCGCCGGCCAGGGAATTGGCGCCGTCGATCGGCGCTACGCTTGCGGCGCTTGAGGCGCTTCCTGGCTGTCTTTTGGCCCGCATGAGCGGTTCCGGGGCGACTTGCTTCGGCTTGTTCGCATCCCCCGACGCGGCTCGGCAGGCGTCCGGCAGCGTCGTTCGCGACGGATGGTGGGTTTGGGGAGGCGGCCTGACGCAGAATCCAGCCGCCCCATAGCGGTTCGGACTTTACGCGGGACGCTGACGGACCTATCACATCGGCGGTCGGCTTGATGGGGCGTCGCCAAGCGGTAAGGCAACGGATTTTGATTCCGTCATTCGGAGGTTCGATCCCTCCCGCCCCAGCCAACATTTGTGCTGACGCCCTGAACGGGGCGTCAGGCAGTCGTCGACCCGTCGAGATCAGGATTGTGACATACGCCCACCGCCGGTGCGGCGCAGTTCCGCGATGGCGGCATCGACGTTTTGCCAGCGCTCCAGGCCTGACACATCGCCTTGTTGGCGGGCTTCGGCGATTCGCTCCTGAACCACGGCGCTGGCCCGCAAGCCATGCACGGTCATCAGGTTCTGTGCGGTATATTTGCTATCAGGTTCGGACATTCGCGGACTCCTTCCACTCATGCCCGGCACATAGGGCGCCCCGCCTGAATATCCAGCTTGTAGCGGTAGCGTGATCGCGATCCGCCCGAGCAACCCGGCCAATGCCCCGGGCAATGACCGGATCGCACCGCCCGCTCAGCGGCAGGGATGCCGAAACCCTTCCGCCCGTGTGCCTTAATTGGCGGAGGAACGGGAGTCGAAGCCAAGGAATCCAGCGCTCGGTACCGGGGTGCCACCATCATTGGCGAACAGTTTCGGTGTCGCGCGCGGTTTCGTCGCCGCCGGCGCGATCGTCGCAACAGCGTGTGAAGCCGGTGCGGGTGCCTTGGCGACTTTCGCCGGCGCCGCCGTCTTCGTATCGGGGGCGTGCGACGCCGCACGCGATCCGCGTCCGCTATCCTCGCCGCGCATCGACAGCAGCAGGAAGGTGATATCGTTGCGACCCAGATCCACCGACAGTTCCATCGGCGTCATCCCGAGAACATTGACGCCGCTCTGATCGGCGCCCCGGTTCAGGGCATCCCGGGCAGAGGCAATGTCGCCGCGATTGATGGCATCGAACAGCGCGTCGGTCGGTTGCATGTCGCCGATTGCATGTGTGGACGGCGCGGCATCCCCGCGTGGCTTCGATCCGGGGATCGCGTCCGGTGCCTCCAGAGCCGGCTTGTCAGGGCCGCTGGTGCCATGCGGACCCATATGCTGCGTTCCGGCCGGTCCGCTTCCGGGCATTTGTGCCCGTGCCGCGGGTGCCATGAGACCGGCCAGCGTCACGCCGAAAACCAGCGCGGCGAGAGGCCGCCGCAACCCGGAGCGCTTTAAGCCAAGACGGACAGCATACATGTTCATCAACCAAACCTTCATGGCGTCAAACCATCGGCGGCAACGCGGAAGCGGGGTTCTAGCAGCGATCCGTATCCCCAGTCGATATAGCTTTGCGGTGGACGGTTCGAAACCGTCGGTCCGTTCAAACGGCGGTTCCCCCGTAGGTCTGGCGACGATCGGCGTGGGGCCATCGCCAGTCGGCGACCTCGGGCATGTCTTTGCCGAACCGCACGATGTACTGCTCGTGGTCGATCAGTTTGTCGCGCATTGCCTGCTTCACATAGACCGCGTCGGGTCCCAGACCGGGCACACGATCGATCACGTCAGCCACCAGATGGAAGCGGTCCAGCCGGTTGCGCACCACCATGTCGAACGGCGTGGTGGTGGTGCCTTCCTCCATGAAACCGCGGACGTGGAAATTGGCGTGATTGGTCCGCCTGTAAACCAGCCGGTGGATCAGGCTGGGGTAGCCGTGGAAGGCAAAGATGACCGGCGCGCTGGTGGTGAACAGAGCGTCGAAATCCGGGTCGCTGAGGCCATGAGGATGCTGAGATTTCGGTTCCAGCGTCATCAGGTCCACCACATTGACCACTCGGATGCGAAGATCCGGCAACAGCCGCCGCAACAGATCGACCGCGGCCATGACCTCCAGGGTCGGGACATCGCCGGCGCAGCCCATCACCACGTCCGGCGCGCCAGCCTGGTCGTTGCTGGCGAACGGCCAGATGCCGATCCCCTGCGTGCAGTGCCTGATCGCCGCGTCCATATCCAGCCACTGCGGTTCCGGCTGCTTGCCGGCGACGATCACGTTGATGCGGTCCCAGCTTCGCAGGCAATGGTCGGTCACACACAGCAGAGTATTGGCGTCGGGCGGCAGATACACTCTGACGATGTCGGCCTTCTTGTTCACCACATGATCGATGAACCCGGGGTCCTGATGGCTGAACCCGTTATGATCCTGCCGCCAGACATGCGACGTCAGCAGGTAGTTCAACGATGCGATCGGCCGCCGCCAGGCGATGGCGCGCGAACTCTTCAGCCATTTCGCGTGCTGGTTCACCATCGAATCGACGATGTGGATGAAGGCTTCATAGCACGACAGCAACCCGTGCCGTCCGGTCAGCAGATAGCCCTCCAGCCAGCCCTCGATGGTGTGTTCGCTCAGGATTTCCATCACCCGGCCGCCGGGCGCCAACCGGTCGTCCTCCGGGATCGTTTCGGCGTCCCAGGCTCGGTTGGTCACCTCCAGCACGTCGTTCAGGCGGTTGGAGTTGTTCTCGTCGGGCGAGAACACCCGGAAATTGCGGGTGGCCGCGTTGGCTTTCATCACGTCGCGCAGGAACGCGCCCATGACGCGGGTCGACTCGGCATCCACCGCCCCCGGTTCAGGAACGGCCACGGCATGATCGGCAAAATCTGGCATCCGCAGGGGACGCATCAGCAGGCCGCCATTGGTGTGCGGGTTGGCGCTCATGCGCTTGCTGCCGAGCGGCGCCAGGCCGGTAATCGCCTCGACCGGCCGGCCGGCTTCGTCGAACAACTCGTTCGGACGGTAGCTGCGCATCCAGTCGTCGAGCAGGCCGAGATGCTCAGGTTTGTCCAGGGTGAACGGGACCTGATGGGCGCGCCAAAATCCCTCGGTCTTCAGCCCGTCCACCGTCTTCGGGCCGGTCCAGCCTTTCGGACTGCGCAGGATGATCATTGGCCAGGTTGGCCGAACCGGGGCGACCGTTGCTCCATGCCGCGCAGCCTGCTGAATACGGGCGATGGCGTCGAACGCGCGGTCCATCGCGGCGGCCATCGCCTGATGCATCAGGTCCGGGTCAGATCCCGAAACCTCGATCGGGTCATAACCGTAACCGGTCATCAGGGCGTGCAACTCG
This sequence comes from uncultured Rhodopila sp., assembly GCA_903932145.1. Taxonomy (GTDB): domain Bacteria; phylum Pseudomonadota; class Alphaproteobacteria; order Acetobacterales; family Acetobacteraceae; genus Rhodopila. The sequence goes on along the minus strand of CAIZFE010000109.1, from coordinate 69,875 downwards.
GCTGTCGGAATGCGTGCCAAAACCGTCGGGTTGGCGATCTTGTAGCCGTTCAGGTGCAGGATCGGCAGCACCGCCCCATCTGTCGCCGGGTTGAGGAATTTGTTGCCGTGCCAGGATGTCGCCAGCGGACCCGTCTCGGCCTCCCCGTCGCCGATGACGCAGGCGGCGACCAGATACGGATTGTCCAGCACCGCGCCGTAGGCGTGTGACAGCGAATACCCCAGTTCGCCGCCCTCATGGATCGAGCCCGGCGTGTCCGGCGCGGCGTGGCTGGGAATGCCGCCGGGGAACGAGAATTGCCGGAACAGGTGCAGCATGCCCTCGGCATCGAGCGACACGTTCGGATAGGTCTCGCTGTAGGTGCCTTCCAACCATGTGCTGGCGACGACGCCGGGTGCGCCGTGACCCGGCCCGGCGATGAACATCAGGTTCAGGTCGCGTTCGGTGATAATGCGATTGAGATGTACATACAGAAAGTTCAACCCCGGCGTGGTGCCCCAATGCCCAAGCAGGCGAGGTTTGACGTGTTCGATGCGGAGCGGGTCGCGGAGCAGCGGGTTCGCCAGAAGGTAGATTTGGCCAACCGCCAGATAGTTCGCGGCGCGCCACCATAGGTTCATGCGTGACAGTTGATCGGCACTCAGGATGGTCTGATTTGGCAGATCGTTCATCAGTGCACTCCGGACGAGTTTTCGATTGTGTGCGCGGGCTGCGCCTATCACTGGCGTGGTGGATGAATTGCTGTCCGGCACTTGCGCAGACTCTTTACCCATCGTCATGGCCCGGCTTGTCCGGGCCAACTATCGCCGCACCGTCAGGACACAGGTGGCCCGGACAAGCCGGCCATGACGTCAAAAACGATCAAAGAGAACGCCCTTGGGCATCATGCGCGATTAAGCACCAGGAATCCCGCATTCAGATAGGCGGCATACAGGCACCAAAGACCATACGGAAGCATCAATGCAAACGCGATACGGTCAACACGGCGGAAGGCCCGGCTCGTCAGTGCAACCAGAAACAACAGGGCAACCATCGTACCCATAGCCAGCGCGGGACTATGCAGACCGAAAAAAGCCGGTGCCCACAACGCGTTGGCCGCGAGCTGCCAACCCCACAGCAGCAAGGGTTTTCCCGCCCCCAGCCGCCTCCACACCCGCCATCCGGCGACTCCGATCATGACGTAAAGCGCGGTCCAGACTGGTGCGAACACCCAGGTCGGCGGGGTGCCCGGCGGGGCATGCAGGGTCTGATACCAAAGATGGATGGATCGCGCCGTCAACGACCCGCCGGCAGCCCCAACCAGCAAACACAGTCCTACAAAACCCACCAGCGCAAGCACTGGTGAAACCGGCACGGACGATCCCGGGAACGAACCCCAGTCATCTGGACCAGTTTTCTGGAAGACACGTCTCCTTTGTTAAACCGTTACGAACGCTCCGTTCATCTGGTCACATTGGACGGGGTGGGGGAAGGCACAAGGGTTACCAGCCGTTCACCCGATTCCAAATCGCGACCACCTCTTGCCCGCCATCCACCACGAAATAGCGATCATGCGCGGCGGCGGTCATGCAAGTGTGATTGGGGACGATGCGCAGCTTGGCCCCGATCGGCAAATCGACCTTGAATGCCGGATCCAGGTCGATGACGCCGTGCTCCTGATAGGCCTTACGCACAATCGCGTTACCAAGGCTCCGCCGGCCGTCGATGTCGCGTGCAAGGCCATAGCCGTAGTCGTGCGGCGTCGCTTCGGTGCTGCGGTCCTTTGATAATGCCAGTCCGCCCGCATCGACCAGGATACGCCCGGGGCGGCGCCCGATCACGCTGGTCAGCACGGTGACGGCGATGGCGTCCATGCCGTGGGTTTCGATCTCGGCCTGGAACAAATCACCGAACATGTAAACGCCGGCTCGGATTTCCGTCACACCGGCCATGTTCTCGGCGTGGCGCGCGGTGGGTGAACTGCCAGCCGACACAATATCGATCTTATGCCCCGCATCCCGCAATCGACCCGCCGCCCGGGTGACCGTGCTGCGCTCGATCTCGGCAATGCGCGCCATGTCTCGCACGCTCCGGCCGGCGTAGGAGTGCCCGGCGTGGGTCAACACTCCGGTCAGGCAGGAGCCCAACCGAGCCGCGAGTTCCAGCAGCTTGTCGCTGTCGGGGTGCACGCCACCGCGTTCCTCGCCGCTGTCGATTTCGATCAATGTGCGGGGCGGGACCGGCTGGGCGGCGATCAGGTCGGCCATGTCGGCATCATCGGTGATCACGATAATGTGAGCGCCGGCGCCGTTCAGCTTGCACACCTGCTCCAGCTTCTGCGGCGTGATGCCAACGGCGTACAGGATGTCGGTGATGCCGTGGCCGAGGAAGTATTCCGCCTCGGCCAGGGTGGAAACCGTGATCCCACCAGGTTGGCCCTCCGTCGCCAATCGGGCCACGTCGATCGATTTGGCGGTCTTCATGTGCGGACGCAGGGGCACGTTCAGGCGTGCGAGGGCCGCGGCCATGACGCGGATGTTGCGTGTCAGGGTGGTGCGGTCGAGGACCAGGCATGGGGTCGGCAGATCGGCGAGATTCATGTCGGTCCAGTTTGTGTGGGAGGTGTCCATTCGGCGTGATCGTCGATCGGCAACACCGGCCGGGGCATGTGCGTCCAGGGGAAGCGCGCCAGCATCGGGCTGGTGAGCCCGGGCGCATCGACCTCGATAACCTGCTCGTGACGGAAGAATTCGTCGAAGCCGCCCCGGAAATGACCGCGTGATTTCACCACGACGATGCGGGCGGCGGCGATGTCGAGGCCAAACGCCTCGAAGAACATCGGGTCGGCACACTGGTAGCGGTGGCTGAGGACGATGACGGTGATTCCGTCCAGAGTCAGTGCGGCGGATTTTCCGACAGTCAGCGTGTTGTTGGCATAGATGCCGCGCCGGCCCTGGATGGGTTGGTCACGCAATGCCACGACTGTGGCCGAGGCGGCGAATGGTTTTGAAAATGCGTCGCCGCCGTCGCGGTTGAACCGGGCCTCGAACGTTGCGCCGACACCGCGTTCCCCCGCCTCGGCGGCGAGGGCCGGGTCGTGGATGACGCCTACCAGGGCGTTTTTCACACCGGCCGCGTGGAAGGCTTGTAGGATGGACATGGTCGTGCCGCGCCCGCCGCCGCCGGGATTGTCGGCGACGTCGGCGAAGATCAGCGGCGTTTGCGTTGTCGTCGCCAGCCGTGTGGCTTCTTCCAGGCTGGTCAGCGTGGGCCGGAACCGGTCACGCCGCGCCCAGCCGGCCGCCGCGATTTCCTCCGCCAGCCCGTCGGCGGCTGCCTGGTCTGTGGCGGTGACCACCACGGTCAGGCCGTTGAACGGCGTATCGGCGAAGGCGAAACCGCCCATGACGGAGACATTCAGCACGCGCCCGGCGTAAGGAGCTTCCTTCATGCGTTGCTGGCCGAGGTCGATCAGTTCTCCATAAGGCCGGTTGGGCGCGTCCTGTCCGGTCAGTTGGGTGACCGCCGGCGGCACGATCGGCAGGCGGAGGCGGGCCAGAAAGGTGCGTGTGCCGGTCAGCAACCGGCGCAGCAGCACAGCGGCTTCGGCTCCGCGCTCACGCATGTCGAGATGCGGATTGGTGCGGTAACCGACGAAACCGTTCAGGGGTGTGACGTCGGCGTCGGAAACATTGGCGTGCAGGTCGAAAGTGGCGACGACGGGAACATCGGCGCCGACGATGCTTCGCACGAGGCCCAGCAGGGTGCCTTCGGGATCGTGGTTTCCGGTCGTCAGTCCCGCGCCATGCAGCACAAGATACACACCGTCCAGCCGGCCGGCTGCCCGCAGGTCGGCCTCCCATCGTTGCATGAGGCTGTCGAAAAAACTTTGCTCAACCGGGCCGTTGGGTTCGGCCATCGCCAGCAGGCCCGGCACGGGTTCCCACGGGCCGGCCGCATCCATGGCGGCGATAAAGCCGGGCAGTTCGCCCAGCATGCGCGGGGCAGGGGACCTGGCCTCGGCGATCAGATCGGGGCCGCCGATCAGGGTGCGCGTTTGGAAGTCGGCCTCGGTGGCGATCGGGGCGAACCGGTTGCACTCGATCGAGAACCCGAGCAGGGCGATACGGGGTGGTACCGCGTCGCTCACAGTGCGATCCCCATCAGTCCGGCGATCCTTGGCGTTGCCTTCAGTCCCGAACCGGTCATCACCAGCACCGTTGTCTGCTCGGCCGTGATCGTCCCGGTGGCCAGCAGTTTCGCGAATGCGGCGGCGGTCTGGGCGCTGGTTGGCTCGACGTAGATGCCAATCCGAGCAAGATCGAGTGTGGCATTGGCGATTTCGGTTTCGGTCAGGGTGACGGCGCCGCCTCGGGTTTCCCGTAGCGCGCCCAAGACCTCGCGCAGGCGGATCGGCTGGGCGATGGCGGTGCCCTCCGCCATGGTGGGTGAGATCGGTGTTGGGACGGGTTCATCGGACCCGGCCATGAACGCGGCGGCGATCGGGGAACAATTGGCCGGTTGGGCGGCAAAGATGCGCGGCAAAGTGTCGATCTCACCGGCGCGCAGCAGTTCGGAAAAGCCGATCTCGCAGCCCAGCACGTTCGATCCGGCGCCGCAGGGCACGATGATGTTGTCGGGGGGGCGGAAACCGAGGTCCTCCCACAGTTCGTAGGCCAACGTCTTGGTGCCGTGCAGGAAGAACGGGTGCCAGTTATGGCTGGCGTAAAAGATCGAATCGGACCGCGCGACGGCGGCGTCGGCTGTGTCCTGGCGGGTGCCGGGGATGAGTTCCACGCTGGCACCATGCGCCCGCATCTGCACCGTCTTCGCAGGACTGGTAGAATCCGGCGCCATGATCGTCGCTTGCATGCCGCCCGCCGCCGCATAGGCGGAAATCGCGGCGCCGCCATTACCAGAACTGTCTTCCAGGACGTGATCGATTCCCTGAGCCCGCAGCAGCGACAGCATGACGCTGGCGCCTCGGTCCTTGAAGCTACAGGTCGGGTTGAACCACTCGCATTTCAACAGCACCCGGACACCGGCGACGGTTGCCGGTATCAGTGGTGTGCAGCCCTCGCCCAGGGTGATCGGACTTTCGACCGCGAGCGGGAACGCCGCCCGATAGCGCCACAGGCTGCGCGTGCCGGTGTCGATGTCGGCGCGGGTGATGCCTGACATTGGTGTCAGCAACAGCGGTGCGTGACCCGGTCCGCACCAGCGTGGCTGATCGAGCGGGAAGATGGCACCGGAGCGGGGGTCGATATAATCGATGGTCATGGTGGCGAGTGTGGGCGGAACCGCGCTTATGCTCAAGCGGGCGGGTGGTTTGGTAATGGATCGGCTTGAACATCTGCTGCCGACCGGGGATGAGTCCTTCGCAGCCGCAGCCTTGCATTACGCAATCAGGTAACCTTCCGACCAAAGACAGCCGGCGCTTCGCATGCCCCAAACGCTTGCGTTCGTTCCGCCGCATCCCTGGCAAATACCGGGTCCAATTCCCTCGCGCTGAGATCCGGTTGCGCCGCCATCTTTCTGCTGCTGGAGTCAGGCCGATCGCCAGCTTGGGCACGTTGGCCGGCAAATTGCGCTCGGCGAAGTGCAACCGTAATCAGTTGGTTGGCCGCATCGGGACGAATGGTCATTACGCCAGCGGGAATGATCACCTTCCGGCGCGAACCCTTGTGCCGCAGATTGAATACCATTTCGTAAGTGGTGGACAGCGGTATCAAGCCCCACAGGCGGAGAACGCGCCGCATGGTTTTGACCGACTCCACTGATTGCCACGGCACCTGACGCGACGAGGACAGTGTCCGCAAGCGAATCTGACGATCGTCCCACGAGATTGCCGTCAGATCATTGTCGGCTCCCCTGAGCAGGAGGGCGATGAAGCGCCATAGGTAAAAGCCCAATGCAGCCATAACCAGCAAACTGAAGAACAGGTTCCGATGGAGGTTTGCGGCGAGCACCAGGGCCAGCAACGCGCACGCCGCAAACATTTTTGCCGCGCGCATGAAAAGTTTTTTGCTGTCGTAGCAAATCGTCGATCCGCCGCTCGGCACGTTGGTTTCGGCATCTCGTTTCACCTTGCCGATGCTCGCCCCCGGGTCTTGCTGGCTTCTTAAACTGGCTGTGTCTGGCTTTGGATTGGACTCTCCAGGCCCGAAAGCCGAGCGCGCATTGCGTAACGCGACCCAGCCCAGCAACAGGCTGCACCCCCCTGCGAGTATAGAAATGGGAATGTTCCCGCCAATCAAACCGCTAGCAAGTGCGGCGAATCCCGAGATGAATGCCAACACGGCTGACAGGCAGGTACGATAGACGGCGCGGACCCGGACAACTCCGGACGTGCCGGCCGCCAGCACCTTGGACGCGACGGCGCCAAACTGGCGGGCGGCTTCGACGGTGCGATCCTCGTGATACCAGTCGCCTTGCGGCTTGCTGATCATATCAGGCGCCCGTCAGATTTTGCCGCAGGGCGGCAAGGCGGCTGGCTACCGAAGCGCGCTTGCGCATGACATCGATTTCGGCAACACGGTTGGTCGTCTCGACATCGGCGCGCGCAACGCCCACACCGCCGGCACCAACCATGGCGCGCTTAAATGCCTGTTCGGCATTCTGGACCCGCTTTTCGATATCGTGCCGGACCCGTGTCGGACCGTCGCCGCCTAACTCGGCGTCCCGTCGTGCGCCGAGAAAATCCGCGAGGGCTTGCTCCATCTCGTCCTTGCGCACCCTGAGTGCGGCTAAATTCGCGGCCAGGCGGGTTTCTTCCTCATGGCACGCGGCCTGCGCCGCATCGAGTTTTTCAACTTCCTGCTCGCAATCAACCTGCTTGGTCAACGCCGCCTCGGCCAGGTCGGCGCGGCCCTCAGTGAGAGCAAAGCGGGCCTTTTCCTGGAGTCCATCGGCCCGTTCGCGCAGCATCTTCTGCTGCCGGACCGCCTGAAGACGGCGGGTAACGACCGCCTCATAGTCGGCCTGCACCAAATCAACGGCGCGATCGATCTCGCGGATCGTCTCGCGCATCACGCTTTCGCTTCCCGCAACCTCCATGCGGTCGACAGCATTTTCCGCGCTGGCTGAAAAAAGGCGCGCAATCCGTTTAGAAAGGGCTTCGGCCATATCACACCTACAGAACGGTTCTGGTATGAGGGGAAAGTACCAAAATAGGCAGAATGCGGACAAGTATTAATAAGCGTTATCAAAATAATTTGTTATGTGCATTGATTGGGTTGCTCTTACGAATTCGCCATCGTTAGACTTGCATCGCACGAACGCGCTGGAGCGTCATCCATGTCTCTTATATTAACCATTGGTCTTATTCTGGCCTTTGTGGTGGCCCTCGCCGTCTTTGGCATGATTACGATCGGAAACCGCCTTGTCTCGCTCGATGCGCGGTGCAAGACGGCTTATGCCGACATCGACGTCCATCTGAAGCGGCGATACGACCTGATCCCGGGCCTTGCGGAATGTGTGCGGGGCTTTGCCGCGCATGAGGCGAATATTCTTCATGAGGTAACCGAGGCCCGCAAGGTTAGCCTGCAGACCGCGCCGGAAGCCCGCGAACAGGTCGAGGCGGCGCTTGGACGCAAAGTCGGTTCGGTCCTGTCGCTCGCGGAAAGATATCCGGACATGGCGGCCTCGCCGCACTTTCGCGAATTGCGCCAGGAACTGATCGCAACCGAGGAACGCATCACGGCGTCCCGCCGCTTCTTCAATCTCGCCGTCGGCGAATACAACGCCACACTGGCGCGGTTCCCTAACAGCCTCGTTGCCGCCCGCCGCCGCCTCACCGAACGTCGCCCGTTTGACCTTGGTATCGAGCGCATGGTGCTCGACGAGCCGGCCGCAATCCGTTTCTGAGCCGCTTTGCGCCAAAGGGACACGAGCCATGCGCGCGAACGGACTGTTCGGCTGGGTCGAGCACAACAACGCCCGCTCGATCGCCCTGCTGCTTAGTTTTGTCGTGCTGATGCAGCCGCTGGCGGCAATCACCTTGTTCATGCCGCTGCTTTATGCCGATCCGGCCCACTTGCCTTGGTATCATTGGGGTGGCTATGCCGCCCGTTATGTGCCGGCGGTAACGCTTACCGCCACAGCGTTGTTTGCCATACAAATGTGGTGGCACGTGAAAACCGTTCGCAAGGTTGTGGCGTTTCGCTTCGTCGACAACGCGGACGAGCCCCGGTTGTGCGGGCTCGTCGAACCGTTGGCGATCGCGGCGGGCCTTCCGGCGCCCTATGTCGGCGTTCTCGACAGCGCGGCCATGAACGCGTTTGCCTGCGGCATCACCCGCAAGTCTTCCGTGATCGTGTTCACCCGCGGTATCATCGATGGGCTGGACGACGACGAATTGTCGTCGGTGATCGCGCACGAGCTGGTGCATATCCGTAATGGAGACGCGCGCCTGATCGCGGCCGCCAATGTGTTCTTGCGCAGTATGACACTGCTCGACCGTTTCGGCGGCTGGAAGCCAAGGCGTTACCGGCATATTGCTTCCTTGCTGTTCGTGCCTGTCTTGTTCCCGATCTATCTGGGTGTCGCGCTGCTCTCGCAACTATGCCTGCGGCTGGGCTTCGCGTCGCGCCTGCTGATTGCGTCGGCGCGTGAATTTATCGCCGATGCCGAGGCGGTCCGGTTGACGCAAGACCCGGCCGCTTTCGTGTCGGCCTTGCACCGCATTCAAGGCAACAGCGCACTTCCTGGCCTGCCGGTCGAGCACGACGCCATGATGATTGACGGCATTGCTCTGGGCCGGTTGGCCACCCATCCGCCGATCATCGACCGCATTCAAGCTATTGTAGCTACGACCGGCCAGATGGCGCTGGATGCGCGACCCCGGCGCGACACGCGCGGTTTCACCGGCTCGCGTGTGCATGACGTTGAAAGCGCCGGGGTGGCGGCGTGGAATACGACAGATCTGGAGCGGGTCGCCGCCGTCGGCGCCGCGCCGCGGACGAGCGCTCTCCGGGCGTTTCGCGAGGTCGGTAACGATCGCCTCATTCTGGGTCTGCGCTGGGATCTCGGGGTGGCGATGTTGGCCACGTTCTTGGTCACTTTGGCGGTTCATCGCGGCAACATCGGCGGCGTACTGGGCCAAATGGGCCATGTGTTGGACTTGCCCGGCACGGACCTGGCATTTTTCCAGGAGAAGGCTCGCGCCTGCCAGATTGCGGAATGGAAAACCCTGATCGGACAGAAGGTGCCTATCGATGCCTGTAACCAGATGGCGTCGGAATTCGCTACTCATGCGAAAGCATTCGGCATCAATGTCACGCAAAACGGGCAAATGCGAACCGACGCCCAAATGATGATGCTGAGCCCGAAGGAGCTCAATCTTGGCGGCTTCATGATCTCGGGACATGCCGGGAAGCCCCTGGCGGACGACACGCCCCGGGTGGACCGCCCCGCAACCGATCTGATGGCGTCATACGCAATGCCGGTGCACGAGGCCTGGCAGCGCCTGAGCCAAGGCAGCATCGCCCCCTTCTTGCGCGCCCGCCAGTGCGGTATCCTTGTGCATTCCCATGTGAACGCAATTGCCGGCAAATCAGTGACATGGTCGATCACGAGCGAAACGATCGAGCAGATGCGGCTCACCGCCACGCTCACTGCCGATGGCCCGGACACGACCGGCGTCACGCTCGCCATCGCGGACTTCGAAAAAACGGTGCAAGTATCGGACGGCAGCAAGCCAACAGACCCATCCTTTTCCGTAGCGAAGCCACCGGTGCTCGCTCCGCCGCTGCGCCCCTATTTCGCCGAAGCCTTGAACGCGATGCTGGAAGGCCGTTCGTTCCAAACCAGCCGCGTCATTCCTCCTTCGGCGCTGGACCCGGGGGCGAAAATGACTGCCGAAGTCTGCGATTCGCACCGAAGTCGGTTGGTTAGGGGGGAACGCTTCAGCATCCATGAGGATAAGTGGTAGCCATGATGTCGTTGTTCGCCTTCTCGGCGTCGCCTTTCAGCAAAATGAAATTTGCCGCCTACCTGCTGGGACTGGCTGCAATCGCCGGACTCTCGTTCAACCCGTTGGGCCCGCACGCGGCCAAACCAGTTGTCATGGAGCAGGACGGCGCGGCGGCGCCTGGCACCGAGTTCGAACTGCTCCGGTTCGGCCAGCCGTCGGATGAGGTTTTGGATAGTTTGGAGGGCGTCGGCATACCCTGGTTCCTGCGCCGTGCCGGCGTGACAGGCGAAATTGGCGCCAGGTATCCAGGGCAGAGTGCTCCAGGTCAGATTGTCATCACGCTGATGTGGGACGGCAAAACGGTCGGCCGTTATATCGAACGTGTGCAGCCGATCGATGAGGACCGCACGCGTGTTTATCTTGCATTCGAACCAACCGATATGGCGTTGGTGCGTCGCCTCGCCGCGCCGGTCGACACCACACTCGATCCGCTGAGCCTGCTGCGGGTGACGGGGGCGGAGCACATACGCTGTAGCATGGATAACGATGAGTTCCGGGTGAGCGTGCTTAAGCCCGACGCACCCGGCTTCAAGCTGGACGCCATATTCAGAGCGATAAAGGAACAACCGAACCGCGACTCCGACATCTTTCCGCTCGACAGCGCCGATGGGGATGGGGCAGCCATCCGCAAAGCCTATCGCGACGAGGCCACACGCGCCGGCGCGGCTGCTTCGAAGCTATAAAGAACGGGGGCCCCCTTGCGTCGCCGTCCCGCAACCATCGAAACCTGCTCCCGATGCGACAGTCTCGTAACTGTCCTGGTTTTCGGTATGACCGCCGGTTGATGATCGCGGGCGCACATGAGCCGTTAAGCGGAAAGTCTCTTGCGTCCACTGTCCACCCGTTGCTAGCGGGACCTTTACCGGACTATGCAGCAGCCATGACCGACCCGACCTCAAGCATCGCTACCCTGACTCGCGACCTTGTCCGGCTCGACAGCCGCAGCTTCATCTCCAACCTGCCCGTGTCCGACCGGATCGAGCCGGAACTCACCGGGTTCGAAATCGAACGCCTCGATTACCACGACGCCGCCGGCGTGCCGAAGCGCGTGCTGGTCGCGCATCGCGGCGGGCCGGGCGGAATCGCGTTCTCCGGCCACATGGACACCGTTCCCGATACCGGCTGGCGGGACGATCCGTGGTCCGCCCACATTGACGCGGACGGAGTCCTGCACGGATTGGGCAGCACTGACATGAAAGGCCCCGTCGCCGCCGCGATCATCGCCGCCCGAGGGCTGCCGGATAGCGTCCCGGTCACCTTCCTCATCACCACCGACGAGGAATCCACCAAGCAAGGCGCCCGCGTCATGGCCGAACGGTCGGCGTTGGTCCGGTCGGTGCGCCCCAAGGGGATTCTGGTGGTCGAACCAACCGGCTTGCAGCCGGTGCGCGGCCATCGCAGCCATATCCTGTTCACCTGCGTGGCGATCGGCGTGCAGGCCCACAGCGCCAAGGGCATCGGCCGCAACGCGAACTGGGACCTGATCCCGTTCCTGGCGGACATGAAAGCCATCTACGAGCGGATACTGACCGACTCCGCACTGCACGACACCGCCTACGATCCGAAGTTCAGTGATTTCAATATCGTGATCGACAACCACGGCACCGCGATCAACGTCACCGTCCCGGTCGCGACCGCCCGCATCAAGTTCCGCTACTCCGCCGCGATCGATCCGGCGCCGATCCGCGTCGCCGTCCATGAAGCCGCCGCCCGCTGCAGCATCGTCGTCACCGAAGCCGAGGAAGGGACCCCGCCGGAACTCGCCGCCGATCATCCGTTCGTTCGGTACTGCGTCGAGGTCAGCGGACAGCCCGCCACCACCGCGCCGTTCGGAACCGACGCATCCGTCCTACAGGCGATTGCGCCGTGCGTTGTGATGGGTCCGGGCGACATCGGCGTCGCTCACAAACCCGGCGAAGCGGTTCGCCTGTCGGAACTCGCCGCCGCCGTCCCCATGTTCCAGGCATTGGCGCTGCGGCTGGCGGTCTGACCGCTCGCCCGAACCGGGGCAGACAATGGACCTGATCAACGGGCTGCACACCTTTATCCGCGTGGTCGAGACCGGCTCGTTCTCCGCCGTCGCGCGGGAGGGCAACGCCAGCCAGTCCGCCGTGACCCGTCAGGTCGCGCAACTGGAGGACCATTTCGGCGTCCGCTTGTTCCACCGCACCACCCGCAAACTCAGCCTGACCGACGACGGCCAGGATCTCGTGGTGCGCGCTCGGCATTTGCTGGAACAGGCGGAGGATCTGGAGGACCGGTTCGGCAAGAACGGTGGCGCTCCGACCGGCCTGGTCCGCGTCGGCGTCCCGGTGGGTGCCGCGCTTCTGCTGGTGACGGACTTCACCGCGCTGGTCAGCCGCCATCCCGGCCTGTCGGTGGAACTGGTGGTCAGCGAATACGCCGACGATCTGGTGGCCGAGCGGTTGGACGTGGCGCTGCGGTTCGAGCAACCGGCGGATACGTCGCTGGTGTCTCGCGCCCTGACGACCATGTCGTCGGCGCCGGTGGCCGCCCCGGCGTATCTGGAACGCCGCGGCGCCCCGTCGCATCCGTCCGATTTGCTGAACCACACCTGCATCGTCCAGGAGGTCGGGCCTGACAGCAATCACTGGGCCTTTACCGGTCCCGAGGGCGCGGTCGAGGTCGAGGTGACGAGTGCGTTCCGGTCGAACAACAGTCTGGTGGTGCGGCAGGCGGCGTTGTCCGGATACGGGATTGCGCTGTTGGGCGACCCGCTGACGGTGACGGAAATCCGAGCGGGGCGGCTGTATCGGCTGCTCCCTGACTACGTGGCCCGCCGCAGAAAGGCGTTCGTCGTGTATCCGTCCCGCCGGCATTTGGCGCAACGAACCCGCGTGGTGATCGACTTCCTGGTCGAGGAATTCCGCTTGCTGGAGCAGCGGCTGCAAGACGGGCGAACTTGGGGCGAGAACGAGGCGACCTGGCTGGTTTGAGTTTCAAGGCGCGACCGGGCTGCGATTGACGCGAGTGGCGCATAAATCTAATGCCAAATGCCTCGATTATCATCCAGGCGGCATAAACCTATCTTCCGTCCATCGAAGCCGGACATTCCGCCCGACGAGATTGATGGAGAATTCCGATGAAAACCATGTTCCTTGCAGCCATCGCCGCGCTGAGCCTTAGCGTCGGTGTCGCTCAGATGGCCCAGGCTGCTCCCTATCAGGGTTCGCAGACCTCTACCCAACAGGGTGGGCGTGACAATGGCCCGAGCCTGATGGGCGGCGGCGGCTAATCTTCTTTCGAAACGCGTAACGGAAAGGCCGGGTATTCTCCCGGCCTTTTTGTTGTCTGTAAGTGCATCGGAGAAGTCCCCTTCATTGCTCTGCTTAACGCATAAATCTAATGCCGAATGCCTGGATTATCATCCCGGGTGCACAGACCTATTTTCAGGACATCGAAGCCGGACATTCCGCCCGACAAGATTGATGGAGAGTTCCGATGAAAAGCATGATCCTCGCAGCCGTTGTCGCAATGGGCCTGACTGCTGGTGTTGCACAGTTGGCGCAGGCTGCCCCGTACAGCGCCACGCAGACGACGCGGCAGGCTGGTTCCGACAATGGCCCGAGCCTGATGGGTGGCGGTGGCTAAACCTTTACGAACATTTAGCAAGAAGGCCGGGGGATCAATCCCCCGGCCTTTTTTTCGCGCTATGACCGCCAGACGATCCAGGCGCCAGGGTGTGTCGTTATTCAATCGGCACGAAGATCGAGTGCCGCATTTTGCCGCCGATCGATTGCGACAGGTGGCCTTTGCCGCGAATGTCCTCCACCAGGATAACCTCGCCGGCGCCGATTTCACGCGCTTCGCCGTCGCTGGCGGTGATTTTCACGCCACCATCCAGGTTGATGATGTATTGGCGCCGCGGGGCCGGGTGCCAGCTCAAGTCATAGTCGCCGCCGGTTTCGCGGAAAATGATGCCGGTGGCGGGCAGGCGTGCCGACAGCTTGCTGCCGTTGCGTTCCTCGACCCACTCGACCTCGACATCGCGCCAGTGTGTTTCGCCGGCGTCATCAACATAGATGTTATGAATACGCATATTTCGTTTCTCCTTATTCGATCGGCACGAAAATAGAGTGCCGCATCTGGTTGTTGACCGACTTGGACAAATGGCCCTTGCCGGAGGTGTCCTCGACCAAAACGATCTCCCCGGCGCCGATAACCCGGGCTTCGCCATCGCTGGCGGTCAGTTCCACCCCCGCGTCGAGGTTGATGATGTATTGCCGCCGGGGTGCCGGATGCCAGGGGCGATCGTGCTCCGCCTGCGTTTGGCGGAAGATGATGCCGTTGACGGGCTGACGGGCGGAGGTCTTGCCCTCCGGTCCTTCCTGAGCCCAGTCGATCTGGATGTCACGCCAGTGAGACTCGCCGTTAGCATCGCAATACAGATTGTGAACGTGAATACCCATTTGTGGCTTCCCTCAGGCGGTTTTCGGCATGGTCAGGAATTCGCGCATGACATGCCAAAGGTCGGCGCGTGTGAGGCTCATGGCGATCGCATGCGCGGCGCCGGGGATAACGGCATATTGCTTGTTCGGCGTTGGCAGTTTGCTGAAGAAGTCGAGCAGGTCTTCCTCGGTCGATATGCCGTCGTATTCGCCGCGCACCATCAGCACCGGACACTGCACTTTGGCCGGATCGACCAGCGGCAGGTTGGCGGTCATATCGAGATAGGTGCCGGTGGGAACGGTGTCGCCGTTCGGCATCTCGGCCTGCGCCAGCGCCACTGCCACGCGCGGATCGGAGGTGCCGGGCTTGTCACGGGTGAAGATGCTGAGAATCATCGTCTCGTCGCGCTTGCGACGGTTGTGCGTGCGATAGAATTCCGTCTGCTCGCCGCGCTTGGCCAGGGTGGGGGAACCTTTGCCGGTGTAGGAGAAGGCTTCCAGAATCAGGCTTTCGACGGACGCCGGCTGGGCGACGGCGAACGCACCCGCCCGGATGGCGCCACTACTTTCGCCCATGAAATGGAATTTCGTCAGTCCCGTCTCGCGTTCGACCACCGGCATGGCGGCCTTCAGGTCGTTGACGCCGGAGACGATGTCGGAATTGCCCGATGTGACGGTGGATTTGCCGTAGCCCTCAAAATCCATCGTCCATACATCGAAGCCCCAGCGCGCGAAGACATTCATCAGTGAGTATTCGCCACCGCCCGGAACCGTCAGATCGAAACTCGGTATCGACGAAATGGAGGACCCGTGGACAAGGAACAACACCGGCAGTTTCGGCGTGCCCGGCCCGGGAGGATGCAGCCGCTTGCGATACATCGCCAGCGTGACATCGCCCTTTTTCGCGGTGTAGCGGGCCGTCCAGAAGGACTCGGCAGCGGCGGCAGGCAGCGATGCCGCGGCGGCGGCAAGCGTCCCGCCGATCAGCACGCCGCGTCGCGATGTCGTGGTCTGTTGGTTGTTTCCCGCCATCGTCCGCCTTCTTGGTTTGGTGGCGGCATTGAGGACGGTTTTGCGAGGTTCGTCCAGAGCGGCGCCCTCGGGGCAAACGAAACCCTCAAATATCTGGACCGCACCGCCGGCCGGGACCCGCGCGTCAAAAGTGCCGGATGGCATTAGGGCAAAGGCCGAAGCCGTGGCCTGGGCGGCGGTGGCCGGGGTCAGAACCGAACGACAGTGACCCTGACTGTCTCAGGCATCGCGTCGAACATGGATCGGCTTCCAAACGGATGCCGCTTGATGAGGGTGTTCAATGCGATAAAGTCTCGTTGGCAGCAAGTCCGTCTTTCTGCAACGTTTGAAAGGCCCCTCCGACGACCGTTGCGGCAAACTGATCCTCGGCGTCTTCCGGCTGGCTGTTGGTCATTGCGGTGATGACCAGATCATATTGTGGCCAGTAGGCAAAGATCGCCCGGAAGCCGAACGTCGTTCCCTGGTAGAACCAATATGTGCCGCCGAGCGTCGGTTGATAGGCCCGTCCGAGGTCAAGACCGAAGCCAGCCGGATTGTCTGCCGACACATCGGGGATCGGCTGCCCGGTCTTTGTTGAAACAACCGACATCATCTCATTAAGCTGCTGTTGGGGGATCACCTTGCCCTTGAACAACGCGCGAACCCAATGTGCGAGATCGGTGGTGTTACTGATCATCCCTCCAGCGGGACCGGCCCATGACAGGTTCTGATGGCTCACGTCCTTACCGACCAATCCCGCCCAGGCCGTCGTCTCGCATGGTTTGGGTTGATACAGGGTGCAGTCGGTATTGGCGTAGGTGCCCACCGGAAGCCGACGCAATACCTGCCCCGGATACGGACCGTCTGCGTAATACGTGTTTTTCAGGCTCAGCGGCTTAAGCATGGCCTTCAGCGCGTCGCCGAACGGCATATGAGCGGCCGCTTCGATGATGAGGCCAGCAAGCACGTTGTTGGTGTTCGAATAAAAGTAGCCGCTTGGAATCGGCAAGCCCTTGTCATAGACCGCTGCCACCAGATCGCCTTGACTGAACTGATGGTTCAGGTCCGCCGACATTGTCTCGGCAATTGGCACCGTCTCACTGTAATTGGGAATGTCGCTGGTCATGTTCAGTAGCGAACGGATCGTCACATTGGCCCAGATCGGATACTGCGGCAGCCAGTCGCCAACGGTCTGATTCAGATTGAGCAAACCGTCTGCTTCCATCTTCAAGACCAACGCAGAGGTGAAATGCTTGGTGTTGCTGCCGATCTGGAAAAGCGTTCTCTGGTCAAGCGGCTTCCCGTCGCGGCCATTCGTCCCGGTATACAAGTCGATCGGATCTTGACCATGGACGTCGACATGCAGCGCAACGCCCGAAATTCTCTCAATATCGCGGCGTGCTTCGAGGTAGTTGTTGATCACGGTTTGAAGGTGCTGCGTAAGTCCCGGTTCGTCGCCGCGTGCCGGCGTCAGCAGGCATCCCACAAGGGCCAGCGCGCCCGAAAAAAGGCTCCATCGCATTTCTGTTTCCCCATGTGGCACTTTGCAATCATCTGATCGCATGGGTTTCGCGTTCACAAGGGGATCGGCCATCAAGCCTTTGTGTTGACTAGATTTGCATTGATTTACCGGTCTGGAACCACCCGGCGTTTATACTGATACACGCCGGCCGTCCTCGTATCGTCATGGTGCGGGAAGGCCCGCCATCCATGTCTTTGTTTAGATTCATAAAATTGGGGATGCCGACCTTTGTCGGCATGCCGGGGCTAACGCTGGCAGAGAGTCGGCGTCAACGCCGGTTGATATCATATGAGAAAGTAATGATCTGTCCATGACCTATTTTCATCGCCTGGTGATCGCGCTCTTCATCGCGGCGCCTTTCATTGCCTCACCAAGCTTCGCGTCGGAGCATCTCAGCACCGAGCAGGTGCGAGCCGTCGTCGCGGCGGCGCACGGACAAAAGATCGACCTGTCCGCAAAAGACATGTCCGGCGACGATCTTACCGGTCTCGATCTTACCGGCGCCAGACTTGCGGGTGCCGATTTCTCGAACGCCAACCTGCACGGCGTTAAACTGGTCGATGCCGACCTGACAGGGGCTCGGCTGGTGAATACCGATCTGACGTTTGCATGGTTTATTCGAGCCAATTTCTCCCGATCCGATCTGCACGGCGCCACACTGCAAACGGTGGTGACCTCCCGAGGCATGGAAAACACGCCGGATCAGGCCGCGATATTTGTGGACGCCGATCTCTCGGGCACGCACACGACATTACATTTCAGTTTCGACGATATGCGCGGCGCCAATTTTGCCCGGGCAGACATGACGGTTGTGATGGCGAACCAATCCATGGGTTTACTGCGAACCGAGTTCAAAAGCTGCGATCTCGACGGCGCTAACTTCGAAGGGGCCGGTCTGGGGCATGTGACGTTTCGCTTCGCCAGGCTGCGTCATGCGAACTTCCGCGGCGCCGATCTGCGCGATACGGACTTTATTGGTGCCTATCTCAACGACGCTGACTTCACCGGGGCTCGCACCGATCGTGCCACTTTCGAAAGTGCGACGTTGACCGGGGTGACGGGCCTGGATACCAGGTCGCCTCGATAAAGCGGGACGACCGACGCACATTCCGACATTTTCGCCCGGCGCGCATTCTTGTATGGAATATCGCAATCGCCCTTCACCGGAACCCCACATGCCCCCCACGCTCATTCACATCGCTGACGTCACGATCCAGGTCGGCCAGCCGATCACGGTCGGTGAGACGCACGAAGGCCTCCGACGCGTCGTGCCCATCCTCGGCGGCCACCTCTCCGGACCCCGCCTGAAAGGCACCATCCTGTCCGCCGGAGCGGACTACCAACTGATCCGGCCGGACGGCTACACCACGCTCGACGCCCGCTATGTCGCGCAACTCGACGACGGCGCGATGATCTACATCGTCAATACCGGCGTCCGGTTCGGCCCGCCGGACGTCATGGCTCGGATCACACGCGGCGAGCCGGTCGATCCCGCCCTGATCTACTTCCGGACCACACCGCGGTTCGAGACGGCGTCGCCCGACCACCAGTGGCTCACCCGCCCGCTGTTCCTCGCGACCGGAGCGCGGCACCCCGATCGTGTCGAGGTGACAATATTCGAGGTCGGCTAACCAGCCCGTTCAGCAGCCCGTTTCAAATCCGCCGCAAACGTATCGAATGACGGCTGCAAATCCGGGATCGATCGCGTGATCAACCCGGCCATCAGCCCGGCGAACCGCTCGGTCATGGAGAAGACCACGCCACCTCCGGGGGCTGGCGTCAGTGTGAAAATGCGCGTGCCGGTGAACAGGCCCAGCGGCATGCCGCCGCTCCAGACCATCCTGGCGGGCGCCTCAAACGCGGTTACGGTCAGGGGAAATGCGCGTCCGGGCGACGCCTTCGCGTGCACGGTCACCTTCTGCCCGGCCGCGATCGTGCCCTCGATTTTGGTGACTGTGGAATTCCACGCCGGATAGCCGGCGGCATCTGTCAGCAAGCTCCAAATCGTAGCGGCCGAGGCACTGATCGTGGTCGTCGTCGCAAAACTTTTCACTTTTTCGCCCTTTCGGTGTCGCCGCCGTTACGCGAGTGTCTCCAGCAGCCCCGCCATCAGTGCCGCCCGCTGCGCCAGATGGCCCCACAGAATGTGCTCATGGCTCGCATGGGCGCCAGACCCGGGGCATCCCAGCCCATCCAGTGTCGGCACACCCAGCGCGGCCGAGAAATTCCCGTCCGATCCGCCACCGCGATGCTGTTTTGGCAGTGCCAGCCCAACCTGCTGTGCGATTCCCTGCGCGTGAGCATACAGTGCCGAAATCGCGGGGCTTTCGATGTAGGGTGGCCGGTTCATCCCGCCTTCCACATACACTCGGCATCCCGCGGTTTTCGCGCTCAGCCCAAGCAAACGTTCTTCCATCAGGACGCCGTCGGCGGCGGAGTTGACCCGCAGGTCAATCTCGCATCCCGCGTCGGGGGAGATCACGTTCGGCCGCGAGCCGCCTCAGATCGGTGCCGCATTCAATGTAATGCCGCGCTCGATATCCACCATGCGGTGCAACCCGATGATTTGGTGGGATAGCTCAACGACCGCGGAGGCGCCGTCCTCGAACGCGCCGCCGGCATGCGATCCGCGTCCCTCGATCCGCATCGTGAAACGACCGACGCCTTTGCGGGCGGTGACACAGGCGCCGCCGCCGCCGGCCGGCTCCGGGATTAACACCATCGCGGCCTGAGCCGCCTCCTGCTCGATCAACCAGCGGCTGGTCGGGCTCCCGACCTCCTCGTCCGGAGTCAGCAACAAAACAATCGGGCGAGGTGTCACGATGCCTTGCAGCAGGATGGACCGAACCGCGTGGAACGCCAGAAAGCTGCCTGCCTTCATGTCATAGATGCCGGGGCCGTGCGCCTTCGTGCCGTTCACCGCGTAGGGCATGGTGTCCAGCGTGCCATGTGCCCAGACCGTGTCCAAATGACCGGCGACCAGGACCGGTTTCCCGATGCCGGGCGTGCGGGCGATCAGGTTGTCGCCGAATCCGTTGCGGCCGGGAATGCGCGTGATCGCGGCGCCGGCCCGGGTCAGTTCGCCCTCCGCAACGTCCATCAGCTTGTTCACCGCCGCGGCGTCGGTCGTTGGCGTTTCCATTTTGATCCAGGCCGACAATTCCGTCAGCAGATCCTCGGAGTTTCCTACTTCGGTGGCCGGCATCGTTACCTCTCGTTGTCAGATCAAGACCGTGTGCGCCGCCTCTCTTGCGGGATGTACGCGGTTGTTTCGCTACGTCCGCGTCCCCAAGACAATAAGCTAACCCCGGGGCGGCACAAAATGGCCAACGGCTATTTCTTTGAGGACTTGCATGTCGGTCAGACTGCCACCTTGTCCAAGACCATCACAGACGCCGATATCATGATGTATTCGGCCATCAGCCTGGACACAAACCCTATCCACCTTGATGAGGAACTGGCCCGACAATCCCGCTTTGGTGGACGCATCGCCCACGGCATGCTGCCCGCTGGCCTGATCTCCGCCCTGCTCGGTACCCAATTGCCTGGTCCCGGAACGATTTATCTGCGCCAGTCGCTGGCGTTCAAGGCGCCGGTTCGCATCGGTAACGTCGTCAAGGCGATCGTGGAAATTACCGATTTGAACCTTCCGCGGAAAAGCGCCACCTTGCGTACCCGATGCATGGTGGAGGACGACGTGGTGATTGACGGCGAAGCGGTTGTTCTGGTGCCGACGCGCCTCTGATGCGGATATTTTCCGATTGGCGGGATGTGCCGCCCGACGCGCGCGGGGCGACGGTCGCCCTGGGTAATTTCGATGGCGTGCATCTCGGCCACGCCAGCGTGATCCGAGCGGCGCATGCGGCGAGGCCGGACGCGCCGTTGGCGGTGCTGACGTTTGAACCGCACCCGCGTGAGGTCTTTCGTCCGGACGATCCGCCGTTCCGCCTGACGCTGTCGGCCGAACGCGCCGACGCATTGGCCGCGCTTGGTGTCGATCTGCTGTACGAGCTGCCGTTCAACCACGAATTCAGCCTGATGACGGCCGACGATTTCGTCGGACAGGTGCTGTACGCCGGGTTTGGGGCGCGGCATTTGGTGTCCGGTCAGGACTTCGCGTTCGGTCACCGCCGCGGTGGCAACACCGGCTTCCTTGCCGCCCGCGCCGAGGTTCTGGGTATGGGCCTGACGCTGGTGCCGCCGGTCACCGACGCGCAAGGGCCGCTGTCGTCAACCCGCATTCGCCGTGCCTTGCAGGACGGATATCCGGAGCGGGCGACGTCTGAACTTGGGCGTCCGTGGGCCATTCGGGGTCTTGTCAGCCACGGGGAC
Organism: uncultured Rhodopila sp.; assembly: GCA_903932145.1. GTDB lineage: Bacteria > Pseudomonadota > Alphaproteobacteria > Acetobacterales > Acetobacteraceae > Rhodopila. The sequence goes on along the minus strand of CAIZFE010000109.1, from coordinate 48,649 downwards.
AAGCGGGGCCGCACCATTGGTTTCCCCACCGCCAACGTACCGCTGGGCCGTCATCTGGAGCCGGCGCGGGGGGTGTATGCCGTCACGATCCGCCTGCACGACGGTACCCATCATAAGGGCGTCGCCAATATCGGGCGGCGGCCGACGGTCAACGAAGGTCCGGAAAGCCGGCTGGAGGTCAACCTGTTCGATTTCAGTGGTGATATCTATGGCACCGATATCACCGTCGCTCTGCATGCCTACATCCGAGCGGAAATCAAATTCTCCGGTCTCGATGCGCTGAAAGCCCAGATAGCGGCCGACGCGGCGGAGGCGAGGCGATTGCTCGGCTGATCTTGCGCGGAACCGCCAGCACGGGCAGCCTGGGCATCAAAGACGATGGAGGATGCGATGCCCGTACTCAAACGCCCGGACGGCGAGATTCACTATGAAGTCCATGGGGACGGATTCCCCGTGCTGCTGTTCGCCCCCGGCGGGTTGCGGTCGCGCATGGAGATGTGGCCATCGCCACCGGGCTCTCCGCACAAATCCTGGGTCGATTGGACCCGGGCGCTGCCGGAGGCCGGCTTCACCGCCATCGCTATGGATCAGCGCAACGCCGGGGCGTCCCGCACCGCGATCGAGGCCGACCACGGCTGGCACACCTATGCGGCTGACCATATCGCGCTGATGGACCACCTCGGATTCGACAAGTTTCATGTCCTGGGTGGCTGCATCGGCGGCAGCTTCTGCCTGAAGGCGGTCGAAACGGCCCCGGCGCGCGTGTTGTCCGCGGTGTTGCAGAATCCGATCGGCCTGCATCCGGACCATCCGGAGTACTTCCCGGAAAGCCATGCCGCCTGGACAAAGGAGCAACTGGCGGAGCGGCCGCATTTGAACGAGGCGGCGATTGCCTCGTTTGGCCGCAACATGTGGGATCATCCGTTTGTGTTCTGCGTCGATGCGGCATTCGTCAGCAATTGCCCGGTGCCGACGTTCCTGCTGCCGGGGACCGACATCCCGCATCCCGCCGCGACCAGCGCTGAACTGGCGGCCTTGTTGCCGGGCGTACAGGTGTTGACCGATTGGCGGGGGCCGGAGTTTCTGGAGCAGCAACGCACCCAGGTGGTTGCGTTTCTGAAAGCGTATACGCCCTAGTGACGGTTCGGGGCCTAACCCTCGCCGGCCAGTGGCCGCCACAGTCTGGGATCGAAACCGAACGGCTCAATGTTCAGGATTTCCGCCTGCCCGGCGTCCGGGTGACGGGGATTGAGCAACACATTCCAGGAATGCGGCGCCAGGACCGACGGGACTCTCAGGGCCGCGGATTGCGAGCCGGTGAGCCAGGCGTTGCCGGCCTCGACAGTCGCGGTGGATGCCGGTGTCTCCGGGGAAATGGTGCCGTCTGCGACGGCAACACGCATTAACACAAAGTCGGCTGGAATAAGCTCGAACGGCAGATCAAGGTGGACGCGTAATTCCAGTGCCGCCAGTGCCGGATGCTCCGCCAGATACACCACGGGCCGTCCGGGACTGTTCCAACGCCCGCCGAACTGACGGGCACCTTCGCCACTGAGGTCCGCGTGCGGGCGGCGGCAAAGCCGCCACGCGATCATCAGGCGGCGAGCCCATGCGCGATGCGGCCCAGGATCGCTTCCACCTGTCTTGTGCCGATGTCGGTGTCGAGCCGGTCGAGCGGACTTTCGCCGTCCAGCAGCGGCGTCGGCCGGCGCAGCCACGTGTGCGCCTTAGCGGCATCGCCGAACGTCGCTTCGGTTTCTTCAATCATGCGCAGCAAACGGCTGAAGCGATCGGACTGATCCGGGGTCAGTGAACCCATGCCACGCCGATGTGCCAGCGTCTTTCGCGACAGCGCCAGGCGATCGAGCTCAGCCAGGGTAATCCGCCCGTCCGCCAGGGCCTGATCGACCACGGCGAGAGAAAGCCCTTCGCGGACAAACGGCAACCATCCCATGGGCGCCTCAGCGAGGCCCTTGTACTTGGCAGGCGGTTGGGGGTATTCGAAAGGATGCGGTGATGTGCCGGTCATGCTGGTGCATATCGCCATCCGGCCAGAATTGTCAAGCAATTCCTGACCGGCGGATCGCAACGTACTCTGCACGGCACCCTACATCACGGTCGCCGCGCGTTCTCCCGCTGCCCGCACCCAGGCGGCTTCCATGTCCTCATCGAACAGTTCGGTCAGCTTTTTCATCATCGTGCCGCCGAGTTCCTCGGCATCGACGATGGTTACGGCGCGCCGGTAGTACCGCGTTACGTCGTGGCCAATGCCGATTGCGATCAATTCGACCTGATCACGATGCTCGATGTCGCGAATGACTTCCCGCAGATGCTTTTCCAGGTAGTTGCCGGGGTTCACCGACAAGGTGGAATCATCGACCGGGGCGCCGTCGGAGATCACCATCAGGATGCGGCGATGTTCAGGGCGCACCAGCAGGCGGCGATACGCCCACAACAGTGCCTCGCCATCGATATTCTCTTTCAGAAGTCCCTCACGCAGCATCAGCCCGAGGTTTTTGCGCGCCCGCCGCCACGGCTGATCGGCCGCCTTGTAGATGATATGCCGCAGATCGTTCAGCCGGCCGGGGTTGCGGGGCTTACCATCCTGTACCCATTTTTCGCGGCTTTGGCCGCCCTTCCAGGCGCGGGTGGTAAACCCGAGGACTTCCACCTTCACCGCGCAGCGCTCCAGCGTGCGCGCCAGGATATCGCCGCACATCGCCGCCACGGTGATCGGCCGGCCCCGCATCGAGCCGGAATTGTCGATCAGCAACGTCACGACGGTGTCGCGGAATTCCATGTCCAGTTCGCGCTTGAACGATAAGGCCAACAGCGGATTGGTCACCACGCGCGCCAGACGACCGGCGTCCAGCATGCCCTCATCGAGATCGAACTCCCAGGACCGGGTCTGCTGCGCCAGCAAGCGGCGCTGCAACCGGTTCGCCAGTTTCGAAATCACGCCCTGCATATGCTGCAACTGCTGATCGAGCTGCTGCCGCAGCCGCGCCAGTTCGTCGGCATCGCACAAATCTTCGGCATCGACTTCTTCGTCGCACGACCGCGTATAGGCTCGGTAAACCGCCTCGCTGTCCGGGTTCGGGCGTTCGCGACGGGGCTGTGGTCCACCCGGCCTGTCGTCGCCCTCAGCCACCGCGGCTTCGTCTTCGGACTCCGATCCGTCGTCGTCGGCGGCTTCGCCTTCCATTTCCTCGGGTTGGGCACCCAGCATGGAGTCTTGTTCGGACTCCGATTGGCCCTCACCTTCGTCGGAGTTGTCCTGCGAGCCGGATTGTTCGCCGCCGTCCTCGCCGTCCTCGGTGTTGTCGTCGGGTTCGGCATCGACCTCGGCTTCCGCCAGATCCAGCGCCGCCAGCAGTTTGCGGGATGCGCGCGCGAAGGCGGACTGGTCGTCCTGCGCCGTCATCATTTCCGACAGCGCCTGATCGGCGGAGTCTCCGAGTGTTTCACGCCACAGGTTGAGCACACGCTGGGCGGAGGCGGGGACTGCCTCGCCGGAGAGCCGCTCGCGGGTGAGCAGAGCCAGCGCCTTGTCGATCGGCAACTGGTCCTTGCGGGTCATGCGGTCGTAGCCTTCGGCCTCGCATTCTTCGGCCAGCTTGGCGTGCAGGTTGCCGCGAACACCGTCCATGAAGCGGGAACCGACGATCTCGACGCGGACCTGTTCAAGCGCGTCGTAGGCGTCCTTTGCCTCGCGGCGGGTCGGCATGCGTTGGGCGTGAACGCCGTCATCGTGGTGGCGCAGACGGAGCGCGATCGCGTCGGACTGGCCGCGCAGTTTGGCCATTTCGGCGGGCGGCAGGGCGCGGGTCGGCAGCGGCAGGCGAGCCCGCTTGCCGGACACGCCAGACGGCCCCGGCTGGAACGCCACCTGGACGTCGGATTGTTCGGCGATCGCCCGCAGGACGCCCGCCGTTGCGCGCTTGAAGTCTTCGGCGCGTGCGTTGTCTTTGGTGGTCCCGCTCATAATCCGCTCCGTTTGCCCCGCATTATCGCAGCCAACGCCGCCATATCGTGGCTGGTCTCAGCCTGACGATCCACGACGTTGTAGCGTTCGGCACCGAAAGTCGTGGGTGGCCGGGCTGAACCCGGCCATGACACAAAAGAAACCACGGGTCCGCCGGGGCGAAATCCCGGCAGCGCCTGTGGCCCGATTTGATCGCTACGCGAACTTGCGCGTGGTGAACCCGCCGGTGGCAATGTCCTCATTGAAACAGCGCTGATAGTACTCGCCGACGGTGGAGCGTTCCGCCTCATCGCACTTGTTCATGAACGTGACCCGGAACGCGAAGCCGACATCGCCGAAGATGCGGGCGTTTTCCGCCCAGGTGATCACGGTGCGCGGCGACATGACGGTCGAGATATCGCCGTTGATGAACCCGGCGCGCGTCAGGTCGGCAAGCGCCACCATGCTTTCGATGCGCTTCTTCATCACCGCGTCTTTCGACCCGTCGATGCCCATCTTCGCCATCACGATGCCGGTTTCCATGGCATGCGGCAGATAGTTCAGCGTCGCCACGATGTTCCAGCGATCCATCTGACCCTGATTGATCTGCTGCGTGCCGTGATACAGGCCGGTCGTATCGCCGAGGCCCACCGTGTTGGCGGTCGAGAACAAGCGGAACGACGGATGCGGCCGGATGACGCGGTTCTGGTCGAGCAGCGTCAGCTTGCCCTCAACCTCGAGGACGCGCTGGATCACGAACATCACGTCCGGACGGCCGGCGTCATATTCGTCGAACACCAGGGCGCAGGCGTGTTGCAGCGCCCACGGCAGGATGCCCTCACGGAATTCGGTGATCTGCTTGCCATCCTTCAGGACGATCGCGTCCTTGCCGATCAGATCGATGCGGCTGATGTGGCTGTCGAGGTTGACGCGGATGCAGGGCCAGTTGAGGCGCGCCGCAACCTGCTCGATATGGGTCGATTTACCGGTGCCGTGATAACCCTGGATCATGACGCGGCGGTTGTAGGAGAACCCCGCCAGGATCGCCAACGTCGTCTCACGGTCGAATTTGTACGACGTGTCGATGTCAGGCACATGTTCGGTGCGCACCGAGAACGCGGGGACGTCCATGTCAATATCGAGGTCAAAAGCCTCGCGCACCGACACCTTGGTGTCGGGCTGATTGATCTCGGAGGTCGGGCGGAGCGGGGCGATATCGACAGCCGTGTTCATAGTCCAGCGTTTCCTGTTGCAATTCTGGGAAAGTCTAACGTTGGCAGCGCGCGGCGCAAGGGCAGCAGGCGACGCAATGCCAATTTAGGTCATCCGGCGGCAGCCATCCGGGGTTCGGTGCTCAGTTTGGTGCGTACTGCCGCATAGGCGAGATTGATGGTTTTCAGCCGTTCCTCGGCATCGCGACTGCCGCCGTTGGCGTCCGGATGGTGCCGTTTGGCCAATTCTTTATAGCGGCTTTTTACCACATCCAATGTGGTCGGCCAGGACAGGCCGAGCGTCTCCAGGGGAGCTTTCAGTTCGGCCGGGGGCCTTTGGGGGTCGGGACGCTCCCGATTTTTCATCCTGGCGGCGCCGAGAATGTTCAGCGGATCCTTCAGTTCTTCCTCGCTCCACGCGGTGTGGCCCAGGCTGCCGATCGGCCAGGTCGGCCGCTGCCAGGACGTATCGGCGCGAAGCTGGGCCTCGACCTCGGCCGGGGACATGCCTTTGTAGAAGTCCCAACCGGCGTTGTAGGCGCGGACATGCTCCAGGCAGAACCAGTGGTACTCGTTGAGAGAGGTCCGCGACTTCGGGGCGCGATACTCGCCGGCCTCGGAGCATCCGGGCATGTCGCAGGGCCGTCCCACAGGCGCTGCCGGGTCGGGTGCATAGGCCCTGGAGCGGGTGGGGCGTCGCATCATCCTGGCTTTATGTGCGGCGCGACGGGTGGTTGGCAATGGTGGTTCGAAGGGTTCGCCGCGGTTTTCCGGACCACGTTGCTATGCAGGTTCCGCAGGGGGCCGCGAGATCGCTCGCTTATCGTTGCAGGTAGCCTACAGGCTACCGTCGGGTAACGTTTGCGCGCGACCCCGGGTGTCTGATCAACGTCACGCTTGCGCAATGGGAAGAACTCCCGCTGCACCTTGTTATCTCTCGGATAGATCCACCGACACCAACACCGACGGTTCAGGCCTCGCGATCGATCCGGTCTGAACCGTCGCCGCACTCTATGGTCGATCGGGTATCTTACACGCGGGGTCGAAGCGCCCTCAAACGAATCACGCTCCGGCTATTTCGCCGCCGGCTTGCCTGCGGGCTTACGCGCGTCGGCCTGCGGTTTGAGGAATGTCGAGGCCGGCGATACCACCTTCTTGTCGGCTTTCGGCTTCTTGGCCTCGCGATTGCTGCGCTGATTGTCACCCTTGCCCATGATCATGCGTCCCTGCTGAGCCGGCCGCCATCGGACGAAAATCGTTCGGCGGTGCCAGCGGAAATAGCTAGGACCCTCGGCGCGACCTCATGCAAGTACCAAATCGAAACCGGCATGACAAACGCAGCCAAATCCACCAAAGCCTTACCAGCGGCCGGGTCACGGCCGGTCCAGGGGGGGCACTGTCGTGGTCTTGGATGCCGAACCCGCGCCCTAGCGGGCGTCGATCGCCGGTTTGGACTCCGCCGCCACCCACATGTCCAGACATCCCGCCCGGGCGCGCCGGTAAACGACCAACCCGTCGAATGAGGCGATCGGCCGGTAACGGGTCCAGGCGCGCGCAAAGGCCGGGTCGGCCGCACTCAGCACGCTGATGTATTTCGTCGTCTCGCGCGTATCGACCACGGCGATGTCCGGGCACCCTGCGATGAAATCGTGCGCCACCCAGCGGGCGATCGGCCATTCCCGGTCGGCCGCCGGGTCGAATCCGGCACGCCAGACCTCGCCCTTCAAGGCCCACATGGAATCGAAGCGCGAGGCCCAGGCAACCCCGGTCTCGTTTACCACCGGAAAACCCAGCGCGATCCATTCGGAGAACGCCAGGTAGGTCCGGGCATGTTCGGCGCGAATAATCTGCTCCAGGTGATTGACGGCCGTTTGCCTGGGCTCCACCGCCTCGATGGCTTCCGGCTTCAGCCGTTCGATGGAGGACGCGCAGAACACGCCCACCGTCAGACAGGCGGCGACCAGCGGCCAGCGGATGAACCAGCGCCGCTGCATGAGTTCCGTCGCGGTCCACAGCAGCAGCGCCAACACGGTCGCCACGGTCGCGGGCAGCCGGTGATAGTACCAGTCCTTGCCATCGACAAAACAGATCACCGTACTGGTCGCGGCGAACACCACCAGCGTCAGCATCAGGTTGACATCCGGCAGGCTGCGCCGGCGCAGCCACAGCAGGGCGATCGCCACCGCCTGTCCGCATATCAGCATAGTACTGTCAGCCAGCAGCGCCTGAAACGATACGTCCGTCGCACCATACAGCGCCAATGCCATCGGCACGGCGCGCCGCAGATAAGCCGGGCAAAGGATCGCCACCAGCCCGGCATAGCCAACCAGGGTCACGCCCGCGGCAATCGGCATCACGCGCCAGGGCCGCAACCCGCGCATCAGGGCCAGACACTCCAGCGCCGCGAACGCCGCGCCATAACGGGGCTTAAGAGCACATCCCAGTCCGGCGAGACTGCCCGCGACCAGCCAGGAGACAATCATACTCCGCTGGTTTCCCTGTGCCCGGGTGTCCAACGATCGGGCGAACAGCACAAGGTATGGCAGGAAGGCGGCGATCAGCAGATGCTCCCGCTGTCCCAGATCGGCGGCTGGCAGAATCAACAGCGCCACTCCGATCACGGCGAACACCGGCACCGGCCGGGGGAAGATCCCGCCCCGCGGCCGTAACAGGATCGCGGTCCACCATGCGCAAGCCAGGGCAAACGCGACAAACACCGGAACCGCGACGTACTGAGCGCCGATGTCGAACCATTTCGCGAGTTCCAGTGGCACCGCGGAGATCCAGACGATCAGCGGTGGATTCACCTCCACCACATCGACGTAAAGTTCGCGGCCTGCCATCCAACGCCGGGCCACATACAGCAGCCAGGCGATATCGTCCTTCAACGGCGATCTGAGCGTGATAAACAGCACCACGCCAACCACCGCCAGCAGCAAAATCAAGCTGATAGCCGACACGATCGACTGGCCTTGCGCCCTGTTCGGGCCAAGTGTGGGGGACAAAGCTATGGACATTGATGCTCGATATAAGGCGGTTGGCGGAAAAACCGGCGATGGACGCGCGCTTTGTTGCCACACCGTTAAAGCCGAGCCAAGTGTCTTAATAATGGCGTTTTTGGGCCGAGGGCGAGGAATGGTTACCCGACATGGGAAACAATAAGATCAATCTTCCAATAGGGCTGCGATTCGGGGTTCGGCCGTGCCTGAAACTATGGCTTTCGATACGGAGATTGCGAGGAAGGACTCGGGCGCAGTGGAACGCGAATCGTGAGCGTTTGAAGGTCCCGTATTATCCGGCCGGATCACGGCCTACCATTTGCCGGGCGCCGACGCCGCGTCATGTCGTCCAACATGTGCTGCTCTTGCTTCGCTGCCTCGGTTTGCGCCAGGGTAGCCCGTTCGCCGATTAGTTGCCGGACGGCTTCGGCCGCGGTTCTCGCGGCAACCACAGCGGCCCGAGCCTCATTGCTACGGGTTCGCAGTGCCACCAGAATGGCTTCATCGGCATGCCGATCTGCCCGAATGGCGCCTTGCCGGGCGGCCGACATATCGAGAAACTGATAGAAGTTCGGCAATGTGCCACAGGCCTCCTGGTCCCGTCGGGCCGCCTCTGCGTGGTCCCGGATACGATCCACCACACCGGCTTCGGCGGCCAGGCATATACCGAGTGTGTGACGCGCTTGTTCGACCGCAAGCAGGCGAACCAACGACAGCATGAGCAGCGGATCACGCGCCATGCCGGAGCCTCGCGGGATGCGTACGGACGACGCCCAGGCGACGCCCGAAAACAACCGCGTCCGTTGGACACCATTGCCTTATCGTCACGACCAGGCTTGTCCGAACCACCAGTGGCTCGACGGTGCCGCGACGGGTGGCCCGGACAAGCCGGGTCGTGACGATGGGGGCGAAAGCCATCATCAACGGCCGTTGATATTAACCACCGAGCGCCGCCGTCAACCCGGCGAATGAATCCGGGAAACTGGATCGGTCGTTCGGCGACTGGCGCAGGAAATCCTCGATCCTCGGAGTCAGGCGTAATGCCTCGTCCACCGCGGCGTCGGTCCCCGGGCGATACGCTCCAAGCCGAACCATGTCGGCCATGTCGCCGTGCAACGAGAGGATGGACCTGGCGCGCCTGACCGTGGCGGTTTGGGGCGCATCCAGGCAGGAAGCAGCGGCGCGGGACAGTGATCGCAGCACGTCGATCGCCGGATAACGGCCGGATTCGGCGATCTTGCGATCCATGACGATATGTCCGTCCAGGATGCCGCGAGCCGCGTCGGTCACCGGTTCGTTGTGATCGTCGCCTTCGACCAGCACGGTAAACAGGCCAGTGATGTACCCGGCGGTGCCGTCCGGCTGCATCGGCCCCGGGCCGGCGCGTTCCAATAGACCCGGCAGTTCCGCGAAGACGCTGGGCGGGTAGCCTCTTGTCGCCGGGGGTTCCCCCACCGACAGGCCGATTTCCCGCAGCGCCATGCAAAAGCGGGTGACACTGTCCATCAATAGAAGGACGGACAATCCCTGGTCGCGAAAATGTTCGGCCACGGTCATCGCCGTGTAGGCGCATTGGCGACGCATCAACGGCGGCGCGTCGGAGGTCGCGACGACGACCACGGAACGCGCCAAACCGTCGGCACCCAGGTCGTTTTCGATAAATTCACGGACTTCGCGGCCGCGCTCCCCGACCAGGGCCAGGACCACCACGTCGCATGCGGTGCCGCGCGCCAGCATGGACAACAAAGTCGATTTGCCGACTCCCGATCCGGCGAACAAACCCAACCGCTGGCCCTGGCGGCAGGTGGCGAAACAATTCAGCGCGCGAACCCCGACGTCGATCGGCGGCCCCAGGCGCGCCCGTGTGGTCGCTTCGGGCGGCGCGGTTCGGGTGGGGCGCGAAACCGATCCGCCGAACAGGATGCCTTGCTGATCCAGCGGTTCACCCAGCGGGTCGATGATGCGCCCAAGCCACCATTGCGTGACGTCAAGCATGGCATGCGCGGGGGTCAGCCAGAACGCCTTGGCGCCGAACGCCATGCCCTCCAGCGCGCCATAGGCCATGGCCTGGACGGTTGCGTCCCGGAAGCCGATGACCTCGGCCGGGATGAGGTGGCCGGCTCGCGCCTGGAGCGCCAGTCTGTCTCCGACGGCGGCGAGACCGGTCAGGCCCTCGACCTCCACGACCAGACCGAGCAGGTTTGTGACCGTGCCGCTGATATGGGCGATCTGCAGGCGCCGGAGGCGCGATTTGCAAGCTTCAAGTCTTTTTATAAGATTTGGTAATATTATTGACACTTGTGATTCCAATTTTCGGCCTATTCACTTTTTGTTCGGTAGTTATTTCGCTGCAAATCGCATATTTCGAAAAATTTACACCATAAGGTTTAGTTTTTGATAGATAAAAACACGCAGTGGTGGTAATCATTCATTCATAATTTGTTAAGGAGCAGCTTTATGCGCGTCCTTCTGGTCGAGGATGATTTGATTGCGGCACGGGGTATTACCCAGATGCTGAAAACCGCCGGCGCTATTGTGGACCAGACCGACAGCGGCGAAGACTCATTGGAGCTGTTGCGCCATTATGAGTACGACATCGTTGTCCTGGATCTGGCTTTGCCTGACATTGAGGGGTTTGAGGTCGTGCGCCGCATGCGGTTTGCCCGCAACGACACGCCGGTGCTGGTCCTCTCCGGCCTGAATATGGCGCAGGCCCGCGTGAAGGTGCTGGGCCTTGGCGCCGACGACTTCATCACCAAGCCATACGACAAGACGGAATTGCTGGCTCGGATGCAGGCGATCGTCCGCCGGAGCAAAGGATTCAGCCAGCCAACCGTCCGGGTTGGGCGGCTGATGCTGAATTTGGACACAAGGGAAGTCACCATCGACAACCGTGAACTGCGGCTGACCGGGAAGGAGTACGCGATCCTGGAGTTACTGGTTCTGCGCAAGGGAATGGTCCTGACCAAAGAAGCGTTCCTGAACCATCTTTACGGCGGAATGGATGAACCAGAGGTTAAAATCATTGACGTTTTTGTATGTAAACTCAGAAAAAAACTGAACCGCGTCGGGGCGGAAGGCATTATCGGTACAATTTGGGGGCGCGGTTACATGATCCGCGAGTCCCCGACTCAGGACCTGTATGCCGCACTGACCTACGAACCGCCGCCGGCGCAGATCGTGTCGCCGGCCGCCGCCTGATCGGTTTCGTTACGGCAGCAGGGTAGCGGAGCAACCCCTGGCCCTTGCGGGTAACCCGATTGAGACGCGAGAATGGCGCGTCCAGGAAAAGTTACCCCAAGGGAACCCATGATCCCGCGTATTGAATTCGACCCGACCGCCCCCGCGCCGCTGGATGGCATCCGCGTGGTGGACCTTTCGCGACTCGTCGCCGGCAACATGGTGAGCCTGCAACTCGCCGATCAGGGGGCCGAGGTCATCAAGGTGGAGGACCCGAAAGTCGGCGATCCGCTGCGTGCCTGGCGGGTGAAGGGTCTGTCGCTGCACTGGAAAGTGTATGCCCGAAATAAGAAGAGCATGGCGATCAACCTGCGTCCGCAGGCCGGCAAGGACGCGCTGCTCGATCTGCTGGCAACCAGTCAGGTGCTGATCGAGAACTATCGGCCAGGCACGCTGGAGCAGATGGGGCTGGGACCGGACGTGCTGCACGCCCGCAACCCCGGCCTGATCATCGTCCGCATCACCGGCTTCGGTCAGGATGGCCCCTACCGCGATCGGCCGGGTTTCGGCACGCTGGTGGAGGCGATGTCCGGGTTCGCCGCCAAAAACGGCTACGGCGACCGGCCGCCAGTACTGCCTCCCCTGGCACTGGCCGACATGGTGTCCGGCCTTTACGGCGCCTATGCGGTGATGGTCGCGTTGCGCGTCGTGGAGCGCGGCGGCCGCGGCCAGATCATCGATCTGCCGCTGTTGGAACCGATGATCTCCGTGCTGGGTCCGGAAGCGGCGTTGTATCGCGTGTCCGGCGAAAAACCGCGGCGCACCGGCAGCCGGTCGCTGACGACGTCACCCCGGAATGTGTATGGCACCAGCGACGGGCGGTTTATCGCGATCTCGGCATCCATCCAGGCGATGGCGGAACGGCTGTTCAAGGCGATCGGACGGCCGGAATTGATCGAGGACCCGCGCTTCCGCACCAATACCGATCGAGTGCGCAATATCGACGCCTGCGACGGGATCGTCGCGGACTGGATCGCCGCCCGCACGCTGGCCGACAATATGGCGGTGTTCGAGGCGGCGGAGGTCACCGCCACGCCGATTTTCGAAATCGACCAGTTGCTCGACGATCCGCATGTGCAGGCGCGCGGTGTGATTGTCGAGGCGCCCGACGAGGAAGCCGGGACGGTGCTAATGCACAACATCATACCGCGCCTGTCGGAAACGCCCGGCAAGCTGCGGCTGCCGGCGCCGTCGCTGGGCCAGCACACGCGATCGGTTTTGGAATCAATCGGTTATGACGCTGATCGGCTGGCTTCGTTGGCCGCCGCGGGCGTGATCAAGGAAGGATGACGACGATGCGCGACGATCTACCGGTTTGGCGGTCCTTGATGTTCGTGCCGGTGACGGCGGAGAAATTCGTCCGCACCGGCGCCGATAAGGGCGCGGATGCGATTATCCTGGATCTGGAGGACGCGGTTGCGCCGTCCCAGAAGGAACACGCGCGCACATTGATCGCCGGAGCGATCCCGGAAGTGTCCCGCAATGGCGCCGACGTGGTTGTGCGGGTGAACCGGCCCTGGCGGCTGTTGGTGCGCGATCTGGAGGCGGCGGTCATCCCCGGTGTGACCGCGTTGATGCTGACCAAGGTCGATAGCCCGGAACATGTTCTGGCATGTGCCGAGATCGTTGACGAACTGGAAGCCGAACGCGGGCTGCCGGCCGGCAAGCTCAAGTTCATCGCCCTGGTGGAAAACGCGGTCGGGTTCTTCCGGATCGAGCAGATCGCGAAGTCGCATCCTCGGGTCGTCGGATTAAGCCTGGGGTCGGAGGATTTCGCCGCCGACGTCGGGATGCAGTCCGAACCCGAAGGCCTGTTCTATCCCAAGCAACAGGCGATCTTCGCGGCGCGCGCCGCCGGGATCATGCCGATGGGCTTCATCGGCTCAATCGCCGATTTCCGCGATCAGGATGCATTCCGGGCGATCGTCCGGCGGTCCCGGCGGTTGGGCTTTATGTGCGCCAGCGCGGTGCATCCGTTGCAGGTATCGGTGCTGAACGACGAATTCTCGCCCGATTCGGCCGAGGTCGAGCGCGCGGAAAAGATGATCGCCGCCTACGACGACGCCTACGCCAAGGGCCTGGGCGCCGTGCAGTATGAGGGTGCGATGATCGACGTTCCGGTTGTCAACCGGGCTCGGTCGGTGGTGAAGCGGGCGATGGCGTTGCGAGGACGGGTCAAGGCCTAACCCATCGCCGGCCATCCGGCCGAAGACAGGTTCGGGTACGTTGCAATGGGTTGCCGGATGACTTAGGCGCTGACGGCGAACAGCAGCGAGAATCGATCATTTTGGCGCAAACCGACCTCACCGACGCTGCGTTCCGCACCTCGTGAACGATCTCTGGCACGCCTTTATGCAGGATCGGGCCGACGCCACGCTGGCGATCGGCTTTTTTCTGGCCGTCGGCAGCACGATCCACATCCTGCTGGGCAAGCGAGAGGTTGCGTCCGCTGTTGGCTGGATCGGCCTGGTTTGGTTCGCGCCGGTGTTCGGGGCGACCATCTACCTGTTGTTCGGCGTCAACCGGGTCAAGCGCCGGGCGCGTCTGTTCCGAACGTCGGACGGTGGCAGCTTCGGACCATCCGCGCGCCTGTCCTTGCCGCTCAGCGGTGAACTGACCGCGCTCAGCCGGGGCATCGGCCGGATCACCGAACGCGCATTGCTGTCGGGCACGACAGTGCAGATCTTCCAGAATGGCGATGAGGCCTATCCGCCGATGCTGGCGGCGATCACGGCGGCGCAGCGCAGCATCGGCCTGTCGTCCTATATTTTTCGCGATGACGCCTGGGGCGGCCGGTTTATCGAGGCATTGGCCGACGCGCACCATCGCGGGGTCGCCGTGCGCGTACTGATCGATGGGATCGGCGGCGATTGGTTGCGCTCACCTGCTTATCACCGGCTCCTCGGTAAGGGCGTCACGGCGGGACGTTTCATGCACTCCGTGCTGCCGTGGCGCATGCCGTTCATCAACCTGCGCAACCATCGCAAGCTGCTGGTGGTGGATGGCGTGACCGGCTTCACCGGCGGGATGAACATCGCGGATGAGAACGTGATGGCCACCCACCCGGCGATGCCGGTGCAGGATCTGCATTTCCGGATCGAGGGACCGGTTGTGACCCAGTTGGGCGACGCCTTCGCCCAGGATTGGCAACTGGCGACAGGCGAGGATCTTGACGGTGACACTTGGTCGCCGCCGATTGCCCCCCGCCCGGGCGCATTGGCGCGCGTCATCGACTCCGGCCCGGATGCGGACGTCGAAAAGGTCGAATTCGCGGTGTTGCAGGCGGTGTCGTGCGCCCGGGCCAGCATCATGGTCATGACGCCCTATTTTCTGCCGGACGAGCGGTTGATCACGGCGTTGTCCCTGGCGGCGATGCGCGGAGTCGCGGTGGATCTGGTGGTGCCGGAGGCCAGCAATCATCCTCTGGTCGATTGGGCATCCCGGCCGAACAGTCGGCCGTTGCTGGCCGATGGCGTGCGCATATGGCGCAGTCCGCCGCCGTTTCATCACGCCAAGCTGATGGTCGTCGATGCCGAGTGGTGCCTGATCGGCAGTTGCAACTGGGACATCCGCTCTTTTCGGTTGAACTTTGAACTGTGCCTGGAGGTATATGACCGCGATCTGGCCGGCCGGCTTACCGCCATTATGACCGAGGTTCGGGGTTCCGAACTGACGTTGGCGGCGTTGGATGCGAGGTCTTTCCTGGTGCGTCTGCGGGATGCCGGCGCGCGGCTGATGCTGCCCTACCTATGAACCTTTGTTGGCGAGGGACAGCCATGCAGACAGTGTGGTTGTGCCGTGCCGGGTCCGTAACCCATTTATAGAGCGCAATGATCAAACTTATCAGTTGGAATTTGCTCCGCCTCACCGGGGCCTCGGTTGACGATATTGTCCGGCTGATCCGCCGGGAAGATCCCGATCTGCTGTTGATGCAGGAAGCCACCCACGAGATCGACGGGCTGGCCCGCATCGTTGGTGGCGAATTCCATCGCACGCTGATGCCGGGCCGTATCCACGGTCTGGCGATGTGGAGCCCGGTGCCGCTAGCGGTGAAGCCGGTGGTGCTGGCTTTGCAGAACGGGGCGATGTTCAACCGGATTTGCCAAATTGTCGATTTGGGCTCGATCAGCGTGGCGAACGTGCATCTGTCGCATGGCCAGATCCTGAACCGGCGGCAGTTGCGGCGGATCGCTGGCGTGCTGCCGCATCGGGCGGCGGTGCTGGGGGATTACAATCTGATCGGGCCGACGCTGCTGCCGGGGTTTCATGACGTCGGGCCGCGGGAGCATACGCATATCGCCGGGGATATGGTGCCGTTGCGGATCGACCGCTGCCTGATCCGGGGAACGGCGTGTCTGGAGGCCAGGGCGCTGTTGCGGGAAACGTCGGATCATCGGCCGATCGTGGTGCGGCTGAGCGCCGCGGCACATGTGCGAGTGCCGGAGGTTGCGCTGGCCGCTGGATAGTCGGTGGTTTGTGTTGGTGGTGCCCACCGCCGGACTCGAACCGGCACGCCGTTTCCAGCTGCGGATTTTAAGTCCGCTGCGTCTACCATTCCGCCAGGCGGGCACGGTTGGGTCTTTTACAGGTGGTTGCGGGGGGAGGCCAGAGGGATAACGGTGGCCGCGGCGATCGGTCAGACGTCGTCACCTCGGAAATAGGTTTCGATGTCGCGGTGTCCCTCCAGGATATTGATGACCTCGAACGTGTCGCCTTTATAGCGGAAGAAGATCACGTAGTTCCTGAAAGCGAAACTGCGCATGTCGGGCCGTAGGTCTGGACGCGGGCGCCCCATCGTGGCGGACAGGGATGCGAGTTTGCTGCATTGTTGGCGAAGAACACTAACGAAACGCTGGCCTATCACGAGGCTTCCGCTGGTTTTGGTGATATAGTCCAGGATGTCCGCCATATCGCGGCGTGCGGACACCAGATAGACGAGGTGGTGCACTCAGTAGCCAGCCTTTGCCAACTCCGCTGCCTTTGCGTCGAGTACTGCTGTCAGGTCATCGTCGGTCCCCGGGTCGCCCTCGGCGATGGAGGCGTTGAGGGTATCGCGAAGAGCTTGTAGTTTGGCCTCGCGCTCTTCGACGAGGCGCAGGCCTTCGCGCACGACCTCGCTGGCCGAACCGTATCGGCCGCTTTTGACGGTGTTGTCGACGAAGGTTTCCCAGCGGGGACCTAGGGATACGTTCATGGTTGGGCCTCCTTGAGGTTTATGGGTAGCACGATAACATAAATTGCGCAAAAATTGCTAAGCAAGGTTCCGCTGAATGTTGAGATTACCGAAGATCGCTTTTGAAGCATTACCAGACAGTAAAATCTTGGAGGTGGGCTGTGGTCGAGAAGGTGAAGCCGACGAAAATCTATCGCAGTGAGATCGCGGCGTCGGTCCATGAGATGCTGGAGGGGGTTTACGACGCCGGCCTGATCGACAAACAGACCATGCGGGAGTTCGATGAATCCTGCCTGTCTCCGGCCTTGCTGATGCCTTCGACGATGGCTGCCTCGTGACCAAGGGATTATGATTCCCAAAATCATACGGATATATAGGCACTGATTATAAACATAATTTTGACATATCAGCATCCCATTCGTGATGCTGTAGGCACGCTATAGGCACAGACCGGCTCACTTCGAGTGACTAGAGTGCAAGCCCTCACGGCGCAGAAATTCGGCCCGCAATGCGTCGGCGGCGTCGGCCAGACGGTGGCTGATCAGACCGTGCCGATTGCTCCCGCCGGATATCAGGATGACGGTGAGGGGTTCATGGTGGTGACTGAAAGCCCTTCCTGATCCAAGCAACGCCCATTCCCAGAAGATAAAGAGCAGCAGAAGAGACACTCCAAAACGCTATTCCTCTAATGATTGCCTTAAACTGCAACGATAGAAGCACGTTATCGTCGAACGACTCATAATCCTGAGCAAGCCCGTCTCTGCACTTTGCTTGTTCGGCAGGATGGTCGTCTAAACTGCCACACCTAAACATTTCCTGAATAACTTCTGGGGTATTCGGAGAAATACCCGATTGCTCCCGATAGATTTTCTCAATATTTGCATCCGGAAAATGATTAGCCAATAAAGCAAGGACGACAAGAAACCAAATACTGGCAACAACGCACCAAGCGCGCTGCCAGCCGTTCAACGAACTTAAACGTCGCGGAAAATCAGCCATGCGGAGATTGCTTGCCAGCCTGTTCGGCCAGTTCAGCATCCATCGCATCAAACTCCCGATCATACATGCGTTTTATAAAATCATCATAATGAGACATATAATCCTCCGGCGCATGCTGACCCAGTCCAGCGCATGTGCCAGCGGCAAAAATCGCCGCCACAAGCCTGTCAGTTGGATCCAATACTTTTTTCGTGTCGCTCACCGTCAACCTCCCATCGATGTCGATCATTGCCATAAATCAGTGGCACATAATCGCGCGATCTGGAATAGCCGCGCCGAAGAGCGCAGGGCGGTCTTCTGTCCTTGCTGGCCGGTGATCGCTGGGCCGCAGAGTGTCAAGTGAGGCCCCTTGACACGATCTTCCGATACTGTATAACTACCTTAGACGAATGTACTAGGCAGTTATACTGGGGTAAACTTGGCTCATCGCCTCATGGCAACCCGTAACAGACCTGTGTTTGTGAGCATGAGACCGCCTAGGCCTGATTTGATGTACCGGATCTGCGAGAGTCGATCTTTATGGCCGGCCGGAATGACCAGTTGCATCGCGCCCTTGGCAACGTCCTTTAGGGATCGAAATTCCGCGGGAGTGAGTGGAACGTTCGAATCTGGTATCATGGGAATTTTGGCGACAACAAGAATCGTCGATTGATGGCACCTTAGAGCGCCTTAGTTCAATCCAGCAATGTCTTCATCACAACCCACACGCAATATCCAACGCCATCCGGATCAGCTTGTCGCTCGCCTCCGGCGTCCGGAACGCACTATGGGCCGACAACGTCACATTCGGCAGCTTCGTCAGTGCATGCCCGGCCGGTAGCGGCTCAACACCGAACACGTCCAGCGCGGCGTGCCGCAACGCACCCGTCTCCAGTGCGGCGATCATCGCCGCCTCATCCACCAGCGCCCCGCGCGCGGTGTTCACCAGGATCGCGCCCGGTCGCATCCGAGCCAAGCGTTCCGCGCTCAGGAAGCCGCGGGTTTCGTCGTTCAGCAGCAGATGCACCGATAGCACCTGGCTCTCGGCCAGCAGCGTGTCCAGATCGACAAACTCCACCCCCGGCGCGGTCTTCGCCGACCGGTTCCACGCCAGCACCCGCATGCCAGACCCGCCGGCAATCCGCGCCACCTCCGCCGCGATGCCGCCAAAACCGAGCAGACCGATGGTTTTGCCGGTCAGTTCCATGCCCTCGGTACGGAGCCAGTGGCCCGCCCGCATGCCGCCGTCCATCGCGGCCAATCCGCGCGCGGCGGCCCACATCAACGCGATGGTATGCTCCGCCACCGCCGTGTCGCCATAGCCTTTAATGATGTGGACCGTGATGCCGATTGCCGCCAGCGCCTCGGGGTCCATGTAGCTGCGGGCGCCAGTGCCCAGAAAGATGATGTGCTTCAGCCCGGTGCACAGGCGCATCGCCTCCACCGGCATTTGCGTGTGGTCGTCGAAACAGAAATCGTAGCCAGCCAGCAACCCCGGCAGCGCCTCGGGCGGGATGTCGCCTTGCTCGTTCACGTCCATCGCCGGATCGCCGGGGCGGGAGACGTTCCGGAAGACGGAGGCCAAATCGTCGACGGCATCCAGAAAAAGACCCTTCATCGCATCCCTCCGACGTGAAAACGCCACAAGTCTGCGCAACGACACCGCGCAGGGCAAGCGGGTGTGGGATGAATCGCGAAATCAGGTCTCTGACGGGGATCAGAGGGGTGGCGGCGTTGTGGGTCGTGGCGTGCCACTGGTCCGGCGACGAACTAACTGGAATCGCGAAGGACATCGCGCTGCACGGCTATGCGGCGGTCGATCTGTTCATGATCCTGAGCGGCTTCGTGCTGGCGATGACCTACGTCCCGCGCGAGACCGGCTACCGCTATTTCGTCTGGCAGCGATTCTGCCGGCTGTACCCTTTGTATGCGGTAGCGACTCTGGTCTGTTTGGTCGAGCAGTGGTGGTCGGGCACGGGGCTATTCGCTCCGGGCGGTGGCCCGATCGTTCCGGCGGTTCTCTCGAACCTGGTGATGACGACAACGCATCTGTGGGAAGTTGACGCGATCGACGGCCCGAGTTGGTCGATCAGCGTGGAGTTCACCCTCAATCTGTTCTTCCCCCTGTTTGTGTTGCTGTGCGCTCGATTGTCGTGGCGCTACAGCGTCGCGGTGGCCGTCATGTGCGGCGCCGCGCTGGTGCTGGTCAGCGTGCTGAACCACCGGCTGGACGGCGGCGTGGCCGGGGAACTCGGGACACTGGACACGCGGTTGATGTATGTGCGCTGCGGCCCGGAATTCGCGCTGGGCATGCTGTGCTGGCGGCTTTGGCGGCAGGCGGCGTGGAGTTCGGTGTTTGGCGGCACTGTTTGGCTTGGCGCAGTGGCGGTGGCCATGCTGGCAATGACGCCGTTCAAGGCGATGGATCTGCCGTTCGTGGTGGGTTGCTGTGTGCTGGTGATCGGCCTCGCGTCAGAGCGGTCCCGGGTCGCCATCGCTCTTGGATCACCGGTCCTGCACTGGCTCGGTACGATATCGTTTTCGCTGTACCTGTGGCACGCGGCTTTCATTCCGCTTCGGCCGGTATGGCTGCGCGTGCTGCCGGTGAATGACCCGGCGGTAGCGACGATGGCCGCAAACACGATTAATCTTGCTATCGTGCTGGCGATTTCGACGCTGTCCTACCACCGGTTCGAAATCCCCGCGCGGCGGTGGTTGCGCGGCCGTCTCGCCGTGTTCGCATAAGTACGGGAATCGGCACGCGAATCTGCTAGACCGGAACCCAATGCCCCGCCCCGCCCCGACTGTTCCCCGGTTCGACCCGCCGACACGCGCGGAGTATCGCGAAGCACCTTTCGCCGCCCCGCCGGTCGTGCCGGTGCGGACATGGAAGCGGCGCGCGTTTTATTGGCTGCTGCGCTGGGGATTCTTCGCCTCGGTATGGCTAACGCTGGCGGTCGCGGTGATGGTGCTTTGGTATGCCCGCGACCTGCCCCGCCCGGAATCGGCGTTGGATGCCGCCCGCCGCCCGAGCCTGACGTTGCAGGACCGGTCGGGTCACGTGATTGCTACTTTTGGGGATGTGGTCGGGGAACCGTTGCGGCTGAAGGATTTTGCGCCGGCATTGCCGGCCGCCGTCGTTGCGGTGGAGGACCGGCGATTCTGGCATCATTTCGGCTTGGACCCGGTCGGTTTGTTGCGCGCGGCGTTTGTGAACGTGACCGCCGGACGGGTGGTGCAGGGTGGCTCCACCCTGACGCAGCAGGTCGCGAAAACGTTGTTTCTGACAAACGCCAGGACCACCAAGCGGAAAGTGCAGGAATTGCTGCTGACGCTGTGGCTGGAAAAGCATTTTACCAAGAAGGAGATTCTGGAGATCTACCTGAACCGCGTCTATCTCGGCTCCGGCGCCTGGGGCATGGATGCCGCCGCGAAGATGTATTTCGGGGTGTCAGCGCGGCGGGTGACGTTGCCGCAGGCGGCGGTGTTGGCGGGGTTGCCGCGGGCGCCGTCGCGCTTCAACCCCCGCGTCAACCCGGACGCGGCCATCGCTCGGGCCAAAGAGGTGCTGGGGACCATGGTTGCGTCCGAGGTGATCACAGCCGAGCAGGCCAATTCCGCAGCCGGGCAGATCGTGTTTCCGCCCAACCCGGTGGCGCCCGGATGGTTCGCGGACTGGATCGCCGATCAGTCGCAATCGTTGCTGGCGCCGGACACGGATGCGGTGCTGCGCACAACCTTGGACAGCCGCTGGCAGACGGTGGTGGAGCGCGACTTAGCCGCCGTGCTGGACGGCCCCGGCACGGCGGCGATGGTCAGTGAAGGCGCGGTGGTGATCGTCGATGCCGCCACCGGAGCGGTGCGGGCGATGGTTGGCGGCCGCAATTTCCACACCAGCCCGTTCAATCGCGCGGTGCTGGCCAGGCGGCAACCGGGATCCTCGTTCAAGCCGTTTGTGTGGCTAACGGCGCTGGAGAACGGGATGACTCCCGACGATACGGTGCTGGACGGGCCTTTGAAGATTGGGAATTGGAGCCCGTCGAACTTCGAACATCGTTACATGGGCGAGGTGACGCTGGAGGAGGCGTTGGCGCAGTCGATCAATACGGCCTCGGTGCGGATTCTGATGCGCTCGGGTGGCGCGAAAGCCGTTGCCGCCACGGCCGCTCGCTTGGGCATCGCGGACAAACTGCCGAAGGATGCGTCACTGGCGTTGGGGACAGGCGAAGTTGGGCTGTTGGAACTGACCGCTGCCTACGCGCCGTTCTTCAATGGCGGCAATCGGGTGGTGCCGTTCGGCTTGGACAAGGCGCCCCATGTGTCGGAGCCGGTGATCAGTCCCGGCGTGGCGTCCATGATGGCGCGGATGTTGGGTGCGGTGGTGACGCGCGGGACGGGGCGCGCGGCGGCGGTGCCGGGGCATGTGGTGGCGGGGAAGACCGGGACGACGCAGGACTACAAGGACGCGTGGTTCATCGGGTCGGTAAAGGGCGTGCTGATTGGCATTTGGATGGGCAATGACGACAATGTGCCGATGAAGGGCGTTCTCGGCGGCGGCCTGCCGGCTCGGCTGTTTCACGACATCGCTATGGGAATTGATTGACGCATTTGGTGTCGGATGGAACCAAACCGGCGCTGCCGCGCTTCAGCCTGCACGAAATCGTAGGAGGAAGCGATGCGTTCCACTTGGGCTCTTGGACTTTTGGTTGGGCTGGGGGCGTGTTCGAACATGATGGGCGGTTCGGCTCCAGCGCCCCGGCCGATTGCGGCGGCGACGCAACCAACAGTCTCGCCGGATCTGGTCAGGCAGGTGCAGTCAAAGCTGCACGATGACGGTTATTACAAACAAGGCCCGGTGGATGGCGTCTGGGGGGCCGGAACGGAGTCCGCGGTGCGGTCGTTCCAGCGTGATCATAACCTGGGCAGCAGCGGACAGTTGGACGTGCCGACGTTGCAGGCGATGAATCTGTCCGGTGGGACGCAGGTTGGGTCATCCGATCGGCCACCTCCGGCCGATTCCACCCCAACCCAGCCGATGCGGACTGACCAGACCCCGACGTCCCCTGCGCCCCCGCCGCGCTGATCAGTATCCCATCAGCGTCGCGTAACGGTCCCGGCAAAAGCGCGTGTCGCCGAAACTGGCCTGGGCGACGCGGCTGCGTTTCATGAAGAAGCCGATCTCGTGTTCGTCGGTCATGCCGATGCCGCCATGCATTTGCACGCCTTCGTTGCCGCACAGGTATAGGGTTTCGTTGGCCTTGGCTTTGGCCAATGCAACCAGGGCAGCGGCGTCATTGCTGTTCTGGTCGAGGGCGGAGGCGGCGGCGATGACGGCGGACCGGGTGATTTCGACCTCGCAGAACATCTGTGCGGCGCGGTGTTTCAATGCCTGGAAACTGCCGATCGCGACGCCGAATTGCTTGCGTTCCTTCAGGTATTGGACGGTGCGGTCGAACGCTTCTCCAGCGCTGCCCAGCATCTCGGCCGCCAGACCGACACGGGCGCGGTCCAGGGTTTGGTCGAGTGCGGCGCCGTTCAGCATCGTATCGGGACCGATGGAGACATTGTCGAAGCGGATCAAGGCGGCGTTGCGGCTGTCCACCATCGACAGGCGGGTGCGGCTGGCGGCTTCGCCAGGGACCAGGAAAAGTCCGGTGCCATCGGCGGTTTTTGCCGCAACGATCAGGGTGTCGGCGATGTGGCCGTCCAGCACGAATGTTTTGCTGCCATTCAGGCGGTAACCGGCGCCATCGCGTTCCGCTGTCGTTGCGATCTGGGTTGGCGCGTGACGGGTGCCTTCGTCGAGCGCCAGGGCGGTGATGTGTTCGCCTGCGAGCAACAATGGCAAGTATTCGGCTTTTTGGTCGTCCGTGCCGCCGAGAGATATCAGGGATGCGCCCAGTAACGCTGTCGAAAGCAACGGCGTGGCGGCCAGGGTGCGGCCGGCCGCCTCCATGACCTGGGCGAGGCCGATCATGCCGAACGCGGATCCGCCGTCGTCTTCGGCCACCAAAAACCCGGTCCAGCCGAGGTCCGCGATCTGATGCCACAGGTCGCGAGAAAAGCCGTCGGGATCGTTGTCGTCCCGCAGCTTTCGGAATGCGGTGATGGGACTGCGCTCGCGGAAGAAATCGAGCGCGGTGTCGCGCACCATTTGCGCTTCTTCGTTCAGGATCAGGGCCATGGGATCAATCCGGCAGGCCAAGCACGCGCTTGGCAATGATGTTCAACTGGACCTCGGACGTTCCGCCCTCGATCGAATTGGCTTTGGAGCGCAGCCATTCACGGGTGAAACGCAGTTGGTCCGAGGTGAAGCTGTCGCCTTCCCAGCCGAGGCCCTGGAAGCCCTCGGCTTCCAACAGCATCTCGTACCGGCGTTTGTTCAGTTCAGTGCCTTGCAGCTTGAACATGGCGGATAGAGGGCCGGGGGCGGCGCCGGATTCGGCTTCCTCGGCGGCGCGGCGGCGCGTCAGTTGGAAGGCGTGCGCGTCCATGCTGTAGGCGGCGACGCGGTCCCGTAGGATCGGGTCGGCGATTTTGCCGTTGTCGTCACCGGCAAATTGTTTTGCGACCGCTTCCAGCGGGACTTCGAACCTGGCGGCGTTGCGGGCGGAGATGCCGCCGATGCCTTTGCGTTCGTGCTCCAGCAGGCGTTTGGCGATGGTCCAGCCTTTGTTGAGCGGGCCGACGAGGTTGCCGGCCGGGACCTGGACATTCTCGATAAACGTTTCGCAGAAGACGGATGCGCCGCTGATCAGGCGGATCGGGCGCGGGCGGACACCGGGGTCGTCTATGTCGATCAGCAGGAAGCTGATGCCCTCATGCTTTTTCGCTGTCGGGTCGGTGCGGACGAGGCAGAAAATCCAGTCGGAGTGGTGCGCGTTCGATGTCCATATCTTGTGGCCGTTGACCAGGAAGTGGTCGCCTTGCAGGACGGCGCGGGTGCGCAGGCTGGCGAGGTCCGATCCGGCCTCGGGTTCGGAGTAGCCCTGGCACCAGCGGATTTCCCCCCGGACGATCGGCGGAATGTGGGTTTGTCGTTGCTCCTCCGTGCCGTATTCCAGGAGGACGGGACCGAGCATCGTCAGGCCCATGCCGCGGAGGGGGATGCGGCAGCCGAGGTCCTGCATTTCTTCTTCCAGGATCAACGCCTCTTCGCCGGACAGTCCGCCGCCACCGTATTGGGTCGGCCAAGTCGGGGCGGTCCAGCCTTTGGCGGCCATGCGGTCGAGCCATTGTTTTTGCTCCGGCCGCACGTATCGCGCGCGCTTGCCGCCGGCGACCTGCTCGTTTTCGGGCATGAAGGTGCGCATAGAGGACGGGCAGTTTTCCTCCAGCCAGGTTCGGGTAGCGGCGCGGAAGCTGGGCATGGGTTGGTCCTTGTGTTTCCCCTGTGGGTTGGAAGGTGACCATCATATGCGGGACCGGGCAAGGGGCACGGCGGGTTTCTGGCAATCGTCGCCGGTTTGGGGGAGCGTCGCGGCATGCCAGACGGCCTGTAGGAACGCGACATCCTTTCCTGGTCCGAACACCAGGCTGACCTGCTGCGCCGGCTTGCGCGCGGGGAAAGGGTGAGTGACATCGATTGGACACACGTTGGCGAGGGGATCGAGGACGTGGGTTTGTCCGAACTGACCGGCCAACGCAGTTCAGAATCCCTGGCGATCCTGTTTAGGCAGACCGCGAAGTCGCTGGGAACTTAGAAATATGTTCGATGTCCACCGAATTCAAAACTGACGAGGTGAACTCCACCGTCCACCCAAAGCTTCCCGGAAAGGAAAGTATCAATCCAGGCGAAGCATTGGACCGAGGCCTCCGGAATCGATCTGGGCCTCGGTCCTCAAAAGTTTTAGTTGCGTGTCGATCAGGCCGATGCAGTCGACCGCCGGACTGAACGCCCGCGCAACCGGTGCGCGACACCGGCCATGGCGAAGCCGACGATCAGGATCAGCGACGACGGTTCGGGGATATCAGTAGCAGACGTCGCCTGTAGGCTCACGCCGTCCAACAGGACGAACGGCGGTTCGCCGTTGGGCGTGCCGACCGCGAGAAACGAGAGTACTTCGCTGGCAGCCGTCGCCGTGTAGGTGAAGGTATCGGTGTACCAGCCACTGAAGCTGTGGTTCGGGTTCTGGATGACAGACGTGTCGATGGTGGTCGTGCCAAGGCTGACATCCCATTTCTCGGTCGTGTCGCCAGTGTAGCCAGACTGCTGCGCCGCCGCGTACTCGAATGATAGGGCATAGGTCTGCCCGGCGACCAAGCCCAAGATGGTCTGGGAGATCGCGCCGACTTCATAGGCACCGTCCGCGCCGACGAAGTTGCCACCGTTCGGGCTGTCGGTAAATCCGTTGGTTGATCCGTCTGTCCCATATGTGCCCCACAAGGAAAGGTTAGGATCGCTACCGGTCGCCGTTTTAGACGTCGCGGAGGTGGCTCCGAAAAACAGAAAATTATAGCCCTCTGTCGTCCAGCCGGTGACTTGGTTGGAAAACTGGCCGGACCTCGACAGCGAGGTGTCGCTGAAGTCGCCATTGACGACAAGTTCCTGCGCACTGGCAGAGTTGACCAGTCCTAACAAAGCCGCCGCTGAAAGGCCTGCGCGTAACCAATGTATCATATCTCTTTCTCCCCCTTCGTCGGGCGAAGGGCCGACGGCAGATTTATTTTTTAAGCGTTGGCGCGAAAGTTGCAATGGAATTGACACCGCACAACAAAAAAAAGACTGACAATGTGACATAATTACCTGTATTTTGTATCATTTTGTATATATATACTAAAAATATACCACGATCTTGATTATTAAGCGGTGGTCACCGATACGATCCTCTATGGGTCATGAACGAGCGGCACAGCACTTTTTCCGTCGATCGCGATCACGCCCCGGCAGACATCAGAAAACCGGCCCATGAAGCGCTGGAAGCAGTCGCGGAACTGCTCAGGATCGAGCCGACGGAACAGGCGGCTGAACGTATCATTGCTCGGCAGGCCGTTCTCCAGCTTGAGGAGGCCGCACAGAAACGGTGCCTTGGCAACGGCGAACACCGCCATATGCGTCGCACCCTGACCGCCGCAGAGCCGGGCGGACAATTTTCCTCCAGCCAGGCACGGGTGGCGGCGCGGAAGGTGGGCATGGACGGTTCCTTATGTTTCCCCTGTGGGAGGGAGGCGACCATCATTTGCGGGGCCGGGCAAGGGGCGCGGCGGTGTCTACCGCTCACGCCTGCCATCGTCATACTCCAGCATGTATCAACTTTGTTGACACACCTGCAGCGGGACGTTAGGGTGGCAATTGTCGATATAGAGGTCTGCCGATGCAAGTGCTGGTGAAGAAATGGGGCAACAGCGCCTCCGTCCGTATCCCTGCAGCGGTGATGGAGGCCGCCAAACTGTCCCTCGACCAACCCGTGGATATCCGCGAGGAGGCGGGCCGCGTGATCATCGAGCCCATCGCA
Source organism: uncultured Rhodopila sp. (assembly GCA_903932145.1). GTDB lineage: Bacteria > Pseudomonadota > Alphaproteobacteria > Acetobacterales > Acetobacteraceae > Rhodopila. The sequence goes on along the minus strand of CAIZFE010000109.1, from coordinate 21,629 downwards.
ACGCAGGAATTCGATCTCGCCGAACTACTGGCAGGGATTACCGATGACAATCTGCATGAGGAGATCGATTTTGGTCGCCCGGTTGGGAAGGAACAGCTTTAGGTGGCGCCTGATGGATTTGTTCCCGATGCTGGCGACATCATTTGGATCAACTTCGACCCTCAGATCGGACACGAGCAATCGGGCCATCGTCCTGCCGTTGTTCTCAGCCCGATCGCCTATAATCGCCGCGTCGGCCTGATCGTCTGCTGCCCGGTCACAACGCAAATCAAAGGCTACCCATTCGAGGTCGGCTTATCGGGCTCACCGCCCAGTGTGGCGCTCGCGGATCAGGTCAAAAGCTTGGATTGGCGGAAACGAGCGGCAACCAAGAAGGGTAACGCGACACGAGCGGAGATGGGTCTCATCCGCGCCAAATTGCGGTCGCTGATTGGGACCTGACTGGTTTGACGAAGACGACCTCCGAGAAACCTAAGGCCCGGTCACAACACAAGACCCAGGGTGCACAGGTTGAGCATGCACCCCCGTAACGTCGGAAACTAAACCGCTCCCTCCGCCCGCAACACCTCCACCGCCTGCGCGTTCAGCCCGAGCCACTCGCCCAGCACCGCGTCTGTGTGTTCGCCCAGCACAGGAGACGACCGGATCGCCGGCGGTTTGCCGTTCACCCGCACCGGCCATCCCGGCATCTTGAAGTCCGAATGCACAGGATGGCGCATCACCTGCATGATGCCGCGGTCCTCGAACGTCTTGTCGTTCTGCAGTTCCATCGTATCCAGCACCGCGCCGGCCGGAATGCCGGCCTCGCCAACCACGCGCATGGCTTCGTGCTTGGTGCGGGTGCGAGTCCAGGACGCAATGATGTCATCCACCTCATCCTGGCGATCGACGCGATCCTGTGGCGTTAAGTAACGAGGATCGCCGATCAATTCCTCCCGCCCCGTCACCTTCAACAAACGATCCCAATGATCCGGATTTGCTCGGCTTGTCATAATATAAACGTAATCGTTCGAGCCGCCCGGCGCGCACGGATACAGTCCCATTGGGGCATTACTGATGCCCGGCACTTTACTGCCGGCCCGCCCAACAACCTGTCCCGTCCGGCCTTGGGTAGCAAAGTTGATCCGCATGTAATGCATGATCGCATCCTGCATCGCCACTTGCAGCCGGCAACCCTCGCCCGTCTCGCGACGCTTGTACAACGCACCCAGGATGGTGATCGCCATGGTCATGCCAGTTCCGGTGTCTCCCAGCGAAATGCCGGGGCGGATCGGCGGGCCGTCCGCCTCACCCGTCACACTGAACGTTCCGCCACACGCCTGGGCGATCATGTCGAACGCGAGGTTCTTCTCGTATGGGCTGCCCTCGCCGAAGCCTTTGATCTGAGCATAGATGATCGCCGGGTTCAATTCCCGCGCGACATCATAGCCCAACCCGAGACGCTCGATAGCGCCGGGGGCGAAATTCTCGATGCAGACGTCGGCCTGACGGATCATGTCCTTCACCAGCGCCAGCCCCTTCGGAGACTTCAGGTTGACCGTCATCGATCGTTTGTTGGCGTTGAACACATGGAAATAATACGGATCGTTGTCCGGTTGGCCGGGACGCAGGCGGCGGCCGGGGTCGCCCATTTTCGGATTTTCGATCTTCACCACGTCGGCACCGAGCCAGGCGAGGGCCTCGGTGCAGGAGGGGCCGGCTTCGAATTGGGTCAGATCGACGATTTTTACGCCGGACAGGAACTGAACATTGGCGACGGCTGCGGACATTTTGGCCTCCTTGGGCGTTTCCCGTAGTTGCGATCTTGGTTGGCGGGAAGCCTGCCACACCCCGGGGCGGTCGGCCAGTGACGCCCGTCTAGGCTTTTCCCGCCGGGCAACCGGCCTCCGCTTCCGGCCGAAAGCCCTGGCTGCCGGGCACCGTTTGCAGGACCTCCTCGTAGTCGAACGCGCCTTTGGAATCCTCAGGTCGCTTGACCCGAACCAGGAACATGTCGTGGACCAACCGGCCGTCGTCGCGAAGATGGCCGTTGGTTGTGAAAATGTCGTTGACCGGGGTGGCCCGCATCTTCGCCACCACCGCACCGCTGTCGGTCGTTCCGGTCGCCGCGATCGCGCGCAGATAGTGCAATATGGACGAATAGACAGCCGCATGGTTCATCGTTGGCATCACATGCCTTTGCACGAAAAACCGCTGACTCCAGGCCCGCGTTTCCACGGTTCTGTTCCATGAGAACGACGTCATCAGCGTCATGCCCTGCGCGGCCTGCAAACCGAGGCTGTGAATGTCCATCAGGTTGCACAGCAGCGGCACCATGGTCTGTCCGGCTTGTTTCATTCCGAACTCAGCCGCTTGTTTCATTGCGTTGGTCATATCGCCTCCACCGGTGGCCAACGCCACGACCTTGGCTCCCGAGGCCCGGGCCGCGACCAGGTAGGAACTGAAATCGCCGGCATCGATCGGATGATGCACCGCCCCCAGGACCTTGCCGCCGGCACCGATGACGGCCTCGGTCGCCGATGATTCCAGGGCGGCGCCGAATGCATAATCGACACTGATAAAGAACCATGTGTCCAGGCCGCGCGCGACAAGCGCCCGGGCGATACCGTGAGTCAGGGCGTAACTGTCATAGTTCCAGGACATCGCGGTCGGCGTGCAGAATTTGCCGGTGAAGTCATTCGTTGCGACCGCGATCGCCATGGCAAGCGCGTTGCGATCTTTCGCAACCTTCTCCACCGCCAGTGCAACTGCGGAATTGTCGAGCCCGACGATCATGCCGACCCCGTCCCGATCATACCACTGGCGCGCCAGGGCAGAGCCGATGTCGGCCTTGTTCTGGTTATCCGCCGACAAAATCTCAATCGGCCGCCCGAGAGCCGCCCCTCCGGCATCAATCGCCGCCATCTGCGCCGCGACGACCGATCCCGGCCCAATACTGTCGGAGAAAACGCCGGTCATGTCGGTCAGGACGCCAATCCGAATCGGTTCCGCCGCCATGCCGCGCGTGGCGACCATTGCCAACGGCGCGCCCAGCAGCGCGCGTCTATGCAGGGTGGGCATCGTTTCCTCCAGTTTTGTTTGCTGGCGCAACGCTAGCGGAGATCGCCTCAAGCGGCCATTGGGACCGGTCGAGGCAAAGCGCATCCGCCGGGCCTGATGTCAGGCAGCGCCGATACGTCAGCGGGCAAACGGCACAGCCCCCGGTCTCCGCTCGGCGTTCCTACGACGCCGGCCCCTCCGGCCCAACCGTCCATTCCCGCCACAGCAGCATCAGCGCCGCCATGATCGCCGGGCCGAGGAACAACCCGAGCAGCCCCCAGATTTCCACGCCGCCTAAAATACCCAGCAGCACCCACAGGAACGGCAAGCGGGTCACGCTGCCGATCAGCGTCGGCCGCACGAAGTGGTCGGCTACGAATGTGACGATCATGCCGAGGGCGACGATGACAATGGCCGACACCATGGAGCCCTGGATCACCAGAAGCGCCGCCGCGACCCCGAACACCAGCGGCGCGCCGAACGGCACCATGGCGGCAATGGCGGTGAACAAGCCGAACAGGGTGGGATGCGGCACACCGGCAACGACATAACCGGTGCCCAGGATGAAGCCCTCACCCAGACCGACCAGCACCAGTCCATCGACCGTGCCATGGACGGACGCGATGATCTGCCGGCCGACCCGTTCGCCGGCCGGACCGAAGGCCCGCTCGCTGGCCTGCCTTAACTGCGCGGTGAACCGGTCTCCGTCCTTGAACAGGAAGAACAGCGTCAGCAGAGTGAAGCCGAACAGCACGGCGCGATGGGCGATTTCTCCCCCCAGTTCACGGCTGTTTGAAACAAACTGCGAGTCACGGGCCTTTTGCAGCAGCGCATTCGCGGAATCGGGCGTGGCCAGATTGTCCTGCCACCAACTCGTGGCCTGCTGACTGCCAACCGGAAGGTGACCCAACCACGCGGGGGAGGGAATGCCGTCGGTGCGCGCCTGCGCGATGCTGTCGTAGAGGGTATGAATTTCCTTCCCCGCCTGCACCGCGACCAGCACCATGGGAACGATGAATATCAGCGCCAGGGCCAGGGTAAACGCCGACGGCAGCAGAATGTTATGCTTGCCCGGCGGCCAACGGCGCAGCGCACGCTGATACAATGGCCATACGGCGATCGCCAGGATGCCCGCCCAGATCAGGGCCGGCAGATAACGATGCAACGTCCATACACCCAGGCCTGCCAACACCAAGGCCATGACCAACCGAGCCGCGTATTGCGGACGGGACACGCCCGCGACGGGCACCGGGTTCAACGTGTTCCTCCCGGCGGATACGGCGGCGGCGGAAAGCCATTGCCGCGGTTCGGCTCGCGGGTCAGACGCTGTGTCATCGCCACCGCGCCGACCACAACCAGGGCCAATGCGGCCATCCATCGGCTGATCGGCGCCGGATAGATCGCATATGGCCGCCATACCAGCATCAGAAGCACGATCGTGACGACCACCAGCGCGCCAACACCGCGATGCCCGCGCTGAGACGCCAGAACCGCCAGGATGGCAAAGACGACGTAAATCGCGATGGCAAACGCTCGGATTACGCCGTAGGTTTGGGCACCCAGCGCCATAACCAGGTTACGGAACGCGGCGTCGATCAGGTCGATGACGGCGAAGCAGACATCGAAGAAGCGATCGGGTCCAATCAAATACAGCGAGACAGCCAGCACGAAGCCGCCGCCCCAGATAGCCAGAACACTTTCACGCCGCACGGTCTTGCCCCAATCCTTGTTGCATCGGCCTTCTACAGGATTTGCGTCTTTAACGCACATTCGGCGTGATGGTGCCCCGTCGGCGGCGGAACCTTCCCCGGTTCAGACGGTGATTTTATCGGTAGCGAAGATATTGAGACAGCAATGCCGTGCTTTGTCCGTGCTATAGAATACGGCCCGACGGACTGACCGTTCACGGGAGGGCAACAGCATGTTCACCAGCATCAGGAAGTACAAGGTCAAGCGCGGATCGGCCGAGGAACTGGCTCGACGTGTGCAAGAAGGCTTCGTGCCTCTGATACGAGATATGCCGGGGTTCCAAAGCTATTATCTGCTGGATGGCGGGCCTGACGTACTGATCACCATCAGCCGGTTCGAAACCCCGGATGAGGCGTTTGCCTCCAACCAGAAGGCCGCCGACTGGGTACGGAACAACGTGCTCGAATTCACCAAGGGATTACCGGAGGTCATGGTCGGCAACACCCTGATCGCGGAGGTCCGGTAGGACTGACTGAACGATAGCAGGCATGATCTGTCTATCGCCGACCGGGCGCTGGATCAGGCGAAAGCGGGATTGGGTCATCGATGCCGTGGATACCGACAGCCGAATTGCCGGCCGTATCCTTCATTTGACAGCGTCGAATTAACTGCGGAACCCGCACTGCTCCAACGCAGCCAGCATGTGCGCAGGCGGATGGGCGTTCGCAACGACGGGGGGATCCACCGGCACATGGATCGCCCGCGCCAGCAAATGCAACCCGGACCCGGCTTCACCGTAGCGCCCGTCCCCCAGAATCGGCGCGCCCAGAGTCAGGCAATGCACCCTGATCTGATGGGTCCGCCCGGTCCGGGGCCGCAGTTCCAACCAGGTCAGCCCAGCGCCGCGCCCAAGCACCTGCCAATCGGTCACAGCGGTCTGGCCTTTGGGGTCGATCACCATGCGCCAACCGGTCTTGTCGCTGACCTTCAGCAGCGGAGCATCAACCGATCCTCGATCCCCCTCGACCATCCCGGCCACCACCGCCCAGTACGTTTTGCGCACGCCCCCCGAAGCGAACAGCGCCTGCGCCTGCAGCAGCGCCGCGCGGCGCAGTGCCACAACCAGGCAGCCGGAGGTATCGGCATCCAGCCGGTGCGCCAGCCACGGCCCGTCCTTGCGCCGCGACAGCAAAGGAAACCAGTCCTCCACGCTGCGCCCGCCCGCCGGCCCGGCATGCACCGGCAACCCCGCCGGCTTGTCCAGCACGACGAAGCGTTGATCCTGAAACAGAATGACCGGAGCCTGCATGGCCCCTGAGTAGCAGCCGCGCACCCGCCCGCCTATGGTTGGCACCGAGCGGGTCATGCGCGTATGCGGTGCCATTGGCGCGGCGGGACCCTCCCCCTGGAACCTGGACTGGAAGTTATATGACATACGTGCGGCCGACCAACACCGCTCCGCTGGCCCCCGAGGCGAAGGAGGCTTGGCTACAGCAGTACGGCGATTTCTACCGCGAGCTGGCCGCGCGAGACCCCGGGGCGTTGAACCGGAAGCCGCCGGAGGAGGCGCTGGCGGGGGCGCTCGACCGGATCGGCGCGCTGATTGTCGCGGAAGCGCGGACGCTGGCGGACGCCAACCCGGCCATGCGGCGGTTCCTGGACGACACTGCGCTGCCCGACACGATGGGCGGGGCGCTGCCGGACGAGTTCCGGACGTTCTGCCTGCTGCTGAACGGTGTGAAGCAATGGCTGGCGCACGAACAGGCCGCCACGGATAAATACCTGCTCGGTAGCCGGGCGCGGGCGCGGCTTCGGCGGATGGGGGCGACGTGCGTGGTGACGGGCGCGCCCCTGACGGGGGATGCCGAGTTGCATCATCCGGTGCGCGATGGGCGGCCGCCGCTGCCGATCAGCCGCGAGGGGCTGCGGATTGTGGAACAGGGTGCCGGGGACGCGGGCGAGGTGGACGCGGAGGCCGACGGAATCGCCGCGATCATCGCCGAGCTGAAGAAGCCGAAGGAGTCCTGGCGGATGTTGCGGCGCGGCTGCCTGCTGATCCAGGGCCTGCCGGCCGGGGAGGGAACGCCGGCCGGGAATGCGAGCGCGAAGGCGCTGGCGCGGCGGGCGATCTCGGCGACGGAGCTGTCGGCGGAGGGGCTGGTGGAATGGCTGGATGCGAATGGGTTGGGGGTGATGGGGGAGGGGTGAGGCTCTAGCCAGCCACAATTCCAATCGCCTCGGCGATCAGCGCCCGTAGTTGCCTAAGCTGCCCAGCCGTCACCCGCGATCCGGTCAGACGGACACGCTCTAAGGAAACAGCGGTAACCGACGGTGCCAGCGCATGGCAGCGTTTCGAGCAGCCATTTTCCGCAGATGGATCGATCATGATCGACAGCGACGGCATGGCCAGTTCAGTGTCCTCGGTCAGCGGAACCACGATGACGTTCGGGTAGTCATCACCGAATAGTCCGTCGTCCTCCACCACAATGGCGGGACGGAGCTTGTTCGGCTCCTTCGGCCGCGCGTCGCTGCGCCAATCGACCAGGACGATGGCGCCAGCCGCAAGCCGCGTCATTCAGGCATCCGCCGACCCGGGCGTGCCCCAATCGGCCATGAACTGCCTGGCGGCTGGATCTTGTGCAACGTGCCGGGCCACGCGCTCACTTTCGGCGCGGATGCGCGCCCGCCGAACGTCTTTGGCCGCCTTGCAAGCCAGTTCGCGAAGGTAGGTCGCCAGGCCGATACCACGTGAGCGCGCTTCGTCCTCGAGCGTCTGGCGTACGTCCGGGTCGAGACGGATGGAGATGGGGGCGGTCATGGCGGCTCCTGTAGCCGTGGATGTAACACAAAATAGTAGTACCATCGGCAAAACGCCAGGGTTTCGCCGCTAATGGGCTGTGGCGGGCCGCTATCTTGAGGGATGTTCGCCCCTGACGTCGGCAAGGCCATGCGGTAGGTGAGGAATGCCGGTATTATGAAGTGCTGGCAGGTTATTCGGGGAAATTTCCGCCAACGTGGGCCGGTTGTCACCCACGGGAGCGCCGAACCGATATATCGTATGTCGATCCATGAGCGGCCAATATCGGCATGGCGCGGTCGTCTGTCCCGTTCGTTAACGGACCCGTCCGACTAAAGGCCCCCTCGCGGTTCATGCGGCGTTGTACCCCCGGGCTTCTGCGTGAGCCATAGCGCAAGCCAGCCAAAGCCCGACAGGCCGATGCCTACCAACGGGACAACCGTCCAATACGTCTGAATGCTCATGGGCGAAGCCTCTCAAGGATAAGTTGAGCCAAAGCGATAAGGTCAGCGCCAAGCAAGCACCATAGCACGATCTGGGACCCATTCCCAACCATGCCGTTAACGGTCGGACTGACAATCCCCGCAAGAATTGCTCCCACCCCAAGATTATTGACTGCCGTCGCCATCATCTGAGTGCGGGCGTTATGGATAGTATACATCTCGTCCTACCTTCGCGTTTTAGTCCCCCACGCATCGACCTGGGGCGGGCAAACAGACTCGCGCATAAGTAGCATATAAATGCAGGTTTTTCAACCGTAACCCGCAAGCTCCTGCGTGACCTAAATGCCGGTGTTGACATTATATAACTTTATGTGTTAGTCATAAAAACATGGAGCATGCGGCGTCAGCCACGACCCAGCCTGCCTCGACCGATCCCACACAGGATCGGCCCGGCCGCACGCTACCGGAACGCCTCGCCGGCCTGCTGTATGTCGTCCGCGTCCTGCTCGGCCATGGCCGCCGCCTCGTTGAGACCGTCCCGAACCGCGCTACCGCCGTGGAGTTCGCCATCGTCGCCGCCGTTTGCGGCACCTACACCGTTCCGTCCATCCTCGCCCGGCTCCAGCGCGGCATCCTGCGCGCGATGGCGTTGGAACGTTATTTGCTCGCCCGCGGCGAACAAGGCCGCGACATTGCATTCGTGGAACCGTGCGAACGCCCGCCGGCCAAGCCGGCCAGGCCACCCGTCGAACCCCAAGAGGGGGCGGCGACATCTGGAGAGGCGGCAAGCGAAGTCCCGGGTCGCGAGGCCAAGCCCGGCGATGACGAAAGGGCGCCCAAGTCCGGGCGCCGCCCGTTCGATCCGGACGATCTCCGCATCCCCACCATCGAGGAACTCGACGCCGAGGTCAGGCGCCGTCCGTTCGGCCGTACTATCGCCGCGATCTGCATGGATCTTGCCGTCATCCCCAGCTTCTGCACCGGTTTTTTCTGGAACGATCTATTCGAGACTCTGCGGGCCTACGGCGGCAGCCTGACCGTCATATGCAAAGTCCGGGAAAGCCGCGCAATATCGTTTCAGAAAGAGCGGGATAAGCGCCCGGATACCTGGGACTTTGCCTGGAAGTTCCCGCCACCGGAGACGGTTCGCCAAGTGTTCGGATACATGATCGGCGAGGCGGCAATGTTGGACGCATTCGGCCCGAGGCTGGCCACCGCCCCACCCTGAGTCCCATCGCCGGACCTGCGTCGCGCCCTCTGAGTCCGGGGGCGCGTTCGCGCGCCCACCGGCCAACATCGGGACCGGGCGCCGCCAGAGTAGCCTCAAACCGGACGCTCCCCTATGCTCCCGCCCAACCAAAGGGAGCACGTCCATGAAAATCGCCCGCATCGAAACCTTCCTGTTTGACCCCGGCACGGCCAAAAACCTGCTGTTCTGCCGCGTCGAAACCGAAAGCGGCATCCACGGCTGGGGCGAGGCCTACGTCACCCCCGGCAAGGAACCGGTCATCGAACACCTGCTGCGCGACCTGGCCAAATACATGATCGGCCGCGACGCGTTCAGCATCCGCCACACCGGGCAGGTGGTGTTCGAGGATTTCGCCATGCGCCGCACCTCGCTGGACCTGATGTCGGCGTGGAGCGCGATCGAGATCGCCCTGTGGGACATCGTTGCCAAAAATGCCGGCCAGCCGTTGTACAACATCCTCGGCGGCGCCTCGCGGGAGCGGGTGAAGGTCTATGCCAACGGCTGGTCCAGCGGCACCGACAGTATCGAGCAGAATGTCGAACGCGCCTTGCTGGTGAAGGACATGGGCTACACCGCGCTGAAATGGGACCCGTTCCCCGGCCCGTGGCGCAACTTCATCCATCGTGAGGACGAAGACCACGTCGTCAACTACGTCCGCCAGATGCGCGAGGCGCTGGGTCCTGATTTTTCTTTGTTCGTGGAGGTCCATCGCCGGCTGGCGCCGATGCACGCCATCCGTATCGGCCGGCGTATCGCGGAATACGACATCGACTGGTACGAGGAACCGTGTCTGTGCGACAACATCGAACTGGTCGCGGAGGTCCGGCGGGCGCTGCCGATGCCGATCGTTACTGGCGAGGCGATTTACTCGAAAGAGGGTTTTGCGCAGGCATTGGCGGCGCGGGCGGCGGATATCATCAATCCGGATATCTGCAATTGCGGCGGCATTTCCGCGATGTTGGACATCGCCGCGATGGCGCAGCCGCACGCCGTGGCGATTTCACCGCATAACTATAATTCCACGCTGGTCGGGCTGGCGGCGACGGTGCAGTTGTCCGCGATGATCCCGAATTTCCTGATCGCCGAATGCTTCATCAACCTGAAACCGGCCTGCGATGAGATCGCGATTGCGCCGCTGACGGTGCATGAAAGCTTCGTCGATTTGCCGACCACGCCGGGTATCGGGATCGATCTGGATGTCGCTCGTCTGCGCGCGAAACCGTATCGCGACATGGGCACGCGGATGGGCAAGGGATTGCGGTCGTACACTGAGGAGTTTCCCCGCAAGAACTACGCCGTCGCGGCGACGCGGACCGGGTATTGAGGCTCTGACCATGGCGCTGAAAATGCCGCTGGTGCCGACCGTCAGGCCGGGCGAAGAGGCTTGTGTGAAAACGCGGGTGCGTATCGGGAGTGGAGACGGATTTGCCGCGGCCCGTCCCCATCGTCATGGCGGGCGAAGGCCCGCCATCCACGCCTTGCTGACGCGGCGCAGAAAAGACGTGGATGGCAGGCCTTCGCCTGCCATGGCGGGAGAGCGACGCCCCACCGCAACCCCATGAACGATTACACCGCCCTGCTGAGCGCGCCGCGCTTCCGCGCCTTTTGGTTGGCACTGCTGTGTAACAATCTGGGAAGCTGGTGCGTCATCGCCACCCTCCCCATTCTGGTGGCGGAGCGTTACGGCGCCGGCATGGTGCTGGTGCTTAGCCTGGGATTGCGGATCGTTCCCAAGGTCATCCTGGCGCCGCTTGCCGGCGGGTTGCTGCGCCGGTTCGGCGCGCCCCGCCTTGCCAGCACAGCCATGGCCGCGATGGCCGTTTTGACCGCGTTGCTGCCGTGGTGCGGCAACCTTGTCCTGCTCCAGGTCGTCATCGGCACCATCGGCACGCTCGATTTGTTTATCAACCCCGGCCTGTTGTCGCTCCGGGGCCCGGTCACACCGGCCGGGCGGGAGTTGGCGGGCAACACGATGTGCTCCGTCGCTGACCGCACCGCGAAAGTGGCCGGCCCGGCGCTCGGTGGCCTCGCTGTCATCGCGGGCTTTGGCCCTGCGTTCGCCGGTTTCGCGCTGCTGATCGCGCTGTCCGCCATCCCGGTGTCGCGCCTGTCGGTGCCTGCCGAAACCCCGGGGACGCGCGCGACAACCGGCAGCCTGACGACATTTGTGCGGATGATCCGCACCGACCGTCAGGTGGCCGGTCTGCTGATCGTCGCCGTCACCTACATGGTCCTGCTTGGTGGCCTGAGACCGTTTCTGTTCTGGGCCAACCGGGAGTGGTTCGGTGCCTCCGATGCCGCCTGGACCGGTTTGCTGGTCGCCCAGGGTGCCGGGGCCCTGATCGGCGCCCTGTGCTCTGCTTTGTTCGTGTCAAGAATGTTACGAGACCTGTCGGCCTACACGCTGACCGTATCCACCGGGATCATGGAAGGCCTGTGCCTGCTGATGCTGCTGTTGGCGCAGACAAGCACCCAGGCCATCGTTATTCTGGCGGTGGCCGGAATCCCCGAGATCCTCTCGACCGCTTCCTGGTTCACCGCCATGCAGGCTCGGTTGGCACCGGGGCAGCAAGCGCTGTTCTTTACGTTTGCCGCCCCGCTCTGGGATTTGTTTTTCGCGCTGGGGATCGCCTCGGCCGCATTGCATGCGGACGGGGTGTTGTCGCTGTCGGTGTACTGGGCGTTGCTGTCGCTGACCGCAACCCTGCCGCTGGTGCCGCTGCTGTTGGTTCGGATGCGTCAGGCCAGATAATGATCGGCATCCTCCTGTAACAACAGCCGGTCGCGCACCAGCGCGCGGGTGGTGGTCCCGATCGCTTCGGCATGGGTGTTGCCGGGATGCCGAACCGCCAGCGAAACCCGCGGGTCGGCGCCCCGTTCGGCTTCGGTTGCCGCAAATGCCATGAATGTGCCGTCGCGGTCAGCGAGTTCGCCGTCGGGGTAGGGGGATGCGTAAAGGTTCCACCCCGTAAACGTCCCGTGCGGCACGGCGATATCCGGCAGCCGTATCCCCGCGATTTCGTTGCCGTCGGCGTCCACCTGCGGCACCAACGCCCCATAAGCGACTCCGGCCGAGGGCGTGACCCAATCCACCAGCACAGTCACATCGTTGGCCGCATGTGGCCGTCCCAATCCGGGGATCGCCGGAAAGGCCACGTCTGCCGCCGCGACCAGCGTTCCGTCATCGATCCGGGGCACACGGCTATCGGGAGGCGTCCGCCCGGACACAACCCACTCGTCCAGCGCCACCAGCAGCGCTCGGATCGCCGGCATCGGATCGTGCCAGTTTCGCGGGTTGATGCAGGGGCCGTTATCGCGCGGCATCCCTGCCTTGCCGCCATGCTGCGTCCCCGCCACCAGATAGGCCCGCACATTCGGCGGCAGTGCGATATCGCGCGTTCCCGCGGGATCGGTGTGCAGCAACGACGCGCCCTTCTGCCAGTATTCGGTGGAGGTATTCGTCTCGATCAACAACGGATCGGTCGCGTCCCCTCGCATCAACGCGCCGCTGCGACCGGTAACCGGATCATCCATCGCGGCGGCGGAGTGCGGAAATTCGATTTCGGGGAAATGATGATCCTCGTGCCATGTCCGCGTACGAAACGGCTGGCCGAACGGAGTATTGTGGAACACCCGTCCGATGCCGGCGACATGGGTGAACACGCCGTCGAACACGCGGCGGCCGTTTTCGTCGCTGTTGAACCCGCCGGCGATGTGATCCCGCAAGTAACGGCCGGCCTGCGAAATGCCGAACGCCAGCGTGTGCGCGATCGGCCGTCCCATCAGGTCCGCACCCTGGTGACGCAGATGGCTGACGATATCCCGCGTTGCCGCGAAGCCGATTCCAAGGACGCGGGGTTTCGTCGCGGTGTAGCGAACCTCATAGATCGATCCGGTTTCGATCGGTCCAACCGGCCGGACGGTGCGGTTGTCGATCGTTTCCGATGCTACCGCGACCTTTGGCGCGGTCTGCGTGCGACGCACGGCGACCGTCGCGGGGCCGACGGCCTCGTACGCCAGCCGGAAGGATTCGTGGACACCAAGCCGGGTGCCCGAAACGAATTCTTCCCGGATCGGCTGTGTGATGCCGTCGATCACGGGCACATCCAGCGACAGTCCCGTTGCCTTCGGGGCACCGGGGTCCCAGCCGGTCCACAACAGCGAAAATCCCAGCCGCAGCGGCAGGGCATTGCCCAGATCGTCCGCGGTCTTGGGCTGATTGCCGGCCGCGCCCGCGCACAGATTGGCGAACAGCATGATCCGGCCACGATTGTTGACCTCGTACAGCACGCGACCGTTGCCTTTCGCCGCATCCACCGGGCGCAGCAACACGAAGTCCGAACGATACGCCACCAGTCCCGCTTCGTTGCGCGGCGCCTGATCCAGCAGGGCGATGCCTCGATTGCCCGGGTGAGCCGGGTCCAGCAGGCCGGACGCGACGCCGTCAATCCGCTCGTATGCGCCGGTGTCGCCGAACGCCGCTCCGCCCACAAAGGGTGTGCGGCTGTTGATTGTGATGTCTGTGATCATGACCAGTGCAACTCCGCTTCACTGCGTTCCTGCAAGCCCTCTCGGGTCATACCCGGAATCATCTCCACCACCAGGAAGCCGCGTGGCGTGACCTCCAGCACCGCAAGGTCGGTGTAGACGCGCCGGACGACACCTTTTGCCGTCAGCGGATACGAACATAGTTTCCGTATGCGGGACCCGCCGTTGCCTTTGGTGGTGTGCTCCATCGCCACCCACAGTCGTTTCGCGCCGATCGCCAGATCCATCGCGCCGCCGACCTGCTTCACCGGCTCATCCGGCGCCCGCGCCCAGTTGGCGATGTCGCCGCTTTCCGCGACCTCGAACGCGCCCAGCACGCACAGATCGAGATGGCCACCCCGAGCGATGGCGAAACTGTCGGCGTGGTGGACGAACGAGCCGCCGGTGCGCAGGGTGATATGTTGCGTGCCGGCATTGACCAGATACGGATCGATCTTGTCCGGGGCGGGGGCCGGGCCGGCGCCGATGACACCGTTCTCGGAATGGAAGATCACCTCGCGGTCGTTGGGGACATAGTCCGACACCCCGGTGGGAATGCCGATGCCGAGATTGACGAACCAACCCTCGGGAATGTCCTGTGCGATGCGGGCGGCGATGGCGGCGCGGTCCAGCGGACGGAATGTCATGGTCGTTTCCTTAAGCTGGGACATGCACGACGCGATGCACGAAGACGCCAGGCGTATGGACGTTCTCCGGCGGTATATCCCCGAGTGCTATGACATGGCGCGTCTGCACGATCGTCATTTTCGCGGCCATCGCCATCACCGGATTGAAATTGCGGGCGCTTTGGCGGTGCGTCAGGTTGCCCCAGCGATCGGCCTCCCACGCATCGCACAGCGCGACATCGCCGGGCAGGGGATATTCCAGCAGGCAGTTGCGGCCGTCGATGATGCGGGTTTCGCGGCCCTCGGCTAACAGCGTGTCCGCGCCGGTGGGGGTGTAGAACGCCGAGATCCCGGCCCCGGCGGCGCGCAGCCGTTCCGCCAGCGTGCCTTGCGGAACGATCTCCAGTTCCAGCTTGGCCGCCCCGAACAAGCGGCCGGCAACGCTGTCGGCGCGCACGAAACTGCAAATCAACCGAGCGACGTGGCCGGATGCCAGAATGTCAGCCACCGGCCCGGTGTCCCGGCCGCCTGAGTTCGCCACCAGGGTCAGATTTCGGGCGCCCTGGGCGATCAGGCCGGCGGCGAGGGTTTCCGCCATGCCGTTGCCGAAACCGGGCAACAGGATCACGGACCCGTCCGCGATGCCGGCCAACGCGGCCGCCACATCGGGCACGAATTTATCGATCATATGGTTTTATCTTCCCTGGACGCTGCGACGCCTCGCATTTCAGCCCGGATCGACCGGGATGACAACGCTGGCGCTTACTGACGTAGCGGTCCGGCTTCCAGCAGCGACAGGTTTTGTTCCGCCAGATCGGCCGTTATGGTGGTCGGGTCCACAACGCGTGCATGCTCCCAATCCGCCCGCGCGCCTTCCGGATCGCCCATCCGTTGGCGCAGGATGCCGCGTTCCAGCAAGGCGTCGGCGTCGTCCGGATCCAGCGTCAACGCCTGCGACACGTCCGCCTGCGCCAGATCGAGCTGGTTCAGTTTCCGGCGCATCACCGCCCGCAGCACCAGCGCGTCGGTGCGTCCGGCTTCCAGCCGCAACGCCGCGCTGACGTCATCCACCGCCTGTTGCAACCGGCCTCGCATACTCTCGGCCGTCCCCAGCATGATGAACAACTCGGTGTCGGCGGGGGAGAGTTTGAGCGCCATCGAGGCGTCGGTCACGGCCATGTCCGGTTGCGCGACCATCAGCCTTGCCTGCGCCGCCTGCGCCAACACCGTGGCCCGCGCCATGGGTGGGGCGGCACTGTGTTGGGAGAGTTGCTCAAGTTCGGAAGCGCCGTCCGCCGGTTTGCCGACTGCGATCAGTGCCAGCCCGTGGCAATGCAGAGCACCTTCGCCACCGCCATCCGCCTCCCAGGTTTCGGACAGGGTGACCGCGCTGATCGGATCACCGGCCAGGGTGGCGAGGCAGGTTTCGTAGGTGCTGCCCTCGGTGATGCGGGGCGGGAAGGGGGGGATTGGCAGCTCGGTCAGGGCGAAATCGGACGGTCCGGAGTCTGGCGATGACCACAGCACGGCGGTCGTGACGATGCCCAGCAAGGCGAGGGAGGCGCAAAATGCGATGGGGCGCCGGGACATGGCGGACAGCTTAGCCGGTTTTGCTGAAATGAAGGAAGGCATTCTGTCCGATATGGTGTCCGTCCGGCAGGAACCCGAACGGTGGAAACGGCAGACTGCCAAGGCAGGGTTGGAAAATGCTGTCATGAATCAGAATGGCGCGGCGAACGACCGGCCACACCGTTTCGGTCAGCAAATCCTGGTCGATGTGATCGTTTTCCATTCTAAAGAAGCTATGGCGGCGCATCAGAGTGGCCGGGGTCGGCAGGATGCCGCCTACGCCGCCCCACATGCCGGCCAGCAGCAGGTCTGTGTGGGTGTACCAGTCGCGCATGGCATGAAAATGGAAATCGGATTGCAGCCATGCATCGACGGCGACGCGTTCCTTTACCGTCAGCAGCGAATCGGCATCGCGGATCAGGAAGCGCTGGACTTCGGGATCGGCAAACACCTCGAACCGCCACAGCAACCGACGATGCTCGGGAACCGCCGGTGGCAACGCCATAGGGTGAAGCTGGACCCCGTTGGCCGCCAATTGCACGAGATACGACGGATCGACCGTGTGGTCGTGGTAAACCCGGATGGTCCACGCGGGAAACAGATGCGGCCGGATACGTGCGTTTTCCAGCAGCGGCACATGGTAGCGCGGCTGGTTTCCCCACAGGCTGTAGGCGATGATGTTCTGTTCGGGACGGCCGAGGTTGAAGGCCGGCGGCAATCCGGCGGGCATACTGACAATCGGTTCGGCGCCCCCGAAGCGGCGGTCCTTGGCGTCCAGGGACGCTCGCCCGGCCGCGACCGCCAGATCCAGGCGTCCGGCACGCTGATACGCCTCGCTGAGGCAGTCATGCACGTTGGGACTTGCCGAACCCAGGGCCAGCGCGGCCTGACAGGATGCGATCGCATCGGCGATGTCGCCGTTTGCCAGCAATAGAACGGCGAGGTTTTCGTGCAGCGCGGCGTTTTCAGGGTACAGGCCGAGGCCCTGCCGCAGCACGTCGATGCCGTCGGACAGACGGCGGGCCGCATGGCAGATCAGGCCGGCGAACAGGAAGTCGTCCGCCTGCGCGGCGCCCGACAATGTGGCCATAGCCAGCACCGCTGATTGGGCGTCGCCGGCCTCGTCTATTCGCCCGCTTCGATAGGCGCCGCCGGCAAGGCGACGGAGCGCGTCCAGGTCGGCCAGCAGGGGGGCGGGGGTTCGGGGTGGCGGGCCAGGATCGGTGGCAGACCAACGGGCGTTAGGGGATACCGCAAGGGACGAGCCTTGGTTGGGCGAAACCCCGGAAAACTCAGCACTGCCGACCTGGTGCAGCGCATGATCTGACTGACCGGATTCGCGCCGGCCTCCCCCGATCGTCATGGCCCGGCTTGTCCGCATAGGCATCGACTTAAGCGGTGGGCGGGGAGGATTTGCCCATTGGTCATGACCGGGCTTGGCCCGGTCACCCGGGACTTTGCTTGGAGCGGCGCAGGAAGTCCCGGGTGGCCGGGCCAAGGCCGGCCATGACGGAAAGCGGAACGCCACGTCCGTGGCACAAACCTCCTCCGCCCAACGCCTATCCTGACGCCTATGCGGCTTGTCCGGGCCACCTGTGCCCTGACGGTGCCACGATAGGAGGCCCGGACAAGCCGGGCCATGACGAACGTGGAATGGCAGTAAGGCTGGTTTAACGTACGCCTCGCAGGTGCACGCGCATTCACCCGGGCCTCGACGCGTTTGTTTGGATGTTCCTCATACGCCCATCATACATCGGATCGGCGGCAAAGGCGTCCGGCAATTTGTTGGCCGCCGGACCGCATTCATGGCGCAACCGGCCAGGACGGAGCGCGCTCTTCACGCTCCGTCCCGGAGGCATCAGGAGGCGGCCTTCGCCTCGCGGCGGCGGCGGTGCAGGATGAACTCGGTGTAGCCGTTCGGCTGCGTCCGGCCCTCGAAGATCAGGTCGGCCGCGGCTTTGTAGGCGACACCGTCGAAATCGGGAGCCATCGGCTTATACAGCGGATCGCCTGCGTTCTGCCGGTCAACGACCAGCGCCATGCGATGCAAAGCCTCGGTCACCTGGGCTTCGGTCACCACGCCATGGTGCAACCAATTGGCGATGTGCTGGGACGAAATCCGTAGCGTCGCGCGGTCCTCCATCAGCCCGACATCGTGGATGTCCGGCACCTTGGAACAGCCGACTCCCTGGTCGATCCAACGCACCACATAACCCAGGATGCCCTGGCAGTTGTTGTCCAGTTCCTGGCGCAGATCCTCGGGCGACCAGTTCTGGCCCTCGGCCAGCGGGATCGCCAGCAGATCCTTCAGGGCCGCGCGTGGGCGAGTCGCCAGCTCGGTCTGACGCGCACTGACATCGACCATATGGTAATGCAGCGCATGCAGCGTCGCGGCGGTGGGGGACGGTACCCAGGCCGTGTTCGCCCCGGCCATCGGGTGGCCGATTTTCTGCACCAGCATGTCGGCCATCCGGTCCGGCGCCGCCCACATGCCCTTGCCGATCTGCGCCTTGCCGCGCAGGCCGCATTCCAGGCCGATCTCGACGTTCTGGTCCTCGTACGCCTTGATCCATGACGTGCCGCGCATTTCATTCTTGCGGATCATCGGGCCGGCTTCGATCGAGGTGTGGATCTCATCGCCGGTCCGGTCCAGGAAGCCGGTGTTGATGAACACCACGCGATCCGCCGCCGCGCCGATGCAGGCCTTCAGATTGGCGGACGTCCGCCGTTCCTCATCCATGATCCCCATCTTCAGCGTGTGCGCCGCAAGTCCGAGGATCGTCTCGACGCGTCCGAACAGATCGGCGGTCAGCGCCACTTCCTCCGGCCCATGCATCTTCGGTTTCACGATATAAACCGACCCGGCTCGGCTGTTCTTGATCGGGCCTTTGCCGTTGAGGTCATGCATCGCGATCAGCGAGGTCACCGCCGCATCCAGGAAGCCTTCCGGGATTTCCGCGCCCGACGCGTCCAGAACGGCATCGGTGTACATGTGATGGCCGACATTGCGGATCAGCATCAGGCTGCGGCCGGACACCCATACGCTGCCGGTGCCCGACGGCTTGGTGTATTGCCGGTCGCTGTTCAGCGTCCGGGTCATCTGCTGGCCACCTTTCTCGAAGGTGTCGGCCAGCGTGCCGTTCATCAGACCAAGCCAGTTGCGATAGGCGGCGACTTTGTCGTCGGCATCGACCGCGGTGATGGAGTCCTCGCAGTCCTGGATCGTCGTCAGGGCGGCTTCCATGACCACGTCAGCGACGCCGGCCGGGTCGTCCTTGCCAATCGCGTGCGTGCGATCGATCACGATTTCAAGATGCAGGCCGTGATGCTTCAGCAGGACGATGGACGGCGCCGAGGCCTCGCCACGATAGCCCGCGAACTGGGCAGCGTCCTTCAGTCCGGTTGTGCCGCCGTCCTTCAAAGCGACGGACAGGACACCGTCCTTCACCGTATAGCCGGCCGCATCGGCATGGCTGCCGACGGACAGCGGTGCTGCTCCGTCCAGAAATTCCCGTGCCCGCGCCACGACTTTGTCGCCGCGGATTTTGTTGAAGCCGCGTCCGCGTGCCGCGCCATCGTCATCGGCAATCGCGTCGGTGCCGTACAGCGCGTCATACAGGCTGCCCCAGCGGGCGTTGGCGGCGTTCAGCGCATAGCGGGCATTGGTGACCGGAACGACCAACTGCGGGCCGGCCAGCGTCGCGATTTCGGGATCGACATTCGACGTGTTCACGGCCACCGAGGCCGGTTCCTCGACCAGATAGCCGATACCGCGCAGAAAATTGAGGTAGCCCTCGGTGTCCGCCGGCATGCCCTTGTTGGCCTTGTGCCAGGCATCGATCTGGTTCTGAAGGCTGTCGCGCTTGGCCAGCAGCGCGGCGCAGCGCGGCGCCAGATCGGTCAACAGGCCGGCGAACCCGGACCAGAAGGCGTCAGCACCGATCGATGTGCCCGGCAAGGCCTCGCTGTTGACAAAATCGTAAAGCGGCCTGGCGATACGGATACCGGCTGACGCGATATAGTCCATGCGTGGTGCCTCCTGGCGAGGATATGAAAGGGACGAAAGGCGGCGGTATAGGACGAAATTTGCGCACCCGGCCAGCCCCTATGCCGCACTGCGATATCGATATCCGCTCTGCTCCGATGATAATCCGCAAAATGCGCGAAAGCGTGAGGCTTGAAACGGTCGAACGGCACCCAATGTTGGGTGGGCGGATGACGGCTAGGCCTCATCCGCGTGACGTTTCCCCCCCAAACTTAAGCGGCGCCCTCGGGCGCCGTTTTTTTTGTGGCGGGTCAGCCGCGTGGGTGGGTTTTGCGCCAAACCGCCAGTAGGGCGGTGTCATCGACCGCCGTGTAGCGCTGGGTGGTGGACAGGCTGGCGTGGCCGAGGAGATCCTGGATGGATCGTAAGTCGCTGCCGCTGGCGAGCAGGTGGGTGGCGAATGAATGCCGCAGGGCGTGCGGTGTCGCATGTTCCGGCAACCCGGCCAGGCGGCGGTAGGTCCTTAAAACTTTCTGCGCTACCGCCGGATCGAGCCGCTTGCCGCGCGCGCCCAGGAATAACGCGCTGTCGGGTTTCGGTGATGGATGTAACGCCACGCAGGCATCGATGGCTTCTCGCACCGCGGGCAGTACCGGCACGATGCGGGTTTTTGACCCCTTGCCGGTGACGGTCAGCGACGGGTTTGTCCTCAGCGATGTTGCGTCTCGGATGTTGAGACTGAGCGCCTCGGCGATGCGAAGGCCGCTGCCGTAGAGCAGCGAGAAGAACGCGATGTCACGGGCCTGGAGCGCGGGGTCCTCCGCCTGATCGCCGACGTGGTCGGTGACGTCGCGGGCTTGATCGATCGTAAGGGCGCGGGGCAGGGCGGGGCGGGCGCGGGCGGTGGCGACCAGTTTGACGGCGGCGATTTCGGTGCCGTGGCGGCGGCTGAGATAGCGGAAGAAGCTGCGCACCGCTGACAAATGCTGGGCCCGGGATGACGCGACCAGTTTGTCGTTGGCCAGTCCCGCGAGCCATGCGCGGATGTCGGCCGCGCGCAGTTCGGTGAGGGCTTTCAGGTCGGGCTCGCCGCCCAGGTGGTGGGTCAGGAAACCCAGGAAGCCGGCTAGCGCGTGGCCGTAGGCTTCGACTGTATTGGCCGCCGCGTGGCGTTCCTGCTCCATCCAGGCGAGGAACGCCGTGCGTGCGGCTTCGCCGGTCATCGCCGGGATGGGACCGGAGGCGGACGCTGGGGGTGCGGTTCGGGTGGCGGGCCGACGGGCCATTAGAGAGAGCCTGCGCGAGTCGGATCGTCGCGACCGCGAAGGCACACAATCTGTTCCGGTGAGGGCGCTTGCTGGCCGGCAAACAAGAAAGGTTTTACCACGGAGGAAGCGGAGAACCACGAAGGGTCACGGAGGAGCGGAACAACGGCGCCCGTCATCTGGTCGCCTGGCGGCGAATATCCGGTTTGCCTTCCATCCGATCGGGACCAGGCATGGATCAGCATCATTGTCGGAAACCCGCAGCCAAAGACCTCGCATGCGCTTTACTGCTCCGTGGCCCTTGTATCTTCGATTTGTGCCAAAAAGCGGGTGGACCGGCGTGCCGGCCGCACGCCGGTCCTGGAGCGGAGAGCCCGTGTGGCCCTTGGTGAAAAGACCGTCTCGGAGCAAGGCGCCTCCTCTCCATTCTTCACAGCCCG
>CAIZFE010000108.1 GCA_903932145.1 uncultured Rhodopila sp. | reverse complement strand
GATGCCGACGAGCGTTTGCAGCACCTGGTCGCCGCTAAAATCGTCGTCATTGCCCGGCTTCAGGACGATGGTGATCCGCAGTGCGTCCTTGCCGGCACAATCCACGGCCGGTTCGCTGAAGACGCGCTCCACCTCCGCCTGTTTCAGAACGGTGGAGGCGGTCTTGCGCGCGAGATCGTCGATCTGGGCGAGGTCAAGCATGCGGCTAAAATAGCATAACCCGGGGGGTGATTAAAGAAGATTGGAAACGACCACGTTGACATCAAACAGCGTGCCAGGTGTCGTTCGCGTCGTTGTCCTGGACGGCGGCAGATGTCTCGGACCGGGCTTCCGTCAGGGCCCGTCCGTCGTCGGATGCCTGGCGCGCAAGGTCGATACGAAATCGAGTGCTTCCAACGCTGCTACAGCAGCCTGGGCTGTTGATTCTGCGCCCCCGGGGTTCCGAGGCTGCGCGCTCATTCGCGTCTAAAAATTCACACCACGAGAATTCGTCCCACTTACCGAGACATCCACCCCAGCCGCCGGCGCCGCGACCGGCACCGCCACCGGAGCCGCACCGGGCCGCGCCGCCTCCAACCCGCATGTACGCAGCTCGGCCACCGCCAGCATCGACTGTTCGACGATATGCTGAGCCCAGGCGTCCTGGTTCACCGCCCCCTCGATCGCCTCGCGCTTCTGGCGCACCGCCTGCACCCGCATCAGCCGTCCGTGCACCGCCAGTGAGGTCCGCACCATCGAGCCGTATTGCGCATTCAACCGCAGTACCAACCCGATGTCGTTCTCGTTCTGACGGACCAGCCGCAACATCTCCTCGGCCTGAGCCCGGGCGGCGACGCAGTGGGTGGCGAGGTCGAGCTCGCTCGCGCCGACCGGCAACAGCGCCGCGACCTTGGCAACGGCGGCATGATTGCGCGCTCGGAGTGCCTCGGGCGAACCATCCAGCGGCGGCGGCAACAGGCCCGTCAGGGTATAGAAGTTGGTGGTACACGAGCGGGAATGGATCGGGGGCCGGGGGCGGCTTGGGTAAGGTTGTTTTTCCTTCATGGTAGATGAATGTAGGAATTATGTCAATAGTTACCATTATTCCGATCCGGGTCCATCGGGGTGCCACCCGGTTTTGCTTACGGTATCGCCGGCCAAAGGGACGATCCGGACACGACCGTTCAGGTCAACGGCGCTTCTCCATCGTCATGGCCCCACAATATGCGAACTGCGGCGATGTTAGGCCCTTTCGGCGCCCAGAAGGTGACCAAGGCGCCTTGGATCGCCAGCCGGCCCAGTTGACTTGAAAACCGCCTGTCGTTCGCCCCCGCATGAACACCAAGTCCATGCCAAATGCGCACGTCGCGCTGCTCTTAGGTGGCTTTCGAAGAGAGAACCTTGAACCAAATCAGTCGAATACGTGTTTTACATAGTCTTCAAATGACTGTGGCCGCAAAATGTCCTGTACCAACTGCAAGACATTGGCCGTTTCACTGACGAACCGGCTCATCAACCGGAACTCCACATTGTCTTTGTCAGACAACACAAATTGACCATGCTCCTTAACAAGGGCGTCATGCGCCTTAAAAACGCCCTGCCAGTGAACCACATGTTGCGCTCGCTCGACCGCCGTCGCAATTTTCGCGCTTGGCAGCACAAACACCCGCGTCCTGGCGATAAGCGTGTCGCCGTCCTCCCGACAGTTGCGCCAAACATCGAACAACTCGTGCATACAGTACGCGGATTTGAGGTACTTGTCCGACAGCACGATGCAAACGCGGCCGTTAACGACGCCCTTGCCGATGCGATCCATAAAAATCGAGATGCGGTCTCCGATCTTCATCGCTGTCTTGTCGCGGATGATGCGTGTGCCCCGCGTCACGGCTTCCGAGCAAAGCCGATCGACGACGGCCTCGCGCTGCATGCCCTCCGTAGAGTCGTCGCCCCAGGCATAGGAGACTGTCAATCAGCGTTGAATAGTTTCCAGGTAACAGCGTCCAAAAGTTTCCACTTGGTCAGCCCGATTTCGTCTGTTTCTTGCGCTGTTTGAAGCGGAACGAATCGTTGCCGGTTTCCAGGATATCGCAGTGGTGGGTGATG
>CAIZFE010000107.1 GCA_903932145.1 uncultured Rhodopila sp. | reverse complement strand
TGACGACGTTAGAACTCGACAAGGCATATTACTCCTTCGGTGGAGAAGTGGAGGCTTCAACTACCCCCACGATATGCCGCCTTCCTGATCTACCCCGTCACCAACTTTCGACCATAGCTCGACTCCCCACGTTGCCAGCGGTTCCATAACTCCGTCTTCTCGGCCGCCGTAAACCCTCGACGAAATATCTGTTCCATTCTCACACTCCATCTTTTCCTCTAAGATAAAGTGTTGCGTCGATCAGTTGAGACCACCCTCCAATAGCGAACATTCACGGCTGCGGTTGGATTGTCTGCTAAGTGCTCAGACACAATCCAGAACGCCGACATCATGGATGGCGATGATTAGGGAAACCTAAATCGATACCAGCAAAGACCCCGGCCACCGCCAGAAAAGGCGACAACCGAGGTCCCCGGTGCGGAAGCAACCCTAAAGGGGCAAACCAAAAGGGCCGAAACCCGGCACCTTTCGTATGTGCCCCAATTTTGCTCAGCAATCAACTAAGCCATCACTAAACAAAATCCACGTTGGCGACTGAAGCGCTGGCGGAGAGAGTGGGATTCGAACCCTCGATACAGCGTCCTCGTTCAGCGCTGGCCATCCTGCTGGCTGTTAAAACGGGACCGCACGGAGGAGGTGCACAGGTGTGAACGCAACAAAACGAAACATTTCGAAGCATTCCATTGCCAATTATTGCATTTTCGTGCATCTCAGTTTCGAAGAAAATTGAAGCAGAATGCAGCATTTTGCAGGGTTTGCAGAAGCTGGAAGAGGAATTAAGGGCGGCTACGATGCGCTTCGAATGGGGCTGACCAATCTTGACTGGCACCCGAGTGGCATCCGTGTAGTGGCTGTGTAGTCGTCACTGTGGTCGCGGTGGCCCGATGAATGGTGCTGCTACCAAGTCGCACTGCAGAGCATTTTGAAGAGCTTTTAAATGGACGAAACGCCCCGGCTTTTGTTGTTGCCGCTCGATGCATTTTGTTGCGGATTGATGCAACTTGTTACGGCGCCCCAATCCCTCTTCGTATCAGCGGCATAGACGAGGACCGCACTACGCGTCTCAAGGCACGAAATCCTCACCGGCTTAGCGTTCGACTAAACTTCGCCCTATGGGCAGATGTGTGTCAACGCCGCCTTCACCGCCGGTACGGCGTCCAATCTCCTGAGCGACCTTTGCCAGATATTTTTCTAGCCGGACGTTCCTGCGCCTGCGGGCCGCACGCATAGCCTCGCACGCCTTGTCGGATGCTGCTTGGCCGTAGTCGCGGATCAGCTTTTCCGCCTCCTGTTTAATCGCCTTTGCCAACATATATAGCTCAATAAAATTGATTAATTATTCTGCTGCGCGGCAAAATACCATCCCAGATTGAACAATGCCATAGCTTTTTTCGGCACGTGGAGTTTACCCGTGGCGCGCATACCGAGCCGATTTCACGATGGCACGCGGCGCCGTCGTGGCTAAAATCTCGACCACACGCCCTCCCCTCTTTATGTGCATGATTGCCGTCACAATCTCGGATCGGCTCGTTTCAGCAGCTTCAGTGCGTGGGGTGTGACAGGAAATTCCGCTGGCCTTTTGGTGGCACTTTAATGGTGCTGTGTGGCCCCGAGTGGTACCGGATGGTCTTTGTTGGGCGTGTTGGTATTTGAATTGGTAGCGTTGGTGCCGCGCATCACCGCCGTGCTGACCGTCAAAAACAGGACAGCCATCGGTCGTCGTGAACCAGATATCGCCGGCAGCCATTGGAAGGTGCCGTGTGAGAGCCGACAAGGCCCCCTACAGAGGCAAGAGTGGCTCGGACCGACAATGTGCCGTCCAGGCGCCGAAGGCCCACGAGACGCTCAAAGAGCTGGATTGGGGTATTGCTCAATAAATAAGTCAGCCGCGTACAAATTTATAGAATTTTTACATTGCACTGCAGCTGATGTTAATCGGCGCGGGGGCCCGACGCCGACCGGCACGCTAAGCTGTTGATCCACTTGACAACGGAGGGGTCACGTTTGGGCGCAAGTTCACGCCTATCTAAACAACGGTGCCCTGCGGCTCCCAGTTCTCGGCGCTCGCGCCGGCAAGTGCGCGAACACGCTCTTCGTCCTTGGCGAATTCCGCAGCGCCACCTGAATAGACAACACTGCCATTGTCGAGCACGTAAGCGCGGTCGGCGATCTCAACCGCAGCGCGTACGTTTTGCTCGACTAACAAGACGGAGATGCCTTCGGCCCGCGCCGAGGTGACGACGCGGAAGACTTCCTGCACTATCAGAGGCGCCAAGCCCTGGCTTGGCTCGTCGAGTAGAAGCAGCTTCGGATTTAGCAACAGTGCGCGGGCGATCGCCAGCATTTCCTGCTCGCCGCCGGAAAGCTGCCGGCCTTTATTGGTCTTGCGTTGCGCCAGCCGCGGAAACAATTCGTAGATGCGCGCGATCGTCCACGGGCCGGGCCGCTCCAACGGCACTTTGAGATTCTCTTCGACTGTCAAAT
The DNA here is from genome assembly GCA_903932145.1 of uncultured Rhodopila sp. Lineage (GTDB taxonomy): Bacteria > Pseudomonadota > Alphaproteobacteria > Acetobacterales > Acetobacteraceae > Rhodopila. Next base: position 4,911 of record CAIZFE010000107.1, on the reverse strand, counting down.
TGGCGAAGATGCGCCGGCCTTCCGGCACATAACCGACACCCATCGCGGCGATGCGATAAGGCTGCCAGTCGGTCGTCGCATGACCGAAGATACGAATCGCGCCTTCCCGCGCATGGGTCAAACCCATCAGGCTGCGCAGCGTCGTGGACTTACCGGCGCCGTTACGCCCCAGCAGAGCGACGATTTCTCCCTCGCGCACCTCCAGGCCGACGCCATGCAGGATATGGCTCTTGCCGTAATAAGTGTGGAGACCTTCGGCCTCTAGCGCGAGCCCGCTCATGCCGCAGCCTTTCCAAGATAAGCCGCCTGCACCGTCTCATTGGCGGCGATCTCCTTTGGCGTGCCTTCGGCCAGCATGGCGCCCTCCGCCAGCACCATGATGCGGTCAGCCAGATGAAACACCACGCGCATGTCGTGCTCGATGAGCACGATGGTGAGGCTTTGGTCCTTGTGCAGCTTTCTGATTAGCTGGGCGATGTCGTAAGTTTCCTGGTCGCCCATGCCGGCGGTCGGTTCGTCGAGCAGCAACAGCCGCGGCTTGAGCGCCAATGCCATCATGATCTCGGTGGCGCGCTGGTCGCCATGCGATAACTCGCCGACCAGGCGATCCGCCTTGTCGGCGAGCCCGCTCATATCCATCAGGTCGGTGACGCGCGCCCGTATCTCCCCGTCGTCATCGGCCGACAGCCAGGGGCTCAAGCGATGGCCGGCGGCGACCTCCACCGGAACCCGCAGGTTCTCGCGCACCGAGAGTTCCGGAAACACTTCCGTGATCTGGAACGTGCGCGCGATGCCCTTCCAGACCCGCCGCGCCGGCAGCATGTGCGTGATATCTTCGTTATCGAAGGTGACGCGGCCGGCGGTCGGCGTCAGAAAGCCGCTGATCAGATTGAAGAACGTGGTCTTGCCTGCGCCGTTAGGGCCGATCACCGCGCGCAGTTCGCCCGGCTCGACATTCATCGAGACCCCGTTGACTGCAATGAGACTGCCAAACTGTTTTGAAACGTTTTCGACCCGAAGCAGGCTCACGACGCCACCTTCCGTTTGATAATGCCGAGCACCCCGCGCGGGAAGAACAGCACGACGAGGACGAAAAACAGGCCGACGAAGGACATCCAGTTTTGCGTCTGGCTCGACAGATAATCCTGCAGCACCACGAAGATCGCGGCGCCGAGGAGCGGCCCCCAGAACGAGCGCATTCCGCCCAGCACCGCCATGATCACGAAGTCGCCGGACTGCGTCCAGTACAGCGCCCGTGGATCGACGAAATTGTTGAGCAGCGCATAGAGTGCGCCGGCGACGCTGACGAAGCAGCATGAGATCGTCCAGGCAATCCAGATGTGCTGATCGACCGGAATTCCGAGGAAGCGCGCACGACGTTCGTTTTCACGGATCGCGATCAGGGTGCGGCCGAACGGCGAGCGCAGGATCCAGGCCATGGCGCCGACAGCGATGGCGAACACCACCAACACTAGGTAATAGAATGCGCGGGCATCGTGCTGGATGTCGATAGTCGTGAAACCGAGGTTGATCGGCATGCGCGACCAGTCGGTCAGCCCATCGTCACCGCCGGTCACAGAGTGCCAACGGAAGGCGATGAAGAAGAACACCTGGCCGAAGGCGATGGTCACCATTGCGAAATAGACGCCGCGCAGACGGACGATCATCGGTCCGATGATCGCGCCGGCAATGGTGCCGATTAAAGTGCCGGCCACGATGCCGACGCCGGTACTTGGCACCAGATATCGGATGGTCAAGCCGACGCCATAGGCACCGAGACCGAAATAGGCGGCGTGGCCGAACGACAGCACGCCCGTATAGCCGAGCAGGAAGTTCAGCGACATGGCGGCCAGACCAAGCACGACCACGCGGGTGCCGAGTTCGCTGTAGCCGCCGATTGCCGGCAGCCAGAATGGCATCGTCAGCAGCAACAGCCAGACGATGACCGTCGCGGTGTATTTGTTGTAATCGATCGGGTTCATCAGAAACGGCCCTCCTCGCCGAGAAGACCGTGCGGACGCACCAGCAAAACTGCCGCCATCATGACGTACATTACGGCTTCCGTTGCCGACGGGAAAAACACCGTCGTGATGCCCGACGCCACGCCGATCAGCAACCCGCCCAGCAGCGTTCCCGGCAGACTGCCGAGGCCGCCGACAATGATTGCAACGAAACTCGGCATGATCAGCGACGAGCCGATGGTCGGCTGCAAGCCGAGCATGCCAGCCGCGAGAACCCCGGCCAGACCCGCAAGATAGATGCCGAGCCCGAAGTTCAGGTTACGCAGAATGCGAACGTTGACGCCAAGCACCGACACGGTTTCGAGATCGAGCGTCCCGGCGCGAATGCGAATGCCGAGACGGGTACGGCCAAGAATGAGGAAAAGCCCGATCACCGCGATGGCGACGATCAGCACCATGAACAGCCGATAACCGGTCAAAAAGAACAACTCGCTCGACAGAGGCGACAGCAGCCAGCCGGGCACCTGGTATGGCAGGCTCTGCGCGCCCCAGATGAAGCGCGTGCCGTCCTCGAACATGAATGCGAGGCCGAAGGTCAGCAGCAGGCTATACAGCGGATCGCGGCCATAAAGGCGGCGGATCAGCACGCGCTCGACGATGAGGCCAATGAAAGCGGTAAGGAATGGCGCGACGATGAGCCCACCCCAAAATCCAATATAGGGGATGAGGCTATAGGCTAGGTAGGCGCCGACTGCCAGGAAGCCGCCATGAGCAAAATTGATCACGCCCGACAGATTCATGATTAGCGACAGGCCGAGCGCCATCAACGCATAGAATGCGCCAACGATCAGTCCGTTAAAGACATTGAACAGGATAAGCTGCGTCATGGCGGGTTTGATTTCATGAACGTTCGCATGCCCGCGCTACAGGAACATTGTCCGCGCGACCACGCTGTACTTATTTGAATATCGGGGTGTCTATCCATCGTCCGTCGAAAACCCGGACGCCGCGTTTGGCGCGGCGCCCGGAACTTCGTTTGATCAGGTCGGCCAGGTCATTTTGCAGCCACTCTCTTCTACGGTGCCGGCAACGTCCGTGCCCTTCACCACCTGGGTGACCTTGAACAGGTCGTCTTCGCCGGCGCTGCCCTTGGCTTGCGCATTGCCGACATAAAGATTCGGAATGAGCTGGTTTTGCCCTTCCCGGAAAAAGGCTCCATCTGGCATCAGCGCTATTTCGGGCGGCAGCTTTAGGCCTTGTAACGCCTTGGCCATCTTCACCGCCTCAAGCGATTTGGCAGTATTGGCGGCCAATGCGCAGCTCCAGGTCGAGGCATAGCCGAACCAGGTTCGCGCCGTCGGCACGCGACCGCTCATTTTCTTGATGGCTTCGACGAATTCCGTGACATGCGGAACGCCCGGTTGGTTCCAGTACCACTCGAACACCCAGGTGCCAATGCGCGCTTCCGGCGGAAGACCTTCAAGCGGTTCGAGCTCCTGCTGAGCGCCAGCCAGATGGATCTTCTTGTCGAGACCGAACTGCACCGCCTGCTTGAGCGCGTTCACCATGTCATCGCCCTGCACGAGGAAGATGATGACATCGGGGTTCGCCGATTGCGCCTTGATCAGATAGGACGAGAAGTCGGTGGTGCCGAGCGGCGTGAGATCGCCGCCAACTTTGGTGCCGCCGAGCTTCCCCGCGGCCTTTTCAAGACCGGCCTGCAAAGTGTGGCCAAAGGCATAATCCGGCGTGATGTAATACCACTTCTTGCCGAAGTCCTTGATCAGCGTGCTTGCGACCGCGTTGGCTTCCATCTGCGTGGTGTTGCAAATGCGGAACACATTCCAGTGGCAGGTCGCGCCGGTGATCGCGTCGGTGTGGCCGCCCGGGACGATATGGAGGATGCCCTTCTCGGCGGCGACCCCGGCCATCGCCAAGGCGAGCGCCGAGTTGATATTGCCAAGCAGGAAATCGATCTTGTCGCGGTCGATCAGCTTGCGCGCCTTTTGCACGGCGGTGGCCGCGTCGCCGCTGGTCGAGTCTTCGACCAACAATTCGGCCTTGCGGCCGAGGATGCCGCCCTTGGCGTTGATCTGTTCGATCGCAAGCTGGCAGCCGTAAAGCTCGTTCTTGCCAACCGCGGCATAGGTGCCGGTCAGCGGATTATCGAGACCGATCTTGACCTCGTCGGCCGCCCATGTCGGGATAACGAACGGAGACGCAATCTGCAAAACGCCCGCGGCCGCCGCTGTTTTGATAACCGTACGGCGATTAAGATTCGTCGATAGGATGCCTGGTTTCATCGTCGTCCTCCCTAAGACCATTTTTTAAACGTCTATTTAGTTGGAGGCCCACCGCTCAGCGCCTTACGGCGCTCGACCGACGATTCATCTCCTCCCGAGATGAAGTGTAGAGGGTCTTGGCCGTCCAAGCAAACAAAGCGATTTCGGGATTACCGCGCTTTGCCACTCGAAAATTTCATCAGGCCTTGGCAGCTGCGTATTGGCTATACCTCCCAGCCGATCCAAACTTTCGTCTATAATGACAGTCTAATTGTAATGATCTGCTCGACTTTCTCAGAGGCAGCTGCCGAGCTTTATCGGCTGCATGTTTCACCGTCCTAACGGCAGTGTCGCGGCCCCTTCGGCTGCCTCTGCACTTCCTGTCTGTCTAGTGGATTGCGTCTGACATTTGAATCCTGGACGGGATTCCCATCTGACTGGATTCATGCGAGTCTGGCGCATGCGAACCGGAATTTCTATCACTCTCAAGCCCGCCGATCGCCGCCGTCTGAAGGCACTCGCGCGGGATCGCAACACCCCTCACAAGCATGTCTGGCGGGCTGAGATCGTCCTGTTTGTGAATCGGCGCCGGGGTCACTCCGCCTGAAGTACCGACAGTAACGCTCTGAAGAAAATTAAAAAAGCCTCGTCGGGGTGGGGTCACGATC
>CAIZFE010000106.1 GCA_903932145.1 uncultured Rhodopila sp. | reverse complement strand
CGCGAACACCCGATCACGCCTACTTCAACCACCCGCCGCAACGAGCGGCGGCATGAATTTCGCCGCCATTGTCGGGTCATTGCTACGGTCGGGCTACGCCCTCCCTACACAACGACCCGACAATGGCGCATTACAAAACCAACTGGCAGACGATCCACTTATCGAAAGCGAAATGCTGTCTCGACTAAGCCGACCACCTCTGTTTACCCCTGGAATCTGGAAAATTTTGCACGCTATTTTACAGGCTTTCAGAGCGAAACCCCAACTCGAACCAGTCGCGGCGGTTGTGCCAACCATTCCGTTAAGTTAGCGTCGCTGATGGAAATGTTGGATTGGCGCCATGAATGCCCACGATTGTTCCGATTTTGGCTATCGTCTTCGGTTTTGGAATCCCCCTGTGGCTACATTTCCACGAGAAGGGGAAAATTAGAGAAATCCATCAGGACCGTGTCGCTCGGTTTGAACAGGCGGATAGAAGGGGAATGCATGCGACTTCCCCTTTAGTGTATTACGTGTGTGGATTTGGGGGAGCGTTCGGCAGATCGGGGAACGTCGCGCTAGGGACAAATTATATTTTTCTCAACACTCCCGACATGGCGGCTGATGAATACATGCAGATTTCCTATGGGGAAATCGCGTCATTAGACATTGACGCTCCCAATCTGCCCTACGTCATGAATCTCAACGCAGCGGCGCTACTTGCGAATGCCGCGACAAAGAACCAAGCGGGCCTCAATGTCCTAATCGCATATCAGGAGGGTAGGCTTCACCGAAGGATCGTTTTGGGCGGCTTTTCCCGCGCAACAGCACTCAGTTTCGTTTCCAAAATCGAAGCAGGCATGAACACCTTTGAAGGGTAGCTTATTCAGACCGGAGGAACGAGTCAGACGAAAGCAAGCGGTCCAGTGATCCGACGAGGCGCGGTATGAAGAGCCAATGACCGCGACGATCTCACCAACGGCGATTTCTATCCCACAGAGGCGCGCCTGACCGCGCGTCAAACCATCGTTAGAAATGGACGTTCGTGTCGGCAAGGCACAGATGATCCACGGCTATGATCACCAAGAATCAGGTGATCATAGCCAACGGTAACGCGACCATTCCCCCGGTCGGACGGGCAATCTGGCGATGGTGGCTCAGGCGATACTCACCGAATTGGAAGGCCATCATGGTGATGATCGTCGGGGACGATGATGGCGGCGATCATCGCCATCGCGTCGTCCTGTTATCGTTGAAGCCATTGCGCCGATGGTCACCCGAACCGTCTGGGCGATGATGCCGCTGATGATGGTCGTTTGGATCATCGCGGCCACGGTCGAGCCAACCGTCAGCCGGTGACTGAGAATCGGGATCGTGGTGTGCCAAATCAGCAGAAGTTCGCAGAGACGGTCACACCGACGCACCAGTTGGGCACGAGCCGATCAGGGACACCGGACCCGACAGCGATCAACCGGCCAACATCGCGCGGACGAGCCATGGCCGTCATCACCTGCATCGGATCATCGTGGCCGACGCTGGGGTCGGCAAACCGGCGAACGGTAGGTCCGGCTCTCTGGCGGTGCGACATCCGCAGCGATGAGCTACCAAAACATTTAGTTCGTTGCCATCTGGAAGGACGCGATCCACGGAGCAACACCCTTCCTGTTTCCTGCCGAACTGGTGCTGCCGCCGATGAACGGCAGCCTGACCCAACCGATTTGGCCGTTTTCGAAGGTCGCTTTTGCTTCGTGAGAGGGCCAGTCAAACTTCACACCTGACCGAAATGTGGACGCACAACCTCACCGCTGTCGCATTTCGGGCAACGAACCTTCCGACCAAACAATCTTGTGAGCAAGGGTGGGCGGAACAGGTCCTTGCAACGGGTGCAGAGGAACCACGGCCCTCCCGGCATAGCAACAGCCATAATCAGACCTTTTCCAAAACAACGCGATTGTCTGCCGTTGACGTGATTCTATAATCAGAACGAAGTCGGGTCAGAATGCCGATGCCGCCCGCAGCAACGGCCAGCCCAATCGCTGCTGTTACAGTTTCAACACCAAGGAAAGCCGCTCCCGTTGCGGCCGCAACGCCCGAAACAGGCGCGGTAGTGCCACCGCTAGGAATCAGCGCAATGGCTGCATATACAGCTATCCCGATTGCCCCGGCGGCAATAGCCCAAGCCACTGCACCTGTTGCCTTAATTCTCACAACCCGATTGGCCAAATCGCCTTCAATCTCAATGGTGTTGTCGCCACGTTTCATGGCGTCGTTCAACTCTTCCTTGGTGTGAACTGCTGCCATTTCGTCATTCCTTGCGAAAGCGAGTTATAAGATATCCGCTTCATTGTCATACCGCTTCATTGTCGGCAAGCACTCAAAAGACTGACGGCGGTTTCGGCCCATGTCCAAAGCGGCGTGAAGTGGCCGCCTTTTCGGCAGCGAAATTGTAAGAATCTCAGCCTCGGTTGCCCACACTCCGGATCGGAGGGTCATCAGCGCGGGCTTGCGGACATCTGGCTATCGGAACAGCGACGGTTTCAGTTCGCCATCATCTAGAAAATGCCGTCGATCATCCGGTGACGGTGTCCAGACCGTGACGTCTCGCCAGCACCAGCAGGGTCACGGTTGCCCCATTGGTCAGACTTGCGTGTGAATCGACCGGCCATGTTAGAGACCGCCGCTGCGATGGTTGGAAACTCCTATTCATGGGAATGACCCCACGGCGATCAACCGGCCGACATCACGCTGACGCGGGCGCCCCGATCCTGTGGGGTCCGTCAAACCGAATTTTCCGGATTCTCACTTGTCGAGATGCCGATTTCCTGCGGAAAAAGGCCACCGAGCCCGAGTCAGACACGAACGCCTTGCCCAACTGGTGCCCAAACTTGCCCAAAAACGGACCGGACAAGGACCTTGGGGTCCGATGGGAAGCCGCGCTAAGTGATTGTTTGGAACCCTGATCTGGAGCGGGCGAAGGGATTCGAACCCTCGACCCCAACCTTGGCAAGGTGGCCGAGGGGTCTACGCTAGCCTATCCGGGCTTTCGCCATCATACGATAATACACTGATATTAATAGTTTTATTGATGTAAGTCATCGCCGAGTTTTTCCAATCCTACGCCACGAACCGATTTCAAGTGCTTCCATTTCGCGTCCTGAGAGCCTATAATCGGTCAGATGGAAGCAGAATTGGTATAAGGCACTGAAATGCCATGGAAAAGATCAGCAAGCGCACCGTCGATGCTCTGAAACCTTCCAAGGTTGGGGTCAAGGTTTCCGAGGCTTTCCTGTGGGATTCCGAGCTGCGTGGCTTCGGCGTGCGGGTCAGTCCGGCCGGCCTCAAGAGCTTCATTGTGCAGTATCGGACGCCCGAAGGACGCCACCGCCGGACGGTGATCGGACGCCATGGCGTGATGACGCCGGAGGAAGCCCGCGACGAGGCGCGGGAGATGCTGCGCGCCGTCGCCAAGGGAATCGATCCCGCCGCCGAGCCGGAACCGGATCTGAATGCGATCACGGTCGCCGATCTGTGCGATTGGTATCTGACCGAGGCCGAAGCGGGCCGCATCCTCGGGCGACGGCGTCGGCCGATCAAGGCCTCGACGCTCGCCATGGATCGCAGCCGGATCGAGGCGCATATCAAGCCGCTGCTCGGCAAGCGGCAGGTCGGCTCCCTCAAGCTCGGCGACATCGAAGGCGCGCAGGCGGACATCGCCGTCGGCAAGACCTCCAAGGCGCGTGCCGGCAGCCGGGGTGGCGCCACCACCGGCGGCGATGGCGTCGCCGCGCGCACCATGTCATCGCTGCACGCGATCTTCGAGCATGGGGTGCGTCTGGGCAAGATCGAGAGCAATCCGGCCAAGGGGGTCCGCCGGCTCGCCAGTCTGCCGCGCGACCGGCGGCTTAGCCGCGCGGAAATCGAGAAACTCGGCAAGGCCATGCGGACGGCGGCGCAGGATGGTGAGCACCCAACCGGCCTCGCCGCGATCCGCTTCCTGCTGCTGACCGGCTTCCGGCGGATGGAGGGGCTCGGTCTCCAGCGCGCCTGGCTCGACGCTGAAGAAGGCTCGATCCGTTTCGCCGATACCAAGAGTGGGCCGCAGACCCGCGTGGTCGGACGTGCTGCGGCGGATTTGCTGGTCGCCCAGCCAGTGGCGTCGAAATCGCCCTTCTTCTTTCCCGCCGATTGGGGCGACGGTCATTTCATCGGCGTGGTCCGCGTGCTCGATCGCATCTGCGCGATGGCCCGGCTTGAGGGCGTCACCCCGCACACCCTGCGCCATACCTTCGCAAGCGTCGCCGGCGATCTCGGCTTCTCGGAACTGACCATCGCCGCGCTGCTCGGCCACGCCGCCCGTGGTGTCACCCAGCGCTACATCCATATCGACCAAGCGCTCAAGATGACCGCCGACCGGGTGGCAAGGGAGATCACTGATCTGCTGGATGGGCGGGCACCGTCGCCACGCGCTCGTGCGCGCAGCGCCGATCCGGCTGAGCGGGTTCTCGAAACCATTGAGGCGGAATCATAGCGGCCCGCGGAGGGAAGCGGTTTGGTGTTGCTGCCGCTGCGCCGGCAGGCGGGGCATTGCTTCCGCTGACCCGGAGATGTGCAGCAGCCTGTTGCACAATTGCTCCGGGGCCAACCAGCTGCCTTCTCGCCTCGGGGCGTCGAGCGATCGTTTCTGTCCGAAATATGCAGCGCGTTTCTGACAGAGCGGGCGGTCCTGATCACCCATTTGAGCAAGAGTTGTCCGAAGAAAGTAGCATACTTCGGTCAACTCTTCACCCCGTCCGAAAAATGTTGTATCTTTCGGACATGATGGATATCGCGCTCAATACGGACCTTCGCACCCGGCTGCTCGATCGAATCGCGTCAGACCCCGAGGCGGTTTGGACGCCGAACGATTTCGTCGATCTCGGCAGCCGCGCCGCCGTCGATAAGGCGTTGCAGCGCCTCGTCCCCACCGGAGAGCTTCGTCGTATCGACCGGGGCCTCTATGATCGGCCCCGCAGAAACAGCCTGACCGGCCGCCCAACTGTTCCCGACTACCGCGCAGTCATCCGCGCCGTAACTCGTCGTGACCAGGCTCGCGCCGTGGTGGACGGCATGACCGCCGCCAACGACCTCGGCCTCACCACAGCCGTACCGGCGCGCATCGAGGTCCTCGTCGATGCGCGCCTGAAGCCGATCAAGCTCGGCAAGCAGGAGATCCACTTCAAACACGCGGCACCCAGCCGCCTCTACTGGGCCGGCCGCCCCGCCATGCGGATTGTTCAGGCCCTGCACTGGATGCAGGACATGCTGGTCAGTGACGATGAGCGCGCGCGGGTGAGCGCCGCGCTGCGCCGCCTATTCGCCGATCCCAGCCACGGGCAAGCGATCCGCGACGACCTCCGCGCCGGCCTGTCGGCTTTGCCGATCTGGATGCAGGAATTCCTGCGCGACCTGCTCAATCCGGCCGGCACGGAAAACCCGCGTCCATGACGACCGCCGCGTACCAGAAAATCATCGCCGCACCGCCGCGCGATCGTCTCGACCTGTTTCTCGCCACCGCCAATCGGCTCGGCACGCCGATCGGCAATGTCGAGAAGGACTTCTGGGTTTGCTGGACGCTGAACGCGCTCTATCACGAACGTCCCGCGGCGGGACCGCGCCTGCTGTTCAAGGGCGGCACGTCGCTGTCGAAGGCCTACGGCCTGATCGAGCGATTCTCCGAGGACATCGACGTCACCGTCTTCCGCGACGACCTTGACGAGGCTGTCTCGATCGAAGCTCTCGAAGCCCTGTCGAATAAAAAGCGCCGTGCCCGGCTCGATGGCATCCGCGACGCTTGCCGGGCATATATCACCGGCCCGCTCTACAATTTCCTGGGCGCTCAGATCGCGGATGCCACGAAGGGGGTGGGCCGAATGGAGATCGATCCGGCCGACCCGGACGGCCAGACGTTGCTCCTCTGGTATCCCGAAGTCGAACCTCGTGACGGCGCCTATGTCCGGCCCGCCGTGCGACTCGAATCCGGCGCCAAATCGGCCCTCGACCCGCATCAGCCGGTTCCGATCACGCCTTACATCGCTGACGAAGCGCCGGATCTGAATCTCGTTGTCGCCGATGTCACCACGATCGAGGCCGGCCGCACCTTTTGGGACAAGGTGGTCATCGCCCATGGTTTGCGGCGTTGGTATGAGCGGCGCGGCATTCTTCGCCAGGAAGGCCAGCGGGTGTCCAGGCATTATTACGACCTGCACTGCCTGCTTGCGTCGGACATCGGAAGGGCGGCGCTGGCGCAACCCACTCTCGGGCTCGACTGCGTGCGCCATGCCCGCATGTTCTTCGATCGGCCGGATTATGATCTGGCCTCCGCCGCTCCCGGCTCATTCGCCATCACCCCGATCGACGGCATGATCGACGCGCTCAACCGGGATTACGCCAATATGACGGCTATGATTTTTGGCTCGGCGCCAGATTTCGCAGAAATCCTGGCATCGGTCGGCGAAATCGAACGGATCGCGAATTTGGCAATACCGTCACGCGAATAAATTTTCGAAACACGGCCGAGCGTCCTCATCAACCCACAGCCGTCCGTTTCAAAGATCGAGAGCCAGGCGGATATGTACCTCTCCACGCTCCGCAGCTACATCGAGGCGATTGGAGGACAACTGGAACTGATCGTCAAGCTCCCGACCCGTCCAGCCTTCACACTCCATCATCTTGGCGACACGGCTGCCGACGGTGCGCCCCGCGTACCTCAATTGGCACGGCGGCGCAGGCACGCCTAACAGACAGCAGAGGATCAACGGTGGGGTAGATACGGCTCGCCGATGACGAAGGATATAGCCACCTGAAGCTCAAATTGGAACAGGGCGGGGTTCCCGGGCCAATCGCCTGGCTTTGCGCTGCGCGCCACCTCATAACCGGCTGGGTCAAGCCAGACAATTGCATCCGCCTCCACTAGCGGCAATACGACTAGTCGCTGCTGCCGATAGGCCTCGACGGGACGAACACATTCCACTTCAATCGCTATCGTTGCGGTATCTATCCGCGCTGCGCGCGCGGGCTGCCTAGCTTCCACCCATTCACGGATCATCCGAGGGTCCAGAAGCGCGTTGGCATCTTCTCCCGCCGGACGGCCTTCGTAATAGGCTTTCGCATCCAGCTCGGCCCGAGGTCGATCAACTGCATCGCCGCGCGCGAGCAGAAAGGCGGCCACGGGATCGAGAGTACCCCAACTGATAAGCTCTTTCAGCCAGAAGCCGATCCACGGCAAACCGCTCAGGGGCCAGTCAGCGATTTCCAGCGCGCGAATGGGCTGTCCGTCGTCAGTCGTATCCAGCAGCAGGCCGATGACGCTGCCGAGCCCCCAAGTTCCGCGATAGATGAAATTGTTCGCTACAAAGGCGTACCAGTTAGTAACTTCATTCGGGCGAGGTTGTCGCGCCAGCGTCGACTTGGCCAACCACCAACGAAGCAACATGGGCCAGTCATCGAAATTCTTCTTCCGACCGAGTTTCGTTTCTATCGCAAACACCGGAATTTCGGATAGAAATGCCAACACGTCGCGAATGAAGGCGAACTGCTCCTCAGCGGTCCACCGCGCGTAATCGCGGCCCTGCGAAAGTTTGACACGAATTGCTTCTGCGCGATCCAGCAACAGCTTTGCAGATCGCGGAGTCAGACTCGTCTTATATAAACGCCGGCGCTGGTCGGCATCGGGATACTGGGCCTTGATCGCTCTGCCACGCGCCAGCCAGATCGTCGCCAGATGCGCCTCACCATGCGAAGCCGCGTGCGCATAGGTGCGTCGCCAAATTTTGGCCAACTCCGCTTCAAGCTGGGCAGCGTTGAGTTCGATACCTTTGAGTTCCTCGACCTCCTGAATCGCCGCGATCAGAAATGCGTCAAGTGAGTCGAGATAGTCATGGCTGGACGGCGGATATGCCGCCTGCTCGGTCACCGCCGTTTGCTCAAGCCAAGTGGCGAATTCCGCGTCGGTTCCCCCTCCCATCAATGCTTGCCATGCCCGCTCGAGTTCGCGCAGCAAGTGGCCCAACGGACTCGACGCCCGATCTTCCGGGATCAGATCGCCCACCGCCGCGGTCGTAGCCTCTAGCTGGGCTACCAGGCTCTCGTATCCGTTCCACTGCCGGTTATAAGTTGGCACGATCCGCCCGAACCGGCTCTCGTAGGTGCGTTCAGGCAGGACGACGAGCGCACTGCCTTCTGTTGCGACACCTGGCCGCCCCGCGCGGCCGATCAGATTGCTGAACTCCTGCAACGGCAACTCGCCATTACTTCTGAAGACGCTTGGGATCAGCAGGAAATTGACAGGTATGTTGACCCCTTCCGACAGGGTCGATGTAGCAATGATGACTCGGACATACCCGCGATCGATAACGGTCTTCAACCGCCGGGCGAGAAGGCCCGGCATCTTGCCGTGATGCACCACGATACCGCGCGCCAGCAGCCGATACTCGACGGAATCCGCAGTAAAATAGTCGATGGCAGTCGCTAAGCAGCGTGCCCAAATCTCGTTGCCCTCCTCAATCGCCCAATAATTGGGAAGTGCGATATCCTGCCATTTGTCCAACAGATCGGCGCACGTCGCGGCAAAGGTGTCGATATTCTGTGTCAGCGAAATCAGGACCGACGGCGTTGAGCCGTCCGGCCGTTTTGCCGCCAGGTTGAGCGCCGCCCACAACGTGGGCGCGCGCATCCGAACCTCGGGTCCGTCTTCCGGGTTCATACCCCCAGGAACAGCGGGGAATGGATCCGGTACGAACGGCGAGTCATCCCGCCTCTCGTCGTCAAACTTCAGCGAGTGTCCATCCATCAGACTGTAGCGGATCGCGAACTGGCCGGTTGGGCGCACTTCGAGACGCCCGAGCATCTGCCGTGTGCTCCGATAGGATGAGCTTGTGGGCATTGCGTCGGGCGCATCGGAAACCCAGCGGGCCAAGGCAGGCGCTGCCCGAGCCGCGACCGCAGACAGCGCGACAATGCGGAAATCGTGATCTTCCCGTGCACGCATCAGACGTGTGCCAAGTTGCTCAAGCCGGAAAGCGCGAGACGTCCCATCACCCAGTCCAGTCAGCCGGGCTTCGTCCTGCTCAACCATATGGGCTTCATCAATGATGACCGTGCGAACCCGGCTGAGGAATAGAACGCCTAGATAGCGCAGGAGCGCATCAGCCTTCTCGAACGTGCAGATGACCACGGTCGGCTGATCGGTTTGAATCCAGGCGTCGGTCGGCCCCCAATCGACGCCTCCATACAGGCCCGTAACCACAATCGGCTCCGCCGCGATTCCGCGAAGATCCTCAGCGAGGCGGCCCTCCACCTCTGCTGCGAGTGCGCGGGATGGAACGAGGTAGAGAACGAGATTGCCGGCAGTGGCTCCGACAGGAGGATCAGCGAACAGACCTTGGACCGCGCCAAGGGTCGCGACCGTGGTTTTTCCTGAGCCGGTTGGCGTACACAGCACGAACGAGCTGTTGTCGCGCAACTTCGCGATGCCCGCCGCCTGCGCAGGCCAGACAAGTGCCCGCTTGTTGGCAAACGCCGACCGCGCAAACTGAGTGAGAGCATCGCCGGCCGGGCCGCTGGACGTCAGGCGGAGTTTGTCGATCTGTGGCCAGAGGCAGGTTTCGATGAACCGTCGCGCGCTGGCAGCCGTCAACCGCGCCAGCAGATAAGAATAGGGATCGCGGCTATGCAGGAATCCCAAGGCGAGCGCTTCCAGCTTAACAACCGCACGCTCGACCGGGACGTCGCCGCCCGTTCTAAGAAACGCGCAAATCGTTCCGACGCACATGACGGTATGCTGGACGGCCGCGACTTCGAGGTCATTGGGATCGATGCGACCATCGACCCGTAGCCCGCGATAGCTGCTCCAGAACGTCTGCGCCGCCTGGAAAGCAGCCGGGAAGTCTGCCCGAACGAACTGGCGGAGAATCTCTGAAAGGGGCTCACCCTCTGGGAGCCGTCGCAAATGTCCCAGTGCCATCGCCGGATAATCGGCCAACTGAAAGGCGGCCGCAGCCAACAAATGAAGTGGGGCGCCCGGCGGCTTTAGCTGGGATTGCGAAAGCCATTCGATAATCTCTGCCGCGCGCTTGATCGAGGTGCGCCACGGTGAGGTAAGGTCCGCGCTCCGTTCCAGCCATCCACTTTCCAGCAGCAACATCGCCTCTTCGAGATACCCGGCGATGTCTCCTGAACCGAAACTCGCCAAACCATCACGGCCCATGTCGCGGCGTAGGCGTTGGCTGTAGAGTTTGGCTTGCCGCGCAGTCAGAGCCTGGCCCGCCAGATTCTCTCGGATCTCTCGTGCGATGGCGATCGTAGCCGCGCTCGTCATCTCAAGCGCCCCGGTACAAAATATCGACTACGGCATCTAAATTCTCGAACTGAAACTCCATCGCCTCAAGGTTGCGCTGTATCGTATAGGCGGGGTGAGGAGCTTCGGGCGGAAGCCATGCGATCCGTTCAGCGGGCACTTTGGGAGAATTACCGACAGCATAAGCGAGCCCATCGTGGCGAGCGGCCGTGCGGAAGCCGTCCCTGTAGAATTGAAGCAGCGCCTGTTGCCAGGCTTCGGCTTCAGGCGTGTGATATTCCGTCAGGAGATTGATCAGTTCGCGCACGCCGCTGGGCCGGTTCCCGCCGACCACCAGCTTTTCGTGGGCGTCTTTCATGATGCCGGTATTACTGACTGTGAGGCATTTGGCCTCGAGCGTCAGAATGTCGGTAATCACGCCATTGGCGTCGACTCGAAACGCCAGGCCATCGTCGCCTGTTCGACCTGGACGCTTCTCTTTTTCAGCATCTGGTTCATGCACCTCGCCCGCCAGAAGGCGCTCATTGATCAGGTCCAAATGTTGAAATTCCTGATCGTGAAAGCGGAAAAGCAGCGCTGGAACCATCCAATCGGCATGTCCAATCGCTCCAAAATGCTCGACCGCGAGCACGCCAAGCGTTTCGCCAAGATACCCCTGCAATGATATGCGATTGAGCATCGCAGGATAATGTGCGGCAGGATTGTCAATCAGCGTTGAATAGTTTCCAGGTAACAGCGTCCAAAAGTTTCCACTTGGTCAGCCCGATTTCGTCTGTTTCTTGCGCTGTTTGAAGCGGAACGAATCGTTGCCGGTTTCCAGGATATCGCAGTGGTGGGTGAT
>CAIZFE010000105.1 GCA_903932145.1 uncultured Rhodopila sp. | reverse complement strand
TCATCGCTGACACGTTCCTGTGTTTCGGAGCCACCGTGCGCTTGACAGAATGGCGACGGGTGGAGAGAACCTGATAGATATGAATGTGTTGCTTGCAGCGAAGTAGCGCTAACAGCTCAAGGCGATGCGCGATCATGCTCGTGATCGGCCCCCACTGAGTGGTCCGGATGGAATGTTAGTGCGTTGACGGCTTCAGCGCCAGAGCGGGCGGCGAAGCTGGTCGGGGTTGCGTAGCCGCCCGCGAAGCGATTGCGGGCACGAAGACCTCTGGCGCTGGCGGTTTGTATCCGAGTGAGCCGTGCGGTCGCACGGTGTTGTAATGGCGGCGCCAGCTCTCGATGACGATTTTGGCTTCCGCAAGGGAGTAGAAGATTTCGCCATCAAGCAATTCGTCCCGCAGTCGGGCGTTGAAAGATTCGATGAAGCCGTTTTCCCACGGCGATCCCGGCGTGATGTAGGCCGTCTGCGCGCCGACCGCCGTAATCCACTTTTGAACGGATTTCGCGACGAACTCTGGGCCATTATCTGACCGAATGTGGCCCGGCACGCCGCGCAGGACGAAGAGATCAGACAGAACATCGATCACGTCGATCGACTTGAGCCGCCGGTCGATCCGGATCGCCAGGCACTCATGGGTGAACTCGTCGATCACGTTCAGCATCCGATATTTCTTTCCCTCGTGCGTACGATCCTCGACGAAGTCGTAGCTCCAGACATGGTTCGGATATTCCGCCCGCAACCGGATGCAGGAGCCATCCGCCAACCAAAGTCGCCCTTTTTTTGGCTGCTTTGCTGGAACCTTGAAGCCCTCTCGTCGCCAGATGCGTTCGACCCGCTTGTCGTTGATCACCCAGCCAGATGTTGATCGCAGAAGCTCCGCGATCTTCCGATAGCCGTATCGGCCGTACTGGCGGACCAGCGCTGTCATGTCATCGATTAAAGCCTGCTCGTCTCCTAGCCCCGCGGGACGCCTGCGCTGCGTTGACCGATGCTGCCCAAGAACGCGGCAGACCCGCCTCTCGGACAGCTTCAGCTCAGACCGCACATGGTCAATGCAGGCGCGACGCCTCGCGGGGCTCAGAAGTTTCCCCGAGCCGCCTCCGCAAGGATCATCTTGTCAAGCGTCAGATCCGAGACCGCGCGCCGGAGCCGCGCATTTTCCGCCTCAAGATCCTTCATCCGCCTGACCTGATCACTCTTGAGTCCTCCAAATTCTTGACGCCAGCGGTAATACGTGACCTCCGTAACGCCTATCTCGCGGACAGCCTCCGCAACCGATTTTCCTTGCGAAACAAAGACATCAACCTGGCGCAGCTTCGCTACGATCTCTTCGGGTTTATGACGCTTCCTCGGCATGGGTCAGATCCTCCTCGTTGCCATAAGACATACTTCAAGGTGGACCAATTCAATGGGGGTGGATCACATCCCATACACGGATGGCAAACTCGCCATGTGCCCAGCGTCTGTTTGCGCCCAAAGAGGCTGCATGGATAATCCCGGGGATGTCCCGCCCGATGTTGAAATAGGTTGGTCGGCGTTGCCCGCCTTGAGCCGTTAGGCTCGGGGTGTCGAGTCCTCAAAGGAGAGCAACGCCATGAAGAGAATTACCACACCCGCACCGCAGGCCGCCACGGCTCTG
>CAIZFE010000104.1 GCA_903932145.1 uncultured Rhodopila sp. | reverse complement strand
CGCCACCTGATAGAACTCCGTCAGAATGGTTTTGTTAAACCGCTCGCAAATGCCATTGGTCTGTGGGCTTCGCGCCTTGGTCCGTGTGTGGTCGATGTTCTCCAAAGCCAGGTAAAGTTCGTAGGGATGGCTCTGGGGTGTGCCGCAATACTCGGTGCCTCGGTCGGTCAGCATCCGGCTGACGACAATCCCTTGTTCCTCGAAGAAGGGGAGCACGCGATCGTTCAGCATTTCAGCAGCGGTAATCGGGGTTTTCGTATCGTATAGTTTGGCGAACCCGACCTTGAAGTAGGTATCGATCACGGTCTGCTGGTAGATCCGGCCGACGCCTTTGAGGGTTCCCACGTAGAACGTGTCCTGTGCCACGCAGTAACCCGGACATTCGCTCTCGAACTCGCCGTGCGCTTCTTTGTCAGCCTTGGCTTTTTCCATCGCCGCCAATTGAGCTTCCGTGAGCAGCACGCCCTCTTGTGCCACTTTGGCTTCCAAGGCTTTCAGGCGTTTTTTCATGTTTTCGAGATCGTGACGCTGCCACACGCAACGCACGCCGAACGGCGAGATGGACAGGCCGCGCTGGCGCAATTCGTTGGCAACGCGCGCTTGGCCCCAGGTTGGTTGTTCGATGGCCAACTCCACCACGGCTTCCTCGATCGCGGTCTCGACGCGATTTTTCAGCAGAGGCTTTTTGCGGCTGATCTCGACCAGGGCCAACTCGCCGCCGGTGTCGTAGAGGTCTTTGAAACGATAGAAGCTATCGCGTGAAAACCCCATCATCTTGCAGGCTTGGCTGACATTGCCGAGCTGCTTGGCGAGTTCCAGCACGCCGATTTTGCCGCGGATGATCTTCTGGTCTTGTGTCACAGGGGCGCTCCGATTTTGCCCGCGACCGGTGTGGTGGCCCTTCGGTCGGCTCCGCCTCCCTGCGAGCCACCACACCGGTCATCCTTGACACCGGTCATCCTTGCCCCATCGATTATGCCCTAAATGTCAGTTTAAGTCGAGACTTCTACATCTCAAGCCTTACGCAGGACGCGCCACCGTACGCCACGACCCCGTTTACCGTTCGTTAACCATTTCCTGCCAATCTCCCCCGCGAACGGTCATCCGACCGCAGCGAGGCCCAAGATGAATCTCCCCGTCCTGACGACACCCGCCCCCAGTACTTTGCAGAACTTCTTCTTCCCCCTGTTCTGGGGCTCCACCGACCGGGAAACCGTCACCGCCCTGGCGAGGGCAGTCACGGAACGCGTGCAACCCGGCTTCCACTTCGCCGACAATTTTTTGACGTGGGGTCGCAACAACTCGATGTTCGAGGACGGTCCTTTCGTTACCGCCTGGAAGGGCAATTCCGAGTCGGATTCCGACATCGCGATCGTCTGGCGCCGTTATGTGCTGGCCTGCGCCGCCTACCACGCCGTGCATCTGGATGGCGATTTCGTCGAGTGCGGCTGCTATCGGGGCGTCGGCATCAAGACCGTGGTCGATTACCTCGGTGGCATGGAATTCCCGCGCATCTTCTGGGGCTACGACCTGTTCGAGCACAGCCCTGGCATGGAACACCATTCCATGGCCGATCACGGCCCCGGCCTCGCCGACGTGGTCCGAACAAAATTTGCCGACTACAAGCAGGTGAACATCGTTCAGGGCGAGATCCCCGCCGTATTCGCCGGCCAATCGCCCGAACGCATCAGCTATCTCCACATCGACCTGAATCAGGCCACGGCGGAGATCGCGGCGCTCGATGTGTTGTTCGACCGCGTCGTTCCCGGCGGCATCATCATCCTGGACGATTACGAATGGGCGATGGCGTATCGCCGCCAAAAACTCACCGAAGACCCGTGGTTTGAGGCAAGGGGATACCGCGTCATGCCGCTCCCCACCGGCCAGGGTCTGGTGATCAAACGCTGACCACTTGCCGGCTTGTGGCGGCGTGTCATAAAAGACGGCGAAACATTCTTATCGCCTGAGGGACATCATGGCCAGCCACGGCACTGCTCGTTACACCGGACCCGAAACCATCGAAGCCCTGACCGCGGATCGTGAAAAGCTGTGGGCCAGCTTCACCAGCGTCACAACGGGAAGTGTGATCTTCATGATTGTGCTGCTGGCCGGGATGGCGTTCTTCCTGCTCTAGGCACCGTTCCCATCTCTCCCGCGTTGCCGTAGCGTAACCGGCAAAGCGGGGAGAGAGACAATGCCTGTGATGACGCGCCGAGCGATTGGTCTCGGAGTCGCGGCGATGGTCGCCAGCCGCCCGGCGCGCGCGGACCTCGAAAGCGCGGCCCGCACCGAGGGCAGCGTCAATTGGTACGTCGCGCAAATGAGCGGCGAGGCCGCCGAATCCATGGGCCGCCGCTTTACCAAACTGTATCCGGGCGTCTCGGTTTCAGTGATCCGCACCACCGGACAGGTCGCCTATGAACGTCTGCAGCAGGAACTGAAAAATAACACGCCGACCTGCGACGTATTCAGTTCCACCGACATCTCCCAGTATCCCGCGCTGATCAAACGCAACGCCCTGGCGCACTACGAACCGGTCAACGCCGCCGAACTGGCCAGGCCGTATCAGGGCCTGGGGGAAAAAGGCTTCTACTACCCGACGACCGGGTCCCTGCAGATCGTGATCTACAACACGAAAACCGTCACCGGCGCGGATATCCCCCGGCGATGCACTGATTTGCTCGATCCCAAATTTAATCGCCGGGTTGGGATCGCGCACCCGGCCTTCAGCGGCTATTTCGGCCAATGGGTGCTGGCAATGCGCCGCCTGTATGGCTGGAGCTATTTCGAAAAACTCGCCGCCAATAATCCTCGTATCGGCCGGTCGGGCAACGATCCGCTGACGTTGTTGAATGCCGGGGAATGCCGGGTCGGCACTGGACCAGCCAGTACCTCGGCGGTGAACATCGCGCGCGGCAATCCGATCGCAATTGTGTATCCTGAGGACGGCACTGTCCTGACCGTCGGTCCCTCGGCCATCACCGCCGCTGCTCCGCATCCCAACGCCGCGCGCCTGTTCATGGAATGGTTGCTTAGCCGCGACTATGCTGAAGCCTGCCGTGATTGGTCGCTGGAACCGGTGCGCGCCGATGCCGAACCGCTGCTGGGTCTGAAGCAGATCGGCGACATCAACACGATCTCCCTCACCGCCGCCGAGATTGCCCGGGAACTGCCCGAGGCGATCGAGCAGTGGCGTGACACATTTGGCAACTGAGGATTAATCATGACGATAATCAAACGACGCTCCGTGCTGGCCGGCCTCGGTGCCTTGACCGCCGCCACCCCGTTTCGCGCCCGCGCTGCTGGAATCACCCGCGAATTGATCGAGGGCGCGCGTAAGGAAGGCTCCGTCACCTGGTATATCGCTCAGGTGGACACCCAAACCGCCGAGGCGATGGGTCGGGTGTTTTCCGCCCAGTTTCCTGGCGTGTCGGTTTCGGTGATCCGCACCACCGGTCAGGTGGCTTATGAGCGCCTGTTGCAGGACCTGAAGAACAATGCCCCGCAATGCGATGTCTTCAGTTCGACTGATACCTCGCAATATCCGGCGTTAAAAAAACGCGGGGCATTGGCGGACTACGTCCCGGCCGGCGCAGCGACGCTGATGCCGGCGTTCCAGGCGGTCGCCGATCCGGGCTTCATGTATCCGTCCAGCGCGACCGCGCATCTGTTGATCTACAACAGCCTGCAGGTGAAGCCGGCGGATGCACCGAAGACCTGGACCGACCTGCTCGACCCGCGTTGGAAAGGCCGTGTTGCCACCGGCCACCCGGCATTCAGCGGTTGCACCGGGATTTGGGTCCTGGCGCTGAAGAAAGTGTACGGCTGGGAGTATTTCGAGAAACTCGCCAAAAATAACCCGCGTATTGGCCGGTCCGGCAACGATCCCGTCACGCTGATTAACGCGGGTGAGTGCCTGGTCGGTCCCGCCCCTGGCAACACGGCGTTCCAGCAGGTGGATAAGGGCAATCCGATTATGCCGGTGTACCCCACCGACGGTTCGACCCTGTGCCTCGGTCCGACCTCGGTCATGGCCAGTGCCCCGCACCCGAACGCCGCCCGGTTGTTCATGGAATGGCTGATGAGCGACGATTTTGGAAAACTGTCGGTCGCCAACCATGGTGACCCGGTGCATCCCGGGCTGACACTGACGTCCGGCCAGAAGCCGCTGGATCAGGTGCCGGTGCTGTCCCTGACGGTGGCAGAGATCGCCAAAGGTGTGCCGGAGATTATCGAGCAATGGCGGGATACGTTCGGGGGATGACGGCGGGTTCTCTCTTCGAGGCGCCCCTTGGCGGTTGGGCGGCCGGTGTGCGGCATCTGGACCGTCACCAAACCGCCGCCGGAGTTGAGCGATAACGACAAGCATGCGTAACCTTCGATCTGGAGGAAACGCATGTCTCACACAATCACACGCCGCCGTGCCGGGGCCGGGCTGTTCGCTTTTGCCGGCCTTCCGGGTTTGGCACAGGCCGCTGCCGAGAATCCCGCATTAATAGCGGCCGCGCACGAAGAGGGCACTCTGACCTGGTACATCGCGCAGGTGGACGCGCAGACCGCCGAAAATCTGGGCCGATCCTTTTCCAAGAGCTACCCGGGGGTGAATGTCGGCGTGATTCGGACCACCGGGCAAGTGGCGTTCCAGAGGCTGCTGCTGGATATCAAGAATCACACACCGCAATGCGACATCTTCAGCGCCACCGATATCTCCCACTTGCCGACGTTGAAGGACCGGCACGAACTGACGGAATACACACCCGCCAACGCGGATGCCCTGCTGCCGGCGTTCAAGGCCCTGTCGGACCCCGGATTTTCCTACATCACCAACGCGTCGCGTTATTTCCTTGTCTATAACAAGGACAAGGTGAAGCCTGAGGATGCACCGAAGGCCTGGACCGACCTGTTGGACCCTCGCTGGAAAGGCCGGGTCGCGACCGGCCATCCCGCATTCAGTGGCTGCACCGGCACCTGGGCTCTTGGCGTCAAGAAAGTGCACGGGTGGGACTTCTTCGAGAAACTCGCTCTGAACAATCCGCGGATCGGGCGTTCGGCCGTCGATCCGATGACCATGATTAACGCCGGGGAGTGCCTGGTCGGGGTCGGCGCGGCGAACAATTCCTATGCCTCGGCTGACAAGGGCAATCCGATCGGGATCGTACATCCATCGGATGGTCTGGTACTGTGCGTGACTCCGTCAGGCATTCCAGCGCGTGCCCCGCATCCAAACGCGGCGAAGCTGTTCATGGAATGGATGCTCAGTCCGGAGTATGCGCGGGCGATCGCGGCCGATGGCAGCGAGCCGATCCTGGAAGGGATCGCACCCCGGCCGGGTATGCCACCGCTGGCCGAGCAAAAGATTATTTCGCTGACGGTGGATGAAATCCGAACCGGAGTGCCGATTGTGATCGAGCAGTGGCGGGATACATTCGGGACATAGCAAAACCTGCGGCGTCCGCGGCTCTGGCCAAACATCACCGGGTCGCCTAACGTCAAGGTGGAGGAAAAAATGCCGCAACACGCGACGCCAACCACGCGCCCGGAGGTAAACCTTTGAGCGTAACCTTGCCGAAAATCCGCCGGTCATCGTTGCCGTTCGATCCCCTGATCATTCTGTGGGTCGTGCTGTCGGCCGCGCTGGTCATCCTGGTGGTGAATCCGTTGTTCCGCCTGGTGCAGACCAGCCTACAGGACGGGGACACCGGCGCTTACACGCTGATGAACTATGTCGCGGCGTTTTCGAAGCCTCGATACATCACCGCGATGCTGAACTCCCTGCGTTTGGGCGTTGGCGTGACAGTGCTGTGCCTGTTGTTCGCGGTACCGATCGCCTGGGCGGTGTCGCGTACCGACATGCCATGTAAGGGGCTGATTCGATTCCTCGTGCTGGGCGCGTTCGTCACGCCGCCGTATCTCGGCGCGATCGGCTGGATTTTGCTGGCGGGGCCGAATTCCGGCTGGCTCAACCGGGTGTGGATGTCGGTGACCGGCGCGCATGAGGGACGGTTCAACATCTATTCGTTCGAAGGCCTGACCTTCAACATCGCGATCTATTCGTTTCCGTATCTGTTTATCTTTACCTCCGCCGCGCTGGATCTGGTGTCGTCGGAAATGGAGGATGCCGCCAATATCCTGGGGGCCGGCATCATCCGCACCACGTTGCGGGTGACGTTGCCGATGGCGCTGCCCGCGATCCTCGGCGGAGCGATCGTCACATTCCTGGAAGCCATCGCGCTGTTCGGCTCCCCCGCGCTGATCGCGATCCCGGCGCGCTTTAACGTTGTTACGACGCAGTTGCTGCAATTCTTCAGCCAGCCGATCCGGGCCGAGGTCGCCGCGGCGTATGCGGTGCCATTGTTGCTGATCACCGTGGTGCTGTTCGGACTGCAACGCCAACTGGTGCGCCGCCGGGGCTTCGTCGCGCTGACTGGCAAGGGCGGCGAACGACGAACCATGGAGATCGGACCCTGGCGCTGGGTCATGTTCGGCTACGCCATGTTCATCCTCAGTCTGTCAGTACTCCTTCCTTATATAGTACTGGGGCAGGCCGCGTTATCGAAAGCCTGGGGCCGAGGCTTCACCCCGGATAACATCACGCTGCACAACTTTACCTACCTGTTGTTCGAGCATGACACCGCCGCCAGATCGGTCGTCAACAGCTTCACCTACGCCGCCGCCGCCGCCTCCATCGCCATCGTGCTTGGTTTATCCATCGCCTACATCGCCAGCCGCCGGTTGCTGCCGTTCGCGGGGGTATTGAGTTTCCTGTGCATGGCGCCGTTCGTCGTGCCGGGGATTGTGCTCGCCATCGCATTCTATGCCGCCTACGCACCGCCGCCTTTCGCGCTTTACGGCACCGCCACCATCCTGATCCTGGCCTTCGCGACGCGGTTCCTGCCGATCGGTTTTGCCAACGCCGACGCGGCGATCAGGGCGATCAATCCCGAGATGGAAGAAGCGGTGCGAATCCTGGGCGGCGGGCGTCTGCACGCGATTCGCAAGATTATCGCGCCGCTGATGAAGCGGAACCTGATAGGCGCGTGGCTGCTGGTGTTCATTCCCGCCACCCGGGAATTGTCCACGGCGATGTTCCTGTATGGGCCGAAAACCCGAACCATGTCGGTGATGCTGATGGACATGAGCGAGGAGGGTAACTTTGAAAACCTCGCCGCTTTAGGTTTCCTGTTGCTGGCCGCCACCCTGATTATTGTCGGCCTCGCCACCGCGCTGCTGGGCCGAGACTTCATGCTGCGCCGAGAGAAACAATGACCGACAGCAAACTGAAACTTGTGGGCCTGGGCAAAAGCTACGGGCGCATCCCGGCTGTCGAGGATGTCTCGCTGTCGCTGCGGTCGGGAGAGTTCGTCTCGCTGCTGGGGCCATCCGGCTGCGGCAAGACCACGACTCTGCGCATGCTCGCCGGCTTTATGAAGCCAACTTCCGGCCGGATCGAGGTGAATGGGGTCATCATATCGTCGCCAACCAGTGTGGTGCCGCCGGAGCGGCGCGGCATGTCGATGATTTTTCAGAGTTACGCGATCTGGCCGAACATGACGGTTGGCCAGAACGTGGCGTTCGGGTTGAAATTGCGAAAAATCTCTTCGGCCGATGTGACGGAGCGAGTCAATCGCATCCTGGACACCGTGCAGCTTCGGCATCTGAAAGATCGCTACCCCGCCGAACTGTCGGGAGGTCAGCAGCAGCGCGTCGCACTGGCCAGGGCCATTGTGATCGAACCCGAAGTGCTGCTGCTGGATGAGCCGCTGTCCAATCTGGACGCCAACCTGCGAGAAGAGATGCGCAGCGAGATCAGGCGGTTGCACGACGCGTTCAAGATCACCACGGTCTATGTCACCCATGACCAGTCGGAAGCGATGGTGACCAGCGACCGGATCGTGGTGATGAATCGCGGGCGAATCGAGCAGGTTGACGATCCGGTTTCGCTGTATCGGCGGCCGAAGACCCGGTTTGTGGCCGGCTTCATCGGGCGAACGAATTTGCTGGATGGCAAGCGCGACGGCAACCGGATCGTCTTTCCGGGCTTCGATGTGCCGGCCGGCAGCGCGCCAATTGGCGACGCGCCTGGCGCCAGCTTCTCTGTCCGGCCGCAGACCATCCTCCTGCATGCCGCGCCGCCGGCCGACCGGGGCCGTACCTGGTGGGTCGCCGGCACGATTGAGGAACGGGCCTACCTGGGCGAATACTGGGAGTACGTCATCCGTCCGGCCGGTTCGGATCTGCGTGTCAGGGTCAGCACTCCGCCCAACCAGATGCACGCGGTCGCGGAGGACGTCTGGATGGAGATCGACCCTGGCCGGATCGCCCCAATTCCCGGCCCTGAAGGAGACGCAGGATGATCGCGATCCCGTTGGAAACGGATAACATGGTGGCCGAGATCGACGGGCCGATCGGCTCGATGACCTTCAACAAACCGGCGCGCCGGAATGCCGTGTCGTTGGACATGTGGGAGGCCATTCCCGCGATCCTTGACCGCTTCGAGCAAGATCCGGCGGTGCGGGTCATTGTGCTGAAGGGGGCGGGCGATCAGGCCTTTGTGTCGGGCGCCGATATTTCGCAATTCGAAAAGGTGCGGTCGTCGCAGGAGAGTAACGCCCGCTATGAGGCCGTCAGCGGCGAGGCCAGCCGGCGGCTGACGGCCTGCCCCAAACCGACGATCGCGATGATCCGGGGCTTTTGTATCGGTGGCGGCCTTGCCATCGCCGTCGGCTGCGACATTCGCATCGCTGGCGAGGGGGCTCGGTTCGGCGTTCCAGCCGCACGCCTCGGGCTTGGATATGCCGCGCCAGGGGTGAAGAAGCTGATGGAGCTTGTCGGCCCGTCGTTCACCAAAGAGATATTTTTCACCGCTCGGCATTTTTCCGCCGCCGAGGCGCTGGAGGCCTACACGCGCCGGTATTGCTCCACGATCGGCGACAATGCGCCGATGACGATGCACGCGCTGAAGCGCACCGTGGCGGAACTGATGCGCGGTGAGCAGGCCGATCTCGCCACCTGCGAGGCATTGGTCACGGCCTGCTTCGATAGCCAGGATTACGTTGAGGGCCGGCAGGCCTTCATGGAAAAACGTCGGCCGGTGTTTCACGGTGTTTAACGCCCGCCTTGGGCTGCCTGATCGCCTCCCATCCCGGTGAGACGTGGTCGTGCTGTTATCCCGGATCGATAATCGGGCCAGCGTGATCGATTCCAATCCGCCAATCGCTGGGGGTGCCGTCCGGGAGCGGATCGTCATGGCGCGCCAAGGTGTACGATCCATGTCTTTGTTTTTAATAATAAAAGACGTGAATTCCGGCCTGCGTCCTCATGACGGGATGCTCTGCCGGCGAGTCGGCCTCAACCGCCCTCGGTATAAGGTCCGAATTTGTTAATCTTGAACGGGCAGTAGCGAGATTTTGGACCCAATATCGCGGTTCAAGCGGGGAAAATGTCGATGCGTGGGACAATGTTCTCGCCTTGGATAAGACCATCTTGACTGGGCGGCGGCTTGTTGCAACAGGCCAAGGGCGCAGGTGCCGTTTCTAAATAAACGGCGGATAAATTGCAACTAAAACGCAATTATATTGATTTGACTATTGTCACGAAACTTGGTATGGCAACTTTTGATTGTATTGCTTAGGCTGACAGCAGCAAAAATATTACAATTGGAAATGTTGCAGGCATCCCCTTTGACCCGAACGAATTTGGGCAAAATCAGTTGCTTGCGGGGCATTCCAGCGACCTCCGGCTGTAAGAGATGGGCTCAGTCAACCGATTTTTGGGCTTGCTCCCAGTGCAAAATGTTATATGCTGCACCCGCTCAACAAATTGTGACGTCGCATTTTTTCAGTTCGTTTGGAAGAAAATTGCGATCTGGTGTTGATCGTCGATAAAATAAATTCGCCGGCCTTAGGGCCGGTGCGCTTGGTCATAGTGCGTAATCGGAGATTGGAATGGCGGTAACAGTACCTGGCGTATCAGGGGTCGCGACACTGACGCTGGGAACCGGCGACGTGCTGAGTCTCGCTGCCGCGCTTGGCTTCGCGTTGCAGAATACCCTGCCGGGCGGTGCTTCGCCCAGCGCCGCGACGGTGACCGGCGGAGTCATTCAAGCCCCCCCGACGACAACCGGCTACAACGACATTATCTTGCAGCCCGGTGGCGCGGCGATCAGTTCCACGATTCCCGGCAACGTCAGTGTCGTGGCCTCGCTTACGACGACATCGGATACGCTCACCGGCACCAACGTCGCGATTTTGACCAACACGGTTGGCGGCAGCTATGCGGTCACCGGAAACAGCACCGTTGCGGCGACTGGTGGTAACAACACCATCTCCGCCAGCGGGACATTTCTGGTTTCGACCGGCACCGGCAACAACATGATTTCCGTCACCGGGTCGGGAACCGTGGCGACGGGCACGGGAACCAGCACGGTCAAGGCATCGGGCACCGGCAATTTTATCCAGGTGGCCGGCACGAGCGACGTGGTCCAAACGACCGGGAGCTCAAGCGTCCTCGCGTCCGGTTCGGGCGCAGATATTACGCTCGGGACTGGCTTGTCTTACGTGACGGTGGGCGGCGGGGGCGGTAATATCGTTCACGTCGGCAGCGGCGATGCGACAATTACCGCAACCGGTAATTCCGCAAACCCCGTCGTCTATGGTGGATCGAACGCCCTGACCTATCTCGGCGGTTCTGCCGCGGGTTCGATCGTCGGGGGAACCGGAGGAACGGATTCCGTTACGGCTGGATCGGGCGGCGTCCTGTTCTCCGTTGGCACATCCAATCATGGCACATTGGTGGGCGGTAGCGGGTATTCCACCGTATTCGGTGGTTCCGGAAGCGACCTGACGATCAACTCCGGTTCCGGCGGCGCCGTGTGGGTTGCTTCGGGCGGAAATGAAACGCTCAACGGTTCGGGATCTGCTAACGGCAACTTCATCTCGGGCGGCTCAACCATTGGCACGGGTAACGTCGTCATCATCGGCGGCGCGGGCAATGACACGATGCTCGCTGGCGCCGGAAATGATTCATTCACCGGCGGGGGCGGCGCAAATGCGTTTGCGTTCTTCGCCCATGATACGGCCGGTGGCCAGGATGTCATCACAGATTTTAATAGCAAGGACTCGCTGTTCTTAGTGGGCTATGATTCTACGAAATCAGCCTTCTCCAACAGCAGCAGCGGGGCCCTGACCCTGAAATTATCGGATTCGACGACCATCACATTCACAAACCTTACCAATAGCACGTCCCTGAACGGTCATTATCTCTACGCTCCGGCCAACCCCATTGGCTAATTGAATGCCGTTGTTTTGGTGCGAGCCGCAGAAGCCGGGTGCATCGACATCCGGCTTTTTTTAACGTGGCGGCCTTGCTTTTTGGCTTATTTGACGGTTGGATCTGGCTTCTACCGAGGTCGCAGCCTTGCCTTCGTCAGTAAGTCGGCAAAGTGGCAAAGACGTTGCCCGCCGGTTTTATGGCCCTGGACGGGCCGAATCTGCCACTGACGCCGCGACGGATCGTTGTGCGGCAGATGTCTGATGACCCCGGCGGGTCCAGCCTAGCTGCCTGCCGAACTCAACGACCGGATAGAAACTTTTCAGCACCTAATGGAGGCGGCGCACGATCGAGACAATGTCTCTCCAGCGCAGCATGATGAAACGCGCCAGCGGTTGAACGCGCAGAATGGGCAAACATATATACCGCAATGGTACGCTGTATCCCGATCTCAAATATCCTGCAATGAAATGCAGATCTTCAAGCGCTGCTCGCCGCCGCTGTATGGGACCCATCAAGATCGCATTGCGTGCCTCGAAAGCCAAAAGGAGAAAGAAGCGCGGTGCGATCAAATCACGAACCGGATGTCGGTTCAGGACCAAATCTTCCGGAAACTGCCGGATCATTTTACGCGCATAGATCATTCTGCTGATCGACATCCGCTGCGAAAACGAACTGCTATGCTGATAGATACGCCACCGGGACAGCGACTTCGGGAGAAACTCGTTGTCGAAACCCGCTTGGAACAGACGTAGAAAAAGATCGTCATCCTCATAGCCCGATAGCTGTTCGTCGAACCCACCGACCTGGACGAAGGCGCGGCGTGAGATCAGAGACGCGGACGGCAAAATGAACATGTCCTGTCGCAGGCAGTCGGCAAGGTCACGTTTGGGGTGTTTGGTTTTCGTCTTGCCCAGGATCGCACAGGCGACCAGACCGCCGTTCTCATTGACTTCGTCCAAATCGCTATAGGACCAGCCGAGTTCCACCGTCCTCCGGCGAAGGAAGGGTTTCACGAGTTCGGCTAAATGATCTGGATACCAGGCGTCGTCCTGGTCGAGAAAGGCGATGAGGTCGCCGTGAGCGTGTTCGACGCCCAGGTTCCGCGCCGAGGACTGGCCTCCATTGGGTTTGTTAATCAGCCTAATTGGGTGTTGGGTGGAGCCTGTCCGTAATTCTGTGTGCGAGGCATAACGAACGCCAAGGAGCGTATTATGCTGAGCAAATCGAAGAGAGTAGACCGTGACGTATCCAACCAGCCTTCGGTACCGAAGGGTTTGGTTGAGCATTTCCTGACGGGT
>CAIZFE010000103.1 GCA_903932145.1 uncultured Rhodopila sp. | reverse complement strand
GCGTGTTGACCCGCCCAACCCCGGTGCAGCGGCGGGCGTTCGAGCTGCTGGAGATCGCAGTGTAGCCAGTAACGCAGGGTATGGTCTTGGATTTATTGTTTCTTGTGAGTGATTTACGTTCTGCCGAAGACGGAACTTCGGACTAAAAAAACTTCGCCGAACTGGCCCGTGCCGCGATCCCGCCGGAGCGCGCCGGATGCCCGATAGAAATCTGGTTCCAAGATGAAGCCAGGGTCGGCCAGCAAGGCACAGTGAGCCGGATCTGGACGAAGCGCGGCACGCGCCCGCGGATCACGCGCGACTGCCGCTTTACATGGGCTTATTTGTTCGGTGCGATTTGCCCCGCACGCGGCACCGGCGTTGCATTGATCATGCCAACTGTCAATATCGACATCATGAACATGCACCTGGCCGAAATCAGGCGATGCGTCAGCACCAGCGCGATCGCCCTGCTCATTCTCGATGGTGCGGGATGGCATAGTTCATTGAAAATCGTTGTACCAGACGCCATCGTTCTATTGCCGCTGCCGCCTTACGCCCCCGAATTGAACTCGACGGAAAACATCGGGAGTATCTGCGAGGAAACCTGTTGAGCAACACCGTTTGGGAAACCTATGAGGCCATCGTAGAAGCCTGCTGCAAAGCCTGAAACGCGCTGATTGCCAAACCGGAGATCATCACTTCGATCGGGACCAGGACGTGGACACAGGTCAAAATATAGGGCGGTTGGTATAAGATGCTGAATCTGTACCGTTCCTCTGATTCGTTTGGTGGAGGACGGCAATGGACTGCGGTGCGATCTTTGAGATAACGGTCTTTCTGAGTTATTTTAATAATTTACCAGACCCCGTCAGGCCGTTAAGGTGGTCTATTCGCTGGACGAGGTGCTGCTGTTGACGCTGCTGGCGGTGTTGGCCAGGGCGGGCGCATTCACCGACATCGCCCGCTCCGGTGAGAAAAAGTTGCCGTTTCTGCGCCGGTTCCGGTCCTTCCTTGCTAGTACCCCGACATATGATCGCATCGGCGAGATATTCGCCGCCCTCGACGCCGAACAGTCTTAATGCTGCTTCGTCGCCCGGGTTGCCGCCGTGACTGGGATCCCGGCCGGGGTGATCGCGATCGATGGCAAGGCGGTGCGCCGCTCTGGCAGCAAGAAGGACGACAAAGCCCATATCCACATGGCTTCCGCCTTTTCCGCCGGCAAGCGGCTCGTGCTCGGGCAGGTGAAGGTAGCCGAAAAACCCAATGAGATCACAGCGATCCCCAAGCTACTGGAGATGCTGGCGATCGCGGGGGCGATCGTGGCGATCGACGCTGTAGGATGCCAGCGCGACATCGCGCAAAAAATTCTCGACAAAAAGGCCGATTACATTCTCGCTTTGAAAGGCAACCAGGGCTCGCTGCGCGAGGACGTCGAACTCTTCGCCACCGAACAGATGACCAAGAGCTTCGCCGACACCAAGATCAGCCAGGCCACGACGGCCGACGGCGATCATGGCCGTATCGAGACCCGCACCACCACCGTCATCCACGATGTCGCATGGCTGCAAAACGCCATGCCTGGCCGGGATTAAAGGCCGTCGCGATGATCGAAATCCAACGGGAGATTAATGGAAAAATTGAGACAGAGACGCGGTTTTACATCACCTCGCTGGTCATGGAGGCTGTCTTGCTAGAGGCTTGGCGATACGCAGTCACCGGGCGGTTGAGAACAGTCTGCATTGGGTTATGGACATGATGTTCCGCGACGATGAATGCCGTGTACGAACCCAGGGTAATCGCATTTCAGAATAGCGAGATTAATTTGGTCAGGTAGGCGTCATTCCATCCCGCTCGTTTGAATTTACCACGAAAGGATCCCTTCGTGGTGTCCTTCTGCATCACATTCAGGGCCATATGGCGCAAGACCGCGAGGTTTTCGGGCGCGTGACCTAAGCGGGTTCGGTCCTGATCTTCATTCATCACCACATCAAGGCGCCAATGCAGCCGGTTCTCGACGCCCCAGTGGGAAAGGACGACATCATTGAATCGCTCCGGTGATAATGCGGTGCTCAGCAGGTAATAAGCCGTTACTATGGTGGTTTTTGTCCTGGTTTCGCGCTCGCGAACGACCTTGCCGATTGCCACAATGCCAAACCACTGATGATCGTCTAACCAATCGATCTCGGTACACACTGTTGCCGTGCGAGTTTCGATGCGGGCGTGATCGGCGTCAACCGTCGGCTTGGCCGTTGTCGCTAGCTCGTGGAATGTCCGGGTTTTGTAGCTCGTGAAGTGTCCGGTCCAAATTGTCCCGCTGACAGGGGGCATGAATGGATCGGGCGCGCATACACGAACACGAGGGCATACGTCAGATGCGTTTTGAGAATGTTCTTGGCCGCTGGGAGCGATCCGAGTTGAGCCAGGCCGAGGCTGCTGAACTGCTCGGTGTCGGGGAGCGGACGTTCCGGCGGTGGCGGGACCGCCATCGCGACGCCGGGGTCTCGGGCTTGCGGGACTGGCGGCTGGGTCCTTCGCCGCTGCGTGCGGCAACCGAAGAGATCGAGCGAATGTTGGATCTGTATCGAGATCTCTACCGCGGGTTCACGGTGAAGCATTTCCACGAGCAACTGGGCAAACGGCACAACTACACACTGGGTTATACGGTGACGAAGCTGCATCTGCACCGGTCCGGCCTGATATCCAAGGCGCCCAAACGCTCGGCGCATCGCAAGAAGCGGCCGCGCCGGCCGATGGTTGGGATGATGCTGCATCAAGACGCCTCGATGCACGCCTGGCTGCCCGGGAACGCGCGCAAATACGACCTTGTGGTGACGCTGGACGATGCCACCAGCGCGATCTACTCGGCGTTCCTGGTGGACGAGGAAGGCACCGCCTCGAGCTTTCGCGGATTGCGCGAAGTGGCGGCGAAGCATGGGTTGTTCTGCTCGCTCTACACCGACCGCGGCAGCCATTACTTCTTCACTCCGGAGGCGGGCGGGAAGGTATCGAAGACCGTTCTGACGCAGGTTGTACGTGGTCTGAAGCAACTGGGCGTCGAACACATCGCCGCCTACTCTCCGCAGGCCCGTGGCCGTTCGGAGCGGGCTTTCCTGACCTTGCAGGACCGCTTGACGAAGGAGATGAAACTGGCGGGCATCGACACTGTCGAGGGCGCCAACCGGTGGCTGTCGGAGACCTACACCGCCGAACACAACCGGATGTTCGCGATCGAAGCGGAGCAGGCCGACACAGCGTTTGTCGCCGACCCTGGAGGCACTTGGCGCGAAATCTTGTGTGTTCAAGAGGACCGGCCAGTGGGTAACGATAATACCATCAAATGGGAGGGGTTGAGTTTGCAATTATCTCCGAGCCGCCTGCGCCCGCACTTCGTGAAGATGACGGTGTGCGTTCATCAATACCCCGACGGCACGCTGGCGGTGTTCTGGGGACCACACAGGCTGGCTGATTACGATGCAAGTGGCATAATCATCCAACCACTCCAACAGGCCGCATGACACGCTTCCAGCGCGGCCGTTCTGTCTCGGGGCATGACCCGAGACAGAACAAGAACGAAGCGGACAGATCGTGAGCTACCAAAACCGGACAGGATTATTAGCTAGCGACACCGTGGGCTTCGCCGTGGTGATCTTGGCGGCCGGGTCGTCAAAGTAGGTGCGGACGTCGTCATGCAGCGTGCCCTGATTGCCCTTCAACGCCAGCGCGTAGTCGCCGCCTTGATCGACGATCTGCTGAGCAATCGTGCGTTGGCAGTTCATCGCATCGGTTGTCACGATTGTGCCTTTCAACGACAACATTTTCAGCAAAACTTGCGCGGCGGTGATTTCATTGGATTTGGCGTCGGTGGTGACCTGCGCCAGCACCATGCGTTGTTCGCAGCCCCAGGCATTGACCATGTGCAGGACCGCTTTGCCGCTGGCGTTATCGAATGACCGGCGCAAGACCTTCCCGTCTATCGCTACAACACCCTGACATTGCTCCGAAAAGCTGGCCATGAATCGTTGAAAGGCGGTTCTGAATTGCGACGGATCAAGCAGGCGGAACACCCGGCTGAAGGTGTCGTGGCTCGGCAACCCGTGCTCCAACTTAAGGAACCCACGCAGGAACGGTTCCTTCGCCCGTGCAAAAGGACCCATATCGACCGCGCTTTGGCCGCCGCACAGGACCGTGCAGAGAGCAATCATTAACAACTCGTAGAAGTCGTGACGGTTGGCATTGCCGGTTCGCGGGTCATCCACGTCATCCCAGCAAGCAACAAACTGATCCAAGGCATCCTCCCCGAGCGCATCTCAACGCCGCCGGGTAGAATCTATCAGCGCCGCGTCACGCAAGCCCTAAGCTGTCAAGGGATTTTCATATCCGATTCCCCTGCCGGACGATGGCGCACCAGCCAATTTCATCACAGTCAAGCATATCGCGCTTAACCTGCTAAGGCAGGCATCCACCGAAGACTCATTACGTATGAGGGGGTAAGGTCGCCGCCTGGGATGACGACTTACTGGCAAGCCTGATCGCCGCATAATAATTTCACCCGATTCCTCTGCTCAAACCCCCAAGGTAGGCCCAATACGGTTCTTTGCGGGAGCGCTTGACGGTGAGCGTCTCTAGTCCGATTATTTCAGGAACATGCAGCCAGCTTCACGTCAAGCATCCTTGAAAAGAAGCGGCAGTTCTAAACACAAACTACGGTGGATCAGTGCATAGGGGCCTCCGTGCGTCCGAGGCGGGGCTGGTTGAGTGCTGGTCTCAGGCGGCGCGTGCGATAGGCTGAAGTTCGACCTGGAAACCGAGCCGGCTGAGTTGCCCG
>CAIZFE010000102.1 GCA_903932145.1 uncultured Rhodopila sp. | reverse complement strand
CTATTTTGCCGATTTGCTGACACGCCTCGTCAACGGCTGGCCTCAAAAACGTATCGACGAACTGATGCCGTGGACCTGGGCGCTCCAACAAACCCCCTGACTCGCTGGCATGTTCCCAAGGGTGGCAGAGCACCGCTTACGATGCAAACGTCAGTTCGCCAATGGCCTGCTTTCGGATATCCCGACGCAGCAAATAGAATGATTGTGAAACGGTCTCGATATCTTTGCGGGTGTAATGCCAGTCGATCCGCACCTGGCGGTTTCCAAAGCGGTCCTTCGAAGACCCGAGCGTTATGCGGCTGTCCGGGTTGGGAACTTGCTCCGCATGGAAGTCAAGGCTGAAACGATTGGTACGTGGGCGAATGATGATCGACGGGAATTTTCGTTCCGCCAAGAGACGATCCCGCACCATATGACCCAGGAAGCGGATTGTGGAGATAGCATCGATGGCAGCGTTCAGACCATGGCGCAGCCAGATGCCAGGCGTGGGCGGCACGTCGCTGACGAGGCGTTTTGCGTACTCGTAGCTAATCAATTTTTGGGCCAGAAAAATCGCCGATAATGGTCCTGTGCGATGGCTCGGGTCTCCAATGCGGGGATGATGAAGGCGAAAAACCGCATTGCCCAATCCCAACCGGGCCTGAACATCAGCCCGCAAGGAAATTCGTCGGCGGCAATAGGTCCCATCCGGAGCCAGGTCGTATCCGTGCCACACCTGATCCGCCGGCCCGCTCACATGGAGACTGCCGATTGTTCCCGCGACATGGCACATGTAGTAGCGTCCGACCAAATCATGCGCGTTGCCGATTCCGTTGGGCTGCACATCATCAGACGACAGCATCAGTCTCGGGGTTTCCATTCCCCCCGCTGCAAGTACGAACTGATCTGCCGTCACAGAAAACCGGGACTCCCTGGTGCCGCAGACTTCGAGGCTTTCAATACGGCTCCCATCGCCTGCCGCACGCAACCGAATGGCAGTCGCCCGCAGAAGGACCCGAACGTTGTTCAAGGCGCGTAATCTGGGTTCATACCGACGCCCGAAATTGGTTGGGCAACTAAAACGCTCAATGCCGTTCGTATCGAAATGCTCCGGCGTAAACCCGCGCAACAGCGGCCGCATGCCCCCTGGCGCCGCCAGGCGGGCGTCGTATTCAAACTCTCCCGCTTCGCACAGGATGTTCGCTGCGGCGTAGTAGGGTTCAACATCATCGTAACCGATGGGCCAACCAGAATGATCGATCCATGGCCGGGTTTCGAAATCAATCGGGTCGAAGGGGACACAGCGCCCCCCCCAAATCGAGGTCGCCCCGCCCAGGCATCTCTCGCGATACTTATCGGGGGGGCTGTGTAATGTTTCGTCAGCGACCTCTCCGGCGTTTAGGGCGCGCGCGTCTTCCCCTGGGACGAGATCGCCAGATTCCAGCAGCAGGATGTTTCGGCCAGACTGCGCCAGGGTTATGGCGAGCGTGATCCCAGCCGGACCGCCGCCAACAATGCAGACATCGGCGTGAATGACCGCGCCACGAACGATGTCGTTGGCATCCTGGATCATGTTCCGCCTTCCTGGACCGGCGGCGATACCGGCCGCGCCCTGTGTCCCGAATCCGGCGTCAAGGTCGCATAGAGGACGCCTACCGATCGAGCGAACGCCTCCATGGTAAACAACCGATCGTACAGCGCCGCACCCGCCGTGGAGAGGCGTCCCCGGACATCCGGCCGATCGATCAGCGTGGCAATGGCGTTGGCGATGCCGCTTTCGTCGCCGGGGTTGACGAACAGGGCGGTGACGTCGTGCGCAAGAACTTCCGGAATGGAGCCAACCGGGGTGCAAATAACGGGAGTGCATGAAGCCAGCGCCTCCAAAATGACCAGCGGCAGACCTTCGTCGTACGCCGGCAGGACCAAAGCCTCGGACGTCACCATCAACGCCCTGGCATCGTCCTGGCTAACCCAACCGGTGAAGGTCACGCGATTGGCGATGCCGAGCTCCGCTGCCATGGCACGATAGAATTCCACTGGGCCGCCACCCGCCATGGTCAGATGGAGGTCGCGTGCCTGGATCGCGGGCGAGGCAATGGCTTGCAAAAGGTCTTTCACACCCTTTCGCTCGAGCAGGTTGCCGACGAACAATAACTGGAAGGAACCGGATTTAAGCGCGGTCGGCGGCGTTGGGCCGGTTGCCGGGACGCCGTTGTAAATGATACTGACCCGCCCCGGGCGGACGCCGAACGTGTCGACAACCCAACGTCGCCAAACATCTCCTAACACGACACAATGGTCGGCTTTGCGAAACATCCAGCGGAGCAGTGATCGGCCCATGGGTCCCATCGAGTCGTGGAACTGTCTGATTTGGGCGGCGTGCAGGTGCAACAGGATGCTGCCGCCAGCCAGCTTGGTGGCGGCTAGCAGAACCGCTTTGCGATAGACGCTGCCGCGTTCGGCCAGGTTAAGATGGACGACGGCCAAACGTCCGCGAATGGCTTCGTGGAAAATCCGTGCGACCGCCAGTGCCAGAAAAACAGGTGACAGGACGATATGTCGGCCGCCACTGGATTCCAGTCGCTTGAGGTCGAAGCGACCGGACGGATCGTGCTGCATCGAGGCCAGATAGGCCATGATACTGCCCATGCCGCCGCCAATCTGCCCATACGGGCATGCAAGGAACACCGTTCGGCGGTTGTTCATGAAAAAGCTGGCTCCTGCGCTCGGCATGTCGCGGCGAGCATCTGTTCGGCCGTGGTTTGCGGCAGCCCCAGAGTGGCTCGGGCCGCGCTACAATCAATCCGGATATCCTGGCGCCAGAGTGCCGCCAGCGATGGCGTGATCGCCTCGGTCACCGAACCATGCACAGCCATGGCCGCGATGCGCCGGATTGGCGCCAGTATCTTCGTCTCAAACGTCAACGTGCGTGGCGCGATGCGGCGAACCGGGGTCGCGCCGAGCGCCTTGGCGAACATGATGAGAAATTCGTTCCAGGTCAGATCCGAGGTGCTTGAAATGTTGAATGCACGACCCGATACGTCCGGCCCATCTGTTGCTTCCAGGATGCCGGCCACAAGATCATCAATGTAGGCGAGATTACAGCAACCATCGCCAGCGGTCCCGAGATCTCCGATACGGTGCGCTTTTAGCAGTCGTGCCAGACGTGTGAACCATTGCGGACTGCCCGCGCCGAAAACACAGGTAGGCCGCAAGATAACCGCGTCACCGCCGTCGGAAACGTATTTCAGTATAATCCGTTCGCACTCAGCCTTGGCCCGGCCATAGCCGCTGATCGGGTTGGTGGGCTGTTGATCCTCGTGAACGCGGCCGGTTACCGCGCCATACACTGCCATGCTGCTTAGGTGAACGATCCGGCGAGGGGGGTGCCCCTGGCGGCGTCGCATAGTGTCTGCGTAGCAAGCACCATGGCTCGGTCATTGCCGGCGATGCAGTTGATCACGCAATCGACGTTCTGAAGCGCAACGGTGACAGCATTTAAATCGGTCGCATCGACCGGCGGGGCGGAGTGGCGAGATGCTTCGATCGGACGATACCGCGGCCTGCCGGCCAGCGCCGACACGACACGAACTCCAATGTAGCCCGACGCTCCCAGAACCAATATCGGTTTACGTGAGAATTCCATAGTATCAGGCATGCTCTATCCAATAATTGAGGACCAAATCCAGGCGCCTTCAGACAGTTTCAACATGACCAAACCGCGCTGTTTTTCGCAATCAAGACATAGCCATCATCAACACAAGATAAGGATCGTTGAAATAACAATATTGGCGACCAGCAATGCGGACAGGCGATGGCGGACGGGTCGATCCGTCCGCCACGTCGGCATCAGTTTGTCTTACGCCGGCACGACCAGCACTGAACCGGTGGGACCGCCAAGCCCCCGCATTTCTGGCACCGAGGCCAGCACGATCAGGCCGGTATCCATTTC
Source organism: uncultured Rhodopila sp. (assembly GCA_903932145.1). GTDB lineage: Bacteria > Pseudomonadota > Alphaproteobacteria > Acetobacterales > Acetobacteraceae > Rhodopila. Next base: position 54,963 of record CAIZFE010000102.1, on the reverse strand, counting down.
CAACGCCTCCGGCCGGAGATAGATGGCGCGGAAGAAATGGGCCATCAAGATCGAACCGATACCGAACAACACGCTAATGATGAATCCCGCGAGCAGGATCAAACGGCGAGTTGGCTGAGGCAGGGACGGCACGCGAGGCGGTTGGACGACGCGAACTGACGATTCACGGTGCGCTTCAACGGCTTCCACCGTCTGCCGCTCATCAAGGATCTTTGAGATTGCCTTGTAATTGTCCTCCAGGATCGCTCGGTTACGCTCCAGTCCGTGCAGGTTGGATTCCTCGGCATCCAGCGTATCGACCTGCTTGTTCAGTGCGCCGAGCTGACCGGCGATGATGTCGTGCCCAGCCAGATTCGCACGTAAATCAGCCTCGGTCTTATTACGATCCGTCTGTACACCGTACGCCTGTGTTGCTTGCATGCGCGCGATATCGGTCTGGCGCTCCAGCATCTGACGCCGAGCCTCATCGACCGCTGGCGAGCCACGATAGCGAGTCTGTGCATCTTCCTCTCGTTTCTGGTACTCTTGCACCATGCCTTGTAACGCGACCGCCGGATTCGCGGCGCCTTTCTTGGCTCCCGCGGCTAAGCCCAGTTGCTGGTTCAACTGATTCAGCCGCGCTGTCAGTTCGGCAATCGTCGATTCCGACTTCGTCAGCGCGGCTTCCAGATCCCCTTGTTGCTTCAGCAGGACAGCCCGCCGCTCGCCGAAGTTGCTGATGTCGTGCTGTTGCTTGAACGTCTGAAGCGCCCCATCCGCAGCTGCGAGCTGCTTGGCGACCCCATTCTGCTGTGCCTGGACAAGCGGTGCCTGAATGTCACCATATAGTTTCTGTCTCAGCACGAGGTACTGCGTTTCTAGGATGCGAAGCGCGTCCGCCGCGACATTTTTGTTTGGATTGGTAAAGTCCACACCGATCACGCTGGATTTCTTATCTAATGTCACAGTCAGGTTGGTCGCGAATGCATCAACAGCACGGGACATCGGGTCCGCCGCTGTGGTCCCCACGGCTTCGTCGGTCAGACCCAGCAGGTCGGTCAAATACCGGCGCGTGCCGATGAGCCATTTTTCGACCGGTCCGGGTTGCTCAAGCAGCTTCGGATACATTTTGTCGATGCCGATATCTCGAATGACCGACCGGTGCAGATCGTCGCTGGCAAGAATGCTTGTTTCGGTTCGCAACACTTGTTCGGCATCTACACCGCCGGTGTTCATGAACTGCTGTCCGGCTGCCGGGCGAAAGCTGTGTTCGGTGCCGAGAAGTACAAGCAGGCTCGATCTGGCTTTGTAGTCTGGCTGTATGTAAATCGCGATGGCCGCGCTGATCGCCATCACGCAGAAAAAAATCAAAAACAGGCGTCCTTTTTGTGCAAAGGCCGTCAGCATCAGGTCGCGCATCACAAGGCGCATCGGAAGGGCCAGCGTTTCATTCATGAGTGCGATCCTGCCATGTTAATATGCGGCAACTTCGTGCCGCGCCGTAGGGAAAGCCGGCGTAAAAGGGAATGTGCCGTCATGGCCTGCCCTCTCGCCGATTCCGCAGTTGATCCTCGGCAACCGCCAGGCCGAAGCCGGCCGCCGCAGTGACGTAACGTTTTGTCAGCCGCCCGGGTTCCTGAAACAGACGCCACAACCATTCCAGACCAACTGATTGCCATTTCGATGACGCACGCCGGACGAGCCCAAGCTCGATCTTAACGGCCTGGCCAACACAGAATGCCCAACAGGGCGGGAGAAGACTGCGATAGACATCGACGAACACCTCGCTACGCGGGGCGCCGACAGCCATGACCAATACCGTCGTGCGGCGCGTCCGAATAGATTGAGCCAGCCGCTCACAATATCCGGCATCGCGTTCGAAACCGAATGGCGGGATCGCCGCAGCACAGACAATACCGCGCCGTTCGGCCCAGGCCGAAAGGGCGGCGTCGGTCTCGGTACTGTCCACGACAAAGAAAAATCGCTGGGACCGAGCCTGCGGAGCCATCCGCATCAGTTCAGCAGTGATTTCGCACCCAGTGACCCGAGCAACCTGAAGCCCGCAGAAGCGAGCGTAAAGCTGCACCGGCCAACCATCGCATACGATGCGTGCGGCGTTTTTGTATGCGCCGGCCAGCGCGGGCAGACGCCGAATCATCGCTATATGGTCGATATTGGGGGTCACAACCAGCGCGACGCCGTCGGTCGGCGTCTGACCAAGAGCCGCGCTCGCGATATCTCGCGCGGAATCCTTGCTGAGAGTTAGGCCAAACGGACGTACTACTCTCATGCCTGGGAGACCCATGCCCGGTGAGGTGCCAGCGTCCGGAACATGGCCATGTAGTGCGCAGCACAAGCCGCGTAGCTGAAATCCTCAGACCGCTTGCGTAACATGTCGGACGGGAAGCGCTCTCTTAAGGTGGCCACTTCATCCATTGCTCCGGCAAACGCCGCAGGATTTCCAGGTTCCACCAGCAACCCGTAGCGACCGTCATCCAGGATTTCCGCAGGCCCGTATTCGCATCGACTGGATATGACCGGCGTACCGCACCCTAGCGCTTCAACGATGACATTACCGAATCCCTCGCAGCGGGAACTTAGCAGAAATGCGTCCGCCTGACGAATGTAGGGCAGTGCGTTGGTACGATAGCCCGGAAAGTCCACCGCTGCGGCAATACCCAGTTCCTCGGTCAGTCGGACCAGAGAGTCCTGCAACGGGCCAGCACCAAGGACAATCAGCCGGCTATCAGATCTCCGCCGATGAATCGCCAACGCCCGTAGCATTGTCTCATGATCTTTCTGCGCCACCAGACGGCCGGCAGTGACAAAGACCGGGCGGCCGGGCTGACTGAACCACGGATGGTCAGCGACCTCGGCACTCCGTGCCGCAAAATCGGGTCCTACCACAGGGTTGTTGATCGTCAGGACCTGATCCCGCGACAATCCCGCGACAGTTTCCAACTCTCGGGCGACGCCGTCCGACACCGCGACCGCCTTGCTGATAAGTGGCGATAACAGCCGATACATGAGTCCAACGTATCGATATAGCCAGTTTTCGCAGGCCGCGAATGCCAGGGAGATCGGATTATGCTGACAAATCACAAGTTTCGTGGGCCCGAAGCTGATGGCTTTCGCCAGCAACGCCGCAACGTTATTCAGGTCAACATTTGACAGCAGGATATCCGGCCTGTCGGCGCGCAAAAATCGCACCAGCGCCGGTATGTCCCTCAACGTGCGCCCACTGTTAAGATCGACGATGTGGAGGCCAGCGGGCACCTGATTGAGCAGCTCTCCACGCAAACGGTGCAAAACCAGCGTTACATCGGCACCATGCCGCCGAAATTCCTCGGCGATGATCAGGCTCTGCCGCTCAACGCCGCCGCCCGAGAGGTCGTGCAAATAGATCGCGACCGACAACGCCCGACTGGTCGTGCCGGTCAATAGGCCACGCGCCGATACGGCGCCAAGGCTGGCGGAAAGCGACGCGGACATGGTTAATCCACTCCCAACTTAGACAATAAACGAGACACCCGACCGAGGAGTTTGTGTCGCAGTTGGCCAAGGTCGAGTACAAAGCGCTTTCCATCCACCCAGAAACGGGAGCCGTCATGCACCAGGGTGTGCAACCCATGCGGAAACGGGCCGGCTTGATCCGGACGCAAAACAGCGACCGGGATTTCGCTGAACGCTGTTTCACTCAATTCGATGATTTCATAGATCGCGACCGCCGCACCATAGGTCGCGGCACAATCCTGGCCAGGCCGGAACAACCGGCCGTCCACATCGAATAGCATGCCCGCTGAACGGGCACCCCTGACATCGATTTTGACCGGCCACAACGCGTGCGGCGTCCACGGCCCGGTGATCGTCGGCGCATGGAGAAAGCAAAGATTGTCATGGTCACCGAGGTCCAGGTCGGTGCAACCCAGCCAATAGCGATCATGGCATTTGAAAAGCGTTGGATCGGCCAACCGTGCATTGGGTGCCGGATCGCAAAGGGGTTGGAGCTTGCCATCATTGTCCAGCCAGTAAATGCGGGTTGCACCGCGCTCCGTCGCTTCGGGAACACAACAGACGATCCCGTTGTCCAGCAAGGAACAAGGGTAGGAGTGATGAAATCCATCATCCAGCAGGATTGTCGGAATCGTCAGCGTTTTGTCGATCTGGGTCACCGCGACAATACGCCCGACACCATGTGTCAGCGGCATTTCCTCGCACAGGATGCGATCCGTGCCGGGCCAGGGGAAAGGATCGGCTAAGTAACGATGCGCCGTTTTAGTGCGATGCCAATCGATCTGGCCAAGACCGCCACCAGACAGAACCCGGGCGATGGGCGCTCCGCTGCTGCCGATGCTCCACCACTCGGTCATTAACCTCTCGCGCCAGGTTCCGCGCAGAGCGTCCAACCAACCAAACGACCCGTGCGGCGCTACGGCCGGCGGCGAACCGGCTGGTCCTCGGCTGCGCCCGAGCGCGGCATCACGAACAAATCGCATCGCCAGACGGTCGATGCCCGTCTTGAACGCCGCCCGCCGGCCGCGCGTGCCCAAGGTGCCCTCATCCAGGATTTCGGGTGTCACCGATCCCGGTTGGTATTGGACAAGGCGCAGGGTGATGGCATAGGGCCTCCGATGCCAATGTCGCCGCAGCCATCCGGGCCGGGATAGACTATCGCCCGACGCTGTTTCCAGGCGCCAAAGCAACGCCTCACAGGGCGGCGTACAGGCTGATTCCAACTTAGGAAGGACAGCTTCCGTCAGTGCCGGATCGGCCAACGCTGCATCGACGATCTCAGAACTGTCGATGCCAGCCAAAACGACAACAAACGGCGGCTTCCGCAACGGTGGTAAAAAATTCGGATTCGGCCAGGACAACGAGAGGCCACCGGGCTGCATGTCAGTGACGACCAAACCAGCGCGGCATCACGCTACGCTCCCGGTTTAAGACCACACCAACAGTCTGGCCTCCCAAACGTTCCAGCAAGGATTTGGCGTTTTCGATTTCCGCCTGCCGGCTACGGCCCGCGGCGACGACCAGCACGGAACCGTCGCAATAGCGAGAGACCGCCGCGGATTCGGGTGCTTCAGTCGGTGGTGTATCAAGAACGATCACAGGGTGGTTCGTCCGCAACATGTCCAACAGCGATTGCAGCCGCTCCCCGCCCAGGGCCAGCAGCGGGCGCTCCCCGGTTCCAAGGCGCGTCCAAAGCAGGTTTTTGGCATCGCGGGCAGGGGTGATCGCGTCGCTCAGCGGCAGACCGCGGCGCAGGGCATCGCATAAAGTGAGGGCTTGGGCTTCCGGTGATGAGCCGCGCCGCTTCTTCGGAGCAAACCCGTTGCAGTCGATATAGAGCACGGGCTGAGCGCAATCGTCAGCCGCGACGCGGGCGTAACCCGAAGCGACCGTACTGGCTCCGGTTCCCGGTGTTGGCGAAATGAACTGCACGACCAGGGGCATCGCACTTGTTCGACGGGCTTCGATCGCATAATAGAGTTGAACAAACGACGGATGATGTCGCGAAATTGCGCCAATCCCGATTCGCACCGGCGCCAGCGCATGGTCCTCCGCTTCCCGGACGGCGGGAGCCGACTTACGAAGAATGGTGAGTTCGGGGTTCGACAGCCTGTTCACGAGAGCTTCTCCAAAATCCAGCTATAGACGGTGACAATCGAAATGATCGTGCCCCGGGGAAATTAGCGTGGTTGCCGACAGACGAGGCAATGACGCCTCAACCCGACCCATCGCTCGTGTGTTAGACGCTACAAGGGTCTGGAGGCTTCGCGTTATCAAAACGCATTGTCATCCGCGAAAACGAGCCTCGCAGTCCTCCACAAAATCTTGAGGTCGAGGCCTAAGGACCAGTTTTCGATGTAGTACAGATCGTGGTTGACCCGGTGGACGATTTTATCGACGCTGTCTAACGCACCGCGATAGCCGTTGACTTGTGCCCATCCCGTGATTCCGGGCTTGACACGGTGGCGTGACGCATAGACCGGGACAGCCTCCTCCAAGGTCAATCCCCCCGCTGTCGTTGCAAGTGCGTGAGGCCGAGGACCAACCAGGGACATCTCCCCGCGCAATACATTCAGCAACTGCGGCAATTCATCCATGCTGGTTCGGCGCAACCAGGCACCGACCGGTGTGACGCGTTTGTCGCCACGACACGCTTGCTGCGCGGCATCCGGATCTGAAAGATGCGAGTACATCGAACGAAATTTTAAGACCTCGATCACTCGATTGTTATAGCCCAGGCGACGCTGACGAAAGAACACCGGACCTTTGGAGGTCAATTTAATAGCGATTGCAGCCGTCAGCATGATCGGCAAGATGAACACCAGCAAACCGGCTGACAGAACCACGTCCTCGCTACGCTTGATCAGGGCTCCTAAACCGTCGATTGGTCTCGTGCAGGCCATCAATAACGGCAGATCGAATGTGCGGTCGGCTCGGCGCAGCGGCAAGTTAAGGCCATTCATTCCGGGATAAATATAGACATCGACCGGAGCCATTGAAATTCGCTCGATAATTTCCCGCATCCGTTCGCCGGCCGACCATGGCAACGCGACCAGAACTGTGTCCACAGCATCCTTGCGGATCATCAGTTCCAGCGCATCGATATCATCCAGACGGGAAAGGCCCTGATAGGTGTGTTCATCCAGGCCCCCGGATGATTTTTCGACGACGCCGACCACATCAAAGCTTCGGCGGACGCCCGTCTGAATCCGCAAAAGTAAATCGTGGATTGGTTCCTGCTCACCGATGATCACGGTACGGTTAAGAGGTTGCGAACCCGCGTAAAAGCGCAGCCTCAGAAGGCGCATAAGCGTTATCGCCGCGAAGCCTGCAACGAGAAAAGCCGGCAACCAAGCGCCGTGTAGCGTATCAATCCGATCGTAAGCCGGGGGAATACCGACCGTGGTATTGCCAGGGACCGGCACCAGGTTTGGGTGCCCGGACAATACCGCCAGACAAAACGCGGCAAGCGTGCCAATCGCAACGGCCTGGAGCCACGCCAAGGTCATCCGTCGCCAGGGTAGGCTTCGGCTCATGACCTCTTGCGGGACATACAGACCGCGTTCGGCGAAGCTCAAGATCAGGCATATCGTCAGACTAGCCATCGGAATGACGACCGCCGAGGAACTGATCTGCCAGGCCGGATTGAATAACGCAAAGCAAAGAACTGCCGAACAGGCCGTCACTATTGCATCGATCCCGATGAGCCGGAGGGTCCGGCCGGCGAGACGGGGACGTGGTGCGAACATCGACGCATGATGGTCGTGTGTTCCCGACAGGTCGTCCGATGCAACAATGTCCATCGCTATAGCCGGTCCGGCCAATCCTGGCATCAGGTAGTTCCTGTCCTGTTAGAAGGTCAGCGTCCGTCGATAGCAAGCCCTTGATCATCAGCCGCCCGCCCATGACAAGGGCGGCGACCGAGATGGCAAACAAGACAATCCGGAAAGCCTGACCTTCGTCTGGTAACGCACGATCGGGTCCCCCGGGGAGCAACTTTCCCGTCCGAACTCAGGAATGCTAACGCTGAGCAAGCAGGGTACGAAACCAAAATTTACGTGTACCACGATCACATGAAACATTTCACTCCCGGTGCGGTGCGCGGTTTCCGTTGCGGCCGCCAAGCCTATCATATCGGCAAAACGGGTCAGAAATTCAATTTTAACGCCCGAAATATTACGTAATAATATCGTAAATCGCCGAATCGCTTCTCATCTGCGCCAATTCAAAATATACGGAACCAATGCGGCATATATCGTTGACCGGAGAACGATGCGATATGTCTCGCAATTAGTGCGCCAACCGCTCCGTTCCGCTACCCCAGCCAATGCCGGAAAAGTTATCCAGCATAAAAAAACGACAATTATACACTCAGGAATGCCAGTAAGATGGAGATAACATCATCAGGTTTTTCCTGCTGAACCCAATGTCCAGCCCCATCCAGCAAATGACAACCGCGCATGGCCGAGCAGCTCTCGGCCTGCATGCGCTCAATGGCTCCCGGAGTTTGGTGGATACCCCAGTCGCTGGCGCCAGCGATGAAAACAGACGGAACATCGATGGTACGGCCGCTGAAAATTTGAAGGTCCGCGGCACCAATCCCCTGAGTACGGCACCGATACCACTGGAGACCGCCCTGAAAGCCCACACGTTCGTACTCGCCGCTGTAAACGCGCAGTTCCGGCTCGGGCAGCCAGTGACACGCAGCAACTGCTTCGGCTGACGGCATTTCTCTGGCGACCGTCCGAGCCATGTCGTCCGCCAGATCCATGATGTAATAGGTCGGCATCCTTGCGAGTTCGGATGCGGTCCACCCTTGAAGCCGGAACGGACGATTAGCCGCCCAGTCGGCGCTTTTGTGATGGTAGTAAGCTCGCAGGAATGCATGGATGCCCTGCGGACAGCGCGTCATGTCGGCGTTGGCCTCACGGCTGCCATAGTACCACTGGTAGTGCTTCCTGGGCCGATCGAGCGCCGCCAGCTCACGATGAATATCAATCTGGATGCGGGGGGCCGGTTCAGCTTCCATCAGAACCGGCGGCCCGGAGAATGGCGCGCTCATAAGGGCTACCGAACGAAAGATGTCCGGTCGGATCAAGGCGCACCAGGCAGCGACCGAGGCGCCGAAATCGTGCCCGACCACCGCCGAGACGTGGGGACGTCCAAGCGCCGTCATTAGTCCGATCATATCACGGACGAGGTTTGTCATCCGGAAAGAGCCGAGATCACCATCGTAGACGCTGTCCCAGCCGGTTGTACGGCCATAGCCGCGCTGATCAGGGGCTATGACGTAATATCCGGCACCGGCCAGAGCGGGGAGGACCTTGCGCCAGGACCAGGCAAGTTCCGGAAAGCCGTGCAGCAGCAGAACGCAGGGATGCTCGGGATTTCCCGCTTCCAGCACATGCACCCGCAGTCCGTTCACGCGCTCCACGAAACGGGCGCGCACGCCTGCCGGCAGAATCGTCACACTCAAAGCCTCAATCATGTCGGAATACGCACTTTCATTTCCGCGATGCCGTGGATAAAGTTGGAGTATATACGCTTCGGTTCGGCCATCAGTTCAATCCTGGGAAAGCGCTTCACGATTTCTTCCCAAAGGATGATCAACTGCATTTCCGCCAACCGGTTTCCGACACAGCGATGAACACCGAAGCCGAATGACAAATGATGCCGCGGTCGAGCCCTGTCGATGATAAAATCATCGGGCCGGTCTATGGAATCTGCATCCCGGTTGCCGGAGATATACCACATCACGACTTTGTCACCGGCTTTGATCTGCTTGCCGCCAAGCTCCGCGTCGACCACGGCGGTGCGCCGCATGTGCACGATGGGCGACTGCCAGCGGATAATTTCGGGAACCATGTTAGGTATCAGCGACGGGTTATCCCGCAGCTTCTGGTATTCGGCGGGATGCTTGCACAGGGCCCACAGGCCGCCGCTCATGGAGTTGCGGGTGGTGTCGTTACCGCCGACGATCAGCAGCACAAGGTTGCCGAGGAACTCCGCCGGATCGTTAACCAGATCCTTGGTCGCCTCGCTGTGAGCGAGCATAGAGATCAGGTCGAAGCCGGCGGGCCGAGCGGCGCGTTCGTGCCAAAGGCCGGTGAAGGTGCGTAGTGCCTCCCCCAGGATCTCGAGGCGTTTGTGTTCCGAATCGACAATCCCGCCGGCGTTCACATCAGCGGTGGCGCAGTCGGACCAGTAGGTCAGCTTCGCGCGATCCTCGAGCGGGAAATCGAACAGCGTGGTCAGCATCAGCGTGGTGAGTGCGATCGAGACGCGCTCCACCCAGTCGAAGGTTTCGCCCCGCGGCAGGCCGTCCAGCACAGTACAGACGCGTTCGCGGATAACGGACGACATGTTGTTGAGATTGCCGGGTGCCACGATCGGGCTGACGACCTTGCGCTGTTCGTCATGGCGCGGCGGGTCCATGGAGATAAAGCTGGAGCGGCGGAACTCCATCGGCCGGTCGGTGATGGTAATGCCGCCAAGCTTCGCGTCGGAGGAGTAGATCTCCGGGTGGGTCTCGACGGTCATGATGTCTTTGAATTTCGTGACCGACCAGAACGAGCCGTACAGGCCGTCCTTGCGATAATGCACCGGGTCCTCGCGGCGCAGGCGCTCGAAGTAAGGATAATAGACGTCGTCCTGGAACAGCCGCGGATTGCTGACGTCGATTTGATCCAGCGGCGTCGCGTAGGCGTCTGAAATGGAATCGAAGTGGACCGGCGCGTTCATTGGTTTGCTCCCCGCGGCGCGGCTTCGTTGAGCCGCGCCTTCAATACTAATGCTGCCCCTCTGGCATCCGCACGACCAATCCATTGAGCGCGGCGGTAACGTCGATCTGGCAGGACAGTCGAGAATCCGGCTGGGTGACCGCGGCGAAGCTCAGCATGCTCGCTTCGTTCGATCCGGTGGCCGGCAAGCCAATCCGGTCGAGCCAGGCAGCGTCGATATAGACATGACAGGTGGCGCAGGCGCATTCGCCGCCGCAATCGGCGTCGATGCCCGGGACATTGTTGTCCACCGCGCCCTGCATGACGGTTTTCCCAACCGGAACGTCGATCTCGTGAGCGGTTCCGTTGTGTTCGATGTAGGTGATTTTCGGCATGGGACGTTCCTTGTTAGCGGCGATCGGCTACGCCGCGAGTTCCTGCATGGACACTGACATATCTTCGATACGCGCGCGAGTGAGACGTTTCCGCTTGGCGATGATACGACGGCCGCCCATGAATTCGGTGGAGGCATTGACCGCCTCCACCGCCTGCACCGTGCCGTCATCGGTCAGGTGGAACAGCGCGAATTTGCCGGACGCCACGTCGCCGCGGATCACGATTTCGGTTGCGTCGAACGGCATGCCGGCGATTTGCAGGCGCAGGTCGTATTGGTCGGACCAGAACCAGGGCACTTCAGGCGTTGGCGCGGGTTTGCCGCAGATCAGCGAGGCGGCTTGCTTGGCCTGCTCCAGCGCGTTCGGCACACTTTCCAGGCGGCCCATACGCTCATAAAGCGGCAATGGGCGACTGGTGCAGTCGCCGATGGCGAAGATCGACGGGTCGTCGGTGCAGGCCGCCAGATCAACGACAATGCCGTTTTGGCAGGTAAGGCCGGCCTCCCGCGCCAGTTCGTCATTGGCTACCGCGCCGACACCGACAAGGGCGGCGTCGCACGGGACCAACCGCCCGTCGCCAAGACGCACGCCGGTTACGTGGCCGTTGATCCCTTCCAACGCGGCGACCTGCGCATCGACCTCGATTGTGACGCCCTGGCTGCGATGGAAGGTCTGGAAGAAATCAGACAGAATCCGACCAGCGACTCGGGCCAGCACGCGACTTTCGCGTTCGATAATGGTGACCTCAGCGCCAAGTGCGCGTCCCGATGCGGCAGCTTCCAGGCCGATGTATCCGCCGCCGATGACGGCCAATCTGGCTCCCGGGTGCAGTGCGGCCTTCAGGCGATCCGCGTCTGCAGCCGACCGAAGTTCCAGCACTCCATCCAGTTCGATGCCGGGGATTGGAAGGCGGCGGGCGCGGGCGCCGAGCGCCAGGATCAGGATGTCGTAGGACAGCGTACAGCCATCGGACAGGGTGACTGTTTTTGCCGCTCGGTCGATCCTGGCGACGCTGGTGTTTATTCGCAGCTCGATCGTCGCATCGGCGTAGAATTTGGCCGGGCGCAACGCTAGGCTTTCAGCGGTTGCCTCACCTTTCAGCCATGCCTTCGACAATGGCGGTCGCTGATACGGAGGCAGTGGCTCCTCTCCGATCAGGGTGATGGCGGCGGTCCAGCCGAGTTGCCGCAACATGGCCGCGGCCGATCCTCCGGCGTGGCCCGCGCCAGCAATCACAACGTGTCGCGTGTCCTGATTCACCTGTCCGCCCCCGTATCCATTCGGCCCGATAGGAGCAGCGGGCGGCGGGTTCCGCAAGCGGGGAGACATTTTGGTTTTCGCTGTGATGCGGTGGGCGATGGATTATCACCAATAATCGATCAAAAAAAGAATAAAAAACTTTATTGAAGTTATATATTGCGCCATATGGAAAAAACATTCTCTATTGCGCCTCGTTGACCGGCGCGACGCCGGGCAGAGCAGGAGAATGGCAGATGACTCACCCCGCACAGTTCCCGTCTCCGATACGCCGGAATGCGACGAACATGCGTCCGGGTGGCTTGTCGATGTGGTGTCGGTGCTTCGATCTCGAAGCGAACCATCACGCGCACGTCTGACCCTTTGGTCCTGAAAGGCCCCTTCCCATGCTGCAATCCCATGTCATTGATATCGATGGCGCTTTTGTCGGCGCCGCCGTCCGCCTGGACACCGGCTACCGCTTTATCGCGACCGACATGAAGCTGGACGATCTCGATGGATCGATCTGGCCGACGTTGGCGGATGTCCAACGCCTTGCCCGCCGCATTTATCTCGGTGGCCGTGTCACGCCCTCGAAGGTGCATTGAGATGCTCTGGAAAAGACGCAACCTACTCGCCACAGCCCTGGCTCTGCCGGCGATTTCCGCGGTCCGGGCAGCGGACAGCAAGACGCTGCGGGTTGGATTCCAAAAGGGCGAGCCGGTCCTGATGGCCGCCAAGACCAATAAAGACCTGGAAAAGCTGCTGGAGCCGAAGGGGATCAGCGTGGAATGGATCGAATTCCAATTCGGCCCGCCCATGCTGGAAGCCATGCGGGTTGGCAGCATCGACATCGGCGCGGTCGGCGACACACCGCCGGTCTTTGCCCAGGCGGCTCACGGCGATCTGCTGTACCTCGCGGCCCAACGAGGCGCGCCACAATCGATCTTACTCCCCGCCGGATCGACCGTCCAAACCCTGGCCGACCTGAAGGGCAAGAAGCTGGCGTTCGGCCGTGGCTCGTCTGCCCATAACTTTGCCCTGATGGTCCTGGAAAAGGCCGGCCTGAGGTATGACCAGATCGAGCCGATCTACCTTGGCCCGGCCGACGCGGGCGCGGCTTTCGAACGCGGTGTCATCGATGCCTGGAGTATCTGGGAGCCGTATGCGGCATTGTTCGCGAACAGGCCCGGGGTCCGCACCCTGACAACGAACCAGGAAATCGGCGACCAGTATGGTTACATTCTTGGCTACGGCCCATTCGTGCGGGCGAACCCGACGCTGGTCTCCTCCGTGATCGATACGGTCACCGCGACGGCAGAGAAAGCGCGCGCCCATCGCGATGACGTCGCCGATCTGCTGTCCAGCGCGACCGGAATTCAACAGGACGTCTGGCGCCGGGCGCTGGCACGCCATCCCTTCGAGGTCTTGCGCATGAACGACGATCTGGCCAGGACCCAACAAAAGGTAGCCGACCGGTTCCGCGCCCTCGGCCTTGTGCCGGTGGACATCAGGGTGTCCGACATCGTCTGGCGCGCCAGCGTCTGAACGCCTCCGCCTCCCTGGCCCCGGGCGGAACAGACACTTGCTCCCGGCTCGTCGTGACGCCCAATGGACATCTTGGCCTTCGTTTTCGGCCAGCGGACGATAGTTTTTTGCGTTTTTTCTGTATAAAATGGAATTTAAATCTTTATTTACGCTTCATGTTGCATATGAACAGAAAAATATCCTCTTATGTAGCGCGTTGATCGGTCGCGTTCCGGTCCGAGCAGGACAATAGCTAATGACTCTTACCGCACGAACCCAAGTCGCATGACCTTGCACCGGCGCCATCTCCTGGCAGCCACCCTTGCCATGCCCGTCCTTCGGGCTCGGGCGGCAGAGGCTAAGGTCCTGCGCGTCGGCTTCCAAAAGGCCGAACCGACTCAGATGGCGGCCAGACAGCACCGGGATCTGGAAACGCTGCTGACCCCACTGGGCTGGGACGTCGAATGGATCGAATTCCAGTTCGGGCCGCCGATGTTAGAGGCCATGCGTGTCGGCGGCATCGACCTGGGCGCGGTCGGCGATACACCACCGGTGTTTGCCCAGGCCGCGCGCGCCGACTTGCTGTATGTCTCGGCGTTGCGATCCGGCTCCCAAGCGATCCTGCTGCCGCCGGGATCCCCGATCCAAACCCTGGCGGACCTGAAGGGCAAGAAGCTGGCATTCGGCCGAGGTTCCTCTGGCCACAACTTCGCCCTCAAGGCCCTGAGCAAAGCCGGGTTGCGCACCACCGACGTGGAAGTCATCAACCTTGGTCCGGCCGATGGCGGCGCGGCATTTCAGCGCGGGGCGATCGATGCGTGGGCCATTTGGGACCCGTACTACGCGTTGTTCGAACAGCGGCCCGGTGTGCGTATCCTGGCGACCAATGCGAATATCGGTGAGCAGCCCTCTTTCTTCATGGCCCGCAGGGCATTCGTGCAGGCCAATCCGGCGATCATCTCGAATGCACTGGAAGCGTTCGCAACCTCCTGTGCCTGGGTGCGCGGTCACCGGGACGACGTGTCCAACGCGCTGTCCGCCAGCACCGGCATGCCGCTGGACGCGATGCGCCGCGTAATCGATCGCGTGCCGGCCGAGATGGTACCGATGACCGACGCCATCATCCGCAGCCAACAAGACATCGCCGACCGCTTCAGGGCGCAGGGTTTGCTCCCTGTCGATATCACCATTGCCGACGCCGTCTGGCACCCGAACGCATGAAAGGTTTTTCCGACGTGATTCAGCAACCGCTCAATATGTTCTGGTTCCTGCCCACCAGCGGGGACGGGTCCTATCTCGGCACCGAGAAAGGTCACCGCCCGGCCGACGTCGGCTACCTGAGCGACATCGCCCGAGCCGCCGACCGTCTGGGATTCGGTGGTATCCTGCTGCCCACAGGGATCAATTGCCTGGACGGCTGGACGCTCGCGTCCGCCCTGGCGCCGCAGACGGAACGGCTGAAGTTCCTTGTGGCGCTGCGCCCGGGGTTCATCACACCCGCGCTGGCCGCGCGCCAATCCGTGGCGCTCGACCGCGTCAGCAACGGCCGCCTACTTTTGAACATTGTCACCGGCGGCCAACCCAAGGAATTGGCCGGCGACGGACTGCTGCTCGAGCACGACGAGCGGTATGTCCTTACACACGAATTCCTGCATATTTGGCGGCACTTGCTCGCCGATGGAAAGATAGATTTCACCGGCAAATATCTTGCCGCGAAGGAAGCCAAACTCGGCTACTTCGACAGCCTCCAGAAGCCCTATCCACCGCTTTGGTTCGGCGGATCTTCCCCTGCCGGCATCGAAGTCGCCGCCGATCATGTCGATACCTACCTGACCTGGGGTGAGCCTCCGGCAGCAGTCAAGCAGAAGCTGGACATTGCCCGCGCCCGTGCCGCCGTACGCGGCCGGACGATGAACTACGGCCTGCGGGTTCACCTGATCGTGCGCGAAACCGACGAAGAAGCATGGGACGCGGCCAACCGGCTGATTAGCCACCTGTCGGACGAAACCATCGCAGCGGCGCAAATGCGGCTGCGTGAGGACACCGACTCGGTCGGTCAGATCCGGCAATTGGACCTGCATCAGGGCCGCCGCGACAAGCTGGAGATCAGTCCAAATCTCTGGGCCGGCGTCGGCCTTGTCCGCCACGGTGTCGGCACCGCCCTTGTCGGCAGCCCGGAAACCGTTGCCGCGCGGCTGCGCGAATACCAGGCGCTGGGTGTGCAAACGATCATCGCATCGGGCTACCCGCATTTGGAGGAAGCCTACCGCGTCGCCGAGCTGCTGTTCCCGGTGCTGGGTATTGGCCAGCGCGCATTCGAACCCGGCCGCGACTTTCGCGCCGCACCGTCCAGAATCGCCGCCGAATGAGAGCACATCGAGCAACCTGCGACGGAATGGCACACCATTTCCGTCATGGCCTGGCTCGTCCGGGCCATGACGTTTGTAGAGACGCACCTGACCATGACGAACCGGCCCGGGGGTCCACTTCAATGCGACCCGGCATGACCCGTTGGTTCGTCCGTATGCTAACCGAAACCGCTTGGCCGCCAGCGTCCGACCTGTGGCTGAAAGACCTCGCCCAATGAAACGCCTGCTTCCCTGGATCGTGCCGTTCGGACTCCTGCTGGCTTGGCAGGCCGCGTCGCAAACCGGCCTGCTCGCCGATCAGATCATGCCCGCCCCAACCGCCGTTGCAGAAGCCGCATGGCGAGTCACCCGCAGTGGCGAATTGGTGCGAGACATCTGGGTCAGCGCGAGCCGGGCTTTCGGCGGTTTCGCAGTCGGCGGCGGCATCGGCTTCGCGCTGGGTATGCTCAACGGCCTGTCCGGTCTCAGCGAGAAGCTGACCGACAGCACATTGCAGATGGTGCGCAACATCCCCCACCTCGCGCTGATCCCGCTCGTCATCCTGTGGTTCGGTATCGGGGAAGAAGCCAAGCTGTTCCTCGTCGCTCTCGGCGTGTTCTTCCCGATTTACGTCAACACCCTGCACGGCGTGCGCTCCGTTGACCGGCAATTGCTGGAGATGGGCCGGGCGTACGGCATGTCTGAATCGGCGATCTTCTGGCGGGTGGTGTTCCCGGGCGCCCTTCCCTCGATCTTCGTCGGTCTTCGCTACGGCCTCGGCATCATGTGGCTGACGCTGATCGTGGCGGAGACGATCTCCGCCTCCTCCGGCATCGGCTTCATGGCGATGAATGCCCGCGAATTCATGATGGTCGATGTCGTCGTGGTCTCCATCCTGATTTACGCCGCACTCGGCAAACTCGCCGACAGCGTCGCGCGGCTGCTGGAGCGGACCTGCCTGTCCTGGAACCCCGTCTATGCGGAGCTCTAAGCTATGAATGTCAGCATTCAGCATCAACAACGCGCCGCTGAAACGCGGATCAGCTCGAACGGAGCGTCCGTCAGCTTGCGCGGGGTGACAAAATCGTTCGGCGCGCAAAAAGTGCTGCATGGCATCGACCTGGACATCCAGGCCGGTCAGTTCGTTGCCATCGTTGGCCGCAGCGGCTGCGGCAAAAGCACGCTGTTGCGCTTGCTGGCCGGCCTCGACCAGCCGACCACCGGTCAGCTAATGATCGACGGCCTGTCCGGCGGTTGGCGTGATCATGTGCGGCTGATGTTCCAGGAGCCGCGCCTGCTGCCCTGGCAGCGCGTTGCGGCAAACGTGGACGTCGGTCTGTCCCACGCCCCTTCGGGGCCGGATCGCCGTCGTCTGGCACAGGAGGCACTCGATCAGGTCGGCCTGTCCGGACGCGAACAGGACTGGCCTGCCATCCTGTCCGGCGGCCAACGGCAGCGCGTCGCTTTGGCGCGCGCCCTGGTCAGCCACCCCCGCATTCTCGCGTTCGACGAACCGCTTGGTGCGCTCGATGCCCTGACCCGGATCGAAATGCAGGCGCTGATCGAGCAAGTCTGGGAAGACAAAGGTTTCACCGCGATCGTGGTCACCCACGATGTGTCAGAGGCCGTCGCCCTCGCCGATCGCATCCTGCTGCTCGATGCCGGCCGGGTCGAAATGGACATAGCGGTCGATTTACCGCGCCCCCGCCGCCGCGGCGATCCGGCGGCTGCTGCGATCGAGGGCCGAATTCTGGATCGCCTGCTGGGCCGGTAATGCAACCGGTTATTGAAGCGCCACCGGCACGCGACGCCACATAGCATCGAGAAAACGCCGGTGTTGCGGAAGATCGCTCCCGGCCCTCGTAGTGTCTGCCACCGCAATGGCTAACAGGACGATGGCGCGGGGGTGACTTCCCGTTCCGGTCAAGCTAGGAGTCGGCATCTGTCATGCCTCGGCAGACATCGTAGAAACCCATGCGGGAGCACAGCATCCATGACCATTAAAGTTGGCGACACCATTCCGTCCATGAAGCTCATGGTCGCGACGGCGGACGGTCCCAAGGAAATCACCACCGACGAAATCTTTAAGGGCAAGAAAGTCGTCCTGTTCGCGGTTCCGGGCGCCTTCACCCCGACCTGCAGCGCCAAGCATCTGCCGGGCTTCGTGCAGAACGCCGACGCTTTCAAGGCGAAGGGCGTCGACACCATCGCCTGCATCGCCGTCAATGACGCCTTCGTCATGGGCGCATGGGGCAAGGATCAGGGCACCGGCGATAAGGTGGAGATGCTGGCCGACGGCGCCGCCGCCTTCGCCAAGGCGATTGGCCTTGAGCTCGACCTGAACGCCCGCGGCATGGGCTGGCGTAGCCAGCGCTACGCGCTGATCGCCGACAACGGCGTCGTCACCCATCTTGGCGTCGAGGCCCCCGGCGGCTTCGAAGTCAGCAAGGCCGAAGCGATCCTCGCCGCGCTCTGATACCGGTTCGACGGCCCCGGCTCGTGCCGGGGCCGTCATGCCACCATCGTCACACAATGATAATGAATGCGGTGGCTGCATCGGGTTTCCGCCCGGCATTCATCCGCGATGAACGGTCAACGGTTGGCCTTATCCATTTTCTCAGGATGTGTCTCTTCGCAGCCGGCGCCCTGCTGTTAACCGCCGGAAGCTTCCAGGCCGCCGGCGTCCCCGATCCGGGCTTCAGTCAAATTTTATATTCCGCATATGCTCTCCCGCATGTCGCTGCTGATGACAACCGATCTGCACTGATCTGACGCATACAGCGGCCGAATAGCCCTCGCCAGACAAGATGATGCAGTCGTTTGGCACCAGCAACGCCGGCAGGCCACTCCTTGCGCCTTTTGAGATGGTGAGACCTGTCGCACGTAGGAATCGATGATTGCCTCCGGATCGATCGCATTTAGGTGCAGGTGATGCACACGGGAGTTGGGAACATCGTTTCAGCTCCGCGTCGCGAGAACTTCGGCGCCGGGTCCGGCCTCTACCTCAGCGGCATTTACAGTCATCGACAGTAAACTATAGTATCCGATTGCGGTTGTGAGCTGAATGAAACCGTCGTCGCCAAATCGATGCCGCATCTCCGCAGCCGCCGCGTCGCCGACACGATGCCGGCGCAGCAACGATCGCGTGAATTCGATTACGGCCAGATCTTCCTCAGCTACCCCGTCAGACCGGTTGTCGCGAATGGCCGAGATCGTGGTTTCGGGAACATTCTGACGCCGTGCGCTGCCGGTCTGCGCGCCCCAGACATAAAGGGCTTCGAACTCGCGGGCGACCGTCATGGCGGCGAGGACGCGGACCCGCATGTCCAGCGTCCCTTCAAATCGCACGTAGGCGCCGAGGTGGGCAATCCGTCCGGCCAGTTCGGGGCTGTGCAGGAATGTGGAGAATGGGCCGTGCAGGGAACCCCGGCTGCCGATGATGCCGTCGGCGATTGCATGGTGCTCCGGTGCGAGTTGGTCTTTGCTGGTGATTGCAGGAAGCCGGGCCATGATCGTTTTCCCTTTCTCGTTAGGGCAGCCTGGTCCGCCCGACGGCGAACCGC
This sequence comes from uncultured Rhodopila sp., assembly GCA_903932145.1. Taxonomy (GTDB): domain Bacteria; phylum Pseudomonadota; class Alphaproteobacteria; order Acetobacterales; family Acetobacteraceae; genus Rhodopila. Next base: position 35,683 of record CAIZFE010000102.1, on the reverse strand, counting down.
AAGCCTATCGCCTGCGGACCTACGGAGCCGACGTTCGTTATCGAAGAAAATATAGATGTGGGCTTCCCTCAATGGCAGTGCTTCTATCGACTTACTCTCGGCGACGCGATATTCGCCGGGATCGAATGTGGCACTTCACGTTGATCAAAGGTGATCGCCACATCCTGGGGCGCTGCCGGATAATCGTCGATGCCGGGGCGCGAGGCGGATCGCCGGCGACCGGTTGGTGTATGGTTGGATGCACGGCCACGACCAAACCGGCCGGCAATCCGGCATCACCCATATCGAGGCCGAACGGGACGGTTGGCGGTACACCGCCCCGCTGACGGGCAATCTGCGGGTGGTCACGTTCCACACCGACTCGGACCTGGACGCCGCGTCGGTAGCCGCTGGGCCGACGCTGCTGTAGCGAACCTCCGATCTGGATTTCATCGCCAGAGTCCTGAGCGGCAGCGGATTCACACCCGACCGAACGGTCGGTTTTTGTGCCGCGCACAGTGCCGTTCTGACCCCATCCACCGACGACGGCTGGTTGGCAGTAGGAGACGCCGCCCTCGGTTTCGACCCGTTGTCCTCGCAAGGATTGTTCAACGCGCTTTACACCGGCCTTGCAGGGGCCGAGGCCGCCGATCGGGCGCTGGATGGCGATGCGAAGCATTGCCGGGCTATCAGCAACAGATCGCCTCCATCCAGACCGCCTATCGAACCCACCTGGCGGCTTGGTACCGGCTGGAACGCCGATGGCCTGATTCGCCTTTTTGGCGTCGCCGGCACCAGTTCGAAGACGGACCCTTGCCCCCACCCCCCTGAACCGTGTTAAGCACGTTCCGGGAGATCGGCGGTGGACGGGCGCCTCGCCAACCCGGTCAGGTCCGGAAGGAAGCAGCCGCAACGGGTCACCGCTCGGGTCGTTTGTCGGTCTCCCACTTTTCCCTCTCGCCGCTCGTGCCGGCTTTCAGGTGACCGCCCCGCATGTCCGGCTTGTTCCAGGACGATCCCATCGACCAGGATGACGCCCCGCCGCCTCCTGAGGGACCGGGGCTGTTTGGTGATGCACCGCTGCCGATCGCGCCGCCGCCGCCAATGCACGCGACGCCCTACCGCGTGCTGGCACGCAAATACCGCCCCACCACATTCGACGACCTGATCGGGCAAGAGGCGATGGTGCGCACGCTGCGCAATGCCTTCGCCGCTGGCCGGGTCGCGCACGCCTTCATGCTGACCGGCGTCCGCGGCGTCGGCAAAACCACGACCGCCCGCATTATCGCCCGCGCCCTGAACTGTGTCGGCCCCGACGGCACCGGCGGCCCCACCGCCGATCCCTGCGGCGTGTGCCCCAACTGCGTCGGTATCCTGGCGGACCGGCACCCCGACGTGGTGGAGATGGACGCCGCCAGCCGCACCGGCGTGGACGACATGCGCGAGGTGATCGAGGCCACTCGCTTCCGCCCCATGCAGGCCCGCACCAAGGTCTTCGTCATCGACGAAATCCACATGCTGAGCCGCCACGCTTTCAACGCGCTGCTGAAAACGCTGGAAGAACCACCGCCACACGTCAAATTCGTGTTCGCGACGACGGAAATCCGCAAGGTTCCGATCACCGTCCTGTCCCGCTGCCAGCGCTTCGATCTGCGCCGCGTGCGGATTGCCGAGCTGTCCGATCTGTTCGGCCGCATCGCGGTCAAGGAAAACGTCACCGTCGAGCCCGCCGCGCTGGAGCAGATCGCTCGATCCGCTGACGGGTCCGTTCGCGACGGGCTGTCGATGCTGGATCAAGCCATCGCCCAGGCCGACGGCGTTATCACCGGCGCCCAGGTCATCGACATGCTGGGTCTTGCCGACCGCGAAGCCGTATTCGAACTGATGGACGCGGTCATGGCCGGCAAACCGGCCGCCGCCCTGTCGATTACCGACCGAGCCTATGAGCGCGGCGCCGATCTGGGCGCGCTGCTGCAAGACATGCTCGAACTGCTGCACACGATCACGAGGCTGAAATCGGTGCCGAGCCTGCGCGAGAGCCAGGACCTGCCGGAAGCCGAACGCACACGCGGCGCCGCTTTCGCGGATCGCCTGTCCGTCCCGGTGCTGTCTCGCGCCTGGCAGATGCTGCTGAAAGGCGTAGGCGAAGTCGAAATCGCTCCCGACCGGCGGGCGGCGGCCGAGATGGTGCTGATCCGCCTGTGCCATGTGGCCGACATGCCGACTCCCGGCGATCTGATCAAGCGCCTGACGGCTGCGCCGCCTGTGCCCACGGGCGGTGGTGGTGGTGGTGGCCGGGCGGTCGTCAACGGGCCGTCGATGATCTCGGCGGAACCGGCGCCGGGTCCGCGCTGGAACACATTCCGCGATGTCGTGGCCTGGGTGGGTGAGCAGAAAGAGGCGATGCTGCACGCTCATCTGCTGCATTCGGTGAATTTGGTGCGGTTCGCGCCGCCGGTCATTGAACTGCGGCCGCAGGCGGAAGCGCCGCGCGATCTGTCGTCCAAGCTGGCAGCGCTGTTGACGGCCGCGACCGGAACGCGCTGGACCATCGCGGTGTCGCGCGATGAGGGTGAGGCGTCGATCGCCGAACAGGGCAATGCGGCTGACACGGCGCGCAAAACCGCCGCGGCCGATCACCCGTTGGTGCGTGCGATCATGATGGCCTTTCCGGGCGCGCGGATCGACACGGTGCATGATAAGACAATGGACGCATACGGCTTGCCGGTATCGGTCGCGGATGTCCCGGAGATGCCGGAATTCGCGCCGCCCGATGCCGAGTATTTCGACGAAGACCCGATGGAGATCGACCTATGAAGAACCTCGCCGGCCTGATGAAACAGGCGCAACAGATGCAGTCCAAGATGGAGGACATGCAGTCGAAGTTGGAATCGCTGGAGATCACCGGTGAGGCCGGCGCCGGCATGGTCAAGGTGACCCTGAACGGCAAGGGCAACATGCGGAAGGTCTCGATCGACCCCAAGATGGTTGATCCGGCGGACACCGAGATGCTGGAAGACCTGATCGTCGCCGCGCACCGCGACGCCAAGGAAAAAATCGACGCTGCCTCCGCCGAGGAGATGCAGAAGGTCACCGGTGGTTTGCAGCTTCCGCCCGGGATGAAACTGCCGTTCTGATAGCGAGAGGTTTACCTGTGGGCGTCTCGGCCCTACCATTCTCCATCGCGGAGGCCGGATTCGTTCCGGCCTCCCTGCCGATCGTCATGGCCCGTTGCGTTCCGGTCCCCCGTTCGATCGTCATGGCCCGGCTTGTCCGGGCCACCTATCGCGGCACAGTCCGATCGTTTTGGCCTGACGCGTTGCGCCCCCTCCCGCACGAACCGCCGCGACGAAACAAAGGGCGCACACTTGGGCGGCCCTGAAGTCGAACACCTGATCGGCCTGCTATCAAAGCTCCCGGGCATGGGCCCGCGCAGCGCCCGCCGAGCCGCGCTGAAAATGCTGCAACAGCCGGAATCGCGGATGCTGCCGCTCGCCGCCGCGCTGCGAGAGGCCGCCGAAGCCGTCAAGCCGTGCGCGGACTGCGGCAACCTCGACAGCCAGGACCCCTGCACGATCTGCGCGGACGAGCACCGCGACCGATCCATCATCTGCGTCGTCGAAGGCGTCGGCGACCTGTGGGCGCTGGAACGGGCCCGCGTGCATACCGGCCTGTATCATGTGCTGGGCGGCACGTTGTCCGCCCTTTCCGGCATCGGGCCGGAGGACCTGAATATTCCGTTGTTACTCAGCCGTATCGCCGAGGGTGAGGTGGCGGAGGTGATCCTCGCGCTGGGTGCCACCGTCGATGGCGCCGCGACGGCGCACTGGCTGACCGATCAAATCCGCCCGACGGGGGTGGCGATCACGCGGGTCGGGCAGGGGGTGCCGATGGGTGGGGCGCTGGATGTGCTAGACGACGGGACGTTGGCGGCGGCGTTGAGGACGCGGCGGGGGGCTTAGGAGGCCAATACGACCTTGATTGCGCGGTGGCCGTCAAGCTCAGTTAGAACTCTTGCTCTGATCTTCGGCACAAGGTTTACGTGCATAATTTAAGCCAAGACTTTGGGGTTTGCCGAAAGGTATGACCGTTATGATACCCTCGCGACGCGACGTGCTGATGAGCGAGTTAAGGGCCTGGAGTCCGCTCAGCGAACTAAGCCATGTGCCTCTTGCGCGTGACCTTGCCGATGTCCCGTTCTCAAGTCGGTCGGGATTAGCTTCACCGAATTTCCGGGATCAAGTCACATGCGCTGCTCCTACCGAACACGTGGGTAGCATTCGGCGTCAAGGATGGCACAGGCTGCGATGTAAGTGCCTACATGGATCACCATTTTATCGCCGACGAGCTGTCTGGGTGATCGCGGGCTGGTCGTGGTAAGTTCGTGCAGCCACTGCGGGATAGTCAACACGCTGAACCGAACGCGGGAGGTGACCGGAATCGACAAGATTCACGCTTTGATCGGCGGCCCTCATCTTTGGCCCTGCCCCCGCTGACGACCTGAAGCAGGTAATGGCAACGGCCGTTTTCAACCCGAAGCCGACCGGCGCGAACTCACACCGGCGGCCATACAACCGGACTTGCATATACTCTCAAATAAGTGCCCACCGCTATACTTGACCGGCGGACGGATATTGGAGAGACTTTTGTGTCGGTGGCGGACCCATGGCGGTCAATTGAATTCATGCCACCATGCCTATCAAGAAAAACATGACGGGAGGGGGGTATTCAAGATGCGATATTTAGTCGGATTGGCACTTGGCCTTGTGCTGCCGATCACAGCATTTTCTCAGCCCAGCCCCTCGATCGCCGGTACCTGGTCGCTGGTTTCATTAAGCGAGGACCATCACGGGCAGATCACTCATCCCATTGGAGACCATCCACAAGGGCAAGTGATATACGGCGAGCATGGGGAACTGGCGGTGATACTGGTTTCAAGTGACCGGGAAAAGAAACCGGGAAATCCATTGACACCCATCGGGCCAGCGATCGCTTACTGTGGCACCTACAACGTAAGCGGCACCGACATCGTGTACCACGTCACAGCGTCAACCTATCCTAATTTTGCCGGCACTGAGCAGAAGGGAACTTTCGCACTGAAAGGCGACACCCTCACTTTGGTCCGAGAAGTAATCGGTGGAACCGAACCATTCACCTCGACTATTGAATTCACACGGAGGAAGTAGGCTCGAAGGAACGTACGGAGGCTGGATTTGTTCGGGCGCCCTTGAGCTGATCGGGGATCGCGTCGCGTCGATCATCTGGCTCGATGCCTTCAAACCCGAGACTGGCCAAAAGCCGCTCGACCTCACGCTTGAAGCCTTTCGCAAGATTTTCCAGACCTCCGTGGAAAAGGGCGAGGCCGGTTTTTCACCGCCGCCTAAAATACCCCCAATTTTTATCAGCGGAAACGATCAAGCTTTTGTCGAATCAAAGTTGACTCCGCATCCGATCGGCACGTACTTGCAGCCGATCACGCTAACCGGCGCGCGCGACAACGTGGCGAAAAAACATACATTCGCGTCCCGCGGTTCCCGCAGCCGGCTTTTGACAAGGCGCTGGCAAAGTGTAAGGCCGACAAATCATGGACCACCTTGGAGCTAAGCGACTCCGGTCACATGGCGATGTTTGACGCGCCAGAACGGCTGACTGATGCTTGTGCAAGCCGCCTAGCCCTGTGATTACGCTGCCGGACTGGCACTAAGTGCTCTGCCGGGAGGTCAAATCATGAATAAACCCCGGCCGGGATCGGCGCTTTGGAGGGGGCTCGACCCACCCCGTACTGGCCAACGCCGAATATAAGTAGAATCATCCGCCGACAGAGCGTGGCACGGAATTCAAGAATTATGCGTCAGAGAAATAATGCAATGATATCAATGCCAAATCCGTTGCAATAATCCGGTGCGAATGTCCGCGTTTCAAAGTACACGATGGGTTACCGGCCCGGCCCGCCAGCCCTTCACCCCTAGCCCAGCAACGCCGCCACCTTCGCCACCACCGCCTCTCGCTGCACCCGTGTCGCGGCCATCCTCTCCCGCACAGCCGCCAAAATTTCAGGCCGGGCCGTCCCAGGGCTGCCGGAGTCGAACGGCGGAGCGGGCGCATATTCGATCCCGAGCTGAATGCTCTCCGCCACATCCCGTCCGGCCAATTCGGCCACCATCGTCAATGCGAAATCGATCCCTGCCGTCACGCCACCGCCGGTCATGAATTTGCCGTCGCGCACCACGCGTCCCTCGGTCGGGATGGCACCGAGCGGGACCAGCAGATCGGTCCATGCCCAGTGGGTCGTGGCGCGACGGCCGCGTAACAAACCCGCCGCGCCGAGCACCAAAGCCCCCGTGCAGATCGACCCGACAAACCGCGCCTGCTCGGCTTGCTGGCGAATAAACGACAGCACCTCGGGATCGTCCATCAGGTCCAATACTCCCGAGCCGCCGGGGACGCAGATCACGTCCAACATCGGGCACTCGGCCAGAATCGTGTCCGGGATCAGTCGCAGCCCGCCATGCGTCTGGATCGGGTCGAGCGTCTTCCAGATCACCCGAACCTCCGCCCCCGGCAAGCTGGCGAACACCTGCAACGGGCCGGTCAAATCAAGCTGCGTCATCGCCGGAAAAGCGAGCAAACCGATGCGAAATTGGGTCATGCGATCCCCCTTTTGAAAACGATGGGCCGTGAAGACAGTGGACACACGCTTTATGCCATGACAACGTCTGGCGGAAATGCCAAACGCCCCACAAATTCCGCCAACATCGCGCTCGGTCGAGGTCCTCGCCTTCCCCGACGTGCAGCTTCTGGACGTGACCGGCCCATTTCAGGTCTTCGCCACAGCCAACGCCTTCGCCCGGCAGGCCGGAGAACCGCCGCCCTACGCATTGAAACTGGTTTCGCAAACCGCAGGCCCCATCGTTTCGTCCTCTGGCCTGGCGTTGGTGGCCGAGTCACTGCCGGCGGCGACCCAACCGCTCGACACGCTGATCATCGCCGGAGGCCCGGGTGTCAACGCGGCCTACCGAGACCCCGACCTGGTCGATTGGGTCCGCCACCGCACCTCGGTCACACGCCGGGTCACCTCCGTCTGTTCGGGAGCATTCCTGCTGGCGGCAACCGGTTTGTTGGACGGCCGCCGCGCCACCACCCACTGGTCCCGCTGCGCCGAACTCGCCGCCGCGTTCCCGGCGGTGCGGGTGGAGCAAGACCCGATCTACATTGCCGACGGCCCGATCTGGACCTCCGCCGGCGTGACAGCCGGCATCGACATGACACTGGCGCTGGTCCAGGCCGACCTCGGCCGCACGATCTCCACTGCGGTCGCCCGGCAACTGGTGGTGTTTGCGAAACGACCGGGCGGTCAGGCACAATTCAGCGCCGGCCTGGCGCTCGCCGGTTCGGATGCCGCGTTCGACGGGCTGCACGACTGGATGAAACAAAATCTGCGCGGTTCCCTGACAGTGCCGGCCCTGGCCGAACAGGCGGGCATGAGCGAACGCAGTTTTCTGCGCCACTATCGACAGGTGACCGGCGTAACACCCGCCCGCGCCGTCGAACGGGTGCGCGTCGAGGCAGCCCGTCAGGCACTCGGTGAAACCACCTACCCGGTCAAGCGCATCGCCCGAGACTGCGGTTTCGGCTGCGAGGAAACCATGCGGCGAAGCTTCCTGCGCATCCTCGCCGTGCCACCACACGCATACCGCGAACGGTTTCCGGTCTGACGGTCAACCGTGTATCTACGGCCCCCGCCGTTTCTTGCCGCCGCCCCGCCGCTTCGACGGGTCATAACCTCCACCGCCAGGGCCCATCGGCTCCGGTCCGCCGCGTTTCGGAGGGCGCGACAACGCGCTCGCCATCGGAGGCGCCGGCAACCCAAGCTCCAAAGCCTCTAGCCGCTTGATTTCATCGCGGAACCGCGCGGCCTGCTCGAATTCCAGATCGGCCGCCGCGGCGCGCATGCGCTTCTCCATATCGGCGATCGTCGCCTTCAGGTCCTTGCCGACGAACTCGGTCGCATCCGAACCCTTGACCGGCGAGACCGTCACGTAATCCTGCTCGAACACACTCTCCAGCACGTTACCGATCTGACGGCGGATCGAAACCGGCGTGATCCCGTTTGCCTCGTTCCACGCCCGCTGCTTGTTCCGACGCCGATCCGTCTCCTCAATCGCCGCACGCAATGAACGCGTCATCGTATCGGCATACAGCAACACCCGCCCGTCCACATTGCGCGCCGCTCGGCCAATCGTCTGGATCAGCGACGTTTGCGATCGCAGGAACCCCTCCTTATCCGCATCCAGGATGGCAACCAGCGAACATTCTGGAATATCCAATCCTTCTCGCAACAGATTGATCCCAACCAGCACATCGAACACGCCAAGCCGCAGATCCCGGATAATCTCAATCCGCTCCAGCGTATCGATGTCCGAGTGCAAATACCGAACCTTCACCCCCTGCTCGGTCATATAGTCCGTCAGTTCCTCCGCCATCCGTTTCGTCAGCGTCGTCACCAACACCCGCCCGCCAGCCGCGGCGGTCGCTTTGCATTCGTGCAACAGATCATCGACCTGATGCTCAACCGGCCGCACCTCGGTCACCGGATCAATCAAGCCGGTCGGCCGGATCACCTGTTCGGCGAACACACCGCCGGTCCGCTCCATTTCCCATGGCCCGGGCGTTGCCGACACGAACACCGTCATTGGCCGAAACCGCTCCCACTCCTCAAACTTCAGTGGCCGGTTGTCGATACAGGACGGCAGCCGGAAGCCGAACTCCGACAGCACCGTTTTGCGGTTAAAGTCGCCCTTGTACATGCCGCCGATCTGCGGCACCGTCACATGGCTTTCATCCACGATCAGAAATGCATTCTCCGGCAGATATTCGAACAGCGTCGGGGGCGGATCGCCCGGTTCGCGCCCGGTCAAATACCGGGAATAATTCTCGATCCCCTTGCATGACCCGGTCGTCTCCATCATTTCGATGTCGAACATCGTCCGCTGTTCCAGACGCTGGATCTCCAGCAGCTTGCCCTGCGCGTTCAACTCGACCAAACGCTCTTTCAGCTCCATTTTAATGTCGCGCACCGCCTGCGCCAGCGTCGGCCGTGGCGTCACATAGTGGCTGTTGGCATAGACGGTAATCTCTTTCAGTTCGGCAGTCTTTTCCCCGGTCAGCGGATCGAATTCATGTACCGTTTCGATCTCATCCCCAAACAAAGTCACCCGCCACGCCCGGTCCTCATAATGGCTTGGAAATATATCAACGACCTCTCCGCGGAGTCGGAACGATCCGCGCGTGAATGACGTATCGTTCCGTCGGTATTGCAAATCCACCAGTGCCTTCGCCAGCTTATCGCGGTCGATCCGCCCGCCGATCGCCAACTTTGCCACCATCTTCGAGTACGTCTCGACCGACCCGATACCGTAAATGCAGGACACCGACGCGACCACGATGACATCGTTGCGTTCCAGCAGCGCCTGCGTGGCGGCATGCCGCATCCGGTCGATCTGTTCGTTGATCTGCGCGTCTTTTTCGATGTAGGTGTCGGTGCGCGGAACGTATGCCTCCGGCTGGTAATAATCATAATAGCTGACAAAATATTCCACCGCGTTGTCGGGGAAGAAGCTCTTCATCTCGCCATAAAGCTGCGCTGCCAGCGTCTTGTTCGGCGCCAGCACCAAGGTCGGCTTCTGGATCTCCTCGATCACCTTCGCCATGGTGAACGTCTTGCCCGATCCGGTGACACCCAGTAGCACCTGATCGCGGTCCAGAGCCTGGACGCCGCGTACCAGTTCTCTGATGGCCGCCGGCTGATCGCCGGCGGGTTCATACTCGGACACAACCTTCAGCCGCCGCGTCATCGGCTTGGCGGGCTGCTTCTGCGGCATGAACAGGACCGGCGGCGGACGAACAAGGGTGTGGGACATGCACGCGAACTCCTCGACACTCTTACAAATGGCCCCTCGACGCGCCGTCGTCGAGAGGTAGGCGATGTGAGAGAGATTTAGCATACCAGCGCCCCATGGACCGCCCGTCGCATATCGAGCAGCTACTGATCCGATTCACCGGTCCCAGCGCGAGTCAAAAACTGATCTCATTGTTGTCGAATGTCGGGTCCTGCAACACCTCAATCTGATGCGACGGGGTCAGCCCGCCAATCCGGGTGGGTTTCATCACCGAAATATCGGCTTTGACCCGAGTCTTGCTGGCTAGTATCGCTTACGGCGCCATCATGCACGATCCGATGGGACTCCATGTCCAATCGTTGTGACGCGAGCCACTGCGCGCGCAGGATCTGAGGAAGCCGCGCCAGAGCCGATCCATCGTCACCCTTCACGCCCGTCGAGCAGGGTACCTCTCTTGAACCCGACATTGTTCCGCACCGCGCCGAGCGGGTCTTCTGCAAGGCAGCAATGTCACCGGAGGACGCTTGGTGATGCCGACACGAAAAGTCTATCGGCGTCCGGGCGCTTTAAGGTGGACAAATCCGGGCGGGCCGCCATCGAAAGCGAGATAATTTTTGAGACTGACGCGAGGCGTCACGGATATAAATGTGAAACAAAAATGAACATGTCTAATTTTTTTATATTTGCTCTGATTACAAACTCGGGTTGATTATCCTGCGCTGATTAGATCATCGAAATATGTTGAAATCTTGTCGAAACCCGCTATCCGTTTGCGGCTTTGCCCATGTCCGACCGTTGCTGGCGGACTGCGATTGGTTATTTTGTTACCAAGTTTGCCGTTTCAGTTATAGAACGCTTCGTAAGACCGTGGCATATCGGCCGCGATAGGACCGGGACCAGGAATGCTGAGATTCTCCAAGACGACCACCGGGACGGCGCTGTTTGCCCTCGACAGCCTTCTGATCCTCGCCGTTTGGCCCATCGTCCTATGGACATCGCGACCGGACGCGCTGTCGTTGTTCAACGTTTCGACCGATTTGCGCGGCGTCGCTTACCCGGTGCTCGATCTGCTGCTGCTGTTCGCGATGGGTCTGTACCGGCGGGACGCAATCCTGGAGACCGGACGGTCCCTGACCCGCGTGCCACTCGTGGTTGGAATGGGCGCGGTGCTGGTCATCCTGATTTCGCTGGTTCTGGCGACTGTGGTTCCTGGCGCGCCTATGCCGGGTGGCCGGGATCAGGCGATGCTGTTCGGGCTGGCTGTCGTCGCGTTTACCGCCTGTGCCTTCCTGGCCCGCCTCGTCATCGACGTGCTGATTCGCCGCCACGTTTTGCGCCGCCGCCTGTTGATCGTCGGAGCCGGACAGCGCGCCTGGGATCTGCTCCATATGTTGGGGCAAGAAGGTACCAGCCTGCATGACGATGTAACCCTGGTGCATGGCATGGACGAAGAAGTCGCCCCCCGGTTGCTCGCCGAAAGGCCTGACCGGATCTACTGTCCACCCGGCTTCGATGTCGCCTCGATCGCGACGCGGGTGGACGCGGACCTGATCATTGTCGCCCCTGACGAACGTCGCGGCATGAATCTGGAGCGTTTGCTGAACTGCAAAAAAGCCGGTTTCCCGGTCATCCAGTACCTCAGTTTCGTCGAACGCGAAATCCGCCGCATCGACCTGAAGCGTATGGAACTCGGCTGGCTGGTTTACACGGACGGCTTCACATTCGGCTCACTGGATCGGTTCATCAAACGTGCTTTCGATCTCGTGGTCAGTTCCATCGTATTGGTGCTGACGGCCCCACTCATCGTGGGCGGAATCATCGCGATCCGGTGGGAAGGTCCCGGCCCCGTGTTCTACCGGCAACAACGTGTGACGCTGGACGGCAAGCTCTTTTGGATCATGAAGCTGCGCACCATGCTGGTGAACGCCGAAGCCAATGGGGCGGTCTGGGCGGACAAAAAAGACAACCGCATTACGAAGGCCGGCAACTTTCTGCGGCGCGCCCGAATCGACGAACTCCCTCAACTGGTGAATATCCTGAGGGGGGAGATGTCGTTCGTCGGACCCCGGCCCGAACGGCCGATCTTTGTCGAGCAACTGGCGGAGAAGATCCCGCTTTATCACGAGCGGCACATGGTCAAAGCCGGTCTGACCGGCTGGGCCCAGATCAACTATCCTTATGGGGCCTCGATCGAGGATGCCCGTTCGAAACTCAGCTACGACCTGTATTATGTGAAGAACTTCTCCATCCTGTTCGACTGCGTTATTCTGCTGCAGACCCTGCGTGTCGTGTTGTGGCCGGCCGGCGTGCGATAAGTGGGGACCGGAACAACAAAAACAGCGCGATCAGAAAATTCAGCGCGTTCCAGGCGACACCGTTGACGAAGGCGGCGCGATAAGACCCGGTCAGGTCGAAGATCACGCCGGACATCCACCCTCCCAGTGCCATGCCCATCAGTGTCATCATCAGGATGATGCCGACGCGCCCACCGGCTTCTTTGGCGGGGAAACTCTCTCGCACAATGATCGCGTAGCTCGGCACCAGTCCGCCCTGGAACAGGCCGAACAAGGCTGAGATCACGTACAGCGAGGTCAGCCCGTCTATCATCAGGTACAGTGCCAGCGCCAACCCCTGCGCCAAAGACCCGATCAACAGCGTGGCCAGCCCCCCCAGCCGATCTGCCAGGAAGCCCGATCCGATCCGGCTGATAATGCCGAACCCGAGCATCAAAGACAGCATGCGAGCCCCGCTGGCCGAGCCGTATCCCAGGTCTCCGCAATAGGCGACGATGTGGACCTGCGGCATCGACATCGCGACGCAACACGCCAGACCGGCGATCGCCAAAAGCGTTTGAAGTACTGCCGGCGGCAGACTGATCTTCCGTAAGGACGCGGCCGGCGGCGGTGCCCCAGCCGCCCGAACGGGTGGGCGGCTGCGCAACAACAGGGCCAGGGGCGGCATAGCCAGTATGCAAAAGACCCCGACAGCGAGATGCGCGGTTCGCCAGCCGTATGACCTGATGCCGGTGTCGATCAGCGTCGGCCAAACGGCGCCCGAGACATAGTTACCACAGGCACACAGTGCGACCGCGAGGCCTCGCCGCTTCTCGAACCAGAACGAAATGTCGGCCATCAGCGGCACGAAGGTCGCGGCGGTGCCGAACATCCCGATCAGTAGATACGCGGCGGAGAAAGACGCCAACCCACCTGAAACCGACGCCAGAATGAACCCGGTCCCAAGCGCCCCGGCGCCGATCATGACCGGCAGGATGATACCCTTCTGATCCGCCAGCCTGCCCATAATCACGCCGCCAATACCGAAGCCGATCATGGTCAGGGTAAAGGGCATCGACGCGGCACCCCGCTCCGCATGGAAATCCGCCTGGACGGCGGGAAGAGCGACCACGACTGACCACATCCCGACACCACCAATGGCGGACAACATGACGGACACGCCCAGGCGGAACCAGGCGTAGGGTGAGTCGACTTCTCGGCGATTCATGGTTCGCGGCTTTCCCTACACTGTTCGCGGTTCGGCTTGCTTCGCCTCGTCAGGTCTTCTCGAAGTCGATCCGCTCCACCACGGGTAAGCCTTGCAGGAACCGCCGCAAGCAATCGAGGGCCAATTCGACCGCTCCCAATCGGACCCATTCGCGCCCGCCCAGAATCCGGGACCGCCGGAACTCTATCTGGTCGGCGGTTGCTATGCCGATCCAGATCGTGCCGCCGAGGTCGATGCGATCCGCGCCCTCATCCAATTCGATCAGCACGGCCAGCGCATGGCTCGCGCCCGTCAGTTCACGGGCGGCCTTCGTTACCGCCTCTGTCGTGTCCTGATCCAGCTCGGCGGGCAGCGGAACCCCGAACAGCCGATCCAGATGCCGCGCAACTGTGCCATGCCGGAAGACCTTTTCCGCACCTGGTAAGTGGGCAATCCTGGCAGCGATCTGCCCGGCGGTGAAGGTTTCCACGACAGTCAGAGTGGCGTTCCGCTCGGCCAATGCCGCCAGCGTCACGCCCTCCAGCGTCTTGTCGTCTTCGGCGAAGATAAAATTCCCCAGCCGTTTCCGCACCTCGTCCGTCACCGGTGCCAGCTTGCGGTGGACGTCCTCCATGTCGGTGCCACGCACAGTCAGCTTGGTTTCCAATTGAGGGTAGTGCGCCCGGAAGCCCAATTTGACGCCGCCGTCGGGGTCCAGCGCCTCCACCCCCAACAGCAACTGATCCACATGGGATTCACCCAGACCATACGAGTGGAACCGCTTGAGGAAGATCGACGCGGGTGCACCGGCGCGGGCGAGAATGCGCGGGATCACCTGTTCCTCCAGCATGCGGCGCAGTTCACGCGGCACACCGGGCGTGAAGAAGAAGCGCGCCTTACCGATGTCCAACGCAAACCCGCACGCCGTGCCGATCGGATTGTCGATCATCTCCGCTGTCGCGGGCAGCATCGCTTGCTTGACGTTGTTCGGCGGCATCGTACGCATGCGGCGCGTAAAGAATGACTCCATGGTCGTGAGCCATTCCTGATGCAGGACCAACTCGACACCGGCAGCCTGGGCGGCAATTTCCTGCGACAGGTCGTCGACGGTCGGCCCGAGACCGCCGTTGACGATCACCGCGTCGGCGCGAGTCCCGGCCAGTAGGAAAGCAGCGAGCAGCGACTCCCGGTCGTCGCCGACGGTCGTACCCCAATGCACCGACAGGCCCACATCCTCCAGCTTCTGCGCCATGTAGGAAAAATTGGTGTTAGTGATTTTGCCGGTCAGCACTTCGTCGCCGGTGCAAATAATCTCGATACGCATAGGTTTCTCCCTTGATGACGGCAGATTAGGCTTTGCTGCGTTCTGGACAAGCTTTGGGCAGGCGCGCTCGCCGGCCTGAGCCGGATCGCAGGCGTGAAACGGGCCATTGAGTCATAATATGACGCTGCATGTCCGCACTGATCGTGCACCGGCGGAGTAATTGACTACGCTTTTCACCGCATGATCGTGCATGTCGCGATACTGCTCGGCACGCGCCTCCGCAAACCTGAACGTACTGACCAATTCGGTACCGGCAGCCGCCCCCCGGGACAGGCTGCGGTCTGCGGTGTCAGTACCGGTTGGCTCCGGGTACCCAGAGCACATCCGTCGCGGCATTCTCATTGAGCACACGTGCAAGAACGAAAAGATGGTCCGAGAGCCGATTGAGATAACGGTGAACCACCGGATTGACATTCTCGACCGAAGCTACCGCCCGTTCAGCGCGCCGCGCCGTCACTCTGGCGATATGGGCGAAGGCTGCCGCATCGGAACCGCCGGGCAGGATGAAACTGGTTAATGCCGGCAGTGAGGCATTCATGCGTCCGACTTCAGTTTCAAGACGCGTGACCGCTTCGTCCGTAATACGAAGGCGGTCTCCCCCGGTGCCCGGAACGCACAGATCAGCACCGACATCGAACAGGTCGTTCTGTATCCTGCTCAGCATCGCGTCTTCGACGATTTTGGACCTCGTATGGATGCGCACGACGCCGATGCTGGCGTTGACCTCATCAACGCTACCAAGTGCTTCAATCCGTGGGTGGGCTTTTGATATCCGGGTGCCGTCACCCAGGGACGTTTCCCCGCTATCTCCACCCTTTGTCACCACGCGGTCGATGCGTATCATCGGAATGAATCCTTATCGCAGGTGGTAGCGGCGTGGCAGATACCTATTGCAATACATGGCGCCTGATACGCTGCATCAACAGGCTGTTCTGTCAGGCGCAAGGTTTAGATCGAACGTGGGTAGGTCATCGCCGAAATAGGCGTGAAACGGTTCTCTTACTTAATATATTCCCTCAATCGTCACGATGCACGCGCTCCATTTTCTCGTGTCGTTCTTGCGCCTCGATCGACATCGTCGCGATGGGTCTGGCTTCGAGGCGACGGAGACCGATCGGTTCATCGGTTTCTTCGCAGTAGCCGTATGTGCCAACCTCAATACGAACCAAGGCCTGATCGATCTTGGAGATCAGCTTACGGGCACGGTCGCGCGTTCGCAATTCCAATGCTCTGTCGGTTTCAACGCTTGCGCGATCGGTTATGTCGGCCTCGTGAATCCCGCCTTCTGACAGACTTGCCAGCGTACCGTCCGCATCCCGAAGGAGATCGGCCCTCCACCTAAGCAATTTTTGACGAAAGTACTCCACCTGAACCGGATTCATAAAATCCTCGTCCTCGGAAGGCCGATAATCGGGGGGCAGAGTCATTATCATGCAACTTCGATCCCAGCTATCTTCCGGTAACACTCGCAGCATGTGCATCGGGCGTTTTGAAGCCCTGCCCGCTCTCGGCCACCAATAGGCGGACGTATAGCGATCTGTTGACGGAACGCCAATAGCAGACGGGACCATTGGATTGGGGATTGGCGTGACGGCGTTCCGCTCACCACGCGTCGTTGGTTCAACGATGAAATCGGTGCCGGTGAAGCTGGAATCCAAACCTCGATTGTTCTGGCGGCCGCAGCAATGCGCTTGCAGGGATGCCGCAGCTTTGCCAATGCTGGGCAGTTACCCCTCTAATCAGATTGGCCTGTCCAGATGAGCGCCACCATCGATGACTCCATGATGTCAGCCAACGCGGGATTCGCGTTGCGTTTGGCCCGCAACATCAAGGGCGAGGTGTTGTTTGACCGCGCGAGCCGAGGCCGCTATTCGACGGACGCGTCAATCTACCAGATGGAGCCGGTCGGGGTAATTGTTCCTGAAACCATCGATGACGTGATCGCGGCGATGTCACTGGCGAGAGACGAGGGAGTGCCAGTGCTCGCCCGCGGCGGTGGCACCAGCCAATGCGGACAGACGGTGAACCGGGCGTTGGTGATCGATTGCTCCAAGCATCTGCGGCGCATCGTTCACGTAGATGCCGAGGCGCGAACGGCCTTGGTTGAACCAGGGCTCGTGCTGGGACATCTCAATAACGCACTACGCGCCGACAAACTGTTTTTCCCGGTTGATCCGTCCACCCATGCTCGCTGCACGATCGGAGGCATGGCGGGGAATAACTCTTGCGGCTCGAAGTCCATCCGATACGGGTTGATGGCGGACAACGTGCGAGCAATCGAAGCGATCTTGTCGGATGGGTCCCAGCACCGCTTCAGCGAGGTCTCCCGTGAACCGGACGGCAGGATACCGGCCACAATCGTGGATCTCCTCCAGCGATTGAGTACACTGGGCACCACGGAAGCGGATGAAATCGCTGCCCGTTTCCCCAAGCAGCTTCGTCGCGTCGGTGGCTATAATATAGACGCTTTGACACCAGCCGCGCATGCGGCCGGTCGCGACAATCTGGCCCGCCTGCTGGTTGGGTCGGAAGGCACGCTGGCGTTTTCCGCGGCGATCGAATTGGCGCTACAGCCGATCAAGCCGCGCAAGATGTTGGGCATCTGTCAGTTCCCGACCTTCCGGAAGGCGATGGAGGCCTCTCGGCATATCGTTGCGCTTGGGCCGGAGGCGGTTGAACTGGTCGATCGCACGATGATCGACCTCGGCCGCGGCATTGCCATCTATCGTCCCACCATCGACCAGATGCTGATCGGTGAACCAGACAGCCTGTTAATCGTCGAGTTCCATGGCCACGAGGACGGCCCGCTGCTGGCTAAGCTGGCGGAACTGGAAACACTGATGGGCGATCTGGGCCATTCGGGGGTAGTCCGAGCGATCGATCCCGCGTTCCAGGCGGATATCGCGTCGGTGCGGGAGGCCGGGCTGAACATCATGATGTCGATGAAGGGCGACGGTAAACCGGTGTCGTTCATCGAGGACTGCGCCGTCGATCTGGACGACCTCGCCGACTACACCGAACGCCTCAACGACGTGTTCGAAAAGCACGGAACGAAGGGTACTTGGTACGCCCATGCCTCGGTCGGTTGCCTGCATGTGCGGCCGGTGTTGAGCATGAAAGACCCCGTCGATGTCGCGACGATGCGCGTCGTTGCCGAGGAAGCATTTGCCCTGGTGCGCGAATACAAAGGGTCCCATAGCGGTGAGCACGGCGACGGGTTGGTGCGCAGCGAATTCCACGAGAATATGTTCGGTTCCCGTATCGTCCGTGCGTTTGAGGCGGTGAAGGAAGCCTTTGATCCGATCGGACTGCTGAACCCGAACCGGATCGTGCACCCGCCGAAAATGGATGACCGCACCCTGTTCCGCTATGGGCCAGGATATGGCCCAATCAGTGACTTTACACCGAAACTCGACTGGTCTGAGCATCCCGGCCCAATGGGCGGGATGCTCGGTGCGGTCGAGATGTGCAACAACAACGGCACCTGCCGAGCGTTTGACTCCGGAGTGATGTGCCCGAGTTATCGGGTAACGCGCGATGAAACCCATCTGACCCGAGGGCGCGCCAACACCCTGCGGCTGGCGTTGACCGGTCAGTTGGGCGCCGATGCGATGACGTCAGACGAGATGGCCGATACGATGGCGCTATGCGTGTCGTGCAAGGGCTGCAAGCGCGAGTGCCCGACTGGCGTCGATATGGCCAAGATGAAGATCGAGGTCACGGCGGCGCGCGCTGAACGCCATGGCGTGAAATGGCGGGAGACGCTGATCGCTGAATTGCCACGCTATGCGCCGTTCCTGTCGCAGATCCCGTCACTGGCAAATCTGCGCAATCACCTGCCTCCGGTTCGCTGGCTGATGGAACGGCTCCTGGGCTTTTCCGCTGCTCGGCGGTTGCCGAAATGGCGTAGCGATAAATTCATGGACCGGGAGGCAGCGTCAGCGATCCCGGCCGCACCACGTGGCGATGTGTATTTGTTCGCGGATACGTTCAACCGGTATTTCGAGCCTGAAAACCTCCGCGCGGCGTTGAAAGTGCTGACGGCGGCCGGTTACCGCGCGGTGATGCCGAAGGCTGACGGGCGGCCGTTGTGCTGCGGGCGCACCTGGCTGGCGGCGGGTATGGTGGACAAGGCCAGAGAGGAAGCAGAACGAACGATGCGCCACCTGTCGGCGGACCTGCCTATTATCGGCCTTGAACCGTCGTGCGTAATGACATTGCGCGATGAGTTCCGGTCGTTGCTGCCGGGGGACGCGACCAACCGGTTCGCCGAGCGCTCCATGTTATTGAGCGAGTTCATCGCCAGGGAAAAACCGGACCTGGCTTTACGCCCGGTTGCCGGGACGGCCCGGATTCATGGCCATTGCCATCAGAAAGCGTTCGGCGCCTTCCCGGACGCGCTGGCGATGTTGCGTTTGATCCCGCGATTGTCTGCCCAACCGATCGCTTCGTCGTGCTGCGGTATGGCCGGAACGTTTGGGTACCAGGCGGAAACCGAGGCGACGTCCCGGGCAATGGCCGAGGCCGGCCTGATGCCTGCGGTCAGGGCAGCAGCAGCGCATGATTTTATCGTCGCCGATGGCACGTCCTGCCGGCACCAGATCAGGGACCTGTCGGGGCGGGAGGCGATCCATTCGGTGCGCCTCATGGAACGCTCGCTGGAGGCCGACGTCTAATCGGGGGGCGGCGAACGTCCAGACCGGCGCGAGAGACCTGGCAGACGTCCAAAAATAGAACACGCGTCGCACAACATTGGATTAACCGCCTCAATCTTCTCGCTGGCTCTCCCGTCTGATTTAATTGATGATAGGTCCGTGATGGGCTGGTCGGCTGATGGCTCTCGGTGCCGAGGGGATCGACAGGTAACGATTCATCCTCAAGAATGAACGTGTCAGTAGGGTAGTGGGATGTCGGTGAAGATTAATTTGGCGCTTCGATCCGGTCGGTGCGCAATGTATTCGCTTGCAATGGTACTGGCCTTGGGATTCCCGGTCATGTCGGGCGCGCAATCCGTGTCCGATGCCCCCGCGGTCCCGGTGACGGTGACCACAGCAGTACGGAGCGACGTGCCTATCTGGCTGCGCGGTCTCGGCACGGTGCAAGCCTCTTTCTCGGCGCAAATTCGGTCGCGCGTCGATGGTGCGTTGATTCAGGTGTCTGTCAGAGAGGGCCAGGACGTCAAGCAGGGCGATCTGCTGGCAGTCATTGACCCGCGCCCGTATCAGGCAATTCTTGATGCCGCGACTGCCAGGAAGCAGCAGGATCAAGCGCAACTTGCGAACGCGGCGGCGGACCTCGCGCGCTATGCTTCCCTGGTTCGGCAGGACTTCGCGTCGCGGCAGCAGCTTGAAACGCAGCAGTCCATGGTGAAGCAATTCACCGCCGCGATCCTGGGGGATGAGGCGCAAATTAGCGCAGCTCAACTCAATCTGACCTTCTGTCACATTTTATCACCATTTGACGGCCGCGTCGGGCTGCGTAACGTCGATCCTGGCAATATCGTGCACGCGGCCGAGGCGACGCCAATTCTGTCGGTGACCCAGGTCAATCCGATTGCCGTTACGTTCACGCTGCCGCAGGACAACCTTCCGGCGATCATGCAGGCCATGGCGAAACACCCACTGGATGTCGTGGTTTATGCCGGCAACAACGTGACCGAGCTTGATCGGGGCGTTTTGTTGACGCCGGACAATACGATCGACACGACGACCGGCACGATCAAGCTGAAGGCAACCTTCGCCAATGCGCATCTTTCGCTGTGGCCAGGGCAGTTTGTGAACGCAAGATTGCTGCTGGGCACGGAAACCAATGTCGTCGCGGTCTCGGGCGCTTCGGTGCAACACGGTCCCAATGGGCTGTTTGTCTATCAGGTTGGGCAGAACAACACGGTGTCGGTGCAACCGATCCAGGTGTCTCGGCAGGAAGGCGACCTGTATGTCGTTTCCAGTGGTCTCGATGATGGTTCGGTCGTCGTGACCGGCGGCCAATCCCGACTACAGGCCGGCTCGCGCATTGCAGTGCGGGACGCCCGGGCCGCACCAGTCAAGTCCGGCAGCTAGCCGCAACACAGGGGGAGCGCCCGACACATGAGCATTTCCACCCCATTCATCCGCCGACCGGTGGCAACGTCGTTGCTGACCGCCGCGTTAGTGCTGGTTGGCTTGGCTGCCTACCCGTTTCTGCCGGTAGCGCCACTGCCGCGCGTTGAATTTCCAACAATCTCGGTCACCGGCAGTTTCCCCGGCGCCAGTCCGGAAACTATGGCCAGCACCGTGGCGCAGCCGCTGGAGAAGCAGTTCGCCCAGATCCCCGGCATGGCGCAGTTGACCTCAGTCAGCGTGCTGGGCCAGTCGCAGATCATCCTACAGTTCGATCTGGACCGTGATATCGACGCGGCGGCTGGCGACGTGCAGGCGGCGATCAACGCCGCCAGCGGTCAGTTGCCGAAGGCGCTACCGTCGAACCCGACCTATCGCAAAGTGAACCCATCCGATTCGCCGATCATGATCCTGTCGGTTCAGTCCGACGAGGTGCCACTGATCAACGTCGATGAGTTCGCCGACGTCGTGCTGTCGCAGCAGTTGTCGCAGATCGCCGGCGTGTCGCAGGTGCTGATCGGCGGCGAGCAAAAACGCGCTGTGCGCGTGCAGGTCGATCCGGCCAAGTTGGCCGCGATGGGAATGACCCTGGAAGACGTCCGCGGCGTGCTGGTCAACGCCACGGTGAATTCGCCCAAGGGCACTATCAACACAGATAAGCAGTCGTTCGCGGTTTACGACAACGACCAACTCACCAAAGCCGCGGATTACGACAACGTTATTCTGCTCTGGCGCAATGGCGCGCCGGTGCGGGTGCGCGACATCGGCCAAGCCGTCGATGGTCCGGAAAATCGGCTGCTGGGGGCCTGGCAGAACGGCAAAAAGGGCATTCTTTTGGTCGTCTTCAAGCAGCCCGGTGCGAACGTGATCGACACGGTTGACCACATCAAGGCCGCGCTGCCGCATCTGGAGGCGTCAATTCCGCCATCGATTCGCGTCGATGTCATCATGGACCGGACGCTAACAATTCGAGCCTCGGTGGCAGACGTGCAGTTCACGCTGATCCTGTCGATCTGCCTGGTCGTGATGGTCATCTTCCTGTTCTTGCGCAGTTTCTGGGCAACCATCATTCCGTCCGTCACAGTGCCGGTGGCGCTGATCTGCACGTTCGCGGCGATGTACCTGTTCGGTTACAGCGTGGACAATCTGTCGCTGATGGCCCTCACCATCGCCGTCGGCTTCGTCGTTGATGACGCGATCGTCATGCTGGAAAATATTTTCCGTTACATCGAACACGGCATGGACC
This sequence comes from uncultured Rhodopila sp., assembly GCA_903932145.1. Taxonomy (GTDB): domain Bacteria; phylum Pseudomonadota; class Alphaproteobacteria; order Acetobacterales; family Acetobacteraceae; genus Rhodopila. Next base: position 13,657 of record CAIZFE010000102.1, on the reverse strand, counting down.
CAATGGAGGCCGCCTTAAAGGGCGCCGCCGAAATCGGTTTCACCATCGTGTCGATCAGTTGCTCTTTGATCGCGGTGTTCATTCCCCTGCTGTTGATGGGAGGCATCGTCGGGCGCCTGTTCCGCGAGTTCGCGATGACCATCTCGATCGCCGTGATGCTGTCGGCGTTTATTTCGCTGACCCTGACGCCAATGATGTGCTCGCGCTTCCTTAAACATCACAGCGGCCAGCACAATCTCGCTTACCGGATCATTGAGGGATTTTTCGAGGCGCTGATCAACGGCTACCGCCGCACGCTGGATATCGCGTTGCGGTTCCGGTTTATCACGCTGATGGTGTTCTTCGCGACCATGTTCACGACCGGTTATCTGTATTACCTGATCCCAAAGGGGTTCTTCCCCGCGCAGGACACCGGTGTTGTGTTCGGCGTCACCGAGGGATCGCAGGACATCTCGTTTGGCCAGATGTCGGACATTCAGGCGAAACTGAATGCCATCGTCGCGGCCGATCCGGATACTGGCGCGTATGGCGCCACGGTTGGCGCGGGCGTGGGCGGCCAGACCGGCAACAACGGCCGCATCTACATCGCCCTGAAGCCCTGGGATGAACGGGTCGGCGGCTCCGCTCAGCAATATATCGCCCGGTTGCGGCCTAAATTTGCCGCAGTGTCCGGCGGAGCGGCGTTCCTGCAGGCGGCCCAAGACATCCGGGTCGGAGGACGTCTGACGAAGACCGAATTCCAGTACACCCTACAGGATGCAGACTTCGACGAATTGTTCAGTTGGTCCCCGAAGGTGCTGGCGAAGTTGCAAACGCTACCGATGTTGCGCGACGTCACCAGCGATCAGCAATCTGGCGGCACCACGGTCACGTTGGCCATCGATCGCGACAAAGCGGCACGCTTCGGGGTCCAGCCACAGGTGATTGACGACACGATCTACGACGCGTTTGGCCAGCGGCAGATCACCCAGTATTTCAGTCAGGTCAACTCCTACCACCTGATACTGGAAGTCATGCCGGGCTCGGCATCGGATGTGGAGACGTTCAACAAGCTTTATGTGCATTCCAGCACCGGCCAGACGGTGCCAATGTCTGCCTTCGCCAAATGGTCCACCGCGCCGGTGCAGCCGCTGTCGATCAGTCATCAAAGCCAATTCCCGGCGGTGACCATTTCCTTCAATCTGGCGCAGGGTGCGGCATTGGGGCAGGCCGTGGACGCGATTAATGCCGCGATGCGGGACATGGCGACTCCGGTCACCCTGCAATCGTCCTTCCAGGGAACGGCTCAGGCCTTCCGGTCGTCCTTGTCCAGCCAACCCTACCTGGTTCTGGCGGCGCTTATCACGGTCTATATCATCCTGGGCATTCTGTACGAGAGCTACATCCTGCCGCTGACCATTCTGTCCACACTCCCTTCGGCGGGTGTCGGCGCACTGCTGATGTTGATGCTGTTCCACTACGAACTGACCGTCATCGCGCTGATCGGCATCATCCTGCTGATCGGCATCGTGAAAAAGAACGGCATCATGATGGTGGACTTTGCCATCAACGCGGAACGCCGGGATGGGGCGACCCCGTTAGCAGCCATCCGTCAGGCCTGCCTGTTGCGGTTTCGGCCCATCTTCATGACCACAATGGCCGCCATGCTTGCCGGAATCCCCCTGATGCTTGGCACGGGTGCCGGTTCAGAACTGCGCCGGCCGCTCGGCTTTGCCATGGTGGGAGGACTGGCGCTGAGCCAGATTCTGACCCTGTACACAACGCCGGTCGTCTATCTGTATCTGGACAAGCTACAGCATTGGCTGGCGCCGCGCCGGTCGCGCATGCCGGCACTCGCGGCGAAGATGGGAGCAGAGGCGGATTGAGGGATGCGGGTCGCCGCCGAAAGGCAGGACAGATGGTGGGCGCGACAGGGATTGAACCTGTGACCCCCTCCGTGTCAGGGAGGTGCTCTCCCGCTGAGCTACGCGCCCGTTTGCCGGGAGGCAGTGTTTAGCGCGGGTCACGATCACTCCGCAAGCCCACATTGTTCATCGACAGAGGTTCCAGGACCATGAATCTTATCGCCATCGGACGGTTATCCAGCGGCCCCGAGGCGGAACTGTTCGATCGTTACAACACAAGGCTGCGGCCTCGATTGACGGTGATAGAGATACCGGAGGGACGGGGTACCCCGGTGGTGGTCAAACGCCGGGAAGCAGCGGCGCTACTGGATGCGTTGCCAAAGGGCGCGTTCGTTATCTCACTTGATCTTGGGGGGCAGGCGCTCGGTAGCGAGACGTTCTCGCAGCGTCTGGGCCAGTGGGCTGAACTGTCACGCCCGGTTTGTTTTATCATCGGCGGCGCTGAGGGCCTCGAAGCATCAGTTATTTCCCGATCCGACTATCTACTGTCGCTCGGGACCATGACATGGCCACATTTTTTGGTGCGTGCGATGCTGGCAGAGCAGATTTATCGCGCACAGGCGATCTCTCAGGGACATCCGTACCATCGGGCGGGCCGGCCAACCAGTTAGTTCACCTCGCCGCAATTGGTCCGACCAAATGTTGCATGGGCGCTGGCCAATCAGGCGAAATGCGGTGAAAAAAGGCGACTGCTGACGGTGCTCTTGCATCTTGGCCGCCACGGAGAACGATATGATCCTGAATGCTATCCAATCCGGCGAAGGCCCCCCGGTTGTCATTCTGCACGGCCTGTTCGGTGCCGCCCGCAATTTCGGCGCGATCCAGCGGGCTCTGGCGTCAAAATACCGAATCGTCGCATTGGATATGCGCAACCACGGCGATAGCCCGCATGCCGCTGACATGCGTTATGAGATCCTGGCGTCGGATGTGCGGGAGACGCTGCAGGCCCTCGGTATCGAACAAGTCGCGATCATAGGCCATTCGATGGGTGGCAAAGCGGCCATGGCGATGGCGCTGCTGTGGCCCGCCCTCGTCGGGCGCTTGCTGATTTCAGACATTGCGCCGGTTCCCTACCATCACGATAACACGGTGTTCACCGCAGCGATGCAAGCCATCCCTTTGACCGACGAACTGACACGCCGGCACGCGGATGTCGCCCTTGCCAAAGCCGTTCCCGATCCGACCCTGCGTCCGTTTCTGTTGCAAAATCTGCAATTCGGCACCCGTCCTCACTGGCGTATCGGGCTCGATGAGATCGCTGCCGCGGTTCCCGATCTGGAGGGTTGGATCGATCTGCCCGGCCGCTACGAGGGTCCTTCGCTGTTCGTAACCGGCGCCAATTCTGATTATGTGCTGCCGGAACATCGCGCGATTATCCGCTCCAGCTTCCCAAACGCACGTTTTGTCGCAATCAAGAGCGCTGGCCATTGGGTCCACGCCGACAATCCAGCAGGGTTCTTATCGGTCGTTGAGGCGTTCCTACACGACTGGACGTAACCCTGTTCTCGTGATGTTTTGGCGAAGCATGGCAGAAACGCGTCCCATCGCCAGATTTTCTCTCGTATCTCCCGGGCTTACCGCCTAAGTGTGCGCCGCACCATCCCAAAGCCAGGACCGTATGCAGATCCGTAACGTCGCTATTATCGCCCATGTCGATCACGGGAAGACGACCCTCGTGGACAAACTTCTCAGCCAATCGGGGGCCTTCCGTGAACATCAGGCGGTGACGGACCGTGCGCTCGATCGCAACGACCTGGAAAAGGAACGCGGCATCACGATCCTGGCGAAGTGCGCCTCGGTGGTGTGGAAAGATACCAAGATCAACATCGTCGATACCCCTGGCCACGCCGATTTCGGCGGTGAGGTCGAACGCATTTTGAATATGGTCGATGGTGCGATCGTTCTGGTCGATGCCGCCGAGGGTGTTCTGCCGCAAACAAAATTCGTCGTCGGTAAAGCCCTGGCGCGCGGCATCCACCCGATCGTGGTGGTCAACAAGGTCGATCGTCAGGACGCCCGTCCTGATGAGGTCCACACGGAAGTGTTCGACCTTTTCGCGGCCTTGGGCGCGTCCGACAGCCAGCTCGATTTCCCGATGCTGTATGCATCAGGTCGCAATGGCTGGGCCGATGCCACTCTGGACGGTCCTCGCCAGGATCTGTCCGCCATGTTTGACATGGTCCTGTCGCACGTCCCGGCTCCGACGGTGAAACCCGATCTGCCCTTCGCGATGGTCGCCAGCATCCTTGAGTACGATAACTTCCTGGGACGCGTTCTCACGGGACGCGTCGAGCAAGGCGTTGGCAAGCTCAACATGCAGGTTAAGGTGCTGCGTCGCGATGGTTCGATCGTGGAAACCGGCCGGCTGACGAAATTGCTGTCCTTCCGTGGCCTGGAACGTGTGCCGGTTGACGAAGTCATGGCCGGCGACATCATTGCCGTGGCGGGTCTGTCCGAGAGCACCATTCCTGATACGATCGGCGCACCGGAACTGACCGCGCCGCTGGAAGCCATCCCGGTCGATCCCCCGACCCTGGCGATGACCTTCCGCATCAATGACTCACCGCTGGCCGGTCGCGAAGGCAAGAAGGTTACGTCCCGCCAGATTCGCGAACGCCTGTTTCGCGAGGCCGAAGGCAACGTCGCGATCAAGATCACCGACTCCAACGAAACCGACGCCTTTGAAGTTGCCGGCCGCGGCGAACTTCAGCTTGGTGTTCTTATCGAGCAGATGCGCCGTGAAGGGTTCGAACTCACGATCGGCCGCCCCCGGGTCCTGACGCAAAAGAATCCCGAAACCGGCGAGCGCGAAGAGCCGATGGAAGAGGTCCTCGTCGATGTGGACGAGCCCTATACCGGCGTGGTCGTGGAAAAGCTAAGCCGTCGTAAGGGCGACCTGCGCGATATGCGGCCGTCGGGTGGCGGCAAGGTCCGCATGACGTTCAACATCCCCAGCCGCGGGTTGATCGGCTACCATGGTGAATTCCTCACCGATACACGCGGAACGGGCATCATGAACCGCTTGTTCGCTGGTTACGGTCCCTGGAAAGGCCCCATCGAAGGGCGCCGCGCAGGCTCGTTGATCTCCACCGAAGCAGGCGAAGCCGTCCATTATTCGCTGTGGTATATCCAGGAACGCGGCACGATGTTCGTGAGTCCCGGCGAAAAAGTCTATCAGGGCATGATCCTGGGCGAACATTCCAGGGAATCCGATCTGGAAGTGAACCCGATCAAGGAAAAGAAGCTGACCAACATCCGTGCCGCCGGCAAGGACGACGCGATGCTGCTGATCCCGCCCCGCAAGATGAGCCTGGAGCAAGCGATCGCCTACGTTGAGGACGACGAGTTCGTTGAAGTGACGCCGGTCGCCGTCCGCCTGCGCAAGCGATATCTGGATCCGAACGAGCGCAAGCGGTTCGAACGCAAGATCGACGCCGACGCGGCGGCCTAAAGAAAATGAAGGGCGGCTTAAGGGCCGCCCTTGCGAATATCGGACTGACGCAGTCCTCGTAGCCGCCGTTTGTGATAACTCGATGGCCGTTATCGTCCTCCTGTCGAATGGATAGGGGACTGATGAATCGCAGGCAAAGTGATATGCCCTCGTTGGGCCAATACGAACTTTGTCGTCTCATTCCAATCGATATTCACATCGGCTCTCTGCTGGCACTCATGCCGACGAAAGTCAGTATCCACGTCCGTTGTGATTCTCAATAAAGGCATCGACGGTGCGCTTGCGCGCACCATCATGATCTTGGTCACTATCCGCGAGCGTCAATGTCAACGTCCGCCTGTGTCGCAACCAAATACCGACTTATCGGTGCTCCTTGCTCCGAGCGCGCTCAATCGCCTGTAGGATCAAAACCTTTGCCTCGGCGGCATCGCCCCAGCCCTGAACTTTGACCCACTTGCCCGGTTCCAGGTCCTTGTAGTGTTCGAAAAAGTGCCAGATCTGCTCCAGGGTAATCGCGGGCAGGTCAGAATAATTGTGCACATTCGTATAACGTTGGGTCAGCTTGGGTGACGGCACGGCAATAATCTTCTCGTCGCCGCCGCTTTCATCCATCATTTTCAACACGCCGACCGGACGGACATTGATGACCGCGCCGGGTATGATTGGACGCGTGTTCGCCACCAATACGTCTATCGGGTCACCGTCATCCGACAGCGTGTGCGGAACGAAGCCGTAGTTTCCCGGATAGCGCATCGGCGTGTACAAGAACCGGTCCACAACCAGCGTACCGGCCTCCTTGTCCATTTCGTACTTGATCGGTTCGCCTCCGATGGCGACCTCAATGATAACATTGAGGTCCTCGGGGGGATTCTTGCCGATGGCGATGGCATCAATACGCATGAGATTTTGTCCTTTTAGCCGGCGATTCGTTCGATATCCACACCGCAAGCGGCGAGCTTTTGCTCAACCGCCTCGTATCCTCGGTCCAGATGATAAACACGATTGACGATGGTTTCGCCCTTTGCCGCCAATCCCGCAAGAATTAGCGAAAGCGATGCGCGCAAATCAGTCGCCATGACGGGCGCACCGGACAGGCCGGGCACGCCGCGAACAATGGCTGAGGCCCCATGGACGTTGATCCGTGCGCCCATTCGGTTCAACTCGGGCACATGCATGAAGCGATTCTCAAAGATCGTCTCGGTGACCATGGAGGCGCCCTCGGCGACTGACATTAGCGCCATAAACTGGGCTTGCATGTCGGTCGGGAAGCCGGGGTATGGCTCTGTCATGACATCGACGCCATGCAGTCCATTTAACCGCCGGATCGTTAAGCCCTCGGGTTCCTCAACAACATCGACGCCGGCTTCGCGCAGGATGCGCACCGTCGCGCCGAGATGATCGAGCCGTGCGCCGCGCAGGAAGACAGACCCGCCGGAGATAGCGGCGGCACAAGCGTAGCTTCCGGTCTCAATCCGGTCGGGGATGATGGAGTGTTCGGCTCCGTGCAGGCTGGGCACCCCGTCAATAGTCAGCGTGTCGGTGCCGATACCTTCAATCCGAGCGCCCATCGCAACCAGGCAGGCCGCCAGATCGCCGATCTCCGGTTCACGGGCGGCGTTGGCGAGAACGGTACGGCCATCGGCCAGCGTGGCTGCCATTAGAAGGTTTTCGGTCGCCCCGACCGAGACGAACGGGAAGACGATGGTCGCCCCGCGCAAACGTCCATCGACCTTGCCGTCGATATACCCGTTCGCGAGGTTGAAGCACGCGCCCATCTGCTCCAAGCCCTTCAGGTGCAAATCGACGGGCCTCGTGCCGATGGCGCAGCCGCCGGGCAGCGAGACCCGTGCCTCGCCGACTCGAGCGAGCAATGGACCGAGAACGAGGACCGAGGCGCGCATTTTGCGGACGATGTCGTAGGGCGCCTCGGTGTTGGTGATCGCGCCGCCGAGCGATAAAATGCGTCCGTCGTTGGTGACGAATTCAACCGATATACCGTGCTGTTCCAGCAGTTGGCCCATGGTCTGGATGTCGGCGAGCCGCGGCACATTCGATAGGATCAGTCGATCGTCGGTCAGCAGACCCGCGACCATCAGCGGCAGCGCGGCGTTTTTGGCGCCTCCCACCTTGATCTCACCCGACAAAGGGCGGCCACCGCGAATACGAATACGATCCATTTACGTTCTTACATCCTGGGAAGAGAAGTTCCGCGCTGACCCATGTACTTGCCGGCTTTGTCAGCGTAGCTGGTTTCGCACGCCTCATTGCCCTGTAGGAACAGGAATTGGCAGATGCCTTCATGGGCATGGATCTTAGCTGGCAGCGGGGTGGTGTTACTGATTTCGATGGTCACCTGGCCTTCCCATTCGGGCTCCAGCGGCGTGACGTTCACGATAATGCCGCAGCGTGCATATGTCGATTTGCCAAGGCAGATAACCAGAACATCGCGCGGAATACGGAAATATTCGATGGTGTGGCCGAGGGCAAAGCTGTTCGGCGGGATGATGCAGACATCGGTCTTGCGATCCACGAAACTTGTGGGTGAGAACGCCTTCGGGTCAACCACGGCGGAGTCGATATTGGTGAAAATCTTGAACTCATCCGCGATGCGCGCGTCGTAGCCGTAGCTTGATAAGCCGTAGCTAATGACCCCGTCGCGCTTCTGCGCTTCGACGAAGGGTTCAATCATGCCACGCTCCTGCGCCATCTGGCGAATCCAGCGGTCGGACAGGACAGGCATCGGATCCAAATCTCCAGGTTAGCGCGGGCGGACGGCATCTAGCCCGAATGTCTGCTGCACCGCAAACAAGATGTCGCATCTGGGCAATTGGAAGAAGTTTCCCCGCGATGACGTAGCCGTGTGAAACGTCTGTCATCGGCGTTCCTGAAGCTCCCCGTTTCCGACGCCCCGTGGCGTGGCCATGGCAGCATCCTGATGCTGGAACCCCGCCGCCTGGCACCAGGGCGGCGCCAACCCGGATGGCGTCGTTGATCGGCCAGCCGGTGGGACAAACGATCGGCTGCCGCACCCGGCTGGACGGCCGGAAGTTGGCGGGTGGCCACCCGAAAATGGCCGCGGCCGCAAGCCTACTGAGAACCTGATCGGGAAAAACCGGGGGGTTTCTTGTTACAGGCGAGCCGCCATGCCATTTACTTAACGATAACGGCCGAACATCAGGAGAATCGCCCCCGCCATGTCAGCCGACCGAACGTTCCGCCAGCCGGCATTATGGTCCTGGCACCAGTTCTCAAGCGCGATGGTGTTGGGCGCGGTCTTGCTGGCCTCGGCCTGCGCACCCGAACCGGCCAATGCCCGCGCCGCGCCGGACAGTCTCGCTCCCTTGGTCAAGAAGGTGCTGCCGGCGGTGGTTAACATCGCGGTAACAGAAACCGTCTCCGGCGGCGACATGCTCAGCGAACTGCCGCCGGAGTTGCGCGACACGCCGCTGGGCCGCGAATTCAAACGCCGATACGGTAACCGGAGCGAACAGGTGGCCGGCGCCGGCTCCGGCTTCATCATCGATCCCAGCGGTATCATCGTCACCAACAACCATGTGGTCGGTCATGCCGATAAAATCATCGTCTCTCTGACTGATGGCCGTCAGTTGCCCGCCACCGTGCTGGGCCATGACGAGCTGACCGACATCGCGGTTATCAAGGTTCTCAGCAACGAAGCCCTGCCCAGTGTGCCCTGGGGTGATTCGCGAAAGGCCGAGGTCGGTGACTGGATTCTCGCCGCGGGCAATCCGTTCGGGTTAGGCGGGTCGGTGTCCGTCGGCATCATCTCGGCCGAGGGGCGCGATCTTGGCTCCGGCCCGTTCGACAATTTTTTGCAATTGGACGCCCCGATCAACCCCGGCAACTCCGGTGGCCCGGTGTTCAACATGGACGGGCAGGTGATTGGCGTCAGTTCGGTGATCGTCTCCCCCACCGGCGCCTCGGTCGGCATCGGCTTCGCGATTCCCAGCGAGGCCGTCAGCCGTATCGTCGCCCAACTTCTCAGCAAAGGCTCTATTGAGCGCGGCTGGCTCGGTGTTTCGGTCGATGAGCGGAATAACGGCGTGACGATCGCCAGCCTGGACAGGAACGGGCCGGCCGCCAAATCGGGGCTTCGGCCAGGCGACGTGGTGTTGGCGATCAACGGTGAAAAGATCGATAGTTCCCGTGGACTGATCCGAGCGGTCGCGGCGGTGGCACCTGGCAACAGCGTTCGCGTGACCGTGCGGCGGAACGGTCACGACCTGGAGATCGCGATCAGTGTCGGCCGCCGGCCCAATGAGCAGGCCGGCTAGCGTGTGACGGTGGCGCATTGTTCGTGCGGCGCGTAGAAGCGGATGCTTCGGAAATTGAGGAGAGCACCATGCGCATCCTGTTGGTAGAGGATGACAGAGACGTCGCCGCGTTCGTCGTGCGCGGTCTGCGTGAGGCGGGCCATGTGGTCGAGCACGTCGATAACGGCCGCGACGGCCTCTTCATGGCCGCCAGTGAGACGTTCGACGCCATGATCCTGGACCGGATGCTGCCCGGTGGCATCGACGGACTGAAGATTTTGGAGACCCTGCGCGGGCAGAAGAACTCGGTACCGGTGCTGATCCTGTCCGCAATGGCCGAGGTCGATGACCGGGTCAAAGGCTTGAAAGCGGGCAGTGACGATTATCTCACCAAGCCCTTCGCCTTCTCGGAATTGCTCGCTCGGGTCGAGGCATTGAACCGTCGCGGTAAGGCCGAGGGTCCGCTGACCAAGCTGGCGGTCGAGGATCTGGAATTGGACCTGTTGTCGCGACAGGTGAAGCGGGCCGGGCAGAGAATCGACTTGCAGCCGCGGGAATTCCGTCTGCTGGAATACCTGATGCGCCATGCCGGTCAGGTGGTGACTCGAACGATGCTGCTGGAAGGCGTTTGGGACTATCATTTCGATCCGCAGACGAACGTGATCGACGTGCATGTGTCACGCCTGCGCCAGAAAGTGGACAAACCGTTCCCAACCGGCCTGATCCATACGGTTCGTAACGCCGGCTACATGTTGCGGGCGGAACAACCGTAGTAGTCAGCCGTCTCGTCGTCACAAGCGGATCCGGCCGAATGGGGATCGGGACGAGCGACAGTGGGAGAAGAATGTGAGTCAGCGTACCTTCCGACCATGACTTTGCCCCCTCGCCATGGCCCGGCTTGCCCCGGTCACTTGTCGCGGTTCGGTCAACTCACAGATGGTCCGGACAAGCCCTACCGGACTCGCATAAGTCCGGAACGTTGCATCTCTTCGAGCATCGTCATGAGCTTCACATGATTTCTGATCAACACGATCGGTCCGGATTTGCGGTAATAGCCGGTCCATCCGCCGAGACGCGCGCAGATCCAGGCGACATGGGCCAGGCTGCCGGAGGGATGCGGATTGCGCTGACGTTCGGTTTTCCCTTCGGAAGACTTGCCGATCGCCTCGATCACGGGCTGATCGGCGGCATAGAACACATCCGTCATCGGGCGCCCCGCCGTGCCGTCGCGGTCGTGCAGCATCTGCTGTATATGGATCGCCGCGATCAGGGTCGCGCAAGCGAGGTTCTTCAGCGGCGCATTTTCCTTGATCGGCACCGCCTCGATGTCGAAGCCCTGCGTTTTCATCACCCGGAACACCTGCTCGATTACCCAGCGGCGGCGATACAGCCCGGCCACCGTCAGCGCGTCGGACAGGCTCTCGACCGTCCGCGTCGTCAACAGCCGCCAGTGCAGCGGCTCCACCCCCTTCGGCGAATTGACCTCACGCACATCGACCAGGGTGAGTTCCACGTAAGCCGGCAGCGCCGCCGCCAAACAGGCGCGATTGCGCTTCGGCCGTTTGATGGAAATCCGCCTGGTGCGCAGCGCAACATTCGCGGTACGTCCCGAGGCGGACTGCAGCTTGCCCTGCGAGCGGCCCAGTTCCGCCACCGGATCGCAGGCGTTGTACAGCCAGCCGCCGCCCGACAGTTTCCGGTTGTGGTTGGCCCGCACCAGGACATCGATACCCTCCGGGCGGCAGGCGAACATTTCATACAGGTCGGCCTCGCGGTCGGCGATCACCGTCACACCGCTGGCCCCGGAGGTCAGCAGGTCCTCGGCCTGCTCCATCGCTTCGATCCAGCGGCGGCTTTCCTTCTGCGCCAGAGCGCGTTTGTTGCAGTGCAGCTTCGGAGTCTCGTCGCGCACCAGGCACTCCGCCGTCAGCAGCCCCAACAGCGCACCGTCCGCCGCATCCACGGCGATCGCTGGGTGCAGGTACAGACCCTTCTTGTTACCGTCATCGCGCAGGCTGGTGGTGTCCTGAATCACAAGCACCTCGCGCCCTTGCATCCGGCCCAGCAGATGCGCTCGCGCGGTGGCCACCATCTCCGCCGGACTGACGCGCGGGTTGTTCAGGAAGCCATTGAGTTGCAACTCGCCTGCGCGGTCGCCGCCCATCGCTCGCAGGCTGATACCGCTGTGGCCGGTGTCGAGCAGACGTTGCAACAGCACGGCACCGCCTCTCGCCAGCCGCTTATCACCGAACTTTCCGAGACCAGCCATCATCGCGAATCACTCCGTCAATCGAGGAGTGCAACGAATCGAACATCGGTCTGCGAGGCAAGCAAAATCGTTCTGGACTTGTCTGCATCCGGTAGGGACAAGCCGGGCCATGACGATAAGTGGTGTGAGTCGGCCTCAAAGGCGATTGGTGTGACATGATCTCCTGCGGCATACTCCGCTCCGCCGGTTTCCGGTTCGGGGCGATCTACGCCGTGCTGCTGGCCGTCAGCGCGATGGCTCTGACCGTCTTCCTCTGGTGGGCAACGGTCGGACTGCTGAACCGTCAAACCGAGGCGGCTATCAACACCGATGCCCAAAGCCTGGCCGAACGGTGGACCAGCGGCGGCCTGCCAGCCTTGGTGGTGACAATCGAGGAACGCCTGGCGCAGAACATCGACGACGACGCGATCTATCTTCTGACCGGCCCGAACTTGAACCGGATCGCCGGTAATCTGGCAAGTTGGCCAGCCTCGGTGCGCACCGTCGGCCCCTGGTACGAACTTCCGGTCATACGAGCCGGCATGAGTTCCCTCGTTACAGTGCAACGCTTCGACCTTCCCGGGGATTTGCATCTACTGATTGGCCGCGACATTCAGGTACGGGCGCATCTGCGCAAAATGCTGACCGATGCGCTGCTATGGGCCGCCGTCGTGGTAATTCTGATGGCAACCGCCGGCGCTCTGATCGTGCGCAACCTGTTTCGGCTCACCCTGGCCAATATCTCCGTCACCGCGACCGCCATCGCCGGCGGCGACTTCGCCCAACGCGTCAGGCTAACCGGACGCGGCGACGAGTTCGACCAGATAGCGGACGTTATCAATGAGATGCTGGACCGCATCGGCCGCCTGATGGACGGAGTGCGCGGAGTTTCCAACGCCATTGCTCATGATCTGCGCACCCCCATAACTCGTGCCCGCACCCGCCTGGAAGACGCCGGGCTTCATGCCATATCCCAGGACGAATTGCATGCGGCGATCGATCGCGCCATCGCCGATCTCGATGGGATAGTCGCCGTTTTCCAGGCACTGCTGCGCATTGCCGAGATTGAGGCCGGATCGCGCCGTTCCTCTTTCGCGCATTTTGATCTTGCACCGCTTCTGGTCGAAGTCGCCGATCTCTACGGCGCAGTCGCCGAGGACCATGGTATCGCTCTCGTGCTTGACACACCGAACGCGGTGCCAGCATACGGCGATAAGGCGATGATCCATCAGGCGATCACCAACCTTGTGGATAATGCCGTCAAATTCTCTCTCCCCGGGAGTTCGGTGTGTGTCGCAGCCTCCATTTCCGCCATGGTTTCGATCACGATCAGCGACCAGGGCCCTGGTATCCCACCTGAGGATCGGCAGCGGTCGACGGAACGTTTCTATCGGGGCGAAACCGCGCGTAGCACGCCGGGATCGGGGCTTGGTTTGTCATTGGTGCTGGCGGTCGCCCAATTACATGGTGGCCAACTGCTGCTGGAAGACAATCGGCCCGGCCTTCGCGCGATCTTGTTGCTACCGTTGCCCTATGACGGCGAAGGGCGCGAGATTAACGTTTCGATTTTTAATCGAAATGCGTTATGATTGCGCACCTCGTGTCTTTTGGCGTTCAGTAAACATTTTGTTAAGAGCGTGCAGCAGTTCTAAACACAAACTACGGTGGATCAGTGCATAGGGGCCTCCGTGCGTCCGAGGCGGGGCTGGTTGAGTGCTGGTCTCAGGCGGCGCGTGCGATAGGCTGAAGTTCGACCTGGAAACCGAGCCGGCTGAGTTGCCCG
>CAIZFE010000101.1 GCA_903932145.1 uncultured Rhodopila sp. | reverse complement strand
GCCCGTCGAAGGTCGCGTGTACGGTCATGGTGGTCTCCTAGGTCGTGTGTTTGTGTGGGAACATGCCCACCGTCATGGTTCGACGTTTCCCGGCCAACCGTCACGGCACTGGTGCCGCTACAGGTGGCCCGGACGAGCCGGGCCATGACGGGAAGCTTACTTAGTCGGCCGCGAGGGCCATCTGCTTGCGGGCGATCGCCTTGCCGCAGAAATCATCAACCGCATCGGCCACGGTTTCCGCATGGCTGGCGAAGACGTGATCCGCCCCGGGGATAACACGGTAGTCCACATGGACATTCTTCTGCGTATTCAACTTGTCCACCAGCTTCCGCACCGCGGGCTCCGGCACCAGTTCGTCGGCATCGCCGTGCAGCATCAGGCCGCCGCAGGGACATGGTGCCAGGAACCCGAAGTCGTAGTGATTGGCAGGGGGCGCAATGCTGACCCACCCGGAAATCTCCGGCCGGCGCATCAAAAGCTGCATGCCAATGAAGGCTCCGAACGAGTAACCGGCAATCCAAAGGCCACCGTGTCCGGGATTGACGGCCTGCATCCAATCCAGTGCGGCGGCTGCATCGCCGATTTCGCCAATGCCGCCGTCATAGCGGCCCTGGCTGCGGCCGACACCGCGGAAGTTGAACCGCATCACCGAGCAGCCAAGCTTTTGAAAAGCCTGGTACATGGAATAGGTGATGCGATTATTCATGGTTCCGCCGTGAAGCGGATGCGGATGCAAAATTAGCGCAACGGGAGCCCCTGACTCCTTCGAATGATGATAGCGACCTTCGAGTCGTCCATCAGGACCGGCAAACATTACCTCTGGCATGGCAATACGAAACCTGTTTCCTGTCCCACCGGCAGGCATGTTCCAAAGCCACCGCGGCTTCGGACACCCTGTCGGGCCTACCAATCGTCGTGACCCAGGGTATTTCCCCTCCTGGTCCACGGGATCCCCAATAGCTGGAAACACGATCGTCCGATTTCAATTATGTGACACAGGGCCGAACCAACCGATTTTTGAGCCTGCGAAGGCAATCGTTCAGGGGCGGCCTGGCCGTTACATGCGGTTCGGAGTCGTGTTTCCTTTAGTTCTGGCGTCGCACTGCCTGTGGCAGTGCCCGCTGGGATCGCTCATGTCCCCCAGCGAGGACGGTGTTATAGGACAAGTGAAGCGCACTTTCATAATGGAAATGTCGCATGGCGTTCATGTTATTGCGCGCGACAGTCAGCCTTTACATGGTATCGTTGATAGACCCTGTGCGATTGATGTTTGATGTGAAAAATACCGCCTTTGCGTGCGTTAAATCTTATTTTCATGCGCAAATTGCGTGTTGGGGTTGGAAACTGGGTTCCAATTGCGACCGAATTGACGCGCGGTGGCGTCCCGACTGCCGATGGAGTCGCCCATCCAACGATGCTATCTGGCGTCGGTGCCGCTTCGCTGGAGGCTCAAACGTATGCATGAGACGCACTACTTCGACGCAAACGCCAGCCAAAAGCTGTGTCCCGCCGCGCGAGACGCCATCCTCTTGGCGTTTGAAGCCGTTGGTAACCCGTCCTCGGTCCATCGTCCCGGTCGCACCGTTCGCCGCATCATGGAAGATGCCCGGGATGTGATCGCCAACGGGTTCGGCTTGCAGTCGCAAGACCTTGTATTCACCAGCGGTGGCACCGAGGCGGACGCGACCGCGATCCATGCCATGTCCGTCGGGCGCCGTCTCATTATTAGCGCGATTGAGCATGATGCCGTCCGCTCAGCCGCAACCGGCGCCGTGATCGTGCCGGTGGGCCGGAACGGTATTGCCGACATGGAGGCGCTTGAAACGCTGTTGAGCGACGGTAATCCTTCGCTGGTCTGCCTGATGCTGGCGAACAACGAAACCGGCGTCGTCCAACCGGTCGAGCAGGCCGCCGCGCTGTGCCGCCGATACGGCGCGCTTTTGCATGTGGATGCAGTGCAGGCGGCTGGACGCATACCGGTTCGGCTTGACTTGCTGGGTGCTCACAGCCTTGCGATTTCCTCCCACAAGCTCGGTGGTCCAGCCGGGGTTGGCGCGCTGCTGCTGGCGCCGGACGCTCCGTTTACCGCACCGCTGGTCAGTGGCGGCGGACAGGAACGCGGCCGGCGCGGCGGTACTCCGCCGGTCGCGCTAATCGCCGGCTTCGCGGCGGCGGTGTTGGCCGGCCAGGCTGCCGATCAGCAACGGATCGCGACGCTGCGCGACGCCGCGGAGCGGGCGGCACTGGCGTGCGGGGCGGTGGTATGCGGCGATCCTGAACACCGCCTGCCCAACACAAGCTGTATCGCACTGCCCGGCGTGGCGGCCGGCGTCCAGGTCATCGCGCTGGATCTGGAGGGGATCGCGGTCAGCGCCGGTGCCGCCTGTAGCTCCGGCAAGGTCCAGACCAGCCATGTGCTGCAGGCGATGGGGCTGGGAACGCTCGCCGGCGAGGCGATCCGCGTCTCGCTGCCGTGGAACGTGATGGAGGCTGACATTGACGCGTTCGCGATCGCATACCGGCGCGTGGCTGACCGGCTGCGTCCAACACTGGTCCAAGGCCACGCGCGATCCTAGTCTTATGTCATGACCGACGCACCCTCCCGCCCGAACCAGCCGGTTTACCTCGATAACCAGGCCACCACGCGCTGCGATCCGCGTGTCGTGCAGGTGATGCTGCCGTATTTCTCCGAGGAGTACGGTAACCCGCACAGCGCGGAACACATCATGGGTCAGCGGGCTGAGGCCGCCGTTGAGAATGCCCGCGCGCAGGTCGCCGCCACCATCGGGGCCGACGCGCGCGAGGTGATTTTTACCTCCGGCGCGACCGAGGCCAACAACATCGCCATCAAGGGCGCCGCTCGGTTCGCCGCCAGCATGGGCGATCCGCGCCGCCGCATCCTCACCGTGGCGACAGAACATAAGTGTGTACTCGAATCCGTGGCCGATTTGACGGCGGAGGGGTTCGAGCCGGTAGTTTTGTCCGTTCGCCCCGATGGGCTGCTCGATCCCGAGACACTGCGGGAGGCGCTGGCGATACCGACCCTGTTGGTCAGCGTGATGGCGGTGAACAACGAGACAGGGGTTATCCAGGACATCGCCGGTCTGGCCGCCATCGCGAAGGCGGCAGGTGCCCTGTTCCACACCGATCTGGCGCAGGCGGTGGGCAAGATCGGGATCGACCTGACGGCCTGGAAGGTCGATCTGGCGTCCGTCAGCGGCCATAAACTCTATGGCCCGAAAGGCGTCGGGGCGCTATTCGTCCGCCGCCGCCCACGCGTCCGGCTGACACCGCTGTTTTCCGGCGGCGGGCAGGAAAGGGGGCTTCGATCCGGTACCTTGCCCGCGCCGCTGATCGTCGGTTTCGGAGAGGCCTGCCGTCTCGCGAGCGCCGACCTGACGGCCGACGCCGAACGGATCGCGGTGCTGCGCGGCGGTTTGTGGGACCGGCTACAGCGGGACATTCCCGGCATTCATCTCAACGGCAGCGATCAGGCCCGCATCGCCGGCAATCTGAACGTGACGTTCCCGCGGGCGACGGCGTTTGACCTGATGCGGGCAGTGCCGGACCTCTGCGTCTCCACCGGCTCAGCCTGTTCGTCAGCCGAGATGGAACCGTCTTATGTCCTGCGGGCCCTCGGACTTTCCGACCGGCAGGCCGCGCGGACCTTGCGTATTGGGATTGGACGCTTTACCTCCGCCGCCGATATCGACTACGCCGCCGCGGCGCTGGCAGCGGCCAATGCCGCCTGTGAAGCCGCTGATTTCGAAAATTCCGCACGCGATACCTGACAATTAAGGCCTGATCCGAATGCCCAAAATGACTTTTATCGAGCGCGACGGTACCCGTCGCGAGGTTGACGCGCCCGTCGGGTTGTCGGTCCTGGAGATCGCCCATAAACATGACGTCGATATTGAAGGTGCCTGCGAGGGGTCTTTGGCCTGCTCGACCTGTCACGTCATCGTCGATGCGGCCTGGTTCAAGAAGCTTGAGGGCGCGACCGAGGATGAGGAGGACATGCTGGATCTGGCGTTCGGTCTGACGCAGACCTCGCGTTTGGGTTGCCAGATCGTCATGAACACGGATTTGGACGGGCTGGTCGTTAAGCTGCCGGCCGCGACCCGCAACGTCCAAGGCTGACCGCGCCCGACCGGGGCGCAGGAGAGTAGAACATGCGTATCGTGGTCGCCATGTCCGGCGGCGTGGACAGCAGTGCGGTGGCGGGGCTTTTGCATGAGCAGGGCCACGAGGTGATCGGCGTCACGCTGCAACTGTACGATCACGGCGCGGCGACCGGCCGCAAAGGCGCGTGCTGCGCCGGGCAGGATATCCACGATGCCCGCCGCGTCGCCGATCGCCTGGGCATCTCCCATTACGTCATTGATGCCGAGGAGCGGTTCGCCAAAGCGGTGATCGCCGGGTTCGCTGACAGCTATGCCAACGGCGAAACCCCGGTGCCGTGCATCACCTGCAACCAGACCGTGAAGTTCGCCGATCTGTCGGTGCTGGCCCGCGACCTCGGTGCTGAACGGCTGGCGACCGGTCACTATGTCCGCCGCCTCGACGGACCAGACGGTGCGGAGCTGCATCGCGCGGTCGATCCCGCCCGGGATCAGAGCTGGTTCCTGTTCGCCACAACCCGGCAGCAACTCGACATGTGCCTGTTCCCCCTGGGCGGCATGGAAGACAAGCGCGCCGTGCGCGATGTCGCGCAGCGACTGGGCCTCGGAGTGGCGGAGAAGCCGGACAGCCAGGACATTTGTTTCGTACCGGCCGGCAGCTATGCCGACATCATCGGCAAAATCCGGCCGGACGCACTGGAGGCCGGACAGATCGTTACCGCCGACGGACGCGTGGTCGGCAGCCATGACGGCATTGCCCGTTATACGGTTGGACAAGGCAAGCGTCTCGGCGATGCTGCGATGCTGGATGGTCAGCGTCAGGTCGTTATCTCCACCGAACCCGGAAGGCGGCGTGTGGTCGTCGGGCCGCGTGGGACCGGCACTCGCATGATGACCCTACGGGACGTCAATTGGCTGATCCCGGCTCCCGCGCAGGACCTTCGCTGCGCGGTCAAACTGCGTGCGCGTGAGGAACCGCGGGCGGCCATCGTCCGAATCGATTCCGGTCTCACCACGGTGGTTTTGGACGAACCGGCGTTGCCGGCCCCCGGGCAGGCCTGCGTGTTCTACCTGGAGGAACGCATCCTCGGTGGCGGCATCATCAACCGCTCCGTGGTATAATATCAGCCGCCGTTGAGTTGGACTCTCGCCCTCATCGTCATGGCCCGGCCTGTCCGGGCCAACTGTCGCGGCACCGTCGAGTCACGGCTGGCCCGGACAGGCCGGGCCAAGACCGATGTGAAATGGCAACCGTCAACGAGACGGCGCCACCGGTACCATCTCGTCGCCAGTACGATCAGGAATGCTGTCTGCGGAGGAAGGCCGGGATCTCAATGCCGGTCTGCTCAGCCGAAGTTTGCTGGACCGTAACCTGAGCTTGCGGAGCAACTGCCGCCTGATAATCCTCCATCGAGGGTTCCCGGCGCACCGCCTGCGGCGGCATCATCACCGGCGCGGGCTGCGGAGCCGGCCGGCGGCGAAACGCACCGGTCACCGAGTTAAACAAACTCGGACGCCCGGTATCCTGCATTGGCTGAACCAAAGCCTGAGCGGGCATCGCGGGCGGACGCTGAGCCTCGGCGAACAGGTTCGCCTTCGCTGCCAATTGCGCGGCCGGAAGCACATGCGGCGCGGGCTGCGGCGCGACCCGCGGCTGCGCCAGAACCTCCATGGCGGTGGCACGGGCAGCCAACGGATCGGCCGACGGTGAAACCTGCCGCAGGGCGGATGCCGCCGTTGCCGCCACTGCCATCGGTGCCGCTGCCTGGGCAGTGTTGCGAACCACGATCGGCTGCGGCGCGGGCACCGCACCGCCGCCACCTCCAACCGCGACCAGCTTCGGACGCGATTGTTCGGCGAATTTCTGGGAATCGATGCCCGTGGCGACAACCGATACACGGATGCGGCCGGTCAACGCTTCATCCACGGCGGAGCCGAAGATCACGTTGGCCTCTTCGTCAACTTCCTCACGGATCCGGTTCGCGGCCTGATCGACCTCGAACAGAGTCATATCCTCGCCGCCGGTGATGTTGATCAGCAGACCGCGGGCGCCGGACATGCTGGTGTCTTCGAGCAATGGGTTGTTGATCGCGGCCTCGGCGGCGCGGATGGCGCGATTGTCGCCATCAGCCTCACCGGTGCCCATCATGGCCTTGCCCATCTCCGCCATAACGGTGCGGATGTCAGCGAAATCGAGGTTGACCAGCCCGTGGCCCATCATCAGGTCGGTGACGCCACGCACGCCCATATACAGGACCTGGTCGGCCATCTTGAACGCATCACGCCACGTCGTGCGTTCATTTGCCATTCGGAACAGGTTCTGGTTCGGGATGACGATCAGTGTATCGACGTATTGTTGCAGTTCCTCAATGCCCTGTTCGGCGGTGCGAGCACGGCGGACACCTTCGAAACCAAACGGCTTTGTCACGACGCCCACGGTCAGGATGTTACGCTCACGCGCCATACGCGCGATGACCGGGGCGGCGCCGGTGCCGGTGCCGCCGCCCATGCAGGCGGTGATGAACACCATGTGGGCGCCATCCAGATGCCGGTACAGCTCGTCCGCCGCCTCTTCGGCGGCCGCCTTGCCGATCTCCGGCTTCGCGCCGGCACCCAGGCCCTGGGTGATATGTGGCCCAAGCTGGATGCGCCGATCCGCTTTACTGTGCATCAACTGCTGCGCGTCGGTGTTCGCGACCACGAACTCCACCCCCTGCAGATTTAAAGCGATCATGTTATCGACTGCGTTGGTGCCGCCGCCGCCAACACCTATAACAGTAATTCGGGGTGAAAAATCGGTGTGGTGGGTTTGTGGGATCGTCAGGTTCAGCGTCATTTTGTTTTCTCCCCCGAATTCACGGGACTAGTGCTAATTACGATGTTACGCCGATTCGCTCGATTCGCGTCAAGATCAGACACGTTCTTTCAAAAAGTTGACCAGCCGTCGAAGCAGGCCGACTTGCGGTTCTCCACTGAGGTCGATGTCCTGAAAGGCGCGTCCGTCGCCGGCCGCCCATGACAAAAGACCGGCAGCCGTCGAAAAGGCGGGACCCGACGCCAGTTCCGGCAGGCCGCGCAAAGCCGCCGGACGGCCCAATCGAACCTGCCGGTTCAGCATGCGCGCCGCCATTTCGCGGACGCCGGGAAGCTGGCACGCACCGCCGGTCAGCACGACACGATTGCCGGCCGTGCGTCCCAGGCCCGAAGAATCCAGGCGATCCTTGATGTACTCAAAGGTCTCCTCGATGCGCGGGCGAATAATATTGACCACCATGCTGCGCGGAACTTTCGCGAGCTGGTGGTCGTCTTCCCCAATCAGTGGAACCGGCAACATTTCGCGGTCGTCGTCCGGACTGGATTCGACATTGCCGTAAAGTGTCTTCAGTCGTTCTGCGTGAATAAGGGTCGTGGACAGACCGATGGCGAGGTCCTTGGTGACGTGCAGTCCTCCGATCGGCAGATACGCGGTGTGCATGATCTGGTTGTCGGCATAGACCGCCATGCTGGTGGTGCCGCCGCCCATGTCGATGATCGTCGCACCGAGTTCGCGTTCTTCCCGCACCAGACTGGACAATCCGGATGCCAGCGGCGCCGAGACCAGATCCTCGATTTCCAGGTCGCAACGGGCGATGCAGGACTCCATGGTCCGCAACGACGTCGCGGCTGCATCGATCACATGCAGGCGGGCATTCAGAAGCGAGCAGAACAGACCGCGCGGATCGATGACATGGTCGGTCGCATCGACGGCGAAGTTCAGTGGCAGAACATGGATCGGTTCGCGGCCATCGACCTCCGACCGGCCGCGGCCCTCGTTCAGTACGCCACGAATATCGTTTTCGCTGACGGCCCGCCCACCGACCGGCCACTGCACATTGAACAATCGCGATTCCGGCTGACCACAGGTCAGGTTGACCGTAACCGATCGCAGTCGCAGGTCGGCCATATCCTCCGCCGCGCCGACGCAGGCTCGGATTGCCTTTTCAGCAGCCTCAAGGTCGGTGATGTCACCGCTGTTAAGTCCCCGGCCTTTCTGCCAGCCGAAGCCCAGAACCCGCAGCGTCCCGTCGCTTTCCACCCGGCCGATCAGGCAGGCGACCTTGGTGGTGCCAATATCGACAATGCCAAACGGGCCAGACCGCGAATAGCGCGACGGTTCCATATCCGGCGGCCCGGGATCGGAGGGAAGTATCAGGCGACGAGGATTGTCTGCCATCCGTTCGTGCTCCTAATTGGCTTTTTTTGCGACCACGGGAACCGTGGGCGGATTGGATGCGGGAGGCACAGGGGGAATGACGGCGCCGTCTCTTGTGTCAGTCTTGGAGGCATCGGGCCTGGGACGAAACACCAGGCGATCCGGCAGCCGCATGTCGATGGCCGTCAACGGACGGTCGAGCACCGCGCGGTCCTGCTGTAGTTGCATCAATCGATCCAGCGCGACGACTTCATGTCCTTCCGGCAGCATCACGTCGATGCCGTTGGTCATGCGCAGATTCCACCGCCGCTCCCCGACACGGACGCTGGCCGAGACCTTCTCCGCCAGCGCCGGGCGATCCCGCAGTGCGTCCAGCAGCACGGCGGCCGCGGCCGGCGCGCCCTGGCCGACAATCAACGGCAACTGGCGAAACTGCGAGATATCCCGATCGCCGACGACCTGTCCTTTTCGATCGACAAGTGCGTATTTTCCCTGGTTCTGCCAGATCGCGAATGGTCCCCGTTCTTTCAGATTGATCACCAGAGTGCCGGGCAACCGGCGCTCCACCGTCGCGGTTTCCACCCACTGGATCGATTCGATGCGGGCTCTGGTATCCTCCAGCGAAAAGCCGAGGATCGGATCGCCCATCGAGACACCGATCGCCTCTCGGAGCAGGGGCTCCGGCGTATTTTCACGTCCTTCGATCACGATGTCGGTCACCCGCAGCCCGGAAGCGGCCGCCAGCCCGCCCAGCCGTTCGCGCATGGTGATCAATGACTTGCCGGGGCCGACATGTGGCCCCACCGACCGCAGGACGATCACGCCCACCGCGCAGATCACGATTGCGCCGCCGACCCATGCCACCGGGCGCAACAGCCGCCGCTGTCGGCGCAGGGTCATGCGCCAGCCTGAGGGCCGGTCGTTAACAGAGTTCCGAGGCGAGTTTTTCACCCGCGACATGCGGCGTTCTCCACCATCCAGGCGCACAGCTTCGGAAAGCTCATTCCGCAATAAGCAGCCTGCTCCGGCAGCAGCGAGGTGGCCGTCAGTCCCGGCTGCGTATTGATCTCCAACAGCACCAGGCGGCCGGGTTCTCCGGCTGTGTCGTCGTAACGGAAGTCGCAGCGGGTGGCGCCTCGGCATCCCAACGCCCGGTGCGCGGCAACCGCAACCTGCATCGCTTGCGCATAGATGTCGGGGTGCACTGGCGCCGGAATAATGTGCCGCGATCCGCCATCCGCATACTTCGACTCGTAATCATAGAACGCCCCCGCGACCGCTCGGATTTCCGTCACCGCGAGCGCGCGGTCGTCCAATACCGCGACCGTCAGTTCGCGGCCGGGGATGTATTCTTCCACCAGGGCGCGCGGTCCGAATGTCCAGGTCCGCACGATCTCCGCACGCCGATTGTCACCGCCACGGACAACCGTGACGCCAACCGAGGATCCTTCGTTCACCGGCTTGACCACATAGGGCAGCGGCAGCGGATCGGAGGCTTGCAGCTCTTCGATCGCGACCATCCGGCCTGGCGCGACCGGCAGTCCGGCAGACAGGAACAGTGCCTTGGCCGCCTCTTTGTCCATCGCGACGGACGACGCGCGGACGCCGGAGTGGGTGTAAGGAATGCCCAGCCAATCCAGCACGCCCTGAATCGCGCCGTCCTCACCGAAGCGGCCATGCAACGCGTTGAACACCACGTCCGGTTTCGGCGTCAGCGCCGCGATGACCGCACCAAGATCGTGGCCAACGTCGATGGCATCAACGTCGAAGCCGGTCTCCCGAAGGGCGGCGATCACCTGAATGCCGCTGGCCAGGCTGACCTCGCGTTCAGCCGAAATACCGCCATACAGGACGACAACGCGGGTCATGCGCCGGTTTCCCGAGCGGCGTCCGGCACCACCGCGGGCTTGCCGCCGGGACGGCCGATGCGGCGGATTTCCCACTCCAGCGTGACTCCGGTCGCCGCGAGCACACGGCGGCGGACCTCTTCGCCCAGCCCTTCGATATCGGCGGCTGTCGCCGAACCGGTGTTGATCAGAAAATTGCAGTGCTTGTCGGACACCATGGCATCGCCGCGGGTCAGGCCGCGGCAACCCGCGCCGTCGATCAATTCCCACGCCTTCATCCCGTCCGGATTGCGGAAGGTCGAGCCACCGGTTCGGGCGCGCACCGGCTGCGACGCCTCACGCGAGGTCTTGATCTCCGCCATGCGGGCAGCAATCAGCGGCGCCGCGCCCGGCGTGGCGCGCAGGTGGACCCGTGTGACGATGGCCCCGGATGGCAGTGCGGCGTGGCGATACGCGAAAGCCAACTGTGCGCCGAGCAATCTGCGCTGTTCGCCGGTGCGGGTTACGATGTCAGCCCAGTCCAGAACCGTCGCCAGATCGCCGCCATAGGCGCCAGCATTCATCGCCACGGCCCCACCGATCGATCCGGGAATCCCCGACAGAAACTCTAGCCCGGTCAGGCCGGCGGCAGCGGCGTGTTCGGCGACGGTGACATCCAAAGCCGCCGCCCCGGCGGTGATCCCGCCGGCACCGGTCTCAATCGTGGAAAATCCGCGCGCCAGACGGATCGTGACGCCCGGCAGACCACCGTCCCGCACGATCAGATTGGAACAGGCGCCGATCACATGCATCGGGACCTCGTGCGGCAACGCGGCAAGAAAGCTTGACAGATCATCAGCATCGGCCGGCCGCACAAGCACCTCGGCGGCGCCGCCCGCTCGAAACCATGTAAATGGTGCCAGCGGCGCATCGACCTGCACGCGGCCACGCACTTTCGGCAACATGTCGATAAGTCCGGGACTGTGTGTCGCGGTCATCATGGCGCCGGTGTCCGCTTGGTGCCGCCCGCCTGCTTTGAGCCGACAGCCTGTAATGCCGCCAGATCAGCGGGCAGCGTCGCTGCCCATTGCGTAATCGAACCGGCTCCGAGGCACACCACGAAGTCGCCCGAACGCGCGATGGCATGCACCATTTCGGCCAGATGAGCAGGTGTCGGCAGAGCGACGACACTGCGATGGCCGCGCGCCCGCAGTCCTTCGACCAAAGCATCGCGCGTGATCCCCGGTATCGGTTGTTCGCCGGCCGCATAAACATCGGCGACGATCACGGTGCCCGCATCGTTCATACAGGTGCAGAAATCGTTGAACAGCGACTCCAGCCGCGAGTAACGGTGGGGTTGCACCACCGCCACGACGTCGCGAGCGCCGGCCTGGCGGGCGGCCTTAAGGACGGCGGCGATTTCCACCGGGTGGTGGCCGTAATCGTCGATGATCGTGATGCCGCCGGCCTCACCGGTCTTGGTGAAGCGGCGTTTGACCCCCTTGAAGCCGAGGAATGCATCCCGCAGCGTCGCGTCGCTGATTTCCATCTCAATGCCGACCGCGATGGCTGCCAGGGCGTTTTGCACGTTATGGGCGCCAAGCATCGGCAAGCGGAACGGACCCATCTCGCGCGACCGGTTGCGAAAACGGTCGGTGACCGACACGTAGAACGTCGATCCGTGCTTATCCGGCGACACCCGTATCGCGCGAACGTCGGCCTGTGGCGAGAAGCCGTAGGTGACGATGCGGTGATCGGACAGCCGCGGTATCATCTGCTGCACCTCGGGGTGATCGATGCACAGCACGGCGAAACCATAGAACGGAATGTTGGCGACGAACTGGTCGTACGCGGCGATCATCGCCTCGCCGGTGCCCCAGTGATCCAGGTGCTCCGGGTCCATATTGGTGACGACGGCGATGATCGCGGGCAGGCGCAGGAACGATCCGTCGCTTTCGTCCGCCTCGACCACCATCCAGTCGCCGCTGCCCATACGGGTGTTGGTGCCATAAGCGTTGATGATGCCGCCGTTGATAACGGTCGGGTCGAGGTGGGCCGCTTCCAGCACGCAGGCGATCAGGCTGGTGGTCGTGGTCTTGCCATGCGTCCCGCCCACCGCGACCGACCATTTCAGCCGCATCAGCTCCGCCAGCATTTCGGCGCGCCGCACGACGGGAATCAATCGGGCGCGGGCCGCCGCGACCTCGGGGTTGTCGCGTTTCACCGCCGTGGACACCACGACAACCTGCGCCGATCCAAGATTTTCGGCCGCATGGCCGATGGACACCTGAATCCCGGACTCCCGCAGCCGCAGGACGTTGGCGGATTCGGAAATGTCGCTGCCCTGCACGGCGTATCCCAGAGTGTGCAGAACCTCCGCGATACCGGACATGCCAATGCCGCCGATGCCGACGAAATGGATGGTGCCGATCGATAGCGGCAAAGCCCTCATGTGTGTTCTCCGGCCGATGCGGCCGCCATTTGATATTCAACAAGATCGGCTAGGCGAGACGCCGCGTCCGCACGCGCCTGGCCGCGGGCGTGAACCGCGGCCTCGGCCAGCGCCGCCGAATCGGCGAGCAGACCGGTCAACAGTTCCGCCAGGGTGTCCGAGGTAAATCGAGTCTGCGGGATGACCCGGGCGCCACCGGCCGCGGCCAGGGCGCGCGCGTTGACCGATTGGTGGTCGTCGATTGCGCCCGGCAGTGGCACCAAGATCGACGGGCGTCCGGCAACCGCCAGTTCGGCCACGGTCGAGGCTCCCGCCCGGGCGATCACCAGATGCGACGCTACCAGCCGAGCGGCCACGTCGGGAAAAAATGGCGACAGTTCCGCGGCAATGCCATTCGCGGTGTAGGCCGCGCTGACCCGCTCCAGATCCTCCGGCCGTGTCTGCTGCACAACCGACAGGCGGGTGCGGATGGAGTCCGGGAGTGCCCCCAACGCAGCCGGCACCACATCACTGAACACGCGGGCCCCGAGCGAGCCGCCAAGTATCAACAGTCTGATGTGATCGCCCGGGGCGATGTAGCCGGCCTGTGCCAGCGCCGAGATCGACGGACGCACGGGGTTGCCAGTAAACTCGGTCTTGGTCCCGGCCGGCACGCGTTGCGTGTCCTGGAAGCCCAGCGCCAGAACATCCGCCCGTGCCGCCAGGAAGCGATTGGCTCGGCCCAATATGGCGTTCTGTTCCTGCAGGATGATCGATGGCCGGTGACGCAAGGAAGTGGCGGCCAGGATCGGCGCGACACACGGATAGCCGCCAAATCCGACGACGCAGCCGGCCCCGATGCGACCCAGGATACCGCGCGCCTGCACGACCCCGGCCGCCAGCGCCCCGATCGCCTTAGCCCCATGCCAAATGCCGCGTCCCGCGATACCGGCACCACGCAAAACGTGTTGCTCGTGCCCCGCGAAGGTCGGACTGGACAAGCCACCGGAGCGGACGTCGGTCATCAGCACGATGCGATGCCCGCGCGCGATCAATTCAGCAGCGAGCGCCTCGGCCGGGAAAAAATGTCCGCCCGTTCCGCCCGCGGCGATGACGATCGGCTGTGCGGCAGGTCCCCTCATGCGGGCTCCTCCCGGCCACGGCGGCGGGTCAATGCCAGCAACATGCCCATGCCGAGGGCGACCGCGACGACCGAAGATCCGCCATAGGAGATGAACGGCAACGTCATCCCCTTGGTCGGGATCAAACCGAGGGTGGAGGCCATGTTCACGAACGCCTGCAGGCCGAAACCGGTCACCAGACCGGTGCAGGACAGGACGATGAACAGGTCCTGCTCTTTCAGCAGCTTCAACAGTCCGCGCAGGACGATGAATGCAAACAGAAACAGAATGAAGACGCAGATGACCATGCCGAACTCCTCGCCGGCCACGGCGAAGACGAAGTCGGCATGCGCATCGGGCAGGATGTCTTTGACGTGGCCCTCACCGGCGCCCCGTCCCATGAAACCGCCATTGCCGAATGCTTCCAGCGCCCGATCGATCTGATAGTGGTCGCCCTCGCCTTTCCAGTAGCCATCGAAGCGTTTGTGGACGTGCGGCATGAACGTGTACGCCAGGACAGCGGCGCCCGCGATCAGGCCCATGCCGATCGCGACCAGCGTCAACGGCAATCCGGCGATGTAAAGCTGGGCCAGGAAGACCACCGTGACCACCGCAAGCATCCCGATGTCCGGCTGGGCCTTCAACAACCCCAGAATCAGGGCGCAGACGCAGCAGGCCAGGATCATGCCGGGGAAGCGGGGAGACTTCTTGCCTTCGCTCAACAGCCACGCGGCGGTGACAGCGAAGCAGGGCTTCAGGAATTCGCTCGGCTGCACCGACATGCCGGGCAGGGATATCCAGCGCCGCGCGCCCTTGATCTCCATCCCGATTACCATCGTCGCGGCGGTCATGGCCAACGCGATCAGGCAACCGGCGATCGCCAGCCGCTTGATATCGCGCGGAGACAGCATCGACACCGAAACCACGATCACGGCCGCGAGGGCCAGGAAGACGACCTGCTTCAGGATGAACATTTCCCTGGTCGCGCCGATGCGTTCGGCGACCGCCGGGCTGGCCGCGAGCATCAGAACATAGCCGCAGCCGATCAATGTGCCGATCGCACCCAGGGTCCAGCGATCCACACTGTAAAACCAGCGGCCGAGAAGGGAGTCATCGGTGCGGGACAGCACGGCCATCAGGCGGCTCCTGCATCATGATCTTGCGCATCGGCGGAGCGATCCAGGCCTCGAACGAGTTCGGCGAACCGGTCGCCACGTTGGTCGTATCCGGTGAACTGATCCCAGCTTGCGCAGGCCGGTGAGAGCAGGACGACTGATGCGTTTTCTGCCTTTGCCGCCGCGAGCGCGGCGGGAACCGCTGTTTCCAAAGTGCCGACGACGTCGAACGGGATCGCCATACGGGTCAGCGTCTCCGCTAAAATCGTGGCGTCACGGCCGATCAGCAGCACGCGGACGACACGGTGGAACAGATGCCACAAGGGGTCGATCCCGCCTTCCTTGGCCATCCCGCCGGCGATCCAGATCATCCGGTCGTAGCAGACCAGCGCCCGTTCGGTGGCTTCGGCGTTGGTCGCCTTGCTGTCGTTGATAAAGGTAATGCCCTCGATCGTCGCGATACGCTGCTGGCGGTGCGGCAGGCCGGGGTAGGTGTACAGCCCGGCGGCGATGATTTCGTCGTCCACCCCGAGGAACCTGGCCACCGCGGTCGCCGCCGTCGCGTTCTGCGCATTATGCTTGCCGGGCAGCGCTGAACCGGTTTCCAGCGGACGATGGAGCCCGGATATCCGGACAACCTGCGCCGGACGGGTAGCGAGCCATTTTTCCATGGTACGGGAGCCGGGATCGTCGATCCCGATTACCGCCAGGTCGCCTGTCTGCTGCCGGTTAAAGACAGCGCGTTTGGCCATAGCATATCCGGCCATGCTGCCATGACGGTCTAAATGATCGGCGCTGAGATTGAGCATAACCGCGGCATCGAAGCGCACGGTCGCGAGTCGCTCCAACATATAAGACGACATCTCAAGAACATAGATGCCGTCATCCGGCAGTAACGGCAAAGACAAGGCAGCAGGCCCGAGGTTGGCGCCAGCGGCGGCCGGCCGTTCGGCGCATTCGAGGATGTGCGCCAGAAGTGCAGTCGTAGTCGATTTGCCGTTCGTTCCAGTAATCCCGACGAACCGGGCGCGTGACCCAGAGGCGCGTACCGCCTGGAACAGCAGTTCCACATCGGAAATGATGGGAACGCCGGCTTCGATCGCCAGCGCTGCTATCGGATGCGGTTTCGGCAAGTGGTGTGGAATGCCCGGCGACAAAACCAGCGCGTCGAACACGAACGGACGGGAGGCGGGATCGCGCACGTCCAGACTGCCGGTGCCGGAGGAGGCGGCCAACTCGGGTGCCGCGCGCGACGCGGGGTTATCATCCCACGCCACAACCTCGGCGCCCATGGCGCGCAAAGCCAGGGCTGCCGGCAGGCCGTTCTTGCCCAGGCCGACGACGGCGAAGCGTTTGCCGCTGAACAAGGTGGGGGAAAAAGTGCTCATCGGATTTTCAACGTTGCCAGACCGAGAAGTGCGAGGATCATCGAGATGATCCAGAACCGGATGACGATGGTCGGCTCTGCCCAGCCCTTCTTTTCGAAGTGGTGGTGCAGCGGTGCCATCAGGAATACCCGCCGGCCGGTGCGCTTGTACCAAAACACCTGGATGATGACGGACAAGGTTTCCACGACGAACAGGCCGCCGACGATCATCAGCACGAATTCATGTTTGGTGACCATGGCCACTGCGCCGAGAGCACCCCCTAGCGCGAGGCTGCCGATATCGCCCATGAACACGGCGGCGGGCGGCGCGTTGAACCACAGGAACCCCATCCCGGCGCCGACCAAAGCGGAGCAGAATACCGCCAGCTCGCCAGCGCCGGTCACGGCGTTCAGTTGCAGGTATTCCGCGAAAATACGGTTGCCGACGAGATAGGCGATCAGCGTCAAGACGGCGGCGGCGATCATGGTCGGCACGATCGCCAGACCGTCCAGGCCGTCCGTCAGGTTCACGGCATTGGACGCGCCCATCATGACGAGCGTGCCGAACACTGGGAAAAAATACCCCAACTGGATGATGATTTCCTTGAACACCGGGACCGTCAACGCGGTGCCCAACGGACCTTTGGCCAGCGAGGTGATCCAAACCGCGGTGATGAAGCCGACCAGCGCCTGGATTACCAGCTTAACCCGGCCGGAGACGCCTTTCGTGTTGCGTTTGGTGACCTTCAGATAGTCGTCCCAGAATCCCAGCGCGCCATATCCCAGGGTCACGAACAGCACCGGCCATATGTAGCCGTTTTTCAAATCGACCCACAGCAGAGTGGAAACGGTCAGGCTGCCCAGGATCAGCAGGCCGCCCATCGTGGGCGTGCCTTTCTTTTCGACCAGATGCCGTTCCGGTCCGTCCAGCCGGATCGGCTGACCCTGCTTCTGCACCGACTTCAGCCAGCGTATCACGCCGGGTCCCATCAGGAAGCTGACGATCAACGCAGTCATACACGCCGCACCCGCCCGGAACGTGATGTAGCGGAACAGATTGAACAGAATGAACTGGTCGGCGAGCGGCCGGAACAAAACATAGAGCATCAGCCGGCTCCGGCGTTCGATGTGGAGGGCTGAAGCGAGGAGGATTCGATAGCCTCGATCACACGTTTCATGCCGCTGCCGAGGCTTCCCTTGACCAGGATCGCATCGCCACGCGCAAGGGCGGCGCGGACAATCGGTGCGAGGGCGGCGGAATCGGCGGCATGGCACCCACGCAGCGCGGCCGGAACGGCATCGAATAAAGTGCGCATCAGCGGACCGCAGGTGAACAGGCGATCGGCGGACGCAATGACCGCCTCGGCCAGAGCCGCGTGTTCGGCTGGTCCTTCGTCGCCCAGTTCCAACATGTCACCCAGCACCGCGATCCGGCGGCCGGCCGGTTGCAGCCGCAGAACGTCGAGTGCCGCGCGAATCGACGCACCGTTGCCGTTGTAGCTTTCGTCCAGCAGCAACGCCGGCCCGTCTTGCAGCAGAAGTTCCCGTCGCGCGCCGCGACCGGCCAGCGGGGCGAACGCCTCCAGCGCATCGATCGCCTGGACCGGATTGAATCCGAGTGCGGCGACCACGGCAAGTGTGGCGACCGCATTCATGGCCATATGCTGCCCGGGCGCGTTCAGCCGCAGGGAGACCATGTGACCGACGACATCAATATGGATCAGCGATCCGTCGGCATCCGCTTCCCGATGAACCAACCGAACATCAGCCGAGGGATCGGCGCCGAACGTCAACATCACCACGCCGTCGCCGGCAGCGGCCTTTAATCGTTCTATCTGAGGCGAGTCCGCCGGCAGCACGGCGATCCCGCCGGGCTCCAGCCCCTGCATGACGCTGGCTTTTTCGTCGGCAATCGCTTCGATGCTGCCGAGGTGTCCGACGTGCGCCTTGGCGATGGTCGTGATGACGGCAACATGCGGACGCGCCAGGCGGGCCAGGGGCGCGATCTCTCCGGCGTGGTTCATGCCGATCTCGGCGATACAGAACATCGCGTCGCGCGGCGTGCGGGCCAAAGTAAGCGGCAGGCCCCAATGGTTGTTGTAGGAGGCGACGGCCGCATGCGTGGTGCCGAATGCGGACAACGCCGCACGCAGCATTTCCTTGGTCGTCGTCTTGCCGACGCTGCCGGTGACCGCGACCGTCAGGCCGCCGCTCATGCCGAACCGGCTGCGGGCAAAGGCGCCAAGGCGGGCCAAACCCGCCAGCGTGTCGTCCACGCGCAAAACCGGCTCCGATGGCGCGACGTCGTCGTGCACCAGCGCACCGGCAGCCCCCTTGGCCAACGCATCCGCGACGAAGGCATGGCCATCGCGGCCTTCACCCAGCAAAGCCACGAACAGATCGTCCGGGGTGAGCGTCCGCGTGTCGATGGACAGGCCGTTGGCGTCGAACGGCCGGGACAGCGTGCCACCGGTCGCCTCGGCAAGTTCGTCGGCGGTCCATAATGGCCGGGTCATGCGACGATCCCCACGAGGTGACGAATGACGCTGACATCGTCGAACGGAAGCACCGTTTTGCCGACCGTCTGTCCTTGCTCGTGCCCTTTGCCGGCAACGACCAGCACATCGCCGGGGCGCAGGTCGTTCAACGCGGTCTCGATCGCCTTTGCCCGGTCCCCGATCTCACGTGCTCCGGCACACGCGGCCATAATCGCGGCGCGAATACGCGCCGGATCCTCGGTGCGGGGGTTGTCGTCGGTCACGATCGCGCAGTCGGCGAGACTGGCGGCGGCCTGGCCCATCAGCGGGCGCTTGCCACGATCACGGTCGCCGCCGGCGCCGAATACGACGTGCAGCCGGCCGGTCGTGTGAGGCCGCAGCGCGGTGAGCAAACGTTCCAGCGCATCCGGCGTATGGGCATAATCGACGTAGGCGACCGCCCCGTTCGGCAGGGTCACGGCCCGTTCCATGCGTCCCCGCACACCGGTCAGGACCGGTAAGCGGTCCAATACATCGGTGAGACCCAGGGCCTCGGTCAGGGCGGCGGCGACCAGGACGTTATCCGCCTGGAAGCGGCCGGGCAGATTCAGCATGACCTGCTTGCGTTGGCCGTCGACGAGAAGTGTCAAATCCTGGCCATCCGGACGCGGCCGGGCGTCGATCAGTTGCAGGCGGGTGCCCCGTTCGCCCACCGTCCGCAAGTCCAGGTGGCGGCGTTGCGCGATCTCCCGCAATGCGGCGAACGTGGCCGGATCCATATCGGCATGCACGATGGCGGGCGCTCCCGCCGGTAGCAGCACCTCGAACAGCCGCAGCTTGGCGTGACGATAGGCCTCCAGCGTGCCGTGATAATCCAGATGATCGCGTGTCAGGTTAGTGAACGCGGCGGCAGCGAGGCGCACCCCGTCCAGACGGAACTGGTCGAGCCCATGCGATGAGGCCTCGATCGCCGCCTTGGTGATGCCGTGCCGAGCCAGCCCGGCCAGCGTTTCGGCCAGACTGACCGGATCGGGTGTCGTCAGGCCGGGGCCGGGATCGAAACCCGGGGCAATCAAACCCAGCGTGCCAAGGCTGGCGGCTTTTATGCCGGTGGATGCCCAAAGCTGCCGGGTGAACTCAGCCGTGCTGGTCTTACCGTTGGTGCCGGTGACCGCGACCACGGTTTCTGGCTGCGGACCCGCCAGCACAGCGGCGATCCGGGCCAGAGACTGACGCGGTTCGGCGTCGATAATGACCGGCCGCGGCGGCACTCCCGGCGGCCACTCGGTTCCCGTAGGGGCGAGAATGGCAATCGCCCCGCGTGCGACCGCATCGGCGATGAAACTGCGCCCGTCCGCGTGTAAACCCGGAAGGGCGGCGAACAGATCGCCCGGCACGACCTGACGGCTGTCCGCGGTCACGCCGGCAATATCCAGATGGGCCACCGCGTCCCAACCGCGCGCGGGGCCGGACATGATTGGAAGCTGGCGCATGATATCAGCGAGCCGCATTGGAGGAGGCCGCCGAAACGGCCAAGACACGCACGGTTCCCGATCCCGGGGGCATGGGTGTCTGTTGATTGGTTTCACGCCGGATATTGGGTGACGGACGGCTCATCGCCGGGGGCAACATGATCGCCGGTACGGTCAGGTTCGGGCGCGGCGGCGAAGCCGGAGTGGCCGGGGCAGTCGCGACCTTCGCGGCGGCCTCGATTGTCGCGCCACCCGGTCCCCGGGCCGGGGCACCGGGAGGGCGGCCGGGTTGCAGGGGAATCGCCAGGGACTGATTGATCGCCACCACATCCTTGATATCGGGCAGCATCCCCAGCATCGGACCGATCCGTGCGATCACCTTGCCAGCAGCCGGTGCGATCACCCATCCCGCTGTCGCGTAGCCGAACGTGGCCTTGGTCGCATGCGGCTCATCCAGCATCATGTAAACCGCGTAGCGTGGCGCGTTCATCGGGAACACGCTCATGAACGCGGCGACATTGGTGTGCTTCTTATAGCCGCCATGGGCGGCGACCTTTTCCGCCGTGCCGGTCTTGCCGCCGGGATAGTAACCGGCCACCTCAGCGGTCTTGCCGAACCCGTCGGTGACCACCAGGCGCATCAATCGCCGCATGATGTCGGAGGTCGATGGCTGCATGACCCGCACGCCTTCGGGCTGTTCTCCCGGCTCTAGAGCCAGGATCGTCGGCCGCAACAGGATGCCGCCATTGGCAACGGCAGCCGTGCCGCGCACCACATGCAGCGGGGTCACGGAAATGCCGTGGCCGAAGCCGACCGTGAGGGTAACGATTTCTTTCCAGTTCGCCGCTGGCTGCACTTGCGGTCGCGCCGACTCCGGCAACTCGATGCCGGTGCGTTCGAACATGCCCATGCCTTTCAGCCAGGCCCGCTGCCGCTCTGACCCCATCGCCTGGGCGATATGGGCGGCGCCCAGATTGGACGAGTACGCCAGCACCTCAGGAAGATACAGCCAGCGATGCTTGCCCTCGAAGTCCGAGATGGTGAAACGTCCGATGGAAATATTGTGCGACGCGTCAAACTGGTCCCAGATATGCGCGACGCCGCTGTCCAGCGCCATCGACGCCGTCTGTAGTTTGAACGTGCTGCCGGGTTCGTAGGTCGCACCCACCGCGCGATTCAGGCGGTCATCACCGGGACTGGAGCGCACCGTATTGGCGTCATAGTCCGGCAGGCTGACCATCGCCAGAACCTCTCCGGTGTGGACATCCATCACGATGCCGCAGCCGCCGATCGCCTCAAACGTCGTCATCGCGGTGACGAGTTCTTCCCGTACGGCCGCCTGCACCTGCAGGTCGATCGACAGGCGCAGTGGATCGGTGTTGGTCCGCAGGCGTTCGTCGAATGATTTCTCGACTCCGGCGAAACCGGTCTCTTCCACATTCACACCGCCCAGAACCTGGGCGGCGGTGCGCCCGAGCGGGTATTGCCGGTGTTGGGTCGGACGGAAATCGATCCCCGGGATACCCAGGTTGTTGATGGCCAGTTCCTCACGCGGCGTGATCTCGCGCGCCAGATATATGAACCGCTTGGTGCGCTTCAGGCGATCCGCCGTATCCTCGAGGTCCAGACGTGGCAAAATCTGCTTCAATTGACGCGCGGTGTCATCGGCGTCACCGATCATCGCCGGGTCGGCGAACAGTGACACAGTATTAAGAGAAATCGCCATCGGCTGGCCGTTGCGATCGGTGATCATCGCCCGTTGACCCGGCAGGGTCGAATCAACCGGGGTATGGGGTGCCGCGGCCACGATCTCGGCGACCGGCCGGTCGATCCGATGCGGTGTCGCGGGCGAGACGATGGTCACCATGGCCAGCCGGATCAAAACCGCACCAAACAGCGCACTGAACCCGCCCGCCGCCACCACCAACCGCAAGCCCGCCTTCTCCATCACCGCTCGGCCTTTCAGATCGGCCTCGGTTACCCTGGAGTATTCCATCATCGGCACCGCATCGGAACGGGCGGCACCCGTCCGATACGCCGGCTTGCCGTAGCGGCCACCATTCCGCGGACCCCCGTTGGGCGGGGGATCGTTCGGCGGCAGGCCGGGATCGTTCGGGTTGCTCATGGAAACCGCTTAGTTGGTATTATACGTCGCACTCACCGGGGTCGGACGCGGCGCGGTCTGCATTGAACCGCGCGCTATGCCGAGCAGGGAGCCGCCATAGGCCGCGCCATAGGCATTCGGCGCCGGAGCCATCCCGGATGACGCGACCACCGTCGGACGCGCCGGGGTTGCGACAAACGGCGCGGGCACAAATGCGGCGTTTGCCGAGGGCCGGTTCGGCTGGACCGGCGGCGCGAAGATCTGGGTTGGCCGCGAGGTTGCCAGAACGATCGGGCGAGGCACCGGAACCCGGGGCTGGCTTTCCGCGATCACCGACCCACTCGCCGCCGGAGGCGCTGCCGGGCGGTGTTCCGCCGGAGCCTTGATCTCCGCCAGGTGCATTGCCGGCGCGGCAACGGACGCCGCGACCGGAACCGGGGGAACCGGCAACGGTTCATCGGCGGCAGCGATCCGGGCGGGTTCGGCCGCTGGTTGCGACGATCCCTCAGCCACGATCGGCAACACTTCCCGCAGGTCCGCTACCGGCGCGGGCGCTTCGGTTCGGATGGAGGGCAATCGGTTGCCCAGGTCCGCCACGCTGGTGAATTGCGCCGGGGCAATCGGCTTCAACCCGGGCAGATAGGCATCCGTGAACTGACGCAGCCGGTCGAAATCATTCAACATGGTCCATTCGGCCGCGAGCAGCCGACTTTGGTCCCGCAATGCGGCGGTTTCGCGGACGGTTTTCTCGATCGATTTATCGAGCAACTGCACCTCGTGCTTGGACTGATAGAGGTACAGTCCTGAACCAAAAGCCAGCATGCAGAAAGCGACGGTGAGTGGACGGATCATCGGGCACGACCCTTGTCGAGGCGTTCGAGGGCACGCAGCCGAGCGCTGCGGGAGCGGGGGTTTTGATTTGCTTCGTCGTCGCCGGGGCGGAGAGCCCTGGCGGTCAGAAGCTGGAAATTCGGTGTTTCGCGCGTTAGAAGTCCGGCGGGATTGTGTCGGGACGGAGACCCGGTTCGTCCGGCGGCTTCCGTCATGAACCGCTTCACGATGCGATCTTCCAGGCTATGAAACGCGACGACGACCAACTTGCCACCGGGTGCAAGTAGCCCAACGGCGGCGGCCAATGCATCTTCAATCTGCTGTAGCTCGTCGTTAACTTTGATGCGCAGGCCCTGAAAGCTTCGCGTCGCGGGATGGTTTCCGGAACGATCCGGTGGCAGTACGGATCGGATGATTTCCGCCAGCCGGCCGGTGGTTTCGATCGGAGCTTCCGATCGGGCGGCGACGATGGCGTGAGCGATGCGGCGGGACGCCCGCTCCTCGCCGTACTTATACAGTACGTCGGCCAGCGCGCTCTCGGGCAGGGTATTCACCAGGTCGGCGGCGCTGGTGCCCTGCTTGCCCATCCGCATGTCGAGCGGGCCGTCGTGACGAAACGAGAAGCCACGATCCGGATCGTCGATCTGGAACGACGACACGCCCAGATCGAGCACCACGCCGTCCAATTGGGTGACACCCACCTGTTCCAGGAGCGAGACCATGTCGCCGAACTGACCGTGCAGTAGATGCAGCCGTCCGGGGAAACGCGCGACGAGACCGGCGCCACGCTCAATGGCCTCCGGGTCGCGATCGATTGCCCACAAGGTGCAGTCGGCCTGTTCGAGGATCGCGGCCGCATACCCGCCGCCGCCGAATGTGCCATCGAGATACACGCCGCCATCGCGCGGCGCGAGGTTCGCGAGGACTTCGTTCAGCATCACCGGAATGTGTCCGCTCATGCCGACACCTTTGTCCGCAGGCTGAAGCCGGCGGCCTTGGCTTTTTCGGTCGCTTCGGCGAGGCGCCTGGCACCGGCCTCGGGTTCCCAAATCTGAAACGTGTTGCGTGTGCCTATGAAAACCAGATTGTCGGTGACGTTGGCGTGCGCCAGCAGGCTGGCCGGCACCGAGATGCGTCCCTCTTTGTCGGTTTCGGCCGAACACGCGTTGCCGAACAATGCCATCACGAAATCTTCGTGTTCCGGGCTGAATTGGTTGTAGCCTTCGGCCACAGGCGCGCTGAGCTCCTCAAAGCCCAATTCGGTCCAGCCTTCGATACACGGGTGTTGATGGGACGGCCGCAGATACATTGTCGCGATCGGAGAGGTTTCGCCCGCATGGCTCATCTTTTTGAGGATAGAACGAAATTGTGCAGGTACCGACACACGCCCTTTGGCGTCCAGCTTGTTCTGGTGAGTGCCGATGAAAAGGGCCATTCGGACCCGTGTACCTTTCGTTCCGGTCGTGTTTGTCGTGAGTAAGCAAGGCGGAGGCGCAGCGGCGACAGAATTCGGCGATTGGGATGAGGGTCCGTATCCGGTCGTTTTCGGTGACAGCAAGTGGGCCGTTTTGGGAAAATTTGGGATAACATGGGATTGGCCTGGCAGTCAAAGGAATTGCCCTTTCTGCATGCCGCGCGATGGGCGTTTTTCGCGTCTATCATCAGATAGTTAGCCGAGAACAAACCGAGTCACTGCAAGATGATTCTTGATCACAACTGCATTCGCATTTTGTTCTTTTGGACGATTGCGCGGAAACGGCGGCCGACGCCGGGTCGGTAGCCGAACCATCAATAATTCGTTACAATTGGTACGATGGAAAATTGCCAGACAGTCTGTAAGCCGGGTTCTGTCCGCCCCTTGCGGGACGGGACGACCATTCCTCTGGGACGCATCTCGCGATGCGCCTCACGCGACCAACCCGGGCGGCGGGACTGGAACATCCCTGCGGTTATCACGGGTTTAATGCCGTAATATCGCCGCCGCCCCTATTCGGTCTTGCTCCCGGTGGGGTTTACCGTGCCGCCCCTGTTGCCAGGGGCGCGGTGCGCTCTTACCGCACCGTTTCGCCCTTACCCGCGGGACCCGGCCTGCTTGCGCTGGCTGGTCTTGCACGGGCGGTTTGTTTTCTGTGGCACTGTCCCTGGGGTCGCCCCCGCCGGCCGTTAGCCGGCACCGTGTTCCCGTGGAGCCCGGACTTTCCTCCACCAACGGAATTGCTCCGTCAGCAGCGGTCGTCCAACTGTCTGGCGATGCGCATGTGCGCCCGCTCGGTCGGGCGGTCAAGCGTTGCGGTGCCATGAGTGCACGCATTGATCCGCCTCAAAAACGCAAATGGCGGGCTCGCGCCCGCCATTTGGTTCTGATCGGCGCCGTTGGTTAGCCCGGCTGAGGTGCCGGAGCCGCCCCGCCGGGTGGGTTCGACGACGCCGGCCGTCCCGCTGTCGGCACAGAGGCGCGACGCGATTCCGGCGCCGGTTCGTCCACCACCTTGCGGATCACCGGTTCGCCGCGCAGGACGGTGCGGATTTCATCGCCGGACAGCGTCTCGTGCTCCAGCAATCCGCGCGCTACCCGATGCAGTTCCTCGACATTCTCCGTCAGCAAACGGCGAGCCTTGGAGTAAGCGCGGTCGATGATGTCCTTGATCTCGGTGTCGATCTCCCGGGCCGTCGCTTCCGACACGTTCTTGTTCTGCGTGACGGAGTGCCCGAGGAACACTTCCTGGCTGTTATCGCCATAGGCAATCATGCCGAGCTTGTCCGACATGCCCCATTCGGTGATCATCATCCGCGCCTGGTTGGTCGCCATCTTGATGTCGCCGGCAGCACCATTGGACACCTTGTCCGGCCCGAAGATGATCTCTTCCGCCGCACGGCCGCCCATCGCCATGATCAGTTCGGACAGCAGCTTGGACTTCGACTTCGAGTAGCGATCACCCTCTGGCAGACTCATGACCAGACCCAGCGCACGGCCGCGGGGAATGATGGTTGCCTTGTGGACGGGGTCGCATTCCGGCTCGTGCATGGCGCACAGAGCATGGCCGGCTTCGTGGTAGGCGGTCATCCGCTTCTCGGACTCGGACATGACCAGCGACCGACGCTCGGCGCCCATCATCACTTTATCCTTGGCGGCCTCAAACTCAGCCATTGCCACGACGCGCTTGCCTAAACGAGCCGCCAGCAGCGCCCCTTCGTTCACCAGGTTCGCCAGATCGGCGCCGGAGAAACCTGGAGTCCCACGAGCGATCACCTTCGGATCGACGTCGGACGCGATCGGCACCTTGCGCATGTGAACGCGCAAGATTTTCTCGCGCCCGTTCACATCCGGGTTCGGCACCACGACCTGACGATCGAAGCGGCCAGGACGCAGCAGCGCCGGGTCCAGCACGTCGGGACGGTTCGTCGCGGCGATCAGGATGACGCCTTCATTGGACTCAAAGCCGTCCATCTCGACGAGCATCTGGTTCAGGGTCTGCTCACGCTCGTCGTTGCCGCCACCCAGGCCGGCGCCACGATGCCGGCCGACTGCGTCGATTTCGTCGATGAAGATGATGCAGGGCGCGTTCTTCTTGCCTTGCTCGAACATATCGCGGACACGCGAGGCGCCGACGCCGACGAACATTTCCACGAAATCGGAACCCGAGATGGTGAAGAACGGCACATTCGCCTCACCGGCGATGGCGCGGGCCAGCAACGTCTTACCGGTGCCGGGAGGACCCACCAGCAGCACGCCCTTGGGGATCTTGCCGCCCAGGCGCTGGAACTTCTGCGGGTCCTTCAGGAATTCAACGATTTCCTGGAGTTCGCTTTTGGCTTCGTCGATGCCGGCCACGTCCTCGAACGTCACCCGCCCCTGCTTTTCCGTCAGCAATTTCGCCCGGCTTTTGCCAAAGCCCATTGCCCGGCCGCCGCCGCCTTGCATCTGCCGCATGAAGAACACCCAGACGCCGATCAGCAACAGCATCGGGAACCAGGACAGCAGGTAGTGCAACAGCGGATTGACGTCGCCATCTTCCGGCTTGGCGATCACCCGCACGTTCTTGTCGGTCAGGGTTTTGACCAGGGTGGGATCTTCCGGAGTGTAGGTCGAGAAGGTCCGCCCATCGTTCAACTGACCGGTAACAGTGCGCCCCTGGATCACGACATCGCGAACCCGGCTGCTATTCACCTCGGTAATGAAGTCCGAATAGGCGATTTGGGTGGATGCCGTGTGGCTCACCCCGGGCTGGAACAGGTTGAATAGAACCACGAGCAGCAGGGCGATGATCACCCACAGCGCGAGGTTACGGCCAAAATTGCTCATATGACTTTGCTCACGTTCTCAGTCCGATCGGGGACGCCCCGGGGGATGCGTATTGTACGGAAACGATATCAGGTTGGGCGAAACAGGCTTTAACATAGTGCGCGGGATCGGTCGCACCATCCCCACTGTGCAGGGATCGTCCACCAAATGGTGATAAAAAACAACCAGCAAGGCCCGGAGGCGTCCGGCCGGCTACAGCGCCGGGACAAAACATGCGCCGCCAAGGGGTCTTCGCGGGTGGAACAGCAGTGTCATCCGCGCGACATCATCGCGGCTCGCATATCCTAAATGCGGCACCGCCGCCACAAATTTGTCGAATCTGATCGCAGGCAGGGTGCGCAGCACCGCCGATGGCAGATCCGAGGCATCCCTGAACCGCGCGGCGTCGTCGCCAAGTTTGCCGATCATGGCAGCGGCGGGGCAGCCATCGAGCGCCCGCAGGCGGAACCGATTGTCCCATAAGTCATTGGCGGATACGGCCGCCGGGGCGGCTATCGCGGCTTCCTCCCGCACGATCAGCCAGCCGTCACCGAACCGTCCCGCCTGCAGGATGCGCACCCCGGCGATGGTGGCCGGCCCCGGGTTGGCTGCGATGGCGCCGATCCGAGCCGGGGCGGGAGGATACGCGGCACCGCCGATCGTCTGGACCAGACACGCCAGCGCTGCCGAACCGATCCGGCCGGGCGATAACAGCGCAAAGCCTTCCGGACGGACAATCGTCCGGCGCGCCAGTTCGGCTGCGGTTGCCGCTTCATCTTGCGCCCGAGCTTTCGCGATGGCGGAGATTGCCTGCGTCAGGCCGGTTTCGTTGGGCGATATGGAACCCAGGCGCTGCCGCAATCTGGATCGCAGCGCCCGCATGTCCTGGTTGGACGGGTCTTCCACCCATTCGATGCCGCGTGCGGTCAGGAACTCTCGCAAGCGGGCGGGCTCGATGGCCAGCAAGGGGCGCAGCAGGCGAAGGCCGGCGGTTTCGCGGATCGCGGACATGCAGGCCAGGCCGTGCGGGCCGGTATCCCGCAAGACCCGCATCGCCAGGGTCTCCATCTGATCCGCGGCGTGATGACCCAGCAGCAGGTGGAGGATGCCTGACTGGCGGCAGGCGTCGCTGAGGATCTCGTAGCGCGCGATCCTCGCTCGTTCGGCGAGCGCCGAACCTCTGGTCAGGTTGCCGATCGATAGCAACGTGGCGGGAATATTGAGGCCCGTCAGTCGTTCAATGGTAATTCTGGCTTCGTCCGCCGAGGCTGCACGCAAGCCGTGATCGACGACGAGTGCTACGATGGACCCGTCGCGCGACCGCACCCAATCCCGCACCAGAACCGCAAGCGCCATGCTGTCTGCCCCGCCCGAAACCGCGACGGCCAGCCGCGGCTGGGGCTCGAACGGGCCCAATCTGTCTAAGGAGCTCGCGACGGTGGTCTGCAGACTATCCTGATCGATCGCTGTGTCCTCTTAGTGTGTTATGCGATGCCAAAATAAGCGAAACGGCGGCCAGCCCGCACATTTCGTCATGTCCCGGACAAGCCGGGCCATGACAAATAGGCCGATTTCACAGCGAGATGTGTGGGTAATCCAGGGACAAGCCCAGCCATGACGATGGAGGAGCATTGCCTGCCTGACGCCGTTATTATCGGGCGCCGCCTTAGTGGCAACCCGTCTTTTGCGCGGCCGCCGCCGCGCCAGCCGCTATGTCCGAGCGTTGCTGCGGGAAGTCTGCCCGCAACCGGCTCAACGTGTCGC
This sequence comes from uncultured Rhodopila sp., assembly GCA_903932145.1. Lineage (GTDB taxonomy): Bacteria > Pseudomonadota > Alphaproteobacteria > Acetobacterales > Acetobacteraceae > Rhodopila. The sequence goes on along the minus strand of CAIZFE010000101.1, from coordinate 157,814 downwards.
AGGCTGCCTTCTTTTCGTTGATCGCGCTCAACGCGTTCGCCAGGCCCAACAGCGCGTCCTGGGCATGGGTTCCCTTACGCGAGCTGGTATAGGCGTCATCAAATGCAATCGCCGCCTGCGCGTATTGCTTTTCACCGGATAACGCCTGCGCCAGCAACAGGCGGGCGTCGTACGCGCGCGGGGATGTGCGGTTCGCCAGAACGCCCCGCGCGGCGGCTTCGGCGGCGGTATAGTCGCGGCGGGCGAGGGCGGCATTGCCCTCCTGAAGGATGACCTCCGGGGTGCGCGGCGCAGCCGGACGAGGAGGAGGCGGCGGCGCAGCAGCGGGCGGCTCCTCCTCGCGGGGTGTGGACGGCTGCGCGGGACGCGCGCCCGGTGCCCCTTGGGGCGAAACCTGAAACGCCAGATCGTCGATGCGCTTGCCGAGATCGTCGTTCTGTCGCTGCAGTTGGTTCTGCGTTTCATCAATGCGGCCGCGCAACTGGCGGATCTGATCCTCCAGCGCATCGACTCGGGTCAGAAGCTGCGCCAGCAGGTCGTTGCCACCATTGACCTGCTGCGGCGGCGCGTAAGCAGGTGCCGGCCGAATGGTCGATCCACCGCCGCGCGAGGTCTGATCCTCAACCGCTTTCAGCTCTTGCCGAAGCTGGTAGATCTGGTTTTGCAGGGCAATGCCCTCGCGGCTGTCCACCTGGGCGCGAGCAGGCGCCATCGGCACCGCCAGCAGCAGGGTCGCCACGAGAATTGGAGCAACGACGAACCGCATGCTGGCGTCCTCACGAGTAATCGGCTTGGAAAGTATCCTGTCGCACGTCAACGCGGCAGCTTGAAGGCGAATTCGTTGCGAACCCTACCGACAGTCTGCCGTGACGCCGAGTTTAGTCCGTTGGTAGATGGCGCGCGATATAGGGCGGCAGGTTGAACGCCCCGGTATGTATCTCGGGAGTCCAGTATTCGGTGTTGCCCAGAAGTCCCGCCAACTGCGCTCGGGCGCGGATCGTTTCCACGGGTGTGGATGCCAGCGACGCGTCTTTCGCGGCCCAGCCGAGCGTCATGAAGCCACCGACATAGGTCGGCACGGCGGCGACATAGGCGGTGACATGCGGGAAGAAGGTCCGCCGGCGGGCACTGGTTTCCCGCAATTCGTCCGGCTGCATGAACGGTACGCCGCACTGGTTCACCACCAGGCCGCGGGCAGTCAGGATGCGCGCGCAGTTCAGATAGAATTCGTCTGTGAACAGAACCTCACCCACGCCGATCGGGTCAGTGGAATCAACGATGATCGCGTCGAAGGAGGCATCCGGCGCGCGCTTCACGTAGTCGATCCCATCGCCGACGATGACCTCCGCGCGTGCGTCGGTCCAGGCCGTTCCGCCGATCTTCGGCAGGAATTCCTTCGACAGGCGAATGACTTCGCCGTCGATCTCGACCATCACGGCGCGCTTCACATTGCCGTGCTGCAGCACGCGCTTCAGCACGCCGCCGTCGCCAGCGCCGATGATCAGCACGTTCTCGGCCGATCCGTGCGCCAGCAGCGGCACATGAGTCAGCATTTCCTGATAGACGAACTCGTCGCCCTCGGTGATCTGGATCACGCCGTCCAGAACCATGACCCGGCCATGCGATGTACTTTCGAAAATCGCGATGTCCTGGAACTCGCTTGTTACACGCGCGAGTTCGCGTTTTACCTGAAAGCGCTGGCCCCAGTCCGGGTAAAGCGTTTCGTTGATCCAGCTATCGGTCGGCATTGGTGTCGCTCCATACAGCGACGGCCCGGACTTTCGCCCGAGCCGTCGGTCGTCAATCGGTCAGGCGGACGATCAGGCGATCAGGCCGCGCCGTTGTTCACCCAGGTTGATCGAGGCCGGCTTGAAGGCCGCCTTCAACGCGGTAATCCCACGATAGGGATTGCACGCGCCGCACATGAAGATGTCGATCGCGGCGAAATCGCGCTCCGGCCATGTGTGGATCGAGATGTGACTCTCCGCCAGCACCAGCACACCGCTGACCCCGCCATTCGGCGAGAAGTGATGGAAATGACTATGCAGAATCGTTGCACCCGCCGCTTCCGCGGCTTCGCGCAGCGCCCGGTCGATATGATCCGGATCGCAGAGATTCGTGGCGCCCCAAAGATCGATCAGCAGGTGAGTGCCGGCGAACTTGACGCCATCCTTCTCGACGAAATAGTCCTTCTGGACTTCCATGTCCGAATCATCGGAAATTGCCCGCTCAGCGTCGGACTGCATCTGGTTGCTGCTCGGAATTTCCGAGACCATCCCCAGTGGGCTGAGTGCGTTCATCGCGTACCCTCCTACCAGTAGACGGCCTGTTGGACAGTACGCGCGAAAACCGCCCGCTGTCCCCTTGGGCCAAGGCGGCGGAACATGATGAAAAGAGGGGTGGGGCGCAAGCCTCTTTTTGGCCTTAGCCGCGCCAAAATCGCATACCGCATCCGCGAAACGTTCAGCGTATTGTCACAATCGCAGGCAGCGCCTTTAACCCGCCGGGCAATGTCGCGGCGAGACTGGTTTCCTGATGCGAACGCTCGAGGTCGGCTGAGGTCCGAATCGGCTCGGCGGTCAGCACACGAAACAGATCGCCAACCGGACCGGGGATGAACCGACCGCCGTATTTCAGGCGAAGTTCAGCCAGGCTGGCATCGTCGCCCGCGCGGGCTGTTGCGGTCGCCAGTCGAAGCACGGTTCGCGCCGCGGCATCATCCAATAGGCCGGCCGCCGCCACCGTCGCGGCCACGATGTCCGTCCAGACCTTCGCCGCCTCCGCCCATATGCCGCCGGCCTCCAAGATCTGCGCCCGGGCTTCCATCGCCGGAGTGCTGTTGAAAGGCGCCAATAGTCCGGCGGCCTCGGAGGGGTTGCCAAGGCGTGCAACCGCCCCGGCCAGCAGGATTGCGCGCTGCTCCGCCAAATCCGGCGGCAGTACATGTGCATCCGAGGCGTTCAATACCTCGCGCGCGGCGACATCGTTGCCCTCTCGCGACGCCAACGTCGCAAGGCTGGCGCCATACCGCGCTTTCGGGATGTCCGATTTCGCCGACCGCAGCAATTTGTCCAGCACCGGTTTCGCTCTGCCAGGGAGATCCAGGGCCGCTAACCGATCCGCCAGCGCCTGCTCGACCGGGACTTCGTCATCGCTGGTTTCGGGGGCCAGGTCAGCGTTTTCGTCCACCATGGAGACGAATTCGATGGGCGGAATGTGGCTGGTGCCCTCGTCGCGCACCATCCCGGCGAACATGTCCTGTAGCCGCTGGTGGATGGAGGCGGCCTGTTCCGGAAAATCCGTCTCCGCCTGCCGCAGTGTCGCCAGCGCAGCCCGCCATGTACCGGTTTGGCCCCGCAGTTCGGCTATGAGTTGGCGCAACCCAAGCTCCCGCCCGTCGCCGCGCCATGCATAGAGCAACTTGTCCAGTGCATCGGCTGCCTGTGTCTTGTCGATGGTTCCTGCCGCCAGCCGCAATTCGACTGCCCGAACCGCGGCACGGGCGCGGTCAAACTGGTCGTGGCCGGCGGCGAGCGCGTCCAGCATGGCCAAAGCCTCACCGGTGTTGCCCTCCGCCTGACGCATCAGCGCGCGCGCGTAGGCCAATTTGGGGGAGTCCTTGTATGCGTTCAGCAGGCGCGCTGCCGGAGCGATTTCTCCCCCCTGGATCATGGTTTCGACCACCATCGGCAGCAGCTTCGCACGCATTGGCCCGGGATATTGCGCCATCAGCGGCGCGGTCGTCGCGAACACCGCGGCGGCGGCCGGAGAGCCTTCGTCCCGCATCGCCTGACGTACCGCGCGCCAGAAGGCGATCTCATCCGAACCATCCAGGTCCGGGTCGGACAAGGAGGCGGCCTCATCCGGCCGGTCCGCTAACAGCGCGGCCACGGCGGTCAAGGTTCGTGTGTCGGCCGATGCGGCTTCTCGCGGGTCCTGTTCGGCTGTCACGTGCAGCAATGCTTCGGCCTCAGCGGAAAAACCGAGCGTCAGAAGGGTCTGGGCGACCGAACGATGTTTGGGACCACGCGCCCCGGGCAAAGTGGCGGCGGCCGTGGCCAGTTGTTTGATCGCCTGCTGGATCGTCAGGTCGGCCGGCATCGCCGACAGCGTCAATCGCCTGGTCAGACGGGAGGCGTCCATCAGCAGATCGGTGGCGCCGATGGCGGCGGACAGAAGCAGACCCGTCGGTCCACCAGTCAGGGTGAACCCGGCCGGCGCGGGTCGAAGGTCGATCGCGTCGGACAGCGGTTCGATCACGATGCCTTGGATGGTGGGGCGCATGATGAACACGGCGCTGCGCCGGTAGTGCGGAACACCTTGGCCGGGGCGATGCTGAGTGCCGACCAGTAGGGTTGTCCCGGTATCAGGATCAGCCATGTTGAGCACGCTACCCGGCTGGTCGGCGGCCAAAGCCATGTGTCCGTCAGTAAGCGCCGCGACAATGGGATGCCGTTCGGGTGCGGCCGTCAGTGCGGCGATACGCCAGCCTTGCGGCATCGGTGTCAGGGCGATGGACCGTCCCGCCGGCAGTGCGATACGCAACAGAGTGCCGTTGGGCAGAAGCTGGACGGAGGCGTCGCCGAACACAGGATCGTCTCGCAGCGCCGCCAGATCGACCGGACGCCGCTCGTCGAACGCGAGGTATGTGGCACGCGCTGTTTGAAACGCCGCCGCCGCGGTCGCCGCGTCGAACGGCACCAGGATCGCCGATCCGTCCATGTCCTTGGGCAGTTTGACGCGGCGAACCCGTAGTCCGAGGGGGACCGCATTCTCTGGCGGAACGGTAGGTCGGGCCGCCGCTTCCGCTGGCTGTGCAGCGGTTGGCGGGAGTGGTTGCGCCTCGACCGGGACACGCTCGGCGGTCATCGGACGTGCCGGGGGTTCTACAGTCGTCAGCGGAGGAGGCTTCTGCATCGCCGCGGGCCGATCGTCCGCGCCCTTTGCCGCGATAAGCGGCGCGTGGTCAGTGTCCCGTTGCGGTTGTGCCGCTTGCTGGTTGTCCGCTGGCGCGCCAGCGACACCCCCCGGCGCTTTCCCCCCGGACAGCGCGGCTGGCGCGTGTCCATCGCCTGCCCGCTCGGTTGTTCCGGATGGTGCCGGCCGAGCCGCAACACGCTTTGGCGGCACCGGGGCCTTGCCTGAAGGGTCCAACGCGTCGAGCACCACACGGCCTCCCAACCGCGTGGCATGCAATACCGCACCATGTTTCAATGTCAGTTCGGCGATTGCGCCGCTGGTTTTGATCTCGGTCACGTTGCGGGGCAGGGCAGGCGGAGTCCCCAATGAGACGCCGTCATCAAAACGCACCACGACGTGATCGCCGTCCTGTTCGATGCGATATCCGGCCTGCCTGGTCGTATCGACAACAACCCGCCCGAAGTCCGGATGATTGCCTGACCGGACAGAGGTTCGGTTCACCAAAGGGTCGTCAGCCGCCGCATCGCGCGCCGCGGCCGACGTGATCGCCACCAGGGCCGCGACGATGCGCGCGGTCCGGAGATCGAGCATTCAGAAATCGGCCAACAGCTTGTCGATGTCCGACTGATCCATTGCCTGTGCCGGCAACTGTGGGCCGTTCAGCAGGTCCGCCTCATTGGTGACGGGTTGTAGCGTCCGCGTTACCAATTCGACAGACGGTCCGAAGGTGCCGATGATATGGACGACCTTTTGTTCAATCGCCTTTAGCGTCGTAACAACCTTGGTGATCCGCTGGCCGGTGATGTCCTGGAAGCTGCAGGCTTCGTAAATCTTCGTCGTCGCGGCCTGAAGTTTCGCCGCTGGGTCACCACTGAGCGTCGCGGATACCTCGTCCAGCATCTCGCAACTTTCCAGGATCGCATTCGTCGCATGCGCGGTGTGCTCGACGATCGCATCCAGTTCATCGGTGGCGAACGGGATGTCGTGGTCATTAATGTCATCGACCCGCAGCGCGGCGATATCCGACTTCGCGCTGGCGATGGTGCGCCCGAGTTCCTCGACCTCGCGCAGCAGGGCTGCCTCCTTCGCCGTCAGGTCGTCGCTGATGGTTGTTAACACCGCCCGTACTACCTCCGTAACCAGTCCGGCCTCGATGCCGAGTTGTTGTTCCCGGATCGAAGCCAGTTTTTGCTTTAACGCGTCGAGACCGCTCAGGCGGCCATCTTCCGGAACATCAAGCATGAGCCAGCACTTTCTCGATTTTGTCCTTCAGCGTTTCCGCATTGAACGGTTTGACGATGTAGTTGGAGACGCCTGCGGCCTTGGCCGCGACGACGTTTTCCGTCTTGCTCTCGGCGGTAATCATAATGAACGGCGTCGTTTTCAGGCGGTGGTCGGCCCGCACCTCCTGTAGCAATTGCAGGCCGGTCATCGGAGCCATGTTCCAGTCGCTGATGATCAGGCCGTAATTGCCGCCGCGTAGTTTCGACAAGGCTTCGGTGCCGTCGGACGCTTCCTCGACGTTGTTGAAGTCGATCTGCTTCAGCAGGTTGCGGATAATCCGCAGCATCGTCTTGTAGTCATCCACGATCAGAATATTCATGGATTTGTCGATGGTCATTGTGACTCTCCTTGTTACGTCGTTCACCCACCGGGAGGCGTGGTCCTGGCGTCCCGGCGGGTACGCAACTGCGCCAGCTCCGCCGTTACTTCGCGCGCCTTGTCCGGGTTCATGGCGGCCATGACCGATGCGGCCTTGGCCTCTTTCATCCGGTCGAGTACCGGCAACAGAACCGGCATCGACAGCTCATTAAAAATCGTCGCGGCATCCTTGGGCTTCATCGCCTCGTAGAGTTTGACGAGACCTTGCCAGCCGGCGTCCTCTTTCTGTTTTTGCGCCGAATCAAGGCCTTCCAGCCGCTTTTGCAGACTTTGCAACTCCGACACCCGCCCGGCCAGTTTTTGCTCCGTGGCCAGCAGCAACGATTCCCGCGTCGCCACCGCGTCGGCGCGCGCATCCAGTTCCTGGCGCCGCTGCCGGAGGTCTTGCAGAAGCGCTTTTTCACTGGCCGAAACCGGTGGCGGGCCTTCCTTGACCGGCTCCGCAGCGGATTGCACCGGGATTTTTTGCTCTCCATTGGCCGGCGGGGCGGCTGGTTTGGTGTGCTCTTTCGAGGCGTCCGAACCCGCGGCCCGGGCCGCCGCGACGATCAGGCTGTCAGGGCGCGGACGATGGGTGATCGCGGCCTGCACCAGCACGCCGCACTTCAACACCAACACGGCCGCCAGGGTCAGGATCGTGGCGGGCAGCAAGCGTGGCGCTGGAATTTTCAGCGTCATCGGGCCATCCGCAATGCCTGCATCAGATCACGTTCAATCTGACTGCCGTCCGTTGCCGGCCGGGCATCCGGCGCACGACCGGCGGCCGGGCTGAGCGAACGGTCCTGCGCCAACGGCCGCGCCGCGCGTACCAGGCTGTCCAACCTGTCGGCAAGCCGCTCGCCGCGCTCTGTCAGGTAAGCGATATCGTCCTTTAACGAGACGGATTGACCCAATTGGCTTTCGATTTGCCTGCCCGCCCCATCCGCCGTCGCCCGCAAATGTTGGATACTGGTTTCCGCCTGGTGCGTGCTGGCATTGAAACCCGCCACCAGCGATTCCAACGAGGACCGGTCACGCTTCAGAACCCCCAGCTCGCGTTCCAGCCGGATGGCCTGAAACAGGGTTGCGCCCAGCAGGACGACGAGAACGATTTCGAGGGTCCATTCCATGAGGTGCATCGTGCCGGTTAAAGGTTAATAAATGGTTGATAAAATCTAGAAACGATCTGGCGAGGCGGGGCGAATCAGTTCGCGTTCGATCTTGACCGCCACATTGTTGTTTTTTTGCCCCATACGGCCCTCGAACAACGCCACCGATCCGCAACGGACGGACACCGCGCCGCCGGGGACAGTGTTCAGCAACAGTTGCTGCCCGGGCTTAAACGCGATCACATCCGCCAGGCGCATGGTTTGCTCATCCAGGACCACCGACAGTTCTACTTCGGTATGCCAGAGTTGTTCGGCCAAATGAGTTTCCCAGATGGAGTCGCGGCCGAATTTTTCGCCCATGAATTGTTGCAACAGAAGTTCCCGGACAGGTTCCAGTGTCGCGTAGGGCAGCAACAGTTCAACACGACCGCCGCGATCCTCCATATCGATGCGAAGCCGGGCCAGAATCGCGGCGTTTGACAGCCGGCTGATGGTGGCGAAGCGGGGATTGACCTCCAGGCGCTCGAACCGGAACGTGACCGGGCACAGCGGATCGAAGCTGGTGGACAGGTCGGACAGCACGACCTCGATCAATCGCTCGACCAGGCTGCGCTCGATGGAGGTGTAGGGGCGGCCTTCGATCCGCATCGCCGCCGTTCCGCGGCGTCCTCCCAGCAGGACATCGACGATCGAGTAGATCATAGCCGAATCGATCACCATCAGGCCGTGATTGTCCCATTCCTCCGCCTTAAACACCGCCAGCATGGCGGGCAGCGGAATGGAGTTCAGATAGTCGCCGAACCGCAACGACAGAATGTTGTCTATGCCCACTTCGACATTGTCGGAGGTGAAATTGCGCAAACTGGTGGACATGATGCGCACCAGACGGTCGAAGACGATCTCCAGCATCGGTAGGCGTTCGTAAGACACGAGGCCGGAACTGATGATCTTTTGCATTCCGGTGCGGGCTTCACCGTCCGCCGGGCCGGTGTCGAAACCAAGCAGGTTATCGATTTCAGATTGATTGAGTTCGCGCGCTGCCTGTGCGGCGTCCACCGGCGTTTGGTTATCGGTTGCGGCACCCCATGCGGCGGCGAGATCGTCGTCGGATTGATCCTGCGTTTCGCTCATTGCACCAGCATCTGGGTAAACAGTATGTCGCTGATCTTGACCGGTGCCACGGCGGCATTCGCTCGGACCAGAAGTTCCTCTCGCAGCCGATAGGTTCCCGCGGAGCCGCGTAGTTCCTCGGGCCGCATTTCGCGCAGATAAGTCTGCATCAGGTCCTGAAGCCGGGGCATCGCGGCCTTGACCCTCTCCGCGTCCTCGGGTTTCGGCACTTCGATGCGAACCGTCAGCTTCACGTAGCCGGGCTTGTGCGACGTGCTGTTCAGGTTCGCTATCATTTCCGGCATATCGACATAGCCGGGCGGCCTGACGGACTCTTCCGCGTGTTCGACATGCTTATCGATACCCAGCAGGTGTGGCAGGACGCCACTGAACCATAGACCGGCACCGGCCAGCAGAAGAACGACCGGCGCGGCGATCAGGATCAATCTTGCCTTGGCCCGCTTCTTCGCCGGCGCGGCGTCCGGATCGCCGGCCTTGGTGGGGGAGGATGAACTCATGCCAGCCAGAGTGACAGATAAGTATTAACGAAAGGTTGACGACGTCAGGATAAACGACATCTTTTTGCTTTTTTCGTGCAACCGGCCATTGCGGATAAACGTTCAAGGCGCGGCACGAAGCGATAGTGGGCCGGCATAAATTGCCGGAGGGTAGGAAATGCCGCCACGGCACACCCGGGCGACATTTGTGAATGCGTTCTATTCCAACGGCCTGAGGCAAAGGGGCGGCATGGCACGCCGTTTGCTGTAGTGGAGACAGGACGTCTCGGATTATACCATATGGACATCACCACTTCACTGGCCGCGTCACGCCTGCTTGCTCAGCAGCGTGCCATGGACATCACGGCGAACAATATCGCCAACGCCAACACGCCGGGTTTCCGGACGGAGCGGGTTCAGTTTGCCGACTGGATCGACCAGCAGCCCAACACCGCCCGTACCCCCGGAAGTCATACGATTACCTATGCGCAGGACCGCGCGACATACCGGGAGGCGCAGCCGGGTACGGTCACTCACACCGGTAATCCGTTCGACCTTGCCCTGAGCGGCGAGGGTTTCTTCACCATCAACACACCGGCCGGCCCGCGGCTGACCCGTGACGGCCGCTTCGGTCCTCTGCCGGACGGCACATTGGCGGATAGCAGCGGCAACCCGGTGCTGGATGTGAACGGCAAGCCGATTCAGATCGGGTCGACCGACACGCAGGTGACGATCTCCGGCGATGGTTCGGTGTCCACGCCCGACGGCACGATCGGCCAGATCGGGGTCGTGCAGCCGGCCGATCCGATGGCCCTGCGGGCGGAGGGCGCGACCAATTTCGTCGCCGGCGGCCCCACCGCCGCGGTCGCTTCTCCGGGCATCGTCCAGGGGGCCATCGAAGGGTCCAATGTGCAGCCGGTGATGGAGGTGACGCGGATGATGAACGATCTGCGCCAGTTCCAACTTGTGACCCAACTCGTGCAGGCCGAGGGCGACCGCCAGCAGAACACGATCGACAAATTACTGCCTGCCTCTGGAGGGTAACGACCCTCCACATGACACCATGCCACAGGAGTAACAACCCATGCGCTCGCTCGATATCGCCGGCACCGGTATGCAGGCCCAGCAGACCAACGTCGAAGTCATTTCCAACAACATGGCGAACATGACCACGACCGGGTTCAAGCGACGCCGAGCAGAGTTTCAGGATTTGATCTATCAGAATTTGCGCCGGGTCGGGGCCAACAGCTCCGATAGCGGCACCGTTGTGCCGTCCGGCGCGCAGGTGGGCCTGGGCGTGAAAACCGCGGCCATTTACCGCATCAATGAGCAAGGCAACCTGCAACAAACGTCCAATACACTGGACGCCGCCATTCAGGGCAACGGGTATTTCCAGGTCACGACGCCGTCGGGCGAAACCGCCTACACGCGGGACGGCACGTTCTCTCTGGCGCCCGACGGCACGATCGTCACCGCCGACGGCTATACGGTGCAGCCCGGGTTGCAGATCCCCTCGGCCGCGACCAGCGTGACGATCAATACTTCGGGCCAGGTGCAGGTGACGCTGGCGAACACGACCGCGCCGCAGACGATCGGGCAGCTTCAACTCGCCGCTTTTCCGAATGAGGCGGGGCTGGATGCGCAAGGCGGCAACCTGCTGGTGCAGACCGCCGCATCGGGCGCGCCGGTGACCGGCAATCCGGGAACCGCCGGATTTGGATCGGTGGAGCAGGGGTTCATTGAAACATCGAACGTCAACGTTGTCACCGAAATCACCAACCTGATCACCGCTCAGCGTGCCTATGAGATGAACAGTAAGGTCATCACCTCGAGCGACGAGATGATGTCCACCCTGACCAACCTACGCTGATGCGTATCCTGGTTTTTCTGGTGGCGATCGGGGTTTGCGCGCAGGTTCAGGCGGCAACCTTACGCCGGATGACGACGATGCACGGGCCGGAGGTGTTTCTGCGGGACCTGTTCGACGACGCAGGTCCCAACGCCGACCGCGTGTTGGGGCCGGGGCCGGAACCCGGCGGCGTTATGCCCGTGGAAGCCTCGCAACTGGACGCCATCGCCCGGCTATACAACGTGGCGTGGCGATCGGTATCGAGCGCGGATCGTGCCAGGCTTGAGTGGCCCGGGCGGCCACTGCGCAAGGAGGAAGTGACCGAAGCCTTGCGGATCGCCATCACCGCGGCCGGGGCCGCCGCCGATGTTGAGGTCGATATCGCGGGATTTAATCCCCCGATCATTCCGTACGAGGCGAACCCGGCAGCGACCACCGCTCAGGTCGATTACGATAGCATTACGGGGCACTTCACCGCGCTGCTCAGCGTCACGGCGGAAAGGATGAATCCTATCCATGTCCGGGTCACCGGCCACGCCGACGCGATGATGGAGGCACCAGTGGCGGTGACCCGGTTGCTACCCGAGACCATACTTCGGCCGGAGGACATCCGTGTGTCCCGGGTTCGGTCGGCTTTGCTACAGAATGAGGTTGCACGCTCCATCGATGAGATTGTCGGGATGCAACTGCGCCGCCCGGTTCAAGCGGGACAACCGTTGCGGCTGGCCGATCTGGTCCGTCCGACGCTCGTGCAACGCGGTGCGGTGGTGCGGGTCGAACTGTCCGGGAACAGTTTTTCGTTAAGCGAGCAGGCCACGGCGTTGGACAATGGCGCGGAGGGCGACAATATCCGGTTGCAGAATATGAACTCCAAAGCCTTCCTGTCTGCTCAGGTCATCGGCCCGGGGTTGGTGCGGCTGCGATCCGATGCGCCGGCCGCACTGCCAACAGCCCCGGTTCGTTTTAATCGTCAGGATCGGCGATGACGGCACGGACGCTCGCCTTGTTGCTGTTCGCGCTGGGGCTACAGTCCGGATGTGGCATGCTGACCCGGCTGTCGGAGGTGGGAAGCGATCCGCCAATGACACTGACTGCTGATCCGACCAAGGACCCGAAATGGAAGCCGGTTTCGATGCCGATGCCGGCCCGCCAGCCAGTGTCCAATGAGGCGAGCGCACTGTGGCGATCCGGATCGCGGGCGTTCTTTAAAGACCAGCGGGCGGCCGTGGTGGGGGATATCGTCACGGTTCTGGTCAGCATGAACGATGCGGCCAACCTGAAGAATGTAACTTCAGCGGCGCGGACCAGCTCGGAAACCGGTGGACTGCCGAATTTCTTCGGATTGGAGACGGTGCTGCCGAAAGCGATCAATCCATCCTCGCTTATTTCGGCGGCGAGCAGCAACAGCAACAGCAACACCGGCACCGGACAGATTCAGCGCACCGAGGCGGTCACGCTTCGGTTGGCGGGGATCGTCACCCAGGTATTGCCCAATGGCAATCTGGTCGTGGCGGCGTCGCAGGAGTTCATGGTCAACAGCGAATTACGGGAACTGCGGGTGACCGGGGTGATCCGGCCGCAGGACATTGCCTCCGACAACACGGTGCTGCACGATCGCATGGCCGAGGCCAGGATTGCCTATGGCGGCAAGGGGCAACTGACCGACCTGCAACGCGCCCGCTGGGGGCAGCAGATGATGGATATTCTGCTGCCGTTTTGATCGGCAGAGTCGCCCGCATCCTCAACCAAACCGAGGCATCACCTCCGTCCAGAACCGCTCGATCGACGCCATCAGCTTTCCATGCGGAATCAGCCCGTTATACGTATAGCAGAACACCCAATCGACATTCTGCCGCTTCATGTTCGCCTCCATCCCCCGGATCACCGTGTCCACCGTCCCGGCGAGGATGTATCCCTCGCGCACCGCGTCTTCCGGCGTCAGGAATTCACCCGTCTTCGGGTTCTGCATGCCGCGCCGGAACCCGAACGGTTCGAACCACGCCCGCCCGGAGAATTGTCCGGAGTCCCGCCACAGCGCCATCGCCTCCTCATCCGTGTCGGCAATGATAACATCCCGCAACAGCCCCGTCCCGTGCCCGCGAGGCCGCCCGGAGACCTCGGCATACACGTCGTAAAGATGGTTCTCATAGACCGGCAGCATCGCCGGCAGGATCGCCGTGACGCCTTCCTTCGCCGCCCAGCGGATCGAATTTTCCGACGACGCAAACGGCAGGAATAACGGAGGATGCGGTTTCTGCAACGGCTTCGGGACGACACCCACCGACTTCAGAATGCCGTTCTCGACGCCCTTGCCCCATTTCTCGGTCGTATCCAGCATCCAGGGAGTCTCGCCCGCCGGCACCCGCCAGAACTGACCGTCGTGGGTCAGCATCTCCTGCGTCCATGCCTTCTTGATGATCTGAAAATTCTCCTCGAACGCCGCCCGGTTCGCCGCGTCGATCGCATCGTGCTGGTGCGGCAGGGCGCCGCTGACGCCGTGCGCCTGCTGCGCCATGATATCCACCCAGCGCCGTTGATACCCCCGAGCGAACCCGGCATTGGCGCGACCGCCGGTCATGTGATCCAGCATCGCGATATCCTCGGCGACGCGGATGGGGTTGGACGCCGGCAGCACGATGCCCAACTGGCCGACCCTGATGCGTTTCGTCTGCATCGCGAAATACAGGTCGAGCAGCACCGGGTTGTTGGAAACCTCGAACCCCTCGATATGGAAATGATGTTCGGTGAAGCTGACCGAATCATACCCCAGGTCGTCCGCCAGCCTGATCTGTTCGGACAATTCGGCCAGCATCCGCTGATAGAAAACCGGGTTCATCCCGGCCATCCCCGACTCAATCTCCGCCCGACTTCCGATGCTCGGCAGATAGAACAACGACGCTTTCATGACCCGCTCCCGCTTCATTAAGAGGATTCTGGCGCACTTCGCTGCCGAGGGGTAGGGTTGCGCGTTACGAATCGCAACGGGGATGTGCAATGTTGAAAAAATCCTTACTGGGAGCCGCCTTGGCCGCCCTGCTAACGCTTCCGGCGATGGCCGCGGACGTGCAGATCGGCGTGGCCGGTCCGCTGACCGGATCAAACGCCGCGGCTGGCGAGCAGATGAAGATCGGGGCGACCCAAATCGTCGAGGACCTGAACAAGGCCGGTGGCGTGCTGGGCCAGCACATCGTGCTGAATGTCGCGGACGATGCCTGCGATCCGAAGCAGGCCGTGTCCGTCGCCAATCAGATGGCGACCAAGAAGGTCGTGCTGGTGGCAGGTCATTACTGCTCCGGCAGCTCGATCCCGGCCAGCAAGGTGTATCTGGAAGAGGGCATCCTGATGATCTCGCCCGCTTCGACCAATCCGAAATTCACCGATGAGGGCGGTTGGGGCACGTTCCGTGTCTGCGGTCGCGACGATCAGCAGGGAGAGGTCGCGGGCACCTATCTGGCGCAGCACTACAAGGGCCAGAAGATCGCGATCCTTAACGACAATTCGGCGTATGGCAAAGGCCTCGCGGATGAAACGAAGAAGGCACTGAACAAAGCCGGCGTGCAAGAGGCGATGTTCGAATCCTATACGGCTGGTGAGAAAGACTACAACGCGGTCGTTAGCCGACTGAAGCAGGCCGGCGTTTCCGTCATCTATATCGGCGGTTACTACACCGAGGCCGGGCTGATTATCCGCCAGGCCAAGGAACAGGGCATGACCGCCACGTTGGTCAGCGGCGACGCCATGGTGACCAAGGAATTCTGGAACATCGCGGGCCCGGCGGGCACCGGATCGTTGATGACGTTCTCCCCCGATCCGCGGAAAAATCCGACGGCGGCTTCCGTGGTGAAGGAATTCACCGACAAGAAGATCGATCCCGAGGGTTATGTTCTATACAGCTACGCCACGATCCAGATTTGGGCCGAGGCGGCGAAGAAGGCCAATACGCTCGATCCGAAGAAGGTCGCTGCAATGTTGAAATCAGGCGGCCCGTGGCCGAGTGTTCTGGGGCCGGTTAGCTTCGATAAGAAGGGCGATGTGACCAGCGGTGGTTACGTCATGTATATCTGGGATGCGAAGGGCGAATATTCGCAGATGTAGTCTTGATTTAGGGGGCGCCGGCTACCGGTGCCCCCGCCGGCGAAGTCGTGGATGGCGGGCCTGCGCCCGCCATGACGGTGGGAAGGTTGGTGATCTAAACCCGTTTCACGCCCGGCAGAATCCGTGCCGCATTGTTCCGCTCGAAGTCTTGCAACACCCGGCCTTTGAACCGCTTCGCCAATCCGGCGGCCGTTTCCTCTGATGTCCGGTAGGGAAAATCCGACCCGAACACGATTTGCGACGTTGGCACCAGTTTGGCCAGTGTTTCGATCGTCAGCGCGTTTGACACCTGGGCGGTATCGTAGAAGAATCGGTTCAACTCGTGATCGACCTGCGCCCGTGTAATCTTCCCTTTGAAGGGCGGCGTCGTCACCATCTGGATCTGCAGGCGCTCCGCCACCGCCGTCAGCACACCGCCGCCGTGGGAGAAAATGAAGCTGATATCGGCATAGCGTTGCGATGCACCCGAGAAGATCAGACTGACGATCGAGCGCGTCGTATCCGCGCCATATTCGACCGCGACGGGCCCGATGCCGCGTACCAGATTGACGCAGCAATTCGCCTCGGTCGGGTGCGTATAGACAACGGCCTTACGCCGGTTCAGTTCGTCGAACACCGGTTGAAATTCGCTGTATCCCAGCCACTTGTCGCCATAGCTGGTCATCATGCCAATCCCGTCAGCGTGCAGCACGTCGAACGCGTAGGCGATCTCTTTCAGGCATTCGTCGACATAAGGCATCGGCAGCATCGCGAACACGCCGAACCGCCCGGGGTGAGCATCCGCCATCTTGCGGGTATATTCGTTCGATTCCCGGGCAACCCGCGCCGCTTCGGCGGCCGGCAGAAAGGTGACCTGGGGCGTTGTCGGACTGACCATGGCCGTGGCGACGCCACCTTTGTCCATGTCCTCCAGCGACTTTTCCGGCGACCAGTTCACCACCGGCGGCGAGTCCAGTTTCGCAGCCTTCAACGCGTCCAACCAAGCCGGCGGCGCAATATGATGATGCACATCGATCCGGAAAGCTTTTGCGGCGGCGTCTGCCGATCCCGCCGCACCGAACAATCCCGCCACGCCCAACGCCGACGCGCCGGTCAAAAGTCCGCGCCGTCCCAAAACGCCCGCATCGCAGCAGGCGCAGCCATTCGTCGTTGTCATTCTGATGTCCTGCTACGTTTCAGCGATTGATCCGCCGGTCAGTTCTGCGCCGTGACCTTGTGGTAACCGCGTCCGTAGTAAATCAGGCCTTCATGCGCTTTGCCGGTGCGGACGGCCTCCACCGAACAGAAGAACACGTCGTGAGTGCCGACCTCGACCACCTGATTGATCCGACAGTCAAACACCACCACCGCCTCATCCAACGCCGGGGCGCCGGTTTGCAGGGTGTGCCAGGCGTGGCCGTCGAATCGCTCACTCATCGCATGCTGGGTCATTCCGGCGAACACCGGCGACAAACCCTCCTGCGCCGGGGTCAGCGTGTTGACGCACAGGACGCCGTTCTGCCGCATCGCGGGATAGGAATCGTTGGCGCGATTGGCGCATACCAGCAACGTCGGCGGCGTGTCCGTCACGCTGGTCACCGCGCTGGCGGTAAATCCCGCTCGACCACCCGGTCCATCGGTGGTGATGACGTTGACCGCGGCACCCAAACGGGCCATCGCCTCACGGTAGGCTTGCTTCTCGACGGGCACCGCTCGCATCCTTCTTGTTTCCCTGACAGAGTATGCAGCAGGTTCAGGCCGGAGGCCAGACGGACAACAGGGGGGATCATGCGGTTCACGTTCGGCCTTCTGCTTTTGCTCGCCACGCCTGTATTGGGGATCCCGGCCCGCGCCGAACAGACCAACCTCACGCCACCCGTTAGTTCGGTCGAACTGCGGTCCTACGGATTTGGTCTGTTGCCGTTAGACGGAAAGTTCACGCGCTTTCATGGCTGGTTGCGCTACGAACCGTCCAATCCTGGCGCATGCCAGGTCGTGCTGGAAATCGAGGCGGGCAGTCTGGCCATGGCGAACGAAACCGTCCGTGAGACCATCACCGGACCCGAGATGATGGATGTGGCACGCTTCCCGGACCTGTCCTTCCACGGAGCCTGTCAGGGCGATTCCGTCGCCGGCACATTGACGATGCACGGCCAGACTCATCCGTTCAGCCTGGACATCGTGCGGTCTGCGGGAACGATCGAGGCTACCGGCCGGTTGCGCCGCGCGGAGTGGGGCGTGTCGGGAAATCCGGTGCTGGGTGGTTCGACGGTGCGCATTCGCGTGATAACACCAGACCCATTGAAAAACGGATCACACACCTGATGCGCCTGCCCGCCGCCCTGGTGCCGCTTCGCAATGGCATGTTCCGCCGCCTTTGGATCGCCACCGTCATCGGTTGGCTCGGCACATGGCTGCAAAATACCGGTGCCGGCTGGCTGATGACCACGCTGGCGCCGGAACCGCTGATCGTGGCGGCGGTTCAGGCGGCGACCATTATGCCGGTGTTTCTGCTGGCGCTTCCCGGCGGCGCCCTGGCCGATATCGTCGATCGCCGCGTGTTTCTGATCGGGACGCAGCTTTGGACCATCAGCGCGGCAAGTTTGCTGGCGATCCTGACCCTGTCCGGCATGATGACCGCCGGCTGGCTGCTGGTGCTGACCTTCGCGATCGGCATCGGCTCCGCCATGACCAACCCGGCCTGGAACGCCATTGTCCCGGAGCTGGTGCCGAGAGAGGACATGGTGCAGGCCATTGCCCTGAATGGCATCGGCTACAACCTGACCCGAGCGGTCGGGCCGGCCATCGCGGGTTTTTTGATCTTGCTGGGAGGGTCCAGCCTCGCGTTTTCCATGTACGCGATATCGATCCTGGCGGTGATCAGCGCGTTGTTCGTCTGGAAGCGTGAGCGCCGGTTTACCGGATTGCCGCGTGAGCACTTCGTGTCCGCCATGCGGGCGGGCATGCGTTTCGTGCGCAACACCCCGGCGGTGCAGGCGGCAATGGTCCGCACAGCGGCCTATTCAATACCGGCGTCGGCCACCTGGGCGCTGCTGCCGTTGTTCGTGCGGCGGGACCTTGAACTCGGGCCGGGTATGTATGGTGTCATCCTGGGGATGATGGGAATCGGCGGCGTGACGTCCGGCATGTTGCTGCCGATGGTGCGCGGCAGACTATCGCGCGGCGCGACGGTGGTTGTGTGTTCCCTGTTGTCATGCACCGGTATGGCCATTGTCGGGGTGTCATCACACTGGGTTCCGGCATCCTTCGGCATGCTGCTGTTCGGCTTGGGTTGGACGGCGGCCTTTGCCACGATCCAGGCGTCCGCCCAGCTTGTGTGTCCGCCATGGGTGCGGGCGCGGGCGTTATCGATCTACCAGTTGGCCCAGAACGGTGCGCTGACGATAGGCTCGTTCGGCTGGGGCTGGCTTGGCGGCAACATCGGCATTCCGCGCACGTTCCTGACCGCGTCCGCCGTCGGACTGATATTGATGATTATTGCCCGGTATTTCAGCATCGAAGCGATCGTGCGCGCGCCGGCGTTCGCCCCTCCACAGGTCGCGCCGGAACCCGAGGCACCGGCACGGGAGTTCGTGCCGTTGCTGCGCACCGCGCGGGGCCGGATCATGGAAATGGCCTATTACCGTGTCGAACCGTTGCAAAGGTTCGAATTCCTGAAACTGATGAACGAATTGCACCACGTCCGGGGCCGCGCCGGCGCGGTGTTCTGGCAGGTATACGAAGATGTTGCTCACCCGGAAGGCTGGGTGGAGGTTTGGTCGATGGAAAGTTGGACTGATCATCTGCGCGAGGCGATGCGGCTGTCAGACGACGACAAACGGCTTCTGACGGCGGTGGCTTTGTTCCAGCATGACGCGGATCGGCCGTCCCGGTATCTGGCAGTGGATCCGCAGGATTATCTGCATACCCATCCGGAGAATGCTCCGCCGCGGGAGAAGCTGACCGTCGGCAATGTCCCGCATTGACTGCGCGAACCGGCGGGGCGGCGGAAAAGGGCCTGTTAGTTAAATAAGCTTTACGAAATTTGGGAAAATACCGCTGCGATTCACGGAAGGTTTGAAGACAACCCGACCGCCTTTGATCCGTTTACACACTACCGGAGCGCACGCTCCGGGGTAATGACCGGAAAGAGGACATCGCATGGCAGAAGAACGACACACAGGAAATCCCGGGAATTTTGCCGAGGATCGTGAGAAGGCTGCTCGCGCCGGCCATGTCGGCGGTCAGCACAGTTCCGGCAACTTCGCCAATGACCGCGAACGGGCCGCCGAAGCCGGCCGAAAAGGCGGCCAAGCCAGTCATGGCAGCGCTCATGGCGATGACGAAACATCCTCGGGGCCCGGCGCCGAACATAACCCGGGCAACTTTTCTGAGGATCGCGAAAAGGCATCCGCGGCGGGACGCAAGGGCGGCAAGGCTTCCCACTCCGGTGGCTAAAGTGGGCGACCAGGCTGATGGTGGTTGGTTTGGAGTCAGGGCGACTTTTGCCGACGCCAGCCGCATGCAAGACGCGGTCAGCCAATTGTCTGTATCCGGCTTTGATCGGGCCGACATGAGTATTGTGACCCCCGCATTGGCTCGGGGAGAAACGATTTCGGAGTCCGATACCAAGCCGGCCGTTACCGACGAGGACGCGCGTCAGATGCGGACACTGGGCGCCAGCACCGCGGCGGCGGTCGCCGCTTTGGCGGCTGTGGGCGTAACGGTTGCGACGGGAGGAGCGGCAGTGCCTGCCGTCGCGGCCGCGGTCGTGGCAGGTGGAGCGGCGGGCGGTTCGGTGTTTGCCGGTCATCGCGTCGCTGATCGTTCCGAACAACGCGACCGGGACGAACGAGCGGAGGCCGGGGAGCTGATTCTGGCCGTCCGTGCGGTGACCGGCGGGAAGCGGTCAGAGGCGGCGGCGGTTCTGAGAGCCGCGGGCGCAACCCATGTTGAAGAGTGTGATTAGGAGGATTTATGGCTGTCACAAAAGGGTTTAACGAACTGATTCTGGCGTTTATGCAGGATATTTATTATGCTGAACGACAGATATTAAAAGCGTTGCCGAAAATGGCGAAAGCAACGAGTCATCCGCAACTGCGGGATGCCTTTACCCAACACCGGGAGGAAACTCAGGGGCAGGTCGAGCGGCTACAGAAGGCGTTCGAAGTTCTGGGCAAGCGTGCCCGTGGGGCTACCTGCGAGGCGATCAACGGCCTGATCGAGGAAACTGACGAGGTCATCGAGGAATTTCCCGAGGGCGACGTTCGTGATGCTGGTTTGGCGGCATGTGCGCAGGCGGTGGAGCATTACGAGATCGCCCGTTACGGTGCCTTGATTGCCTGGGCCAGGACAGCAGGGCAGAAGGAGATCGTGTCTCTGTTGGAGGAGACATTGGCTGAAGAGCAGAAAGCCGACACCTTGCTGAACGAACTGGCGAACAGTGAGATCAATCAGAAGGCTTTCGCGCGGGCCGCTTAGGGGCGACAGGTATAACCGTTACCTCGCCGTCATGGCCCGGCTTGTCCCCGTATGCATCAACTTAAGCGGTGGGTGGGGAGGATTTGCCCATTCGTCATGGCCGGGCTTGGCCCGGCCATCCACGACTTCCTGTGACGTCCCAAGTAACGTCCCGGGTGACCGGGCCAAGCCCGGTCATGACGGAGAGTGGAAAGTCACGTCCGGGGAAAGATATTCTTTGCCGCCCTCTTAAGTTGACGCCTATGCGGCTTGGCCGAGCCACCTATCGCGGCACTTTCAAGTCGCAGGTGGCCCGGACAAGCCGGGGCATCACGCAATGCTGGCGCGTTTACGGGAGCACGCCACGACAGTATCATCGAGACGCGAGGCTATACCCGTGCCACCTCTCCATTGTCTTCTCGAATCATCGTCGCACCTTTTTCGCCGATCATGATGGTCGGGGCGTTTGTATTACCGGTTGTCAATGTCGGCATGATCGACGCGTCAACCACCCGCAGGCCGGAAATCCCGTGCACGCGAAGCCGGGAATCCACCACCGCTGACGGCCCGTCGCCCATTCTGCATGTTCCCACAGGGTGGTAGATGGTGGTGCCGAAACGGCGGACATAATCCAGCAATCCGGCTTCGGTGGTAACGTTCGGTCCCGGAAGGGTTTCGACCACGCTATGGGCGGCAATTGCCGGAGCGGCAAATATTTCCCGTGTGAACCGAATGCCCGCTGACAGTACCCGCATATCCGCCGGATCGGACAAATAGTTCGGTGTAATGATCGGCTTTTGGGTGGCATCGGCGCTGGCGGCCATGATGGTGCCCCGGCTGTCCGGACGAACCGGGCACACTGCCACGGTCATGCCGTCCTCGCGTTCCAGCGTCCCGAATTTGCTCGGGTCATAACTGGCTGGAGTGAACAGCAATTGCAGATCCGGACTGGCCTTTTCTGGCGACGAGCGGCAAAACACCTGCGCCGTCGTTATCCCGAAGGTCAGCGCGCCACGCCCTTCGAACGCAAAT
Organism: uncultured Rhodopila sp.; assembly: GCA_903932145.1. Lineage (GTDB taxonomy): Bacteria > Pseudomonadota > Alphaproteobacteria > Acetobacterales > Acetobacteraceae > Rhodopila. The sequence continues at coordinate 136,122 of CAIZFE010000101.1, read as the reverse complement.
TTCATCACCTCGCGCGCCAGCCGTAATCCGCGAGCCAGCTTGTTGATGGAGATCGAGTTCTTGACGCGGTGCGACACCCGCGCAACGTAATGATCCTGCAGGTTGGCGCCGACGCCGCGCAGATCGTGCACGACCGGCACGCCGATCGATTGCAGATGGCCGGCCGGTCCGATACCGGAGACTTGCAACAAATGCGGCGAATTCACCGATCCGCCGCACAGGATCACCTCCTTATGCGCCTTGGCCTGGACGATTTTGCCGCGTTGACGGAAGGCGACACCAGTGCAGCGCTTGCCCTCGAACAGCAGCTTTGTTGCCAGAGCGTCAGTCTCTACCCGCAGGTTCGGCCGGCCCCGGGCTTCCTTGAGGAAGGTTTGGGCGGTTGATCCGCGCCATTGTCCCTTGCGGGTCATCTGCGAGTAGCCAACGCCCTCTTGCTCCCGCCCATTCAGGTCTTTTCGGAATGTGTGGCCGGCCTGGCGCGCGCCCTCGATGAACTTGTGGGTCAATGGCAGGATGGTGCGATAGTCTTCGACTTTCAGGGGACCGTCCTTGCCGCGATACTCCGCATCGTCGCCCTGTTTGTAGTCCTCGGATTTGCGAAAATACGGCAGGACATCGTCAAAACTCCAGCCACGGCAGCCCATCTGCGCCCAGCCGTCGAAATCGGCCGGATTGCCGCGCACGTACAGCATGCCGTTGATGGAACTTGATCCGCCCAACGTTCTGCCGCGCGGCCAGTGGATGCGGCGGCCGTCGCTGCCCTCACCGCCCTCGGCGCTGTAGTTCCAGTTTACTTTCGGATTGTACAGCAGCTTTAACGTGCCGGCCGGGATATGAATCCAGATCAGCGAGTCCTTTGGGCCGGCTTCCAGCAGGATCACGCTCGACCCCGTCTCGCTCAGGCGGGCGGCGACGACGCAGCCGGCGGACCCGGCTCCGACGACGATGTAATCGGCTTCCATGGCTTCAGTGCCTGTGGGGCAGAGGTTCGCCGGCGAAGAAGCGGCGGGGATTGGCTTCGAGCATCGAATAGATTTCCTGATCGGTGAGGCCACGTTCCTTTAGCATCGGAACGAAATCGGTGAACAAATAGCTGTAGTGCGGCGGCCATTGCCCTTTCGCGCGCAGCGCATCCATTTTGGCCTGTTCCTGCGGGGTGATTTGCCGAGCGTATTTGCCGTACCAGCCGCAGTGGCGGTCCTGGCTCATCATGATTTGCGCCTGATGGCCGTTCTTTACCAATTTCACCAGATTATCGGCGCGGAGTTCGTCTGGTTGGAAACGTAACAACCCGATGCGGTCGAAACCGATATACGATCCGCCATCGACGACGCGCTGGTGGTAGGCCGGATCGGGGTTGCCGCAGCAATGTCCGATCAGGCAACGATGCGCCGGCACGCCGCCTTTGGCGAACGCCGCCTGTTGTTCGGGGCCGGCGTGACCGTCCTGAGTGTGGGTAATGATTGGGACCCCGGTCGCGTGCTGTGCCATGCACGCCGCTTCGAGGAATTTGTGTTCCAGCTCGGTGATTGCCGGGGCGCCGGTTGCGACTTTGATCGCGCCGGCCTTGATGCCAGTCTTGCCGATTCCGTAGGTGATTTCGCGGATATACAGACCGGCGATTTCTTCCACGGTTCGGGCACGCCAATAAATGGGCAGACCCATTTCCTCGAAATAGAAACCGGTGGTGCAGACGACGTGCATCTCCGATTTTTCCGCGATTTCCTTCATCAGCGCGGCGTCGCGGCCGAGTTCGATCGGGCACGGATCGACGAAGGTCCGCACGCCGTGCTCGACGCGTAAACGGGTCAGGCGGCGGACGGCTTCGGCGACGAAGGCGGGTCGATCGAACGTTACGGACGGATCGTATTCGGAGCCTGAGAAGGCGATAAACAGGTGCTCGTGCATCAAGGTGCGGCCGAGTTGGTCCAGCCCGATCGGGCCGGTGACCGTATGGACGTACATGGATCGTGTCCCTTTATACCGTGCCGGTTATGTCCTGCCACAGACGGCGTTCTTCGCCGCGCGGATCGTTCTCTATCCGGCAGTGCTTGTCCAGCAGCAGCGTGGCACGCTTGTCCGACTCATAGACCGGCCATGCGGGAATCGACAGGTGATCGGGGCGGCCGTTACGCGCGAATGCGGCCCAAACAGAGGACATCGTATCGGCCAGGGTCTGCGCGTCGGCATCGCCTCCGGTCGCGTTGGTCAGGTCCAGGGTGTTGAATACGAACGGCACGTCCATCGCGTGCGGTGCTTTCAGCTTGCCGTCGAACAGCGGGGTCTCCCATTCGAACGAATACATCCAGACGGGGGCTTGATGTAATGCAGCGCGGCGTTGCGCCAGAGCCAGGGAACGGATGCGGAAATTGCAGGCTGTGGTGATCGCGATCAGGCGTTCCGCGGGATTGGTGCCGGGATACAACTGTCCATACAATTCGATGACGCGGCCGGCGTGCGGGCCGGCGACGGCCTCGACCCGCTGGCGGAGTTCGGCCTCGGTCAGGGTTCGATCCCAGACCCGATCGACCGGGGCCAGGAAACTGGCTGTCTCGCTCTTCATATCGCCAATGATCAGCGGCACATCGGAACAGACCGGCGAGGCGGCCGGGTCGAACGGATGCGCCGGCAGGACGTCGCCATCGACGACCGGGCCGAACGGGTAACGGTCGAACAGCGGGAAGGGCGAGGCTCCCAGTGCTTTCTGGGCCGGATCGACGGCGGCAAGAAGCTGCGCGACCGCGACGTTTTGCAAGGCGGCGCCGCTGACCCTGAGATGGCGTGCCACGCACTCGGTCAGTGCCAGGGCACGCTGCTTTGTCCGTAAGCGAACGGCCGCGCCGCTTTGGATGATGGCTCTGTGGAACAATCCCTTGGCGCTGGGCATTGCCAGCAGGGTGCTGACCTTCGCGCCGCCGCCGGATTCCCCGAAGATCGTGACGTTGCCGGGGTTGCCTCCGAATGCCGCAATATTGTCGCGAACCCATTCCAGTGCCGCGACCATGTCCAGTGTGCCGGCGTTGCCGGACAGGCGAAACGCGTCGCCGGTGGCGGACAGATCAAGATGGCCGAAAATGTTCAGCCGCTGGTTGACGGTGACCACCACGACATCGTTCCGCGCCGCCAACCTGTGGCCGTGCGTGCGGGGCGAGTTGGCATTGCCGTAGGCAAACGCGCCGCCATGGAACCAAACCATGACCGGCCGTTTTGCTGTGTTGTCGCAGCCCGGGGTCCAGACGTTGACGGTCAGGCAGTCCTCGGTTTCCGGCGACGGGTCGGCGGCGCCGGAGAAATTCTCCAGTTCCGGACGGGTGGGCGGACGCAGCCCGGCCTGTGGCGCGCGTCCGGAGAAGTCCGTGCAAGTGCGTATTCCCGACCAGGGGGCGCATGGTTGCGGCGGCAGGAAGCGGTTCGTCCCGGCTGTTGAGGCGGCATAGGGGATGGTTTTGAACACATGAATGGTGCCCTCGCGTGCTCCCTGCACCTTACCGGCTGTGGTCTCGACAATTTGGGTCATGTCCGTTTCTCCCGATTGGCAGACGAGCATGCCGGAAGTTCGGAACGGAAGGAAAGGGCGGCCCGCGCGGAACCGAGTGTCTCGTCTGCTCACGCAAACGTGTTGCCGTCGGGTTCCGTCCCGCGCCGACGCCATCGACCGGCTTTGCTGACAGCAAACCGATGCTCGTGCCGGTGCCGCTACGCCGGCTGACTGAAAACAAAATGCAATTGCAGGCGCCAGAAGGCAAACTGCTCGGCAGCAGCAGCGGAAGCACCCGACGGATGATCAAGCAGCCCGAGAAATACCAGGATTTCAAAGACCCGCAGGCCCATCCGCGTTATACCGGTATCGCGACGTTCTTTCGCGCCCCGGCGTCGCAGCAACTCACCGACGCGGATATCGGCATCATCGGGGTGCCGTTCGACGGCGGCGTGACCAATCGGTCGGGCACGCGGCACGGCCCGCGGGCGGTGCGCGACCAATCGACGTTGCTGCGCCGGATCAATGCCATCACCCGGGTGATGCCGTTCGCGTCGGCCCGCGTGCGCGACCTGGGGGATTGCTGGATCGAGCAACCCTACGAAATCCAGGGGGCGCTGAACGAAATCGAGACGTTTTATCGCACGGTGACGATGGCCGGTGTCGTTCCGCTATCGGTTGGCGGCGACCATGCCATCAGCCTGCCGATCCTGCGCGCGGTGGCGGCGAACGGGCCGGTTGGCATGGTTCACATTGATGCTCATTGCGACACGGGCGACGACTACATGGGCTCGCGCTTCCATCACGGTGCACCGTTCCGCCGAGCGGTGGAGGAGGGGCTGCTGGACCCGGCGCGAGTCATTCAGATTGGCATCCGCGGCACCACCAACGATCCGGATATGTGGGGGTTCAGCCAGCGCAGCGGCATGCGGGTGCTGGCGATGGAGGAGTTCGACGACAAGGGCTGGCGCTACGCAGCCGAGGAAGCGCGTCGTATTGTTGGCAATGGCCCCACGTATCTGACGTTTGACATCGACAGCCTCGACCCCAGTCAGGCCCCCGGGACAGGAACCCCCGAAGCCGGCGGCATCACTGTGTTGCAAGCGCTGCGCTTGCTGCGCGACCTGCGCGGGATCGATTTCGTCGGCGGAGATTTGGTGGAGGTGTCTCCGCCGTTCGACGTCGGCTCGTTGACCGCCTTTAACGGCGCGTCGGTGTTGTTCGAAATTCTGTGTCTGCTGGCGGAAGCGTTGGAACTCCGCCGATCGATTTAACAGGGGCCGGGTTGGCCGTTCGAGCAGGTCACCGTCGATCCGGGCGGCACGACGATCGTGCTCTTGGCCGGGGGCGGATTATCATGGAAGCTGAGGCAGCCCCCAAGACCAAGGGTCAGCACGGACAGCACCAGTAATTTTCGCATGCGATGAATCCTTTCAGGATAGCAACGCGCCGGGCTGCTCGCAGTTCACTCGCCATGCATAACGTGACGGCTCAAATCGCTGTGCGCGCTACTGAAACTCCGGCGCCCGTTTCGGCTCGTCTATGGGCCGGAGGATATCGGATGTCGGCAAACCGTGCAGGACGTCTCCCGATTCGCTCCGCAATGTTGTGTTCGGGCCGGCCGCCGGTGCCCCGGGACAGCCCGAAGCGCCGTCGAGGCCGGGCAGCGCCGCAAACCTCTGCAGTCCGGCGTCACCGATCGGACGTCCCGCGAGATCGAGCGATGCGGGCAGGGTCGGGCCGCCGGTCGAGGCGGAGAGACAATCGCCTGGTGGCGCCGCGCCCGCGGTCAGGAGTAACAACGAGAGCGCGGCGGGTAGTTTCCAGACCATCGAAGCCTCTCAGGTGTGATCGCGGGTTGGCGGCGTCAGGCTTGCCAGCAGGGCGGGGATGAACACCAGGCTTGCGAGCAACGTGCAGCCCAGGCTGATCAGCAGCAGTTTCCCCATGCTCGCGGTTCCGGGATGTCCGGACAGGGCGAGCGATCCGAAGGCCGTGGCGGTGGTCAAGGCCGAGAACAGGATCGCCCGAGCGGTGGCGCTGCCGAGGGGCCGGGTTTGTCCGGCGCGCCAGTTCATGACGAAATAGATGTTGAAGGACACGCCGACGCCAAGCAGCAACGGTAACGCTATGATATTGGCGAAATTCAGCGGCAACGGCAGCAGCACGACGATCAGCAGCGTCAACAGCGCGGACATCAGCAGCGGCGCCATCACCAGCGACACGTCCAGCACGCGGCGCAGCAGGGCGAACAGGATCAGCGCGATGGCGATAACCGCGTAGATCGCGGCTTCACGGAAGGCTCCGACGATTGTGTCGGCGGTGGCGGCGATAGTGACGGCGGAGCCTCCAGCATTCGGCGCGACGGACGTGACCTGTTGGACGAATTGTTTCAGGCCGGCGGGCGTTTGCGCCTCGGGCCTCGGATTGACCTGCACACGGGCGCGTCCGTCCGGCAGCACCCAGTCGCGGGCGAAGTCGGCCGGAATGGAGGTCAACGTGACTGGTTCAGCGGTCAACGCCACCCGCAAATGGGCGAGTTGACCAGGCAGGAAGCGGGTCAGGGCGGCATCGGTCGCCGTCAGGATATCGTCGGGCGCGGTCTGCAACCGGCGCAAATCGTCGGCGATTAGCGCTAGTGGATGGGTTTTCGGCAGTTTCTCCAGCGCCGGGTCGATTTGTGCCAGCGCGGCCTTCGCGGCGAGGCGGATTTGCTCCGGCGTTACCGGCGCGGCCGTTCCGTGCGGAGCCAGGGTCGGGGCGAGAATCGTGTTGGCGTCAGCGATCACCGCCAGCTTCTGCTGCTGATCGGCGGGCACGAAGCTGTCTATGCTGATCACGCCCGCGACCGAGGGCAGATTTTCCAGTTTGTCGCTCAGATCCTGCGCCGCCTTCGCGTTGGGGGCGAGGACATCGATCGTATAGGGATTGGTCAGCGGGTTATTGATGAGGTCGCGCAGGGTGCGCATCGCCTCGGTATTCGGGTTCTTGGTGTCGAGCGGGTCGGAATCAAAGGCAAGGAACGGCGATGCGGCGAGCGCGGCGACAGCGAGCGCGGCGAAGGCGATCAGGATGGGGCGCCGGTGCCGGACGATGACAGCGTCGATGCCTGCGGCGAAGGCGAAGCCGACCTCAGCCGCTTCGCCGCGCGGGCGGAACAAGGTGATCGCGGCCGGCAGAAAGCCCAGCGTACAAATGAACGCGATGATCATGCCGGCACCCGCGATCAGGCCGAGTTCGGCCACTCCGGCAAAGGCCGTGGGCACGAATGCCAGGAAGCCGGCGGCGGTGGCGAGGGCGGCGATCAGGATTTGCACCCCGACCCGGCGGGCGGTTTCGGTCATCGCGGCGGCGGGATTACCGCTTTCAAAGCGGAATTCTCGGTAACGCACGGAAAACTGGATCGCGAAATCGACGGCCAGACCGACAAACAATACGCCAAAGCCGACCGACACCAGGTTCAGGGTCCCCACCGCAACCGTCGCAAACAGCACGGTCAGCATCAGTCCGAGGCCCAGCGTCATGAGGATGGGAACGATCAGCCGCCAGGAATGGACCGCGAGAAATAACCAAAGTGTGATCAACAGGAGACTGCCGATCAGGCCCTCGACTGCCCCTTGAGCGACTGTGGCGAATTCCTCGTCGGCCAGCGCCACCTGGCCGGTGATCCGGACATGCGCGTCACCGGATCGCACGAACGGCAGGCCGGCGATGACGTCGCGCATCGCTTGCGTCGCCGCTCCGCCCGGTTCCAATGAACCGTAGTCCTGGTTCGGTTGCACCAGGACGAACCGGTAGGGCCCGGCCATCTCGCTGAGGCCGCCGCCGAGCAGGGTTTCCCATGACAGCGGCTGGGGTTTGCCGGACAGGGCGGAGTCCATCGCCCGATGGAAGCCCTCGATCGGTGCGAGGTAGGGCGTCAGATCGGCGTCGGCTCGGGCGACGCCCATGCCCAGCAACGACAACGCGGAGAACAGGCCCCGGACGGACGGGTCGGCGACGAGTTGGCCGAGGAACGGCTGCGCGTCGATCGTCTGATCCATCAGGGCCGACAACTGCTTCGGTTGCAGGAACAGCAGTCCCTCTTTGTCGAGGAAGGGGTTGGAGTCTGGGCGGCGGACGGTCAAAAAATGCGTCTTGTCAGTGGCCAGGCGCGCCGCGAGTTCGTTGGCGGTGGCGTCGGCTTCCTCCGGGATGCGGGCATCGACCACGGCGACGAGCAGGTTGTTGAACTGCGGGAAGGCGCGGTTCATCTCCACGGCCTGACGCCGCCAGGGTAGGCTGTCCTTGAACAACAGGTCGGTGTCGGTGCTGACCCCCAGGTGGACGGACGCCACCCAGCCGGCGAACAGGGCGAGCAGCACGCCCCCAAGAACGACGAGCAGTGAATGACGGCGGCTGAAATCGACCAGTCGGATAAGCAGGCGGATCAGCATGCGATAAAATAGCCTGATGTGAGGGAGGCGGCACCTGATAGTCGCTCCGTTCGGATGGGTCCACCGCCATCGCGTCGGATCGTCATTTCCGGGCGGGTAAGGCGAGCGGACTCCCGCTACGCGAACGATTCCGGGTCACGGGCTGGGTTGTGAGTGCGCTTCAGCCGTCCACAGGTTCAGCCCCGTTCTGGCTGATGCCAATCGCAGGACGCCCCCTGACGGCGCCACATCCGAAAAAAGACCTGACGGTCGCGCGATCAGGCCCGTTTGCGCCGTATAACGCCGAGGCCCGCCATGGCCACTCCGAGCAGAGTCATCGAGGCCGGCTCCGGGGCTGCTGTCGGGGCGCTCAGGGATTCCGAATAAGAGGTCGCATACAGACTTAGGCTGGTGCCTGAATTGGCGTCGTCAAACATTCCGCTGTTAGATTGATCAGTCGTCGTGTCGATGCTGAACGCCGTGGTGATGGAGGCGGGGCTGTTTCCAGGAAAGCCAAGGATTTGCACATACAAGGAGGCACTCGAATCTACCGCATAGGCAAGGGATTCTGTCAGGGAGTTGGTATTTTCGCCCAAAATCTCCCCAAAACTCGTCCCGGCAACCGAGAATGTCTGTCCATTGATGGCCAGGCTGGCACCAAGAGAAGGCGATGCATTGCCATACTCTGTTCCCCCGAAGGCGGAATTCAGAGAGCTGGAACTACTGGTGGTGCCGAGGTTCGTGTCGAATTTAAACCGGACGATGAAGGCTGCACCGGTCAGATTGGTGCCCGCGGCACCGAAGTCGCCACCCGTATCAGTTCCGGTGACCGTCCCGACCGCGGTTATAAAGACAACGTCGGCTTTGGCCGGCGATTGGTAGCCTGAGACCGCCGTGCCGAGGGCTAGCGTCGCGACAGTGGCCAGCAAGAATTTCGTCATTTTCGCCGATCCGGCGCCGCCCGTAAGCAGCCGCAGGGGAAAGCGGCGATGAAGCGGTGAAAGGGGAGTGCTGTCAAACATAGGGGATCCCTCGGTTGGTGTGATGAACTCTTCCCACCGCGAGAATTCGGCGCTGAATTGCTCCGCCATTCGCTTGTATCAATTGATGATGATGAGTCTGGTTGCGATAGACTGGAAATACACCATGCCGCATTCGGTCTCATGCCGGCATGATATGAATCATTTACGAAATTGGCTTTGGCTTTGGTGTTTTCAAGGTTTAAGGTTTTCCGGCACTTTCATACAGCCGCCGGTTCGCCGGATGGATATCCGACATTCCTGGAAAGCATGGCGGGTCATACGGCCGGCACTTTCGCGCGATGGTTGGACGACGTCACAGCATCACCGGCGCCTCCGGCAGGCCAGGCTGGCGCGGCCAGCACGCGGCGATGTCGTTCCAACAGTTATGTGCGGGTGAAAATAACTGGCGCTGGCGCCGCATCGTGTTTTCTGGACGGTGGCGGCAAAACGAGACTTGAGCCGGTGGCGTTGGCCCGCTATAGGCCCCGCTTGCGCGACCGGTCGGGATCGGTGGCGTCATTTAGGAATCAGACCATGAAGCCGGGCATTCACCCCCAGTACCACGAGATCAACATCATCATGACGGACGGGACGCAGTTCAAGACGCGCTCCTGCATGGGCAAGCCCGGCGATACGCTGCGCCTTGACATCGACCCGAAGTCTCATCCGGCGTGGACCGGCGTGCAGCGCATGATGGACACCGGCGGCCAGGTCGCCAAGTTCAACAAGAAGTTCGCTGGCCTGGGTATCAAGACCGCCTAAAGCGCTTTGCGATGCGGCATCGGGATTGCGCCGGAGACAGCGCGATTTCGGGCCGATGGCGGCGCGTGTTAGCGACCGGCTTGTTCCCTCGCCGCTTGCGCTTCGATCGTTAGCGTGGCGGTAGGTTGCGCCTCAAGCCGTGCGAGGGAGATCGGCTCCCCAGTGTCGCTACAATAGCCGTAAGTGCCGTTGTCGACGCGGGTCAGCGCCTGTTCGATCTGCCTCAGCAGGGTGTTCGCCCGATCTTTGTTGATCAGGCCAAACTCTCGATCCTCACTGGCACTGGCTTTGTCGGCCTGATCGCCCTCGCGGTCGTCCTCATCGATATTCGAGGCCGCCATTGCGTCCAACTCTTCCTGTGTGTCCCCTTGCAGTTTGACCAATTTGCGGCGGAAGTATTCCACCTGCAGTGGGTTCATGAACGCCTCTTTGGGCGATGGCGTGTAGCCTTCCGGTAACCGTGCTGGCATGCTTGATCCACCTTTCGTGGTGATCTGTTGTAAACGGTATTGTAGATCCGGATTGGTGTCACTGCCGGACAGCGCCCCAAGCGAGCAGGCAAGGTCTGTCCGGGGCGTTGTCATGGAGCCTCTTGAACTGGGTCCGGGGAACACCATCTGTGTTTGCGTCGGGAATGCCCAATGGGGTTTTCGACGATCAGACCAGGGCCGGCCCGAGTGTGGGCGGCCTGCAACCAATGACCTTGCTTCGCAGGAGGTTTTTCCATGACGACCGTAAACTTTGCGCCACTCTTCCGTACCGCGATCGGCTTCGACCGTCTGGCTCGGCTTGTGGACACCGCCGCTTCCAGCCAGGAAGCGCAGACTTACCCCCCGTACAACATCGAAAAGACCGGAGACGATTCCTACCGCATCACCATGGCGGTGGCGGGTTTCCATCCGGAAGACCTGGATATCACGGTGAAGGACAACATGCTGTTCGTCTCCGGCCGGGTCGCCAACGATGGCCAGCCGGCTGAGATACTCTACCGCGGCATTGCCGGCCGTGCGTTTGAGCGTCGCTTTGTCCTGGCCGACCACATGGTCGTGGATGGCGCGGACGTTCAGTTGGGCCTTTTGCATGTCGGCCTGAAGCGTGTGGTCCCCGAGGCGCTGAAGCCGCGGAAGATCGTTATCGGCAGTAATGCGCCGGTTGCTCCGACGACGATAGCCAACGACTCGCAGGATGCCGCCAAGGCCGCCTAAGGTCTTGCTGAAGGATGGGGGCCGAGCGATCGGCCCCTGTTTTTATGTTTTTTTGAAGAATGCGTCTGCCGCGCTGCGGTGGCTGCTCTTGCGGCCGATATCCGCCTCAACCCGCGCGATCTCGGTTCGCAGTTCGTCGATGTAGCTCCGGAGTTCTTCGATTCCCAGGCTGTCGAGGAACAACGGCTCCAGTCTGCGGCGTTTCGTCAGGGGTTCGTCTTCATCGCGGGCCATCGTTTCCTCCGTCAGACCTGGACCGAAGCATAGCTTGAACCCGGTCCTTTGAGCCATGCGCCACAGAACATTGAGAATACCGCCAAAGTCGCTTGACCCACCTCCGCGGTCTTGCCATATCCGACGTTCGTCCGCGGCTACGATGTGTCCTTTGCGCTGAATGGCCTGCAAACGACACCGTAAGAGTGAATACATCCGCCGGCGACCCTGAGAGTGAAAGCCATGACCCTTCCGCTGATGCCCAAAGCCACCGCCGTGTGGTTGATCGAGAAAACCGCCCTGACCTTCACCCAGATCGCGGACTTCTGCGGCATGCACCCGCTTGAGGTCCAGGCCATCGCCGATGGTGAGGTCGCGCAGGGAATCGTGGGTTACGATCCGGTTGCCAACATGCAGACCACGCTGGCGAATATCCGCCAATGCGAAGCCGACCCCAATGCCCGGCTGAAGCTGATGGCCAACTCGATGCCAGCGCCGAAGCGCCAGCGCGGGGCACGCTATACCCCCGTGGCGAAGCGCAATGACCGTCCGGATGCCATCGCATTCCTGTTGCGCAATTTTCCGCAGCTTTCGGAAATCCAGATCGGCAAGCTGCTCGGCACCACCAAGGACACCATCCAGAAAGTGCGCGACCGCACCCATTGGAACAGCCCGAACATCAAGCCGCGCGATCCGGTGATTCTGGGGTCTTGCAGTCAAACGGATTTGAATGCCGCTGTCGCGGCGGCCAATGAGCGGCTGCATCGCGAAGGGAAGGTGGTTCCCGTCCCGCCACCGCCGGAGGCGGACGAGGCCGCCTGATCGGCGTGACGGGTTAGGTTGAACGGTGTCCGCTCAGTGTACCAAGGTTCGTAGGCGCTCCATCTCTTCCTTAAGGCGTAGCTTTTCGACCTTCAGTCGGGTGAGAGCTTCTGCATCGGGTTGCGGTCGATGGTCCTCATCGAAAATCTTGGTTTCGAGGGACGCATGGCGTTCCTTTAGGGCGTCGAGACGGGTATTCAGACTCATGGGCTGGGTACCTCCGCGTTTAACCGGTTGTCTGCCAGCGGCCACCGAAGTGGCCGGGGCAAAACACCGTAACGCGATTGCCATCGACTTGACCAGTCGTGAAGTGCTGCTTGGAATAACAGATTATTTCTATCGTGGGTTGCAAACATGCTGAGCGATAGAGATTCGCTGCTGCGTAAACTGCATGGGCTCCGCAGCGAACATCGTGATCTTGACACGGTGATCGCGCGTCTGGCCGATCAGGGGGCTTCAGACCAGTTGCACCTGCAACGCCTCAAGAAGCGCAAACTGATGCTGCGCGATGAGATCGCCTGGCTGGAAAGCCGGCTGATCCCGGACAGCATCGCCTGATATGCCGGAACCGACGCAACCGCTGGTCGGGATTATCATGGGGAGCCAGTCGGACTGGCCCACCATGACGCATGCCGCCGATATGCTGACCCGGCTGGGGGTAGCGCACGAGGTGAAGATTGTCTCCGCCCATCGCACCCCGGACCGGTTGCGTGAGTATGCGCGGACGGCGCGGGACCGCGGGCTGAAGGTTATTGTCGCCGGGGCAGGGGGCGCGGCCCATTTGCCGGGGATGTGCGCGTCCTGGACGTCGCTGCCGGTGTTGGGAGTTCCTATCGAATCGCATGCCCTGAAGGGTATGGACAGCCTGCTCTCGATTGTCCAGATGCCGGCGGGTATTCCTGTCGGGACTCTCGCGATCGGCCGCGCCGGGGCGGTGAACGCGGCCTTACTGGCGGTTTCCATGTTGGCGACCTACGATGCCGAGCTAGCGGTTAGGCTGGACGCAGTGCGGGCCGAACAGACCGCGGCCGTTGCGGATGAGCCTTCCCGACTCGATCCGTCATGACGTGCTTTCCGCTCCCGCCCAACGCGACCATCGGGCTGGTTGGTGGTGGGCAACTGGGGCGCATGTCCGCGCTCGCCGCCGCGCGGCTTGGCTATCGTTGCCACATTCTGACGCGAGAGACCGATAGTCCTGCGGCGCAAGTCTCGCATGCTGTAACAATTAGTGATTACAGCGATCCCGTTTCACTGCGGGCGTTTGCGAACTCTGTCGATGTGATCAGCTTCGAATTCGAGAACATCAGTGCCGAGGGTCTGGACCTTCTGGCCTCCATTCGTCCTGTCCGCCCGGCGGCGTCGGTGTTGCGGATCAGCCAGGACCGGGTCGATGAGAAGACCTTTCTGAATAACGCCGGCGTGGCGACGGCCCCATGGGCGGCGGTCGGGTCCCGCCAGGAACTGGATGACGCGGTGGCGCGGCTGGGTTTGCCGGCGGTCCTGAAGACGACGCGGCTGGGGTACGACGGTAAGGGCCAGGCGATGCTGCGCTGCGCCGCTGACCTGGATGCGGCGTGGGAGCGGTTGAGTCCCCGGCCGTTGGTGCTGGAAGGTTTCGTCGATTTCGCGATGGAAATCAGCGTCGTCGTGGCTCGGGGGGGCGATGGCAGCGTGGCGGCGTTCGATGCGGTGGAGAACCGCCATCGCGACCATATTCTCGATATGACCCTGGCCCCGGCCCGGATTTCGGTGGCGGTCGAACAGGCGGCGCAGGCGATCGCGCGGCGGGTGGTGGAGGCGTTGGACCTGATTGGTCTGCTGGCGGTCGAGATGTTTGTCGATAGCACCGGGCAGGTGCTGGTGAATGAGATCGCGCCGCGGCCGCATAACTCCGGTCACTGGACGATCGATGCGTGTCCGGCGAGTCAGTTCGAAATGCACATCCGGGCGATCGCCGGTTTGCCGCTGCCGCCGGCGGTGAGGCATTCGGACGCGGTGATGAAGAACCTGATCGGGCCGGAGGGCATGGCTCTGTGGCCGGTTGCTCTGGCGGAGCCGGGCATCATTCCGCATCTGTACGGCAAGGCCGAAGCGCTGCCGGGCCGCAAGATGGGCCATGTCACGCGGCTGTTTCCGCGCGGCGCGCTGCCGGGCGATTTCGGGGTTGATGCGGCGTTAGGGGCGTTACGCGAGGAAAGCTAATGTCGGTCCTTGTTGACATTAATGTATCGCCATTCCGCTTCTGTTATGGTGGATGCCAAGCGGGAGCCGACATCAACACCGATGCTGGCATCGGCCCGAGTGACCAATAAGCCTGCTTGGATCGTCGTTTGACGTGCGGATGCACTGACCTGATACCGTGATGATTTCGTTGTGATAGGACAGCGAACAGCTGACGAAAAGCGGTATCGCTTTGGTATTGATGGGTGGCCTAATCCATCGCCGATCGTTATAGATACCAAAATGCAAGACCTGCTTTTCCTGACTCAACGGATTCCGTACCCGCCAACCAAAGGGGAAAAAATCCGTTCGCTGCAAATTCTAAATCACTTGCGCAGGTTTTATAACGTCCACATGGGATGTCTGGTGGACGATCCGCGGGACCTCGAATATGTCGATACCGTGCGGGCGCTGTGCAGCACGTCTCATTTTGTCAAACTGGATCGCAAACGAGCCAAGCTGACGTGTTTGCGCGGTCTGCTGACCAACGAGCCACTCAGCGTCACGTTCTATTATGACAAGGGCCTTGCGGCCTGGGTCCGAAACGTCCTCGCCGAGGTAAAGCCGGCGGCAGTGGTGATCTGTTCGTCCAATATGGCGCCGTATGTGCTCGACGCCGGCTTCCGCGCACCGGTCTGCCTGGTCGATCTGATGGACGTGGATTCTGAAAAGTGGCGGGCCTACGCGGATATCGGCTCTTTCCTCATGAGACTGGTGCATGCGCGGGAGTGGCGGCTGACCGCTAAGCTGGAAAGGCGTATTGCCCGGGAAGCCGACTGGAGCACATTCGTTTCGCCACAAGAGGCCGAACTGTTCACTCGGATGGTGCCCGATTGCGCGGCCAAAATTCAATCGGTCAGCAACGGCATTGATCATGTGTATTTCGATCCGGCGTGGCCAGGCGCCGCGGAAGCGCCACCCTACGATACCTCCCGTCCGAATTACGTTTTCACAGGGACGATGGATTATCCGCCGAACGTCGATGCCGTTTGCTGGTTCGCCGGGACGATCTTGCCGCTCGTTCGACGAACCCAACCAAGCTGTCAGTTCCATATCGTGGGCTCGAGCCCCACCCCCGAAGTTCTCCGGTTGGCGGAAGCTCCTGGTGTTTTCGTCTCGGGCCGTGTGCCGGACGTGCGTCCCTACATTGCCAACGCCACCGCCGGCGTGGCGCCGATGCGTATAGCGCGCGGCATCCAGAACAAGGTGCTGGAGGCGATGGCCATGGCGAAGCCGGTGGTGGTGACGCCCGAGGCCCTGGAGGGGATCGGCGCCCAACCGGGGACCGAAGTGATCCTGGCGTCGGATGCGGCGTCGTTCGCGGCGGCCTGTCTGGCGGCCATCGGCCCCGAGGGGCGGCTGATTGGTGCCGCCGCCCGCCGTCGCGTCCTCGCCGATTACGTGTGGGCGGAGCGTTTGAGCGGGTTCAATCCATTGCTTGGTATTGTCGAGACTCCCGCTTCCCTTCCGCTCCCTGCAACCGAAGACTGATACCACGCTCGACTGCCAGTCGCTGGCACCTCACCACGATACGGTGACGAATTTGTGAGGTGCAGGCGAAACGGCGACACCGTACCTCCTGACCCGGGGCGAGCCGCCGGCTCTTGCCGGTTCTACGTTTGCTGCTCAATTTATTATTGCGCTTTCGCGTGCACCGCTTGCATGCGTTCGACGATCAAAAGAAGTCGCAGCGCGGCATCCGCATTCAGTTTTTTGCTCGTCAAATTTGCCGCTGCTCGGCAAAATCTGAACGATTTCGCTATCAGTGAGGGACAAGGTGCTGGCGCACATATCCCACCGGGCAAACCTAATGGTCCACTCAAAAGTATCCGAATGTTGCTGTGGCTCCTGTCGAAAGATATCCTGGCGATAATGATTTCGAGATTTATGCGTTTTCTTTCAAGAATATGAACAAAAAACTCGTCTCTTGCCAGAAAAACCTCCGTAACGTCTATTCGTTTGTTATTGTTCGCGGGCGGTTATCAGAGTATTCGCAACGAATTCAAACTGACCCGAATGGAGCGCGAGCGTCGCTCGGCTGACGTAAACAACTTGATGCAAGGCGTCATTGCGAGAGATTGGGCTGGCCATCGCCCAATTGTTTAGAACCATAATGCTTATCCCAAATAAGATATGGCGAGAAATTCGTCGGCAACCCAGCCGGGCCTGGCAGCAACGCATGCGAAGCCGTTCGACATCACTCAATTTGTCCAATGCGGCGCGGACCTCCACAACGAAACGCCCGACGCCGTTTGTCAGTTGCTCTGCGTGGCGGGACCGGTCCCCCACTGAGGTCATTACTTGGCTCGCTGCGGCGTCTGTCTCTGGCGCGACTCAGCCCACGCGTTCAATATTCGCCGTCACCTCTCGCGCCGAGTGCTCCATTTGTTCCAGGTTGCGCGATCCCGCCGTCGCCGCGCCGTGCTCCTTAACCGCGACGGCAATGCTCACTGCAATTGCGATCACCTCCTGAATGGTGCTCGTGATCCCGTGTATTGCTTCCACTGGCTCTTTGGGCGCGGACGGGATCTACGCACTGATTTCCTAGGTCGCCTTTGTTGTTTGGTTACTTAGGGGCTTCACCTCCGAGGCGACCACAACGCAGCTCTTCCCGGCATCCCCCGTAGAAGCGGCGCCTCGATCTTGGCGTTGAATTTTCGAACATAGGATCGTAACCGGCTTCACCCTGTTTGCTGGCCCGCTGGCGGGTGGCACTAAGCTTTCACCGCAACGGTGACCGGCGAACCGGTGGACATCAACGACTGCCTCCCTCTCGGCAGGTAAGAGCGTATACCATCCAAATGGTTCGGGGGCGTCAGCGCACCAGACGTCGCCGCCCAAGCGGGTTCACCATCGCCATCTTTAGGGCGACTACCGGGTGACAGCCCCACCCACCGCACCGACACCGCCGCCAATCAGGGCTCCGGTCGCGGGTTTACCTCCGGTCACAGCGGCAACCCCCGCGCCGGCACCGGCGCCCATCAGGCCACCGGTCACCGCCCGAGTCCCCGGGCTGCTGCCGCAGCCGGCTAGGCCGATCGTGGTTACGACAAGAAGTATAAGTACGGATTGTCGCATAAAATGCCTCCTTGCGGGGGCAACGCCGATACCGGCCGGTAAGTCGCAGCCTCACAGATCTTTGATATGATGATGATAAACACGCGGTTTCGGTGCAATCGATCTCGGAATCGTCAACTGGCCCTTGTGAACCGGCGACGCGAAGGCTAATGCCACCGCCTTCCGCTATCCCCCTCACCTCGGCCCTTCGCGGCGCCAGTCCCGACGCTGCCAACGCACCACTACGACAAAGGTTTTCTGGATGTTCTCCCGGTTGCTCGGCTTTATGTCGGCCGACATGGCCATCGATCTCGGTACTGCCAACACGCTGGTCTATGTCAAAGGCCGTGGCATCGTCCTGGCGGAGCCAAGCGTCGTCGCCATCGCCGACGTGCGCGGCAAGAAGCAGGTCGTCGCGGTGGGCGAGGAAGCCAAGCTGATGTTGGGCCGCACGCCTGGCTACATCACCGCCAGCCGTCCGCTGCGCGACGGCGTCATCGCCGACTTCGAGGTCGCCGAGGAGATGATCAAGCACTTCATCCGCAAGGTGCATAACCGCCGCCGGTTCGCCTCACCGTTGATTATCGTGTGCGTGCCGTCCGGCTCTACCGCCGTCGAACGCCGAGCCATTCAGGAAAGTGCCGAAAGCGCCGGCGCCCGCCGGGTGCAGTTGATCGAGGAGCCGATGGCCGCCGCGATCGGCGCCGGCCTGCCGGTGACCGAACCCTCAGGCTCGATGATCGTCGATATTGGCGGCGGCACCACAGAGGTCGCGGTGATCTCCCTCGGCGGTATCGTCTATTCTCGCAGCGTGCGTGTGGGCGGGGATAAAATGGATGAGGCGATTATCAGCTACATCCGCCGTCACCATAATCTGTTGATCGGTGAATCATCGTCCGAACGGATCAAGATGGACATCGGCGCCGCGGCGCCGCCGGATCATGGCGAAGAGGGACCATATCGCGAAGTGCGCGGCCGTGACCTGATGAACGGTGTGCCGCGGGAGATCCTGGTCAGCCAGCGCGAAATCGCCGACAGCCTGGCGGAACCGGTGTCCGCGATCGTCGAAGCGGTGAAGGTGGCGCTGGAAAACACGCCTCCGGAACTCGCGGCCGACATCGTCGATAAAGGTATCGTTCTGACCGGCGGTGGCGCGCTGCTGCATCGCCTGGATCAGGTGCTGCGGGATGCGACCGGCCTGGCGGTGGTGATCGCCGAAAATCCGCTGCAATGCGTGGCTTTGGGGACCGGTCGTGCCCTGGAGGAAAGAAAGCGTTTGAGCAACGTGCTCACAAGCATGTATTGATCACGCCGTCGTGCTTCGCCGGGGTGACGCTCCCCGGCTTGCCGGGGCCATCGGTCCCGGCATGAGCTGCACTATGTGGTCCGGGCACGCCGGGCCATGACGAAGGGCACATCGAGTGCCCCAATTCGTTGAAGGATCCAGATGATCCGGCTTTCGATCCAGGCTCGCCAGGCGTTGGCTCGGTTGACACTGCCGGTGCTGATCGTGGTGTCGTTCGGCGTCATGCTGCTGGGCAAGGCCGACACGCTGCTGGCTGAACGGGCGCGTATCGCGCTGGCAGACGGGTTGGTCCCGATCTACGCGGTGCTGTCGTCGCCGCTGAGTCAAATCCAGGCATCGATCACCGAAACCGCCACCCTGTGGACGATGCGCGAAGAGAACGCCAGGCTGCGCGATGAAAACGAGAAACTGCGGCGCTGGCAGTCGATCGCGCTGGCACTGGACGCGGAAAATCAGCGATTGAAGGCCAGCCTGCAATGGATACCCGACGCCGACGCATCCTATGTCACGGCGCGCGTCGTCGCCGATGCGGGCGGCGCCTATGCCAAGGCGGTGTTGCTGTCGGTCGGTCCCAACCATGGTGTCCGCAAAGGCGAGATCGCGGTGGATGAGCGTGGCCTGATTGGCCGGATCACCGAAGTCGGCTCCCGCACCGCGCGGGTGCTGCTGATCACCGATCTGAACAGCCGCATACCTGTGATCATGGAAACCTCCCGGGCGCACGCGATCCTGGTTGGCACCAATGGCACGCGGCCGCGTTTGCAATATTGGCCGGAGGGCATCGTTCCGAAAGAGGGCGAACGCATCGTCACCAGTGCTGAGGCGAACGCGTTTCCGGCCAATCTGCCGATCGGCACCGTCCATTACACGGCCAGCGGTGCGGCCGATGTCGAGCCCGCCGCTCTGCTACAGAAGCTGGAGGTCGTGCGGATTTTCGACTACGGCCTGAATGGTGTCGTTCCGCCTGAGCGGCCAACACCCGG
The DNA here is from genome assembly GCA_903932145.1 of uncultured Rhodopila sp. Taxonomy (GTDB): domain Bacteria; phylum Pseudomonadota; class Alphaproteobacteria; order Acetobacterales; family Acetobacteraceae; genus Rhodopila. Next base: position 116,636 of record CAIZFE010000101.1, on the reverse strand, counting down.
CCGGCACTAATGGCCCATATTGACCGGCGTCCCGGGATCCGGCCTCGCCAGAGCCTCGGTCGGTGGCTTGATGTCACCGCCCGGACCTGCTTCCCGGCCGCGATTACTATCCTGTTGATGCTGCTGAGCCAGGCGCCATTGGGCATTCCCGAGCAAGTCGCGCTGCTGCCGGCGATTGCTTTGGGCAGCGTGTGGTTCTGGTCGGTGTTTCGGCCTGATGCCATGCCGCCACTGGTCGTCTTCGGGATCGGTCTGCTGGTGGATCTGCTGGGTTACCTACCGTTGGGCGTGATGACGTTCACGCTGCTGGCCGAACATGGGTTGGCCCTGGCGATGCGCCGGGGGCTGTCTCGCCGCGGATTCGCCTGGATTTGGGTGGTGTTTGCCGGCGTGGCGGCGGCAGCGTCGCTGGTGATCTGGCTTCTGGTCATGGTTCTGACGTTGCGCCTGTTGTTGCCCTGGCCAGCGCTCTTTATCGGCGTCGTGACCGTCGCGATCTTTCCGGTGCTTGCGGTTCCGTTCGGTGGCGCTCACCGCTCGATCGCCAATCCGGACCACGCCTGAGATGACGCGGGCGCCCTCATGAAACGCGATATCGAGCGGACGAACGTCTTCACCCGCCGGGCGCTGCTGTTGATGGCGGGCCAGGTCGGGGTGCTGGGGATGCTGGGCGCCCGACTGTTTCAGGTGCAGGTGCGCGAAGGCGCGCGCTACACCACGCTGGCGGATGAAAATCGGATCAGCGCGCGAATGATCGCCCCGCCGCGCGGCCGGGTGCTCGACCGTTTTGGCACGGTTGTCGCGGGCAGCAGCACCAATTGGCGGGCCGTGCTGATCGCCGAACAGGTCAGCAATGTGCCCGCGACGCTGGATGCCTTCTCAGCGCTGCTGCCGCTGACCGAATACGAGCGCGCCCGTATCGACCGTGAACTGCACCGTAAGCGGAAATTTATACCGGTGCTGATCCGCGAGTTCCTGACATGGGATGAAATGGCGGCGATCGAGGTGAATGCGCCCGATCTGCCGGGTATCGTTGTCGATGCCGGCACCAGCCGGAACTACCCGTTCGGCCCGCATCTGGCGCACATCGTGGGGTACGTCGCCCCCCCCAACGAAGCCGACGTCGCCGACGACCCCTTGCTCGGTTTGCCGGGCCTGCGGATCGGCCGTGCCGGGATGGAGAAGTTCCATGACCTTGGACTGCGTGGACGCGCCGGGTCGGTGCAGTTGGAGGTCAATGCCGTCGGTCGCGTCATCCGCGAACTGGATCGCCAGGAAGGCATGCCGGGCGAGGATGTCGGGCTGACGCTCGATGCCGGGCTGCAAGAGGCGGTGCTTGCGACACTGGGCGACGAAAGTGCCAGCGCGGTGGTGATGGATTGCCGTAACGGCGAGGTTTTGGCGATGGCCACCAACCCGTCGTTCGATCCGTCGGTGTTCAACTCCGGCGTGTCGCAGGCGCAATGGCTGGAGTGGACCAAGGATCGCCGGACGCCGCTGATCAACAAGGCGACGTCGGGCCTGTACGCGCCGGGTTCAACGTTCAAGATGGCAGTCGCATTGGCCGGGCTGGAGTCCAAGGCGATCACAGCGACGGATCGTATTGCATGTCCGGGCTACCTCGACCTCGGTGACACGCGCTTCCACTGCTGGCGCAAAGGCGGTCACGGGATGCAGGACCTTCGCGGCGGCCTGAAGAACAGTTGCGACGTCTATTTCTATGAGGTCGCCCGCCGCACCGGCATCGATCACATCGCGGCGATGTCCAACCGGCTGGGACTCGGCGTTGAGCTGGAACTGGATCTGCCCGGTCAGCGTCCCGGCCTGATCCCGACCCGCGAGTGGCGCATGGGCAAGGGTCACGCCTGGAACATCGGCGACACCATCGTCAGCGGTATCGGTCAGGGGTTCGTCCAGGTGACGCCGCTACAGCTAGCGACCTATGTCTCTCGCATCGCCAGCGGGCGTCTGGTGCAGCCGCATCTGACCCGCTCACTGGCGGGCGTCCTGCAACCGGGTAGCGAGCCGGACGACTGGCCGATGCTCGGGATGACCGATAAACTGCTGCAAAATGTGCGTGAAGGTATGTGGGCGGTGGTGAATGAGGCGGCAGGCACCGCGCCGCTTGCCCGTTTGGCCGATCCGCTGGTGCAGATGGCGGGCAAGACCGGGTCCGCCCAGGTGCGGCGCGTGTCGCGCGAATTGCGGGAAAGTGGCCATTTCGACAGCGAGAAGCTGCCCTGGGAATACCGGCCGCACGCGCTGTTCGTCGCCTATGCGCCCTATGATGCGCCGCGCTATGCGCTGGCCGTGGTGGTCGAGCATGGCAACGCCGGTGCCGCCGCCGCCCCGATCGCGCGCGAGATCATGACCGAGGTGTTGCGGCGCGATCCCGCGAACCGTTCCGAGGCACCGCCGGCTCGGGTGGCGGACGCGATCATCCGATGAGTACCGAGATCCCCAAACGTCATGGCGCCGCTTGGCCGCCCGGGTATCAACTTAAAGCGTTTGACGGGGAGGATCTTCCCCTTCGTCATGGCTTGGCCTGGCCCGGCCACCCGGCACTTCCCGTGCCCCTGCCGGCAAAGTCGCGGAAGGCAAACATCTGATGGACAGGCGACTGTGGCGAGAGCCGTCGTTCGACCTGATGGCCAAGATACTTCAGGTCAACTGGCTGTATGTCATCCTGCTGTGCTGCCTCGCCGGGGTCGGCTATATCACGCTTTACAGCGCGGCGGGCGGCTCTCCCGAACCGTACGCGACCCGGCACGCCATGCGGTTCGCGGTGGGCGTGCTGATCATGCTGTCGATCGGACTGGTCGATATCCGGGTGATCGCGCGGCTCGCCTGGCCTGCCTGGGTCGGCGGTGTGGTCCTGTTGGGGCTGGTCCTGCGCATGGGACACGTCGGCAAGGGCGCGCAGCGCTGGCTGGACGTCGGCGGCCTACAGTTGCAACCCTCGGAATTGATGAAGCTGGCTCTCGTGCTGGCACTGGCCGCCTGGTTCCACAGAGCGTCTCGCGAACGGGTGGGCAACCCGCTGTTTCTGATCCCGCCGCTGATCGCCATTCTGATCCCGGTCGGACTGATCCTGAAAGAACCCAACCTCGGCACCGCCGTGATCACTCTGATGCTCGGAGGCGCCATCTTTTTTGCGGCCGGCGTGCGCTGGTGGAAATTTGTAATGGTGCTGCTGCCGGTGCCGCTGGTGGTGAAATTTGCCTATGCCCATATGCATGATTACCAGCGCGCCCGGATCGACACCTTTATGCATCCCGAGAGTGATCCGCTGGGCGCGGGCTACAACATCATTCAATCGAAAATCGCGCTGGGCTCCGGCGGTATGTGGGGCAAGGGATTCCTGCAAGGCACCCAGGCGCATCTGGACTTTCTGCCGGAGAAGCAAACCGACTTCATTTTCACCATTATCGGCGAGGAATGGGGCTTCGCCGGCGGAATCGTGGTGATGGGTTTGCTGGGTCTGATCATTATCGGCGGGATGCTGATCGCCCTGCGCTGCCGGAACCAGTTCGGGCGATTGGTGGCGCTGGGCATATCGTGCAACTTCTTCCTTTATGTGTTCGTCAACATCGCCATGGTGATGGGCGTCATCCCGGTTGGCGGTGTGCCGCTGCCTCTGGTTTCGCATGGCGGTTCGGCCATGCTGACGGTGATGGTCGGCTTTGGTGTCTTGATGTCAGTGCATGTGCATCGCGACGTGGTGTTCGCCGATGCCGACGACGATGGCTGACGACCTCTGCCCGGCCGCTCTGTCCTGACGCAGCCCGGTTGAGGCAGGCGGCCGCTTGATGCATCCAGCGATGCTGACAGCGTACCGGCGGACCTCCTATGAGGTCGCGGGCATTCACGTTCGTGTTGGCCGGCGCTCCCCGGGGATGGACGTCCTGCTGCTTGCGGCCGGTGTTCGCGAGGCGGCGTTCGTGACTGCCTTCAATCCTTACTCGCGTCGCATGCCGCCCGGTTGGAATCGGCGGATGCTGGCCCATCTGGCATCAACGCTGAGACGCCGGCAGGTGAGTCCGGGGACGGGTTCGTGGCGGCGTTGGTCTGAGTCGCACCTTATTGTCTTCGGCGACACAAGGCCGACCGCACGCCTGGCCCGGCACTTCCGGCAAAACGGGATTGTGACAATTCGTCTCGGCCAGCCGGCCCATATTCAGGTAATCTCAGTATCAGCCTGACGATTCCGGTTTCTTCCGGATCGCAGGCATGACCTCCGACGCGTCAGCGTCGCGGGTCCAATCCACGTTGGCACGGCCGATCGCGCCAAACGCTTTGCCGATCACATCGTCGAGGAAGGTCGGAGTATCCATGACGGCGGCCACCGGGGCGAATCTCACGACATGAACGACTGTACCAAATTAAAATTCAAACGAAAATTGGTCGCGATCTATTTCCACGACCTGTCACCCGGCGGGGTCGAACGGCAAACCCTTGTGCTGGCAAAAGAGTTGCAGGCGCGCGGAATGGACGTCGTGCTTGTCCTGCATCGATTGCGCGGCGAATTGATCCCGCTGCTGCCGCTCGAATTGCCCGTTGTTGTGCTGGGCTCCCGACGAACCTTGCAAGATGTGCCGCGATTGCGCCGTTTTCTGTTGGATACGCGTCCTGATATTTTGTTGGCCAACGTCGATATCAATAACATTGCGGCTGCATTAGCCAATGCGATGGCCGGCACCCGGACACGGCTGGTGATCTGTCAGCACAATCCTTTGTCAGCCGACTATCACGCAACCGTGAATTGGAGGCACCGGTTTGTACCGTGGTGCTACCGGCTGCTCGCCTCTCGGATCGACCATGCGGTCGCGGTGTCGAGTGGCATCGCTGGCGAACTCCTCCGAAGCGGGATTGCACCGGCGAAAGTCAGCGTCATCTCCAATGCCGTGATCGGCGAGGATTTCAACGAGCGGGCGGCGGTTCCGGTGTCGCATCCCTGGTTGGTCAACAAGGATCGTCCGGTCTTCGTCACCGCCGGCCGCCTCGTTGCCATGAAGGACCACGCCACCTTGCTACAGGCCTTCGCGCTTCATCTGCGGAAGCGCCCGTCCCGGCTGATTTTGCTCGGAGACGGCCCGATGCTGCAATTATTGCGAGATCGGGCGCATGCGGCCGGTATTGCTGACGATGTGGCGTTCGAGGGTTTCGTGCCCAACCCGCTGCCGTATATGCGGGCGGCGGACGCGTTCGTGCTGTCTTCCCGTTCGGAGGGTTTTGGCAACGTCCTGATCGAGGCGATGGGCTGCGGTACACCCGTCATCTCCACCGACTGTCCACACGGGCCGCGAGAGATCCTGGCGCACGGGGAATTCGGCATCCTGGTGCCGCCACGCGATCCGGCCGCGTTGGCGCCGGCTTTGTCACTCATTTTGGACCAGCGCGAACAGTGGTCGGGGGATCGGGTTCGATCACGCGCGGCAGCCTTCAGTTATGAAGCCTGCGCGGATCGCTATGCGGCGCTGTTCGATAGCCTGATTTAGCTGGACAGCCGGCACGCCGGGGCCGAAACCATCCTGCCTTTATCGTCAGGCGGAGATGATCGTTACCCGATGCCCATCGACTGCCCCCGCCTGATTTTTCTTCCCCCGATCTGTCTCGCGCTGACCGCACTGATCGCGGGCTGCACGGGGCCGATTCCACCGGCCGCCCGTGACGACGTGGTGATCTATGTGATCAAGCGTGAGTGGCATACCGACATCGGACTCTCCGCCGATCTGATCGCCGCACCGTTGCAAAGCCTGACGGCCGCCTTCCCCGGCGTTCGCTTCCTGACCTATGGCTTTGGCGAACGACAATTCCTGGTCGATCAAGACCGTAGCGCCGGTGCCATGCTCCGTGCGCTGCTGCCGAGCAAAAGCGCGGTGTTGATGACGGCTCTGCGGACAACGCCGGGCCAAGCGTTCGGGCCGGCGAACGTCGTCGCTCTGCGCATTTCGCGCACCGGTCTGAAGGCGATCGAGGACAGGATCTGGCGGGAGTTCGAACGCTCCCCCGATGGCAGCCCGGTCTTCCTGGCCGGCGGGCCTTACCCAGGAAGTGTTTACTACGCGGCAAGCGACACGTATTCGGGACTTTTCACCTGCAACACGTGGACAGCGGACATCCTACAGGCTGGCGGACTACCGGTTCACACCCTCGGCGTGCTGCTCTCAGGACAGGTTATGGGTCAGGCGCAGTGGATCGACAGGCATCAAATATCCTCGCCCGATGATTATCCCAGTCAGCGTTGAGACTGACGTACGGCTATTGCACTCCCGTCATGGCCCGGCTTGTCCGGGCCACCTGTGACCTGACGGTGCCGCGATAGGTGGCCCGGACAAGCCGGGCCATGACGATGGGGCAAGAGTCGGCATCGACATCACCGCGCTTGTCCGGGCCACCGGTCGCGGCAGGTGCTCACACTGTTCGCCCGGACACGCCAGTTATAGCGCCTTTGGTTCGGCCAATCGATCGCATCGTGCGCCGGTCAGCCGCGCGGAGCCTGTTTAGCGAGACGGGGTAATGACCGTTGTATTGCTCGCCGGCGGTGATGGGTTGCTGCTGCTGAAGGACAAGCAGCCGGCCAGAGCGATCGGGAGAAGCACAACAAGATAGGTGAGCCGCATTGGTTTTTTTCCTTCAGTGAATCTCACCGAAACATGGGGGCGCGCATCGGTAAATATGATCACGAACTCGTGAAGGATGCTCTTCCGCGACAGAGAACCGCGGAATGGCCACAACCGGTGCTCTCACGAGAGGTCAGCCCCAGCATCGAAGCCCGGCTTTTCTCGCCTTCCAGACCACGAACCAGACCCAAACAAGCTGCGGCACCAAGGTGATGAACGGGATCTGCATCTTGTTGGCGGGGGGCACGGCAATGAACACCAGGCAGCAGACACCGCCGAACACCGCAAAACCCCAATGCACCAGGGTCACCGCTGTGGCGGACACGCCGGATCTATGGGCGACCTGATAAAGATGTCCGCGGTGTGCCCGGGTCACGGCCTCGCCCTGCAACAAGCGGCGGACCAACGTGAATGCCACGTCGAACAACACCCCCGACAGCAGCATCGGCATCAGCAGGAAGGACAACTCCACGCCGTCGAAGCGGCTGGCGACGACGGCGAGCACCGCCAGCATGAAGCCGCAGAACTGGCTGCCGACATCGCCCATGAAAATGCGCGCAACCGGGAAGTTGAATGGCAGGAATCCGGCCAACCCGGCCGCCAACAAGCCGGCTGAGGCATAGGCGAACCAGCCGCCGTGCTGTTGCGCGATGAACACAATGAACAGGCACGCGATCAGGGCGACTCCGCTGGCCAGGCCGTTCAGTCCGTCGATGAAGTTCATCGCGTTGGTGGTGAACAGAATCCAGACCAGCGTCGCCGCGATGCCGATCCAGGCGAACGGCAACGGCCCGACGTAGGGGATGCGAAAATCCGTAACAACCAAGCCGCTGCCGACCGCGACCAAAGCCGCCAGCACCTGGGCGCCAAGCTTCACCGTGAACGGCCAATCGAACAGATCGTCGAGAAACGCAACGATCGCGATCGCCACCGAGGCCCATATCACCCCGAGGAAATAGCCATCGGCCAATCGGGCGAACGCGGCGTAGTGGTACAGTATCGCGATGCCAAGCAGGAAGGCGACGACTATGCCCACTCCGCCGCTTTTCGGGATCGGCCGGTCGTGCGCCTTACGGTCGTCCGGCGTGTCCATCACCCGCACCGCGATCATCATGCGGACGGTCGCACCGGACAGCAGCATCAGAAGCGCGGCAAATCCCAGGTGGCGGAGGAAGGCAACAAACGTCATTCAGCAATCCGGTCTGTGAGGCTGGATCGTCTATCGCCTCCCGGACCTTCCGACCATCCCGCTCAGAAAACTACCGCGTGAACCCTTCCAGTTCATCCTTGGCCCAGTCGATCGCCTGTTGGATCGTCTGGCCGGCGACCAATTTGGATACCATCGTCGGAATCAGACCGCGGTTCCATGCCTGAATGCCGATGTCAGGTGGGCCGGACGACCCGGTGACGTAGTATTCGGCATCGTGCCAGGGGCGGATCGGATAGTTATAAACGGTTCCCTTCGGCGGTCCGACCTCTCCCCATATCTTGAAGTCCGACATAGAAGGGTAAGGTGGAATGTCATAACCATCGACGGCGGTGGTCAGGAACTCCATCTGTTCGCGGGCGCCCAGATAGCTCAGCAGATCGCGCGCCGCGGATTTGTTTTGCGCGAACGACCACAAACCGAAGAAATACGGCCGCATCGGCACCAGACGGCCTTTGGGGCCACGCGGATTGGGGAAAGTCCAGCAATCCTCCGCCACCTTGGGGGCATCGCGTTTGGCCACCGCCCAGGCCGAGGGCGGATTCCAGATCATCGCCGACCTGCCCGAAATCAGCGCCCGATTGTTGGATGCGTCGTCGTAGCTGACGGTATCCGGGGGTAAGTAGGGTACCATCCGTTTGGCATATTCCAGCGCTTGCCGGACATTGTCGGAATCAACCGTAATCGTGCCCTTGGCGTCCACCAGATCGGCGCCGAATGCACCGAATGTGGCGCCCCATGTCTGGTTGGAGTCGGTGGTTCCGCCACATCCGAACCCGAACGGGAAGCCGGCTTTATGGCACGCCTCGGCGGCTTGCAGTTGTCTTTCGTAAGTCCAGTCCGCTGATGCGGCGGGAGTTGATTCATGCGCCGGGAACCACTTCTGGATGTCGATACCGGCGAAGTCCTTGAACATGCTGATGCGCGCGCATGGCGTCAGCGGGGCGGACCCCCAGGCAACCGGGACGCCCTTCCAATGGCCCTCCGACACGCCGAGATACTCGTAGGCCCGGCCGAGCTTGCCGTACCTGGCGATGAAGCCCTGCATGATGTCGTCGACGGAATCGAGCACGTCGGTGTACTGATGTACCGACCACATATCGAACGCCATGATGTCGTGGCCGGTCTTCGCCTGCGCTTCCGCCGCCATCGTGATTTGGATCTTGTTGCCGACGGAGGTGAGGAAATCGAGGTTCACCTCAACCTTGTTCTTCTCGGACCAGGCCGCCACCAGCTTGCGCATGGCCTCGTTCCCGGCCGGGACCCAATGGTCCCACAGCGCGACGTTCAGTTTCCCGGCGGCACCGGCGGTTCGGATGTGCACCAACGGCAGTGCCGCGGCGGTGGCGCCAAGGTTCAACGCCCTGCGACGCGTCAGACGTGCTTTCATGGTCGTGCCCTCCCTGTTTGAGCCGGCGTTACGGCCGGTTTTTTTGTTGAAGGGAGTATTCACCCGGCTGCGCGGCGAAACAAGGTAATCTGTTGTTAACCATTATCGGTATAAACTGGCCGCCGATGATGATTTTTGGCGGACCATGATGATCCAGATAACCAGATCGCTCGCGATCGACGAAAAGGCGGTGGAGGAGACGTTCATCCGCGCCTCCGGCCCCGGTGGTCAGAATGTCAACAAGGTCGAGACGGCGGTGCTGCTGCGCCTGTCGCTCGACCGCGCCGAGCTGCCGCCGCCGGTGCGCGCCCGGTTGGAGAAGCTGGCAGGACGGCGCCTGACACTGGACGGGGATATCCTGATCACCTGCCAGCAGCACCGCACTCAGGAGCGCAACCGAGCCGAGGCGATGGCCGCTCTGATCGAGCTCATTCGTCGGGCAACCGTCGCCCCGATCCGCCGGGTGCCGACCAAACCGAGCTACGGGTCGAAGCTGCGACGGCTGGAGGAGAAGACGCATCGGGGTAAAATCAAGCGTGGGCGCGGGGCAGGGGCGGATCACGATTGAGACCGCCTGTTACCCCATCAGCGCGCGTCCGACCAGAAGGGCCGACAGGGCCGACAACGTGACGAGCGCGACCATCCGGTGGTGCTTTGGCTTGGCCTTCTGAAATGCCAGGGTGCCGAGTCGGGAGCCGGCGATCAACACCGGCAGGGATGCGACACTCCAGATCAGGATGTCCCGGGTGATCAGACCGCGCAGGCTCATGGGAACCAGCGACACGCAGCCCGACAGCATGAAATAGACGATCGCCGTCGCCCGCATACGCGCCGCGGAGTGTCCCAGCGCCAACAGAAACACCACCACCGGCGGCCCGCCCATCGAGGCCAGTCCGCTGATGATCCCCGACACCAGGCCGACCGCGAAACCGGTCAGCCGTGACGGATCGGGCGGCAGCCGCAGGCCGCGATGGATCAGCACGACCGACATGGCGATGATCAGGCCGATCACCAGCCGCACCGGGTTCGGCGGCAAACTGGTCAAAATCAGCAGGCCGATCGGGATGCCGGCGAGCAGGCCCGGGGTCAGCAGCCGAACCGCCCGCCAGTCGCACTCTTTCGACGCGGCGTGCAGTCCCAGGACCCCGATCACCACCTGAAGCGTGACGACAAGCGGCACCACCTGCGCCGGCGGCAGTGCCAGACTGAGCAAAGGCACCGCCGCCAGGCCGAATCCGAAGCCGGTAAAGCCGCGCAAAACCGACGCGGCAAGGACGCCGAGAATTGTCACGATCAGACTGGATATCATTGAATATGCACGATTTTTGGTCCTTCTTCAGCATCGAACATATGTCATTCATTTATCCTTTTCAGTCAATTCCGGCGAAAAAAGAGCAATTACGGGGTTGTCATCGCAGTCCAAACGCAGCATCTTGCGATTTATGGAGCGAGGACACCCCTCTCGCGGCACGCAAAAATGCCGCAAATTCGCCTTAATGGTGAATTTCTTTAGCGCAATGCAGGTCATTTCGACCGCATTGGCCGGGCGATATTGTAACCCGACCATCGTCGCAACGGTCATTTAGATTATGTTAACGAATCCCCCCTCATTCAGTGAGACATGATGATAAAACATTTCGTAATAGCAGTTGTTGCAGTATCTACAGCCCTCATGGCGCATCCGGGGGACGCGCAGGCTCGCGCCCAGCTGGGAAGCGAACCCCAGACGGCAGTTGCCGCGGCGTCCTGGTTGAGCGAATCCGGAACCGCGTCGTATTACCGGTCCTCGTATAATGGCCGCCGTTCGGCGGATGGCAGCCGCTTCAGCCAGAAGGCAATGACGGCGGCACATGCCTGGCTGCCATTTGACACCAAAGTGCGGGTGACCGTGGCATCCACCGGCCGTACGATCATCGTGACGATCACCGACCGCCTGCATTCCAGGCACCGGGTCGTCGATCTCTCGCTCGCCTCCGCCCGGCAACTGGGCATTGTCCATCAAGGTTTGGCCGAGGTCACGCTGATCCCGGGCTGACGTGCGCCGCCGAACCGTGCTACCTGCGGAGGCCGCGTTCGGTTGAGAATGCGGGACCGGTGGGACGAAGCGGGGGGCAGAGCATGTTCAAGGATTGTCGCGGCCTGGTGCTGAGCACCGAGTCGGAGCAGGCCGCCGCCGCGTTCGATCATGTCATCGACGGCTATCTCGGCTATCGCGCCGACATGGCGGTTCGGATGGAGGCACTGCTGGCAGCCGATCCGCATTTCGGGTTGGCGCGCTGCCTTAAGGGCTATTTTTTCCTGATGGGCTTCCGGGCCGATGCGCTCACCGCCGCCCGCGCGGCGCTGGCCGAGGCCGTGCGCTGCCCGCTGACGCCGCGTGAGAGGGCTCATACCGAGGCGCTGTCCCGATGGATTGAGGGCGATCTGGAACGCGCCGTCGCGGTCTGGGATCAGATCCTGGACGATCATCCGCACGACATTCTGGCCTTCCGGCTGGCGCATTTCGTCAATTTCTGGAGCGGCCGCCCGGAGGCGATGCTCGCCTCGGTCCGTGCGGTGGAAAAGCACTGGAGCGACGCGCTGCCGGGTTTCGGCTCGATCCTCGCCTGCCGCTGCTTCGCGCATGAAGAGGCCGGCTATTACCTGGAAGCCGAACATGCGGGACGCGCGGCGATCCGCCATGATCCGTCCGATCTATGGGCGGCGCATGGTGTGGCGCATGTGCTGGAAATGACCGGACGGCGTCTGGAAGGGATCGCCTGGGTCGAGGATTTGCAGTCTGGCTGGGACGGTAGCAACAACCTGAAGCATCACCTGTGGTGGCATCAGGCGATGTATCATTTCGAAATGGGCGATGCCGCCAAGGTGATGTCGCTGTACGACACCGGTTTCCGAAACCTTGGCGCGCCGCTGACCCGAATGGCGCCCGACCTTTACATCGATGTCCAGAACGCGGCGTCCATGCTCTACCGGCTCGGCCGGTTCGGTGTGAACGTCGGTGATCGCTGGATCGAACTGGCTGATAAGGCCGAGGCTCGCATCGGCGATTGCGAGTCGGCGTTCACACTGCCGCATTGGATGATGGCGCTCGCGGCGACCGGCCGCGAGGCGGCCGCGAACGCCATGCTCATCGGGATGCGGGATTTCGCCGCCGGATCGCAGCCGATCGCCCTGCTGGTCCGATCCGTGGCGCTGCCGGTGACCGAGGCGGTGCTGGCGAACGGGCAGGGCCGGCATGCCGACGCGCTGACGCTGATGCGGCCGGTGTTGGGGACGATGTATCGCATGGGCGGCAGCCACGCGCAGCAGGACGTGCTGGAGCAGGTGTTCCTCGACTCCGCCCTGAAAGCCGGGTCGGAGCGGGACGCGCGGTTGCTGATGCAGCGTGTGGCCGGACGGCATCCGGTGGCGCCCATCCGCCGCCGGGGCTACGCGATGGCCGCCGCGCTGGTGTCGCCAGGCATCGCGGTTGGGACAGCGTAGCTGACAGCGCTAGGCGGTAAGCCTTTGGTCGTAGGACTCAGGTGGTAAGTCTTCAGTCGTAGTCCATTGAATAATACCGCCCGGCGGTTACAAGACCGCATCTGACCTCGCCCGATTGGCGTAACTTTGGAGATACCATGGCCGCCCACTGGTTGGTTAAGTCGGAGCCGGAGGCGTTCTCCTGGGATCAACAAGTTGCGAACGCGGTGGAGCCTTGGACCGGCGTACGCAACCACATGGCGAAGAACAACCTCAAGGCGATGCGCCAGGGGGACCTGGCGTTCTTCTACCATTCGAATGTCGGGAAGGAGATTGTCGGTATCGTGGAAGTGGCGAAGGAAGCCTATCCCGACCCGACCGCGGAGAGTGGCGACTGGGTTTGTGTCGATATGCGGGCGGTACGTGCGATGCCAGAACCCGTGACCCTGGCTGACATTAAGGCCGATCCGGAGCTGGCGGACGTCGCCCTGGTGCGGCAGTCGCGCCTGTCCGTGATGGCGATCTCGGAACCGCATTGGGACAAACTGTGCCGCATGGGTGGCCTGCCGGAGGGATGGAAACGGTGACCTTGTCCAGCATGCGGACCCTTTGCCAAATCACCGATATCCCGGAGAACGGGGCCAAGGGCTTCCCCGGGCCGGATGGCGCGTTCACCGGACTGGTCGCGGTTCGGCGGGACGACGATGTCTACGTTTACGAAAATGCCTGCCCCCATATCGGAACGCCGCTGGACTGGACGCCGGATCGGTTCCTGTCGGTGGACGGCAAACATCTGATCTGCGCCACGCACGGTGCCGAGTTCACAATCACCGACGGACTGTGTATTTCAGGCCCGTGTCGGGGCGACCGGTTGACGCCGGTCAATTTCGAAATCCGTGACGGGGTTATTCTCGTCTCGCATCGTGGCTGACTTCGGTTTGCCTCGCACAACGGGTTACACAGGGTAGTTAAGGAAACAAACGTGGAAGCGAATACACCGACGCAGGATCAGGTCTTTCCGGTACGAGCCGATTTCGCTGAAACGGCGCATATCGACGCGGCCGGCTATCAGGCGGCCTATAAGCAGGCGGCTGAAGATCCGGATGCCTATTGGGCGAAAGAGGCCAAGCGCCTGACCTGGCAGAAGTTCCCGACCAAGATCAAGAACACCAGCTTTACCGGCGATGTCTCGATCAAGTGGTTCGAGGACGGCGTCCTGAACGCGTCGGAGTCTTGCCTCGATCGCCATCTGGCGGAGCGCGCTGATCAAACCGCGATCATCTGGGAAGGCGATGACCCGAACAGCAGCCGGCATGTGACCTATCGCGAGTTGTACGATCAGGTCTGCCGCATGGCCAACGCCATGAAGAGCCTGGGCGCCAGGCGCGGCGACCGGATTACGATCTATCTGCCGATGGTGCCGGAAGCGGCCGTCGCGATGCTCGCCTGCGCCCGTATAGGCGCGATCCATTCGATCGTGTTCGGCGGGTTCTCGCCGGACAGTCTCGCCAACCGCATCGAGGATTGTGGCTCGACTCTGCTGATCACCGCCGATGCCGGCCGCCGCGGTGGCCGTTCGGTTCCCTTGAAGGCGAATGCTGACGAGGCGCTGAAGACGTGCCCGAGCGTGAAGAGCGTGATCGTGGTACGGATCACGGGGGCGGCGACGGAAATGGTTGCCGGTCGCGACCATGATTACACCGAACTTCTGGCCGCCGCGTCCCCCGACTGCCCGGCTGAACCGATGGGGGCTGAAGACCCGCTGTTCCTGCTGTACACCTCCGGCAGCACCGGCAAGCCGAAGGGCGTGCTGCACACCACCGGCGGCTATATGGTCTGGGCGAGCTACACGCATGAAAACGTGTTCGATTATCGCCCAGGCGACGTCTATTGGTGCACCGCCGATGTGGGTTGGGTGACCGGACACACGTACATCATCTATGGCCCGCTCGCCAACGGCGCGACCACACTGATGTTCGAGGGGATTCCGAACTATCCTGACACCAGCCGGTTCTGGCAGGTCATCGACAAGCATCAGGTCAATATCTTCTACACCGCGCCGACGGCGCTCCGTTCGCTGATGCGTGATGGCGACGGCCCAGTGCTGAAGACATCGCGTGCGTCGCTGCGCGTGTTGGGCAGTGTTGGCGAGCCGATCAATCCTGAGGCCTGGTTGTGGTATTACAACGTGGTTGGGAACAAGCGGTGCCCGATCGTCGATACCTGGTGGCAGACGGAAACCGGCGGCATCCTGATCGCCCCGCTGCCGGGCGCCACGGCCTTGAAGCCGGGCTCCGCGACGCTGCCGCTGCCGGGCGTCAAGCCGATTCTGGTCGATGCCGAGGGCACCGAACTGACCGGTGCGACCGAGGGCAATTTGTGTATCACCGACGCATGGCCGGGCATGATGCGCACGGTGTTCGGCGACCATGAACGCTTCATCCAGACGTATTTCTCGACGTATCCGGGCCTGTATTTCACCGGCGACGGCGCGCGGCGGGATGCCGACGGGTATTACTGGATCACCGGCCGCGTCGATGACGTGATCAATGTGTCCGGCCACCGTATGGGCACCGCCGAGGTCGAAAGCGCGCTGGTGTCACATCCGAACGTCGCGGAAGCGGCGGTGGTCGGGTTCCCGCACGACATCAAGGGGCAGGGCATTTATGCTTATGTCACCCTGAATGCCGACACGGAGCCGTCCGAGGCGCTGCGCAAGGAGCTGATCGCATGGGTGCGTAAGGAGATCGGGCCTATTGCGTCTCCGGATGCGGTCCAGTGGGCGCCGGCGCTGCCGAAGACCCGCAGCGGTAAGATCATGCGCCGGATTCTGCGCAAGATCGCGGCGAATGAGACGGACGGCCTGGGCGATACGTCCACATTGGCCGATCCGGGTGTGGTGACCGAACTGGTGGACAACCGCGTCGGGTAGAATCGGGGCGGCCTGACGCCAGCCGGCGTTCAGGCCGCCTTTTTCGTGCCCATCAAACCCCCGTCATGGCCCTGCTCGTCCGGGCCACCTGTCGCGGCACGATGCCCCGCAAGGTGGTTCGGACGAGCGGCCTACCGGGTGTCATACCATCGGCCATAAGTTTCGACTGGTCGGCCCAAACCCGTCATGGCAGGCGAAGGTCTGCCATCCACGCCTTTCCTGGCTTTCACAGCAAGGCGTGGATGGCGGGCCTTCGCCCGCCATGACGGCGAGGAGTCGTCACTTAGGCCCGTTGGTGTCAGTCGTGCGCTGCGTTGGCGGCGTGCTCGACCGGCTCATCCGCCGGGGAGGCTTCCGCCTCGCCGTCGATGATCAGGCCGTCGATGTCATCATCATCGTCTTCGTCATCGCCTGCGAACCACAAGGCGTCCGCACCGGGCATAGCCGAGATCACCAACGGTTTGCCGTCCTTGCCGAATTCAAACACCGCATCGCTGCCGTTGGGATCGACGGTCCCGAACAGCCGTTCGATCGTCTCGTAATGGCGTTGCGGCAGGAACCCGAAGCCACGCGACCAGCCGGTCAGGTCGCGCAGTAACTTGCGGGCATAGGCGGGATCGGCCGGCTCCATCGGTGTCGCCATCGACATGCGATCGATCAGGTCGGCGAACGCCTGGTTGTCCGTTTGGCGGAGGAACACGTCTTTCGCAACAAGCCCGAACGTATCGAGCAGGAACACCGCCGTGGTAAGATCGTACGGTGTCGTGCCGCGGGCCAGGACCAGGGTGCCCATGCCGGCTTCGAAAAGTCCACGGGACACGAGGCAATGCTGGATCGGCGTTGCCGCGGCCAGGCGAACCTGCCCGGCGGTGCTGTTGGCGTCGATCTCCGCTTTGCGCTTTTGCGCCACAACGGTCTTGCGGCGCTGAGCCTTGGCGGCTCGGCGACCCGCGATGTTCCTGGCCATGGGGACTCCTTTGGTCTTTGGGGGCGTTGACTATATCTGGGGTTAATTCCCGAGGTCTATATCCAAATATGCCAATTGAGGGGCAGATGGGCGGGTCTGGGCCCAGGACTATAGATTTTTTGGGTGGCTGCCCGAGCGTGGCCTGTTCCCGGGATGGAGGCCGGAGCCGTCAAAAACATTCGGTCCTGAGGCGATTGGAGCGGACTCTCAGGCGGCCAGCGAGCGGGGTTCGATACGATTCAACTGCGCCGCGATTTTCTGCCGCTGATACATGAGGTCATGGTCGGTGATGCCAGGGTGTTGGTTCGCGTCGGGTCTCCCGATCTCTCATCGTGATCGAAGAGCGCAGGTTAGGACAGCATGGAACCCGTCACGGCCCGATAAGGGGCGAGATGGTTTCCACGAGATGTGCAGCCTCCTCGATTGCCCGTTCAGCCTCGGCGGGAGAAACCGCAGCGCCCTGTTCATAATCCGCGACGTTCTTTAATTCGTAACTCCAACCAAGTAGCGATATTTGTTCTCGGCTGATGCGGGGCTCCTCGCGCGCCAGGCGGCCAAATTCGCTACGCGCGCCGCTGTGCGTCTTTGGAGACTTTCCAGTACGTGAGACGATGAATGCCATGGCCGCGTGATAAGCTGCCATGTAGGCACTGCGTCCGGCCTCTTCAGCATAGCCACCTACCAGCGCATACCTCGCAAACACAAGGCTCTCACGTGCCTTGGCGATGTGGGGTTCGGCATCGCTCACAGGTCGATGCCTTCGTGCCGGATTTCCCGCATTAGCGGCAATGGTTCGTTGTAAGCACGCGCATTAAACGGCTTGGCTGAAATAACGGCACCGGTATCCAGCAGAATATCCGTGCCGAGCCCGGCCAGACGGACCACCTCGTCGAACCAACGGCCCGGTTCGCGAATGAAGACCGCGATGTCATAGTCGGAATCGGGACGAAAGTCGCCGCGTGCGCGGGACCCGAACAATACGACGCGCTCTAGGCGCGCACCGTACGTGTCCGCCAGCGCTGCCCGAAAGCGTCTTATGACCGGGTCATTGGAGATACCGTGATCCATCCTAGCAGGCGAAATAGCACACAATCCCCGCCCTGTCCCGCGTTTCGCTGGTAGGGCGGCAACCGGGTTTCCGCTCCAGGCTCATGCGACAACGAGCAGGGGGGCTTATCTGGATAGCCCCCTTTTCGTCGTTATCGACGACTTGAATCAGCCACCCGCCTCCAACTCATCGATGAACCCGGAAATCACGTCCAACCCCTTGTTCCAGAACGCCGGGTCCGACGCATCCAGCCCGAACGGAGCCAGCAGCTCCTTGTGTCGCTTCGTCCCGCCCGCCTTCAGCATGTCCAGGTATTTCGCCTGGAATCCCGGATGGCCCGACTGGAACACGGCATACAGTGCGTTCACCAGACAATCCCCGAACGCATACGCATACACGTAGAACGGCGAGTGGATGAAGTGCGGCACATACGACCAGAACACGCTGTATTCGGGCGTGAATTCGAACGCCGGACCCAGGCTCGCGGTCTGCACCTGCATCCACAGCTCGCCGATCCGTTCCGGCAGCAACTCGCCCTTGCGGCGTTCGTCGTGCAGCAGGGTCTCGAACTCATAGAACGCAATCTGACGGACGACCGTGTTCAGCATGTCCTCGACCTTCGAGGCCAGCATCTGCCGGCGTTGCGCCGGCCCGGCGGCATCGAGCAACGAACGGAACGTGAGCATCTCCCCAAACACGCTCGCGGTTTCCGCCAGGGTGAGCGGCGTGCCGGACATCAGTCCACCCTGAGGACCCGCCAAAACCTGATGCACACCGTGCCCAAGCTCGTGCGCAAGTGTCATCACATCCCGCGTCTTACCGTGATAATTCAGCAGCAAATACGGATGCACGCTTGGCACCGTGGGATGCGCAAATGCGCCTCCTGACTTGCCGGGCTTCAACCGCGCATCGATCCACGGCTTGTCGAAGAAGCGTTTCCCGACCGAGGCCAACTCCGGGCTGAACGCGCCGTACGCGTCCAGCACCTGCTTCTCGGCGTCGGGCCAGGGAATCAGCCGGTCGTCATCATTCGGCAATGGCGCATTGCGGTCCCAATGCTGCAACTTCTCCAAACCGAGCCACTTGGCCTTCATCTGGTAGTAACGATGCGACAACCGAGGATAGGACTGCCGCACGGCGGTCGCCAGCGCATCGACAACTTCGTCTTCAACCATATTCGCCCGGTTGCGAAAACTGGTGGGACGAGCGTGATGACGCCACGTGTCCTCGATCTCCTTGTCCTTGGCCAAGGTGTTGGTGATCAGGGAGAACAACCGGATGTTGTCGCCGAACGCTTTGCCGACGGCCTTGCCGGCAGCCTCGCGTACCGAGCGATCACGGTCGGACAGCTTATTCAGCGTGTCGCTGACCGTCAGTTTCTCGCCGTTCAGATCGATCCGCATCGCGGCAACCGTCTCGTCGAACAGGCGCGACCAAGCCGCGTTGGCTGTCAGATCCCGCTCATGCGTCAGCTTTTCCAGGTCATCGCTGAGTTGGTGCGGGCGGAACACGCGCAGGTCGCGCAGCCAGGGCCGGTAGCGGGCCAACGCCGGGTCGGCGAGCTTTGCCTCCAGCACCGCGTCATCGACCCGGTTCAGTTCCAGCGTGAAGAAGATCATGTCGCTACTGATCGCGGTGATCCGCTCATTTACCGTCTGGTAGAACTGGCCGATCGCCGGGTCGCTGGAATCCCCCGCAAACAGTAACTGTGCATACGATCCGACGCGGCCCAGAATTTCCTGGATGCTCTCGTACTTGGCGATGGCGGCGGCCAGCGCGGCCCCGGACATTTCGGAAAGCGTTCCGGCGTGCGCCTGCGCGAAATCGCGGGCCATCTTCTCTGCCTTGCCGAAGTCAGCCGCCACCTCCGGGCTGTCGGGCGAGCGATAAAGATCGGACAGGTCCCAGGCTGGTAAGGTGTCTGTCTGGGCGGCGCGTGTATCGTTCATCGCGGATTTCGAGTCCCTGCCTGCTGCATCGGCCTTTTATGTAAGCTAGTAAGACCCGACATCAAAGGGCGTCCGAACGCCCGAACCTGAATCGCCCTCGCTTGGCTAATAAATGGGCACCGGAGGACGCGTGCAGAGCTACCCGAACTGGCCGAACCTGGCCTCTATGATGTTCGCCCTTGCCCGGGCGTGGCCGAATAAGCCGATGCTGCGGGCATGGCGGGACGGGGCGTGGCACGGCATCACCTGGGGCGAGTATGGCCGCATGACGGCGTCCTGTGCCCGGCACCTGCGGGCCGCCGGGGTATCGGCCGGCGACCGGGTTCTGCTGTGCATGGAGAACCGGCCGGAGTTTCCCATCACCGAGGTCGCGCTGATGGCGATCCGAGCGGTGCCGGTTCCGGCCTACACGACGAACACGGTGGACGATCAGGCGCATCTGTTACGCGACTCGGGTGCCCGCGTGGCCATCGTTTCGTCCGTTGCGCTGGCTGAGCGGATGCTTGCGGCGGCGGCGAAAGTGGCCGGATTGGATCTGTTGGTGACGATGGACGGGGTGTCGGGCGACAGCATGGTGGCCGGCGAGGCTGGTAATGGGTTGGGTGGACCTCCCCCCTCGTCATGGCCGGGCTTGGCCCGGCCATCCGGGACTTTGCTGGCAGAGGCAGAGGAAGTCGTGGGTGGCCGGGCCAAGCCCGGCCATGACGTGAGTGCGGCCGGCCATGACGAACGAGAAAATCCGCTCCAATCGCCTCCCGCCGTCACATTGGGGCCGCGCCACATCTCCTGGTCCGATCTGATCCAGGACCAACTCCCCCCCGGCGATATCGCGGCCGAAGCCGCGTTGATCCCGGTCACCGCCCTGGCGTGCCTGATCTACACCTCCGGCACCGGCGGCACCCCGCGCGGGGTGATGCTGCCGCACCGCTGTGTCCTGTCCAACTGCGCCGGTGCCTTCGACCTGTTGCGGCCGTTGGGACCCAAGGACGAGACCTACCTGTCCTACCTCCCGGTCGCCCACAGCTATGAGCACACGGTCGGTCAGTTCTTCCTCGCCAGCCTGGGCACCGAAATCGTCTATGCCCGCGGTGTCGAATATCTGGCAGCCGACATGCTGACGGTGCGGCCGACCCTGCTGGCTGTGGTCCCACGGGTTTTGGATGTCATCCGTACCCGTGTCCTGTCCCAGGTCGGGCGCGAGAAACCCTGGCGCCAGCGCCTGTTCCAAATGGCGCTCTCGATCGGCCTGAAGCGCGTTGACCGGGTCGCGCTGACGCCGGCCGAACGCATCTTCGACCCGATGCTGGAACGCCTGGTCCGTTCCAAGGTCCGCGCCCGATTCGGCGGCCGTCTGAAGATCGCCATGTCCGGCGGCGCCCGCCTGGAACCGGACATCGGCCGCTTCTTCCTGGCCCTCGGGCTGCCGATCATGCAGGGCTATGGCCAGACCGAGGCCGGCCCGGTTATCAGTGCCAACCCGCCCTACGGCATCCGGATCGATACTGTCGGTACCGTCCTGAACAGAGTCGATCTGCGCATCGCGGATGACGGTGAGATCATGGTGCGCGGCGGCCTTGTGATGGATGGTTACTGGAATCGTCCCGCGGAGACGGAAGCGGCGATCCAGGACGGCTGGCTGCACACCGGCGATATCGGGGAACTCGACGACGGTTATCTGCGTATCACCGACCGGAAGAAGGACATGATCGTCCTGTCCGGCGGCGAGAACGTCTCGCCGGCCAAGATCGAAAGCATGTTGATGGCGGAAACGGAAATCGCCCAGGCCGTGGTGGCCGGAGAGGGCCGCACGGGCGTCAGCGCATTGGTGGTCCCGGCGGAAGGTTACGACGACGTGGCGGTAGCGCTGGCGGTCAACCGGACCAACCTGCGCCTGTCTGTCACCGAGCGAATCCGCAAACACGCGATTGTGCCGCCGTTCACGATCGAAAATGGCTTGCTGACCCCGTCGCAGAAGATCCGGCGCGTGCTGGTTATTCGCGCCAATTCCGCCATTCTGACCAAATTGCATTGATGGCGAAAGCACTTGGCCTCATAAGGCATTGCGAGGGGGCGGTCGCTCTGCTAGACGGCGCCGCTCGCGTTTTTGTCCAATCGTGGATTTCTGTCAGGCCCCGCGCGGTTCGCGAGGCATACGTCGTTAGAGAAGGGGCTTCGTCCCATGGCTGTTCCGAAGAGAAAGACCTCCCCGTCGCGCGCCGGTATGCGCCGCAGCCATCAGGCGCTGACGACGGAAGCTCATGCCGAATGCGGCAATTGCGGCGAGCTGAAGCGTCCGCACCACATCTGCAGCCATTGCGGCCATTACGATGGACGCGAAGTTGTGGCAGCCGGAAAGCCGCTGCGCGGCACTGTCCGAGTCTGAGTCCGGCCTGCGGCGTCTTTCTGTAACGCCCGTGCCCGGTCCTTACACACTTGCCGTCGATGCCATGGGGGGCGACAACGCCCCTGACATGGTCATCGCCGGGCTTGAGATCGCCGCTGAGCGTCATCCCTCGGCGCGCTTCTTGCTGATCGGTAACGAGCCGGTGCTGACCGCGCTGCTCGGCCGTCACAAGCGTGCGCGGGCAGCCTGTACCGTTCGTCATGCCGCCGCGGTCATCAGCAGCGAAATGAAACCGACTGCGGCATTGCGCAGCCGCCAATCGTCCATGCGTCTGGCGGTTGACGCCGTGTCATCGGGCGAGGCGTCTGGCCTTGTATCCGCCGGCAATACCGGTGCACTGCTGGCGCTGTCGAAGATCTTCATCAAATCGCTGCCCGGCATCGACCGCCCTGCGATGGCGGCCATCGGCCCGTCTGCCCGTGGCGACGTCGTCATGCTCGACCTCGGTGCCAATGTGCAATGCGACGTCCGCAATCTGGTCGAATTCGCTGTCATGGGCGACGTTTTTGCTCGCACCGTGCTCGGTCTGACCGCCCCCACCATCGGCCTGCTGAATGTCGGGTCGGAGGAGCTGAAAGGCGGCGACACGTTGCGTGAGGCGGCGGAAATCCTGCGCAACTCTCATATCGGACCGCAGTTCTACGGCTTCATCGAAGGCCATGACATTGCTGCCGGAACGACCGACGTGATCGTTACCGACGGGTTTACCGGCAATGTGGCGCTGAAGACCGGGGAAGGCGCGCTCAAGCTGATCGGCCAGTTCCTCAAGCAGGTTTTCAACAGCAGCATTTTTGGCAAAATTGCCTATCTTCTGGTTCGCCCGGGAATGGATCGGCTCCGCGAATGGCTCGATCCCCGCCGCTATAACGGTGCTGTGATGGTCGGCCTCAACGGAGTCGTTGTGAAGTCGCACGGCGGAACCGACGCGAAGGGTTTCGCCCACGCTGTGGATGTCGCCATGGACATGGTCGTGCACCGCTTCAACGACCGTATCCGCGAGGATCTGGGCAGGTTGTCGCTGGATAAGCGCGGCGCTGCCGGGAAGAATGGCCGCGACCCTAAGCCCGCACCAGCGAACGATGCCGCGTCCGATAGTGCACCGGCCGACGAAACGCCACGCCGCGCGACCGACGATACTCATCTCGCCACGGCCTGATCAGGACCCATTATGCTGCCTCGTTCCATTCTCGCCGGCTGTGGGGGCTATCTGCCCGAACGGATCGTCACCAACGACGAATTGTCGCGGACTGTCGATACCTCCGACGAGTGGATCCGCGACCGCACGGGCATTCGCCAACGTCACTTCGCCAGCAAGCATGAGACGACGGCGTTCATGGGCACCGCCGCCGCCAGGGCCGCCCTGGCCGATGCGGGCGCGACCGCTGCTGACGTGGACGCCATCATATTGGCCACAAGCACGCCCGATCAGGCGTTTCCCGCGACCGCGTTGCGGGTGCAGGCTGAACTGGGCGTCACGAAGGGTTTCGGTTTCGATTTGTCGGCCGCCTGCGCCGGGTTCATTTATGGTCTGTCGGTGGCCGACGGCATGATCCGCTCCGGTCAGGCGCGCGGCGTGCTGGTGATTGGCAGTGAGGTGTATTCCCGTATCCTCAATTGGCAGGACCGCGGCACCTGCGTGCTGTTCGGCGACGGCGCCGGGGCGGTGTTCGTGCGGGCGGCCAACGCCGAAGATGACGATCGGCGCGGCGTGCTGTCCACCCACATTCATGCTCAGGGCACGCTGGGCGATATCCTGTATGTCGATGGCGCGGTTGGGCAACCGGACAAACCGGGGCATCTGGTCATGCACGGACGGGAAGTGTTCCGTCACGCCGTCACGCGGCTGGCCGAAGCGGTCGAGGAAGCGCTCGCCGCCAACGGGATGACGCATGCCGACATCGATTGGCTGGTGCCGCATCAGGCAAACCGGCGCATCATCGACGCCATGGGTAAGAAGCTGGGCCTGCCGCCGGAACGCGTCGTGGTGACCGTGGACCGGCATGCCAACACCTCGGCTGCCTCGGTTCCGCTGGCACTGGCCGAGGCGCGGGCCGACGGCCGGATCAAATCCGGTGATCTCGTGCTTCTGGAGGCGTTGGGCGGCGGTCTCACCTGGGGATCGGCGCTGGTTCGGCTTTGAGAGTTGTCGCAGGGGCAGCTTGCAGATCGGGTCGGGTGCGGCGCACGGCGATGCGTTACGCATGGCAATCAAAAATAGGGCCGAATCTATTGGATGTTGCGTTCGCTCAAAAATGAGCGTGATCTCTTCGCACAATCAAGCGATACCACCAGGATCGCCCGCAAACCTCTGATCCGGTAAGATTTTTTCTGTCCGAACCTTGACGGGTCAAACCGATCTGCATAGCGTCGGCCCATGCTGACGATAACCCGTGCCCACATAGCTGAAATGATCTACACGCAGGTTGGCCTGTCTCGTAACGAGTCCGCCGATCTGCTGGAAGATGTGCTGGAGCGTATCGCCCTGCACCTCGAAAAAGGTGAATCCTGCAAAATAAGCGGATTTGGCACCTTTTCGGTACGCCAGAAGGGCCGTCGGATCGGTCGTAATCCCAAAACCGGGGAAGAGGTACCGATCCTGCCACGCCGGGTCCTGGTGTTCCGTCCGAGCCATGTGCTGAAAGCGCATGTCAATGGCACGGCCCCTGGTGTGGAAGACGATGAATGATCCACCCACCATAAGGATTGAGGGTTCGGGTGGCCATCGTCCATGGTCATAAGCGATGATCTGACTGATCATGGCTCTGATCAGGGGAGTCGGGTTCGGCCGAAGAAAGCGCCCAATGCGTTTCGGACGATCAGTGAAGTCGCTGACGATCTGCATATCCCGCAGCATGTGCTGCGGTTCTGGGAGACAAAATTCCCGCAGGTGCAACCACTGAAGCGCGGCGGCGGGCGGCGCTACTACCGCCCGGACGACATACTGTTGCTGCGCCGGATCGCCGATCTGCTCTACACACAGGGCTACACAATCAAGGGCGTCCAGCGGCTGCTGCGTGAGGGTGGCGGTCAATTGTCTGACGATATCCCTCCGCCCACCGACGAGGAACGTGCCGCCGCCGCCGCTGAGAAGGCGGCTGGCGTGGCAGACGAACCGCCGCTGATTCCGGGCCTGGAACTGGTTCCGCCGGCGCCGCTGATATTGCAGCCGATCCGCCAGAAGTCGAAGCCTGACGGCGAAACCGAGCGATTGCGCGCATTGCTGGCGGAGGCGCTACAGGAATTGGAAGCGCTGCGAACCCTGCTGGGGTAACGCCAGCGTGACCTGCCCGTAACCGAGGCCACGCGGTTCGGCGAAACTGATAGGTGGCTGCTGGATCGGGTCGTTGAAACGCTGGGCTGTCACACAGCCATCACCGTCGCCGCTCTGGCCGGCGTCCCGGCGCATGTAATCGGTTTGACCGACGCCCGACCGAGTTATGTGGGTTGTCCTCCATGGCGGCGGTCTAGGTGGAAGAAACGCCGGCTTTGTGGATCGAACAAAGTGGCGCGTTTTCCAATTCCCTGGCCCAGTTCTAGCTGTCGCTTGCCGTGTTGATCGACAGGGCGTTCTCGGTGCCCAGCACGCTGACCGTGGATTATGTGATCGCTGACCAGGCAACACATGCCTTCTGTGACGGCGTGGATTGCGTGCTGCTGATCCGTCATGCCGAGATCCTGGCGATGCGGTTGCAACAGGGTGAGATCGTCGACAGCCCGGGCGCCGGGGTAATCCGTAACGACGAAGACAGCGCCGGTTACCAGCGCATGGTCGATCCCGTGGCTGAAAGCAAACAGCAGGCCTGACTCCCGACGTTTGGCGTGTCGCTGAACACGCCATATCTGACATTCGCCGATCAGGTAACGTTTTCGCTGCGGCTGGGCGATGGTGAAATCTATCTGGCGACAATTGGTCATGGCGGTTCCGGCTGGAGACAATCCGCCGATACATTACTGGAGCCATACCGGCTTCGTGACGACCGAATAGTCCCTGCCGCGAGTACCTATGTATAGTCGCAACGATTAGGTTTTACCGCCGTTTCGGCACAGTAGGAGACTTCCAATCATCCTGCGTGACAGTCGTCAGGATATTGACACGAAGATCGCCGGGGCAAAAACTTCTGATCAGCGACAGGGTCGCGATGGCGTGGCCCTGCAACGGGAGGCGACCGATGGCATACGATCTTTTGATCAAACATGGCCTTATTGTCGATGGCTCCGGATTACCGGCCTTTATGGGAGACATCGGCACGAAAGACGGTAAAATCGTCGAGATTGGCAGGCTCGACGGGCCGGCCAAGCATACCGTCAACGCTGATGGGCGAGCGGTGGCACCGGGTTTCATTGACAATCATGCCCATTACGACGGGCAGGTCACCTGGGACCCGCTCTGCACTTTTTCCCCTCAGCACGGCTCGACATCAGTTATTTTCGGCAATTGCTCTCTGGCGCTGGCCCCGGTGCGGCGCGGCGGTAAGCAGCGCACGGCGGAATTTCTGTCCTATGTCGAAGCGATTCCGATGGAAGTGCTCAGCACCATCGACATGGACTGGGAAACCATCCCGCAATACATGGACAAGCTGGACAAGCGACTGGGCGTCAACACGGGCACGCTCATCGGCCACACCCCGGTGCGCTACTACGTCATGGGCGACGAGTGCCAAAAACGCGAGGCCACGTCTGACGAAATCAAGGCCATGCAGGATGTCGTCCGTGAGGGCATGACCGCCGGGGCGCTGGGATTATCCCTGTCCCGCCAGAAAGGTCATTACGATCCCCAGGGCGTGCCGATTCCCGCACTCTGGGCCAGCGACGAGGAAATCTTCGCGCTCGGTGACGTGCTGCGCGAACTCTCTACCGGAACGATCCAGGTTGGCGGTGGTGTCGATCAGGAACTGAAAGACGGCATGATGGCGCGGCTCGCTGAGGCGACCGGCCGCATGGTGGTTTACAACAGCCTCAGCCAGACCGTGCGTTCGCCCGACAAGTGGAAGCAGCACATGGCGCGGGTCGATGAGACCGTGGCCAAGGGAATCAGAGCGTATCCGATGTGCAGCCCCAATCGGGTGACGCAGGACTTTACGATGCGTAATTGTCAGGTGTTCCGTGGATTGCCGACCTGGCATCCGATCCTGCTGGCATCGGACGAAGAGAAGATGCGCGCCTACGCCGATCCGGCGGTGCGGGACAAGTTGCATGAGGAGGCGGTGGCCCACTCGGTGCCGGTGCAGGCGGTGGGATTCTCCAAGACCTGGTGGGACTATATGTGGATGAACGAACCCGCATTGGAGAAGAACCGGTCACTACAGTTCAAGAGCATCGGTGAGATCGCCAAGATGCAGGACAAGCGCGTGATCGATGCGTTCCTGGATCTGGTGGTCGAGGAAAAACTGGAAACTCGGTTCCTGCAGGCCGAGAACAACATCGACGATGAAGCAAT
Organism: uncultured Rhodopila sp.; assembly: GCA_903932145.1. Lineage (GTDB taxonomy): Bacteria > Pseudomonadota > Alphaproteobacteria > Acetobacterales > Acetobacteraceae > Rhodopila. The sequence continues at coordinate 89,217 of CAIZFE010000101.1, read as the reverse complement.
GACTCGCATTTTGACCTATCCGAACGCCTTTGTCGGGTTGGGCGATGGTGGCGCGCATGTGCAGTTCCATGGCGGGTATGGCTACACCACCCGGCTGTTGGGTGAATGGGTGCGCGAGCGGAAGGTTCTGACTTTGGAGCAGGCTGTTAAGAAGCTGACGTTCGACTCCGCCTCGGCGTTCGGTATCCATGATCGCGGCATGCTGCGTCCCGGACTGGCCGCCGACATCGTGATCTTCGATCCGGCGACAGTGAAGGCCGGGAAAGAAACGGTCGTGCACGACTTCCCGGGCGGCGGCTGGCGGATTAAGGAAGAAGCCGAGGGCGTGCATTACACGATCGTCAACGGTCAGGTTCTGCTGGAAGACGGAGAGCATACCGGCGCGTTGCCGGGGCGGGTGCTGCGGAACAGTTGGTATCACGCGCACCGGAATTGATGGAGTAGTAACGATCGCCGAAGGTTTCGTAGAGGCTGGACGGTTGCGGGAGGCCGGGCTGTCCAGCTCTTTTTTGCAGAGGCCGTGACGATTCCTTTTTATCGACACGGCAAGTCGTGGGTGGCCAACATAAGGCGGGGCCTAACACAATCGGAATGGTTGGATCCACCCTTATGTCTGCGCCAATGCGCCTCATGCCCCGCAGCTCGCTTGATCGACACAGCTCCCCAACAAGACAGGAGGCCGGCCAGCATCGAGTCATCAAGCAACACTGCCGCCAGTGGTGCGGTTTGGTAGTGCGTCCTCTCCACTGGAAGCGGCTGTTTCGGATCGATGGGCGCGATAATTGCGTATCAACATGATCCGGGCGGTAACCGCGCACTGATATGAAAGAGTTAACCAAGCCGTTGCCCCACCCTCGGCGAGACAGAATGCTGTTATTCCCTGATTGTGCCCAACCATGTCGAAATAGAAGGCGCTATTCTTCCCCGACCACGAAATTGTAAAAAAATTCATGAAACCATGCGCTAGCAACCCCGAAGCAAAAAAACTGCCGAAGATATCGATGTCCTTTCGAGGCTCCATTTGGTGATCTGTATCTGGCGGATGGGCCAAAAAAATGCATATCCAGAAAACAGCGCAGCGCCCAAGACTACAAAGAAAAATATATTACCAAAATATATCAATGATACGAATTCAGCACGCCATGCGTATCCATGGCTTGAGAGTTCGGCCACGGCTCTCTGTGCGAATGACGATATGTTATAATAGAATTCGCTCGCTCTGAACGGCAGGGCAAGCCAAGATGGCCCGATATTGCCGCTCCAACTTGCGGCCAGACTAATTGCGAGCCAAGGATAGGCGAGCCAAGACGCTGAAATCACGGATATAATTCGTTTATAACGTTGCATTTTTTGTTTGAAATCCGGGGTGTCCGTAATACCCGCAGCCACTAGGTCCGCGATCTGAGAAACCGATACCCGACACTCCGGTGATAACACGCGACGTGCGATATCGATGACGATGCCAGTCACGCCGGCAACCGCAAAGGACCGCCATGACGGAGCACCCACGAGTACCAAGCCGCAAAGCGAGATGGTCGCGAAAAAATCGCAATGACAATCCAAACGCAGCCGCCGTATCGCGCCCGGCGAACCCCCAAATTTGCGCCCTCGGGACAATTCGAACAGACGGATCATCGGCATGTCCTTCCTTCCATCTGCCCCATCCACCTCAACACACCGGTCCCAAATACCCAAATGCCATCATCATCGGCGCATGCTCGGCGACAACTGCCTTTATGCAATGACCAGAATTTTGTCCCATGCGCCGGTGCAACCTCACCCCCCGGCCACCCGCTTCATCCAATCCCCCGCCGCCGCCACGGCATCCCGAGCCTTCTGCACGGCCCCGGTTGCGCGCAGGAAGCCGTGCACGGTCCCGGCAAATACCTCGTTCTCCACCGCCACACCCGAAGCCCTCAGCTTCGCAACCAAGGCCTCACCCTCCGAGCGCAGCACGTCCAGTTCCGCCTGCAACACCATCACCGGCGGCAATCCCCGTAAATCCGCCCGTAACGGAGCCGCCAACGGATGCAGCCGGTCGATATCGTGCGGCACATACACCTGCCAGTAGAACGCCATTCGCTCCGTACTCAGCCCATACCCGCCAGTCCCAAACTCCCGATAGCTTGGTGTATCGAACCGCGAGTCACTCACCGGGTAGTTCGCCAAAATCCCCATCAGCGCCGGCCCGCCGGTGTCCCGCAGCAGCAACGCCGTCGCCAGCGCCAGATTGCCGCCCGCCGAGTCCCCACCCAGGAAAATCCGCGACGGGTCCAGCCCCCACGAAGCCCCGTGTTCAGCGACAAATCGCACCACCGCGGCGCATTCCTCCAAAGCCTGCGGAAATTTCGCTTCCGGCGACAGCGCGTAGTCCACACTGACCACCGCGACATCGCCGGCCGCCGCGTATTCCCGCGTCATGCGGTCATGTGTATCCACATTCGCCCATACCCAGCCACCACCGTGGAAATACACCAGGGTCGGCACAACCCGATCCGTCACCGGCCGGAACACCCGGCAGAAAATCCGCCGCCCTCGGTCATCGACCCAACGATCCGTCGTTTCCGCCATCTCCGGGCCGCCGACGGCTGTCCGCATACCTAACAAATCGTTAATCCGGCGGTGAGGCGCCAGCGGCAGTTCCACCTTAACCGGCGGATACGCAGCAGCCGCTTTCTCCTGTTCCGCACTGAATGCGGCCATTTCCGGGTCCCAACGTGACCGATCCGACATCTTCTTTCCCCTCCTGTGGCGCCTGCCTGCTATGCAACGTCACGCGACGCCGAATTGCAACTTGCGCTCAACCCCCGCCGTCGTCTTATGCTGCACCGCACCATGACAGTTCCTCGGCTCAATACGTCCGGGCGTTTCGACCCGGCTTCCCTCTTCAGCCCCAAATCCATCGCCGTCATCGGTATGGAATCGGAGGCCAGTGCTCAGATTTTCGCCAATCTCAGCATGGGTAACTTCAAGGGGGACATTCACGCACTGCGGGATGTGTCACAGCTTCCAAACGGCATCGATCTCGCGGTTCTGGCGGTTGCAGCGGATCAAATCGGCCCATCCATGACCCTGATGGCGCAGCAGAACTGCTATGCCGCCATCGTGCCGGGATCGGCCGACGACCTGCGCGCCCACGCGAATCGGACGGGAGTCCGCGTCCTGGGCCCACATTCCTTCGGCCTCGCGGTCCCCAAGCTTGGCCTGAACGCCACCCGATCCCACATCGCGCCTCCCGCCGGCCGGCTGGCGCTGGTGTCGCAGTCGTCCGCGCTCAGCCGGACCGTGATCGACTGGGCGGAGCCGAACGGCGTGGGGTTCAGCCATATCGTCGGGGTTGGCGGCAATCAGGACATCGGTTACGCGCCCGTGCTGGACTGGCTGTCCCGAGATCCCGGCACGGGTGCCATCCTGCTGGATATTCGCCGGATCAAGAACCACCGGCTGTTCCTGTCTGCCGCCCGCGCCGCCGCCAAGTTGCGCCCGGTGGTGGCGATTCGACCCGGTCTGCGCCTGTTGGATGAGGACGGCGACGCCGAACTCAAATTCGAAGCTGCCCTGCGTCGCGCCGGCGTGCTGTACGTCAAACGCCTGGAAGATCTGTTGAGCGCCGCCGAGACGCTGTCTCGCGCCAAACCCGTCCTCCGCTGTGACACGCTGGCAATTGTCAGCACGGCCATCGATCCCGGTGGTCTCGCTGCCGACAGTGCCTTGCGTGCCGGGCTGCATCTGTATTCCGATGAGACGACAGGCAAGCCGACTCCCTCGGCCGAGCTAGCCGCGACGGCGTTTGCCCTGGCCGCGCGCACCGGCGTTGGCGGTGTTCTGGTGGTGCATGCCCCGTTGGGCGCGGGAGACGGCGACGCCATCGCTGGTCTTCTCCAGAAGCACCCTGAACAGCGGGCGCCGATTCTGGTTTGCGTCATGGGCGAAACCACCGGTGCTATGCATCGAAGCACCCTGGCCCATGCCGGCCTGCCGGTGTTCGCCACCCCCGACCAGGCGGTGCAAGGCTTCGAGCATTTGGTCATGGACCGCCGCAACCGCGCGGCCGCGCGGGAATTGCCAGAAAATACCATCCTGAGCCTCGCCCCTGATCAAGCCTGGGTCCGCACTATTTTCGCGACCACCCGAGCCGCTGGCGGCCTGTGTTTGACGCAGGATAAAGCTCTGGACGTTCTGGCGGCCTATGGCATTCCAACCATTCCAACACGCTTCGCCGCTGGTCCCGAGGACGTCGTGGCTGCGGCAGAGCTGCTGGGCTATCCCGCCGTGGTGAAGCTGCGCGACGCCGGCGCGCCGGCGGATCGTCTGTCCGGCAGCGTGATGTTCGACCTGCAAAACCCCGTCCAGGTCGTTTCCGCCGCTCGGTTTTTGACAGATCGCGCGCAACGCCAGTGTGTCGGCACCGAGCTGCTGGTGCAACGCCACGCCGGGCGCGGACGCGAACTGGCGATCCGGGTGTCCGATGATACGATATTCGGACCGACCATCGCCTTCAGTCCCGGGGGGACCTCGCCCGATCCGACCGATCTGGCGGTTGACTTGCCGCCGTTGAATCTCAGTCTGGCGCATGGTCTGATCCGGCGGAGCCGCACAGGGGCAAGGTTGGAAACCGCGTTACGGGACCGTCCATCGGCCAACACCGATGCGGTGGCGGAGACCTTGGTGCGTATCAGCCAGTTGATCGTCGATTTCCCGGAAATCGCGGTATTGCATGTGCCGTCGCTGTTCGCCGACAGCAGGGGCGTCATGGCTGCCGACGCCTGGTTGCAATTGCGCGGCGCGGACGACGTAGCGCCACGGTTGGCAATCGCCCCCTATCCGGTGGAACTGGTCGAACAACGACTGTTCGGTGGAGAGCCGATGACCATCCGTCCGATCCGGCCGGAGGACGCAACCGCCCATGCGGCATTTTTCTCTCGTCTGTCGCCACAGGATATCCGGTTTCGCTTTTTCAGTGCGATGCGGGAACTGTCGCCTGAGCAGACCGTGCGTCTGACCCAGGTGGATTACGACCGCGAAATGGCGTTTATCGCGGTGCGCGACTCCACCGGCGAAACGGTTGGTGTCTCCAGGCTGGCCTGTGATTCCGATGGCCGATCGGGAGAATTCGCTGTCATCGTGCAAGCGGATATGAAAGGTCGAGGCTTGGCCTCGCATCTGATGCGCCGGCTGACCGATTGGGCTCGGATGCAGGGATTGACGACGGTGGTCGGGCAGGTGCTGGCGGACAATCACCCGATGCTGTCATTTGTCCGGCACCTGGGCTTCACCGTCCATCGCATGCCCGATGACCCGGAGGTGATGGAGGCCACGCTGGTGCTGTAGGAGTTCGGCGACCTGACCCCACCGGCATCGGGAAGATGTCGGGTGGGGAGGGCTTGCCCTTTTGTGACGGCCGGGCGTGGTCCACAGGCATGGGGATAAGGCGTCTGGTGGCGAGGATTCGCCTTTTGTGATGACCGGGCGTGGCTCCACAGGCATGGGGATGAGGCGTCTGGTGGCGAGGATTCGCCTTTTGTGATGTCCGAGCGTGGCTCCGCAACCATCAGGATAAGGCATTAAGAGGCGAGCATTTGCCCATTCGTCATGACCGGGGTTGGCCCGGTCACCCACGACTTTGCTTTTCTTGGCAGGATCAGTAGCTTTCGATAGTACTACTTCGCCAACGCCGCCTCTTTCACCTCCAGCGTCTTCCCCTTGAACGCCGGCATCACTTCTTTCGCGAAACGCTCAACCTGTTCCAGGATCACCGCCTCCGGCACCCCCAGCGACGGGCTGATCGAGATCCGATCCAGCCCCGGATACGCCTTCTCCAACGCCTTCAGATGATCGATGATCTCGTCAGGCGACCCGGTCAGGAACCCGCCCGACTTCACCGCGTCCTCGATCCGCGGCAGCTTCGCCGTCAGTGCACGCAGCGGATCGCGCATGATTTCGATCTGCTCATCGCTCATTGCCTTGTTCAGCCGCAGCTCGCCGAACATCTTCATATTTTCTTCGTAGTATTTCGCGGCGTCGCGGATGCATTGGTCCTTGCTGTCGCCGATGTAGAAGTGGAATCCGAAGCACAGCCGCTCGCCCATTTCGATGTGTTTTCCGAGCTTGGCATGTTCAGCCTGCCACTTCAGCACGACGCTGTGCATGGCACCGCCTTCCGCCGAACCGCCCCCGACCATGCCCTGAATGTCATGCTTGGCCATGAATCCCAACGCGCGCTCCGACCCGCCCTGGATCGGCTGCCAGCATTCAACCGGCAGGCGCGCCGGGCGCGGCACCAGCGTCAGTTCCTTCAAAGTATAACCGCGATAGGGCACTTCCGGCGGCAACGTGTAGTGTTTGCCCTTGTGGCTAAAGCTGTCGCTGTTGAATGCCTTGAAGATGATATCGACCTGTTCCTCGAACAACTCGCGATTGGCTTCCTGATCCATCAACGGCGAGCCAAACGTTTCGACCTCGCGCGTATGGTATCCGCGAGCCACCCCGAACGTGACACGGCCCTTCGACAGGATGTCGGCCATGGCGTAATCCTCGGCCAAGCGTAGCGGGTGCCACATCGGCGTCACGTTGAAGCCGCAGCCGATATTGATGTTCTTGGTCATGTGGGTGAGGTGCAACGCCATCAGCAGGACGTTTGGGATGCACTCGGTGCCCTCGCGCTGGAAATGATGCTCCGCCATCCAGAAGGTCGAGTATCCAAGTCCGTCCATCTTCTGCGCAATGTGTTCCGCCTTGGACAGCGCGGTCGAAAGATGCGCGTTGTCGTAACGCCGTTCGTTGATGGGAATGCCGCCATAGCCGATGTTTTCAACGTCGGTATGGCCGGCAAACAGGCTGTCGAATTTTGTGATCATGTTGTCGCTCCTCCGTTCTTGGAGCGATAGTACGCCGGCCGGCGGTGTTGGCAAGTTCGGCGCCCGAACGGGAAGGGCTACGCTCGTTTAAGGGCGACGGCCGCTCCCTGGTTCGCCGTGACGTTAGCGGCGAACCAGGGGCGTTGGCTACGATGTCATGCGCACATACTCGAAGTCGCCCGGCATGTTGTCGATGCCGTAACGAGGCGGCGCAATCCAACCGGCATATTGGCCCGGCTCGCGGACCGGCTGCATCAGGCTGATAATGAACTCATTATCGGCGGTCGACGGCAGCATCGTTTCCTTGGTGGCCTCCCACGCCTCGTTCGTCAGGATATTGCCCTGCGTGTCGGTGTGGATGGCATTGAACTCGCCGATGCGGCGATTGAAGGCGACGTGCGGCAGCGTGATCTGGAAATTCACGCCCGACGTCTTCAGCAACCGATTCCAGCGAGTCAGGCCGTCATTGGCATCCACGACGTAGTCGTCGCGCAGTCGCATATTCAGCGCCGACAATTCGGGAACATCCTCGTTGATAATCGCGCCGTCGCGTTGCCGCAGGACGGGGTAGAACGATGACGTCAACTGGTGATCGTCCTCGATCTTGTCCTCGCGGTACCGGCCTTTCAGACCGGAATTGAAGGCGTTCGCCGCGTTCGTGCTGATTTCGTTGCCGAACAAATCAAGGGTCAGCGAGAAATGCAGATTGGCCTTCTTCTGCAACGTCGGCAGATCGATCACCCCAAGCGCTCGAATACGCTCGATCTCATAAGGATCGTCAATCCCGGCTGCCTTCATCGCCTCGACCGTCCGCTGGATCACCCGCGTTATGCCGCTTTCACCGACGAACATATGGTGCGCTTCCTCGGTCAGCATGAAGCGGCAGGTGCGCGACAACGGATCGAAGCCGGACTGAGCCAGCGCGCCCAACTGCATCTTGCCGTCGCGGTCGGTGAAGAACGTGAACATGAAGAACGACAGCCAATCGGGCGTGTTTTCGTTGAACGCGCCCAGCATGCGCGGCGTGTCCTGATGTCCGGAACGGCGACGCAACAGATCGTCGGCTTCCTCGCGCCCGTCGCGGCCGAAGTATTTCTGTAGCAGATAGACCATCGCCCAGAGATGACGGCCTTCTTCCACGTTGACCTGGAAGAGGTTGCGCATGTCATACAGCGACGGGGCGGTGGAACCGAGGTGGCGTTGTTGTTCCACCGAAGCCGGTTCGGTATCGCCCTGGATCACCAGCAGCCGCCGCAGCATCGCTCGGTATTCACCCGGAACTTCCTGCCAGGCCGGCTCGCCTTTATGGGCGCCGAACGGGATCGTGCGGCCCTCAACGGCGGGGGCGAGCAAAATACCCCAGCGGTAGTCAGGCATTTTGACAAACCCGTATTTCGCCCAACCATCGCTGCCGACACCGATCGCGGTGCGCAGGAACACAGGAAAATCCTGGAAACCCTCAGGCCCCATCGACTTCCACCAGTCGATATAGCCGGGGTGCCAGGTCTCCAGCGCCTTGCGGACACGCAGATCCTCGTTGAGTCCGACATTGTTCGGGATCAGGCCGTCGTAATCGATCACTGTGCTGTCTGGCATTGGCAAAAATCCTTTCAGACGCGTTCGGTATTGAAATCGGGGCGTATGCCGGAGCCGTAGCGTTTCAGGGATCCCGTCTCCCCCACCGCGTTCGGCCGCTGGAAGATCCAGTTCTGCCAGGCGGTCAAGCGGCCGAAAATGCGGGTCTCCATCGTTTCGGGACCGGCGAAACGCAGATTGGCCTCCAGGCCGGTCAGTGCGTCGGGAGAGAACGATGCGCGTTCCTCCAAAATAAGCCGTACTTCGTCGTCCCAGTCGATTTCGTCATAGGCAAAGGTAACCAGGCCGTTGGCTTCGGCGGTGTCGGCATCCAGGGTGTCGCCGATCAGACCGGCGGCGGTGTCCAGGGTCTCTGGTTCGCCATAAAAACGGTTGGCCAAACGCGACAGGCCGTTGCCCATCGGATAGGCGGAAAAATTCAGGGCCGACAGATGCAGTGTGGCGGCGTTGTTGCTTCCACCAGCGAACATGATGGAACGATCGGCGGCAAAAACCAGTTCCGCCAGGCTGCCGGCGAAGCAACTTCCGGGGCCGATCAGCGTGATCAGACTGCGCGCCATCATATCGACCCGCTTGAACACGCGCTTCAGCAGCAGCCGGATTTCGCGCACCAGCCAGTCGTTCTGATATTGCTCCAGCAGACTATCGGCCGCCATCACCTGTTCCGGATCGCCAGCCGAACGGAAAACCAGAATGCCAATAGTTGGCTCGTTCAGCCGCAGATGCAGCAGCGCGTCGTCCAGTTCGCGCGCCATCGCCAACGGCCAGAACGCGGCGCCGCTGTCATGCACGCCGCGCAGGTCGCCCGGCAGATCGGCTGGCCCCTGAATCGTGATCGTGGCGCATCGGCCAGCTCGGTTCAGCGCGACCTGAACCAAGGGATACCTGACCGCGTCGTCCGTGATCTCGCGGTTCAACGGCGTCAGCGAAACGCCTCTGACGCCGTCTCGATCCGACCGCTCAGCCAGTTCCAGCGCGCGTGCGGTGACAGTCGCCTCCCACGCCGAGGGTGGAACGACCTCGTCCACCAGCCGCCATGCGACGGCGCGGCCACCGCGCACGCCTTCCTCGGTTGTGCAAAAGATGTCCGCGCGGTCGCGGCGCACGCGGCGCTTGTCGGTCAGCCGCGTCAGCCCGCCGGTTCCGGGCAGCACCGCCAGCAACGGCAGTTCCGGCAAGGAAACGGACGATCGCCGGTCGTCGATCAGCATGATGTAGTCGGCGGTGACGGCCAGTTCATACCCGCCGCCGGCCGCGCTGCCGGCGACGGCGGCAAGGTAGCGTTGGCCGGAATTGTCCGATGCGTCCTCAATGGAAAATCTTGTTTCGTTGGTAAATTTACAAAAATTCACCTTGTGGCCGTGGGACGCTTGACCGAGCATGCGGATGTTGGCACCGGCGCAGAAGATGCCGTCCTTGCCTGACCGCAACACGACCGTTTTGACCTCGGGATGTTCGAACCGCAGCCGCTGCACCGCGTCGGCGAGTTCGATATCGACGCCCAGGTCATACGAATTCAGTTTCAGCTCGTAGCCGTCCATCAGCCCGCCGGCCGGATCGACGTCCATCGTCAGAGTGGCGATGGGGCCATCGAACGCCAGTTTCCAATGGCGATAGCGGGTCGGGTCGGTCTGAAAATCGATCACATGCAGGAATCCCGCGGTAGACTGGCGATGAAGGTGACAATGGCGGCCAGAGTTTCGTCCGTGGCGTCCAGATGGGGTGAATGCCGCGCGCCGGCAATCCGTTGGATCTTGATGGGGGCGGTGACGTTCGCTTCCAGAACGTGAAGCTGGACGTCAGTGCCATAAGGGTCGTCGGCGCCTTGCAGCGCCAGGATCGGCACCTGGATGGCCGGCAGAAATCCGGTGATGTCGAAGTTCTGGAAACGCTGGTCCAACCAGGCGTCGTTCCAACCCCGGAACGCGGCATCCACGTCGCTATGGTAGCGCGACAGGCGCTGGCGGAGGGTGCCGGTGTCGTATTCTTTCTTGATCTGGCGAATACTGTCGATGTTCAGATCTTCGACAACGAAGTGTGCGGCGATGGTTACGAGGCCGAGGAGAGTGGTCGCGCCATCGGGTCCGGCACCGGCATGGCTGGCGCTCGCTGTGTTACGGCCACCCGGGACTTCCCGTGCCGTAGCAAGCAAAGTCGTGGGTGGCCGGGCCAAGCCCGGCCATGACGTACCGGGTTGCGACGCGCGCGGTTGCGGCGGCGGCGGGGGTTGGCCGGTCGATAACGTCGGTGCATTCACCGCCCCCGCATAGATCGCCGCGATCGAACCTCCATCGGAATGACCTACCAACACCGCCCGCCGAATTCCCGCCGCCCGCAGCACCTCCGGCAGCACCACCAGCGCCTCGTCGTGCAAGTACGTCATCGGCCGGGGCAGGGGAGCGGTATCCGAACCCCCATAGCCAAACCGCGAGTAAGCAAACACGCCCCAACCCGTCGCAGCCGCCAAACGCGCCGGGACATCGCGCCACAGCGCAACGCTTCCCAGCCCCTCATGCAGCAGCACCAAGGTCGGAGCCTCCGACGGCCCCGGCCCCCACCAACCGGTCTCCACCACCCCGCCGGAAATCTGAAGCGTGCCGGCCCGCATCAAACCTCCCGCAGCCGGAATCGTTGGATTTTGCCGGTCGCGGTCTTGGGCAGGCTTTCGACGAACTCGATCCAGCGCGGATACTTCCAGACACCGGCGCGATCCTTCACATGCGCCTGCAATTCCGTCACCAGCGCCGCCATGTCCCAGTCCCCGTCGCGCAAAATCACGAACGCTTTCGGCTTCACCAACCCGTCGCGGTCCTGGTGCCCGACCACCGCCGCCTCCAGCACCGCCGGGTGAGAGATCAGTGCTTCCTCGACCTCAAACGGCGACACCCAGACGCCGCTGACCTTCAGCATCTCATCGCTACGTCCCTGGAAGCGGAAATACCCTTCCGCATCGCGAGTATACGTATCGCCGGTATAGGTCCACGCGCCCTGAAACGTCCGCCGAGTCTTGGCGCGCTGGTTCCAGTAGCCCTCAGCCGCACTGTCGCCACGCACGACCAGTTCCCCCGGTTCGCCATGCGGCACCGGCCGGTCGTGCTCATCGACAATGCGGGCATCGTAGCCTGGCACAGGCTTGCCGCTGGAGCCGTAACGGATGTCGTCGGGAGTGTTGCTAATGAAAATATGCAGCATTTCGGTGGAGCCGATGCCGTCAAGAATATCCACCCCAACGACGGATTTCCAACGGGTACCGACATCGGCCGGCAACGCCTCCCCCGCCGAGATGCAGCGCCGCAACCGGGACGATCCCGCACCGGGTCCGATATAGGGATTGGCCAGCAACCCGGCGTACAAGGTCGGAACGCCGCCAAACAGAGTCGGATTATGCGTCCGCATCATCCCCAGCACCGCCTCCGGCGTCGGCCTATCCGGCAGAAAGACCGTCGAGGCCCCGACCGACATCGGAAACGTCAGGCTGTTGCCTAACCCGTAGGCATGGAACGCCTTGGCCGCCGAGAACATGACATCGTCCGGCCCGATGCCCAGCACCTGTGCGCCATACGTTTCCGCAGTGAACCGCAAGCTGGAATGAATATGCCGCACGCCTTTCGGTGCTCCGGTGGACCCGGACGAATACAGCCAGAACGCAACCTCATCGGGCGACGCCGTGGCCGTCACCGTTTCCGGATCGCCACCGGACAAAAACGCACCAAACCCATTCACATCGGAAACAATAACCGGAACGCCCGGCGCCCGGACAACCTCCCCCAACGTCGCCAGCAACCCAGCCGAGATCACCACCGCCGCCGCTCTGCTATCCTTCACAATGTAGGCGACGGTCTCCGGTGTCAGCAGGGTGTTGATCGGCACCGGCACCACGCCGGCGCGCATCGCGCCCCAGAACGCGATGGGGAAATCGATCGTGTCCTGCAGCAACAGGACCATCCGCTGTTCGCGACCGATCCCCGCAAGCGCTAACGCCCCGGCGAAACGCCGCGTTGCGGTTGCCAGATCCTGATACGTCAGCGACCGCCAAGGGTCACGAAATGCCAAACGAGCACCGTCGCCCATCGCGACATGCCGGTCGATGAACCAATCGACAGCGTTTCCTGAATCCATATGACTAGCCGTCTCCCATTATCGCCGGTGCTCATGGCGTCGACTTGATGCATTATGGTGCATGTTTGGGTAGGCAACGGAAGACCAAACCTCCCACCGTCACCGCCGCTTGCGCTTTATACTGCGGCATCGCTAACGGCACCATCGCGCTGTCGATCGGCACCAGCACGGATAATCGGTGGACCTAACCGGGATAGATTTGCACGCTGCTTGCGACCGTATCGGCCACGTGTTCCTTGGTCACCACGCCCAGCACCCGTTCGGTATCACCGTCCCGGCTGACCACGATCGCCATCGTGGCGTGCTGGTTCCACATGGTGGTGATAACGCCGAACGCCACTTCGTCCGGGCGCACGATGATGAAGCGCGGCTGCGCCAGATCGCCTATCCGCACCTCGCTGGCGGTGATTCCCAAGGTCCGGCGCAAATCGGTATTGACCCGCAGGCCACCGATCACCGTGCCGGCGCGCGTCACGACGACATGGCGTAAGCCGCCCTCTTGCGCCGCCAGTTCCAAAAATCTGGAGAACGGTGTCGCTTCATCCAGCACCAGCACGTCGCTTTCCATGATATCGCTCGCTCGGCGTACCAGGAACATGTTGGCGTGTAGCGCCTTGGGGATCGGATGACCGCGCCGCACCAGCTTCATCGTATAGATATTCTCGGTTGACAGCATCCGCCGCACACCCAGCGCCATGGCGACCGCCAGAATCATCGGCAGCACAATCTGATAGTCGCGGGTCATCTCGAAAATCATCGTCACGGCGGTCATCGCCGCGCCGGTGCCGCCGCCCACCATCGCGCCCATACCGACCATCGCGAAGGCCGGCAGACTGACCGGGGCACCGGGGGCCACAGTCTGAACCAACGAGGCAAACGCCGCACCCAGCGCGGCGCCCATGAACAGCGATGGCGAGAAAATGCCGCCTGACGATCCCGATCCCAGGCTGACCGAGGTCGCCAACAGCTTGGAGATGAACAAGATCAACAGAAAGCCGACGCCGGTGACCTGTTCATGCAGCATCGCCTGGATCGCCGCGTAGCCCACGCCCTCGACATAATAATGGCCGGCCCGCGTCCACAAAACATAGATCAATATGCCAACGAGCAGCATGCCGATCGTATGTCGGACATAGCGTCCCGGAATGACGTCGAAGCCGTCCTCGAGCCAATGCAGAACACGAATGAACGCCGCGGCGGCGACCCCGGCCAGCGCGCCGAGGACGGCATACAGCACCAGTGTCACCGCCGTGCCGAAACTATCCGGGATCGGCGCCAGGTTGGCTGGCACATTGAACGCCGGTTGGTCGCCGAAAAACAGCCGGCCGATGAACGTCGCCGTGCCTGTCGCCACCGCCACCGGCAGAAACGTGTTGACGCTGATCTCCGGCAACATCAGTTCCGTGGCGAACAGAACGCCGCCGATCGGGGTGTTGAAGGTGGCCGCGATCCCGGCCCCCGCACCCGCCGCCACCAGCGTGATGCGCTGTCCGGGTTGCAGGCGGATGATCTGGCCCAGGGTGGAACCGAGGGCGGAACCGATCTGGATGATGGGTCCCTCGCGGCCGACGGCGGCTCCGGTTCCGATCGCGATGGCCGAGGCGAGCGACTTTACCACCGCCACGACCGGACGGATGACCCCCTGCTGGTAGTAAATCGCGTCCATGACCTCCGGCACGCCGTGCCCTTTCGCCTCGGGCGCGAAGTTGGACACCACCCAGGTGACGCCGATCCCGCCGATGACCGGCACCAGGATGATGCCCGCGCCCCAGGGATTGAAGGGTGTGAAGACGCTGGAATCGTAAGCGAAGGAGAACTGGCCGAGGAAGAACAGGTTGTGGATCAATCCGATCAGCCCGCGGAAGACGACGGCGCCAAAACCGGTGATGACGCCGACAACCAGCGCCAGGAGCGAGAGCGGTAGCAGGCGTAGCCGTCGAACCGACTCTGCGGCGGAAGCGTCCAGTGCCTTTGGCGCCTTGGTGGTAGTCTCGACGGTCGTCGCAGTCTCTGATGGTTCGGAGTAGGCGGTCGGGGCAGGCGTGTCGTCGGCCATGTCGGCGCGCCTTTGTTTGCGGACATCCGTTCAAGGCCGTTAACGCGTTGGGCTGGCTTTGGTTTCCGTGTTCAGCCCGCCTGCCAATCAGTCCGCCGCGGTCAGCAGCGCGACGGGCGCAGCCTCGCGGATCTGCCGCTCGAATGCCTGTAGGCGTTTGTAGATGGATATCAGTTCGATGATCGTCGGCCAACTCATGACCAGATACTGGAACGACATTTCCACCCGACCGAAGGCGCGCACGATTTGCTGCATGACGCCTAATGTGATGCCTCCTGTGACCAGGGTGGGACCGAGTGCGGCGTACGGAACCAGCACCCCGAATTGCAGGTAGGACCATTTGGCGACGTCGAAATACATGTAGTGGAAAAACAGGTTGAAGTAGTTGCGCCGGACGTTGCCGAACAGCAGGCCGAGCGTCCGGGGACTGGCGCGGTCGGCGTTATCCTCGCCATAGACGAGTTCTTTCCGGTATGCCGCCTCGACGCGCTGGTTCTTGAACTGCAGACCGGGCAGCTTGACGCCGATGACAGCCAACAGAACCGTGCCGGCGAGGGCAAACAGGATGGCGACCCAGACCAGCGCGTGGCTCACCGGTCCGATCCACGGCAGTTCCTTCACCTGACTGGATAGCGCCCACAAAATCGGCAGGAACGCCAGCAGGGTCATGACCGAGCGCATGAAGCTGACGCCCAGATCCTCCATGATACTGGCGAACCGCATAGTGTCTTCCTGCACGCGCTGGGAGGCGCCTTCGATCGTGCGGACGGACTGCCAATGGGCGGTGTAGAGGTCTGTCATCGCGGTGCGCCAGCGGAACACGTAGTGCTTGATGAAGAAATCGGTTAGCACGCTAATCAGCACATACAGGCCGGCGATGGTGCCGAAAGTCGAGAGCTGGCCCAGATATTCGGCCATGGTGATAGAGCCCGGGGTGGCCAGCGCTTTCTGGATCAGGTTGTAAAAACTGCCGAACCAGTCATTGATCTGAACGTCGAGTTGGACCTTGTACCAAGTGGCGCACAGGATCAGCGCGCCGCCGACAATCGACCAGCCAAACCAGCGTTTGCTCATGAAGAACGATTTGAACAAGCCGTTTTCTCCCGTTCGGGTCCAGGACGCGACCCGTCGGGCGGACGCTACACCGGGTTGTCCGGCGCTGCCACGGAATAGCAGTATCTTGCGGTTTCGCACCGTCGCTGGAACGGGCCGGCGGCCCGTTCCAGCAGGGGTCAGGCCGGCGAACGAATGGCCACAGCCCTCACGTCGTCGCCGACGCCGGCTTCATAGGTCACAAAATTCTCTTCGAACCGTTTGATTAGGTTCTTGGCGGTGTGGTCGTAAGCGGCCTTGTCAGCCCACGACAGCCTGGGGTCCAGAACCTCATCCGGAATACCCGGCACATGCGCCGGGATTGCCAACCCGAAATACCGTTCCGTATGGAATTCCATCTGTGTCAGAGATCCGTCCAACGCACCGCGCAGCAACGCCCGCGTGTGCCGGATCGCCATGCGCTTGCCGACGCCGAACTGGCCGCCGCTCCAGCCGGTGTTCACCAGCCAGCAGGTAGCGCCGTGCTCAGCGATCAGATCAGAAAACATTTGTCCGTATACCTCCGGCCGGCGCGGCAGGAACGGATGCGCAAAGCAGGTGCTGAACGTCGCCTTCGGTTCATTCCCCAGACCCTTCTCGGTCCCGGCGACCTGCGCGGTATAACCGGACAGGAAATGGTACATCGCCTGCGCCGGCGTCAGCCGCGAGATCGGCGGCAGCACGCCGAAAGCGTCGCAGGTCAGCATAAACACGTTCTTTGGCTGGCCGCCGCGACCGGACAGATTGACGTTAGGGATGAACTCGACCGGGTAGCACGACCGCGTGTTCTCGGTCAGCGAGCCGTCCGTCAGGTCCAAATTGCCGTGCTTGTCGCCGATCACGTTCTCCAGCACCGACCCGAAGCGGTTGGATGCGGCCCAGATCTCGGGTTCGGCTTCCTGCGACAGGTTGATCACCTTGGCATAGCAGCCGCCCTCGAAATTGAAGGTGCCGTTCGGTCCCCAGCCGTGCTCGTCATCGCCGATCAGCTTGCGTTCGGGGTCGGAGGACAGCGTGGTCTTGCCGGTGCCGGACAGGCCGAAGAACAGCGCAACATCACCGTCCTTGCCGACGTTGGCGCTGCAATGCATCGGCAGCACGCCCTTGGGCGGCAGCAGCCAGTTCATGATGGTGAAGATCGATTTCTTCACCTCGCCGGCATATTCGCTGCCGGCGATGACGATCAGCTTCTGCTCGAACGACAGCGCTATGGTGGTGGACGACCGCACGCCGTCCACATCCGGATCGGTCTGAAACATCGGCGCATGCAGGATGACGTAGTCAGGCTCGAAATTCTCCAGATCCGCTTCGGCGGGCCGAATGAACATGTTCCGCGCGAACAGCGCGTTCCAGGCCTGAGTCGTCACCAGTCGGACCCGCACGCGATGGTCAGGATCGGCGCCGGCATACAGGTCTTGGGTGAACAGTTCCTGTCCCTGAAGATAGCCCTGCACGCGGCCTTTGAACGCATCGAAGCGCTCGACACTCCTGCGCTGGTTGATCTTGCCCCACCAGATATCGTTGGTCACTGACGGTTCATCGGCCACGAACTTGTCCTGGACCGAGCGGCCGGTGTGCACACCGGTTTCCACCATGAAGGCGCCATCGATCGACAGGCGGCCCTCATTGCGGCGAATCGCCTCGGTCACCAGGGTCGTGGCGGTTTGATTGGAATGCACCGGGCGAGAGGCCGTAACCCCTGTGCCGGCGAGCGCCGTGGTCGCGTGTTTTTTCCAGGCGCTTTTGTTCGCAGTCGCGTGCATTAAGGTCGTCTTCCCGCCCTAAATCGTCGTTTCGTTCATTGTGTCCCGGACGCGCGCAATGGTCAGCCCGCTTTGGACGCAATCTGAGGTGAGCCATTAGCAAGGCGTTTCTATGGCGTATATCATAAATCGTCCACCTTTCTACCGACCTGCGTGGGGGCACTCGTCATGGACCCTCGTCCAAGTGGCATGCGGCCGTTGTCCCCGGTTCGGTTACACGAACAGATCGGACCAGCAATTGAATGTCCCAAAAACGTGACCGATCACTTATGCCGCCGCGATTTCGCTACCGGCAGCCACGTCCCACATCAGCGGCATGAATTTGATCAGGCGCTCCGCCGCCCGCGATCTCCGGGTCGATTTCTTCCGTGGCCTGGCGCTGTGGTGGATCTATACGGATCATATCCCCGGCGACGTGCTGGGCGACATCAGCCTGCGCAACGTCGCGATGTGCGACGCGACCGAGGTCTTTGTGCTGCTCGCCGGCTACGGGGCGGGATTGTCTTATGGCATGGCCCTCGGCCGTAACGGCATGATTTCCACCGCCGCGGATGTGCTGCGGCGCGCCTGGACCTTGTATATCGCACACATTTTTCTGTTCGTGCTGTTCACTGCACAGGTGACATACTCCGCCACCGCTTTGAACCGGCTGAACTACCTGGAAGAGACCCGGCTGGACGTCCTCGGCGACGATCCCTACCGCAGCATCCTGGAAGCCGTCCTGCTGCGTTTCCAACCCAGCCTGCTGAACATTTTGCCCCTGTATGTCGTGCTGCTGGTGTTCTTCGCGGCGGTCCTCTGGATGCTGCGATGGCCGCGCGTGCTGCTCGCCGTATCATTCTCGGTTTACCTGCTGGTGCGGTTCACCAGCCTGAATTTCAGCGCCTGGGGCGGTGATGGCTGGTTCTTTGACCCGTTGGCCTGGCAATTCCTGTTCATCATCGGCGTCCTGCTGGCCTGCGCACCGCCGCGTCTGCCGTCCCGCCAGTGGCCGCTCGATGGTGGTGCCTTGGCGGTCGTCGTCCTCGGTGTCATCGTGACCCTGGGGATCGAGCCGCATCCGCATCGGCTGGACTGGTTTTCCGCCTCCGTGGTGTTTCATTACCTGGTGGTGGAGGACAAAACCGGCCTCTACCCGTTCCGTCTGGCCTCGATCCTGGCCCTGACGTGGCTGTGCGTGCGGTTGATCCGCTTCGATCAGCCCTGGTTGCGATCCCGTTGGGCGGCGCCACTGATTCTGCTCGGGCAAAATTCCCTGCCGGTCTTTTGCTCCGGCATCGTGTTCGGGTTCATCGCGCGGCTCGGTTTGGAATATGATGATCGTGTGTTCATGCAGGTGGCGATCAATCTGTCGGGCGCGATCGGGATGGCAGGCGTTGCGGCGCTGGCAGCGTGGTATCGGATCAAAGGACGGCCCAATCCCGCGCCGGCGCGGTCGTCCGCTCTCTTGCCCGTATCGGCGCAGCCTGATACCGGGTAAGCCTATGTCCTTGCTCCCGCGCAGCTTCGTTTTTGTTTGTATGATCCTTGTGCAGCCCGCCTTGTCGCGGGCCGGGACGCCGTCGGCGTGCGAGATGCCGCCCGGCCTGATCACGCCCTCGGCGGCGCTCACCAATGCCGCTGCCGCCCTGGCCTCGAAGAATGCTTTGAACATCCTGGCACTTGGGTCCGGATCGACGGTTGGCGAAGGCGGGGGCGCGGGTGGTCCGGCGCTGGCGTCCCATACGCCGGAACGTTCGTTTCCCTATCTCATGCTGGACGCCTTGCGTGTCATGCATCCGTCGGTTCGGTTCGACGTAACGGTCAAAGGCGCCCGCGGTCTGACGGCCGACGCGATGCTGCCAATCCTCAGGCGAGAACTGAGTGCCCATCATTATGACGTCGTTCTTTGGCAGACCGGCACGATAGAGGCGGTCCACGGAGTTCGCCCCGACGCTCTGCGAGCGGTCCTGGATGATGGAGTAGAGGCGGCGGCGAAAGCAGGGGCTGATGTCGTCTTGATCGATCCGCAGTTCAGCCGCTTCCTGCGCGCCAACGCCGACCTCGGGCCGTACGAAACGGTGCTGCGGCAAATGACCGATACCTCCGGGGTCACTCTGTTTCCCCGATTCGATCTGACGCAGGATTGGGTCAACAACGGGCAGGTGGATCTGGAGCGTGTCAGCAAGGATCAGCGCGACAACATCATCGCCCTGTTGAACGACTGCCTGGGGCAGGCGTTGGCTCGGTATGTCGTTGCGGGTGCCGCGGAGCCTGCGGCTGCCAACCCGGGAAAGAATTGATCGTGGCGGATGTCGGGTTCGATCCGGGTTAGCAGCGCCGCGCAGCTCCAGAAGAAGGCGCTGAGGATGATGCCCTGCATCGTGGCGCTGAGGCCGACCTCGGCGCTGATTGTGGGCATTGCGACGGACAGGGCGATGCGGTCGATCAGGTTGACGACGACCAGAATGAAGATGACGCCGAAAATCTGCCAGCGGACGGTGGTGCGCGGGGCGACAATGGAGCTGTCCCGGGTGCGATTACTTGTGACATGTCTGATCCCCTGTTCGTTCGGATTATGACAGTGTCGGCTGCGGTTTCCGCGCGAGGCTGTTGGCGACCGTGTGCTGCGGTTTCATCCAGAAGGTCGCGACGATACCGACGAGCAATAACGCGATTGATCCCGCGAATGGCAGCGTCCAGTTGCCGGTCTGGTCGATGATGACGCCGAACACGACGGGCGAAATGATGCCGGCGACGGCCGCGCCTGCATTGACCAGGCCGCTGGCGGTGCCCGCGTATTGCGGCGCCACATCCAGCGGCACCGCCCACACCGGACCAATCGTCAGTTCCAGCATGAAAAAAGCGATGCTGAGGCAGACGGTGACCGTCGTCAGATCGTGGATGAACACCGCCGGCAGCAGGAAGATCAGCGCGCCGCCGAAGCTCAGCAGGATGACGTTCCGCCGGGCGGCTTCGACGTTGCCGGTGCGGCGGAGAATCCAGTCGCTCAGGACCCCACCCAGCGTGTCGCCGACGACGCCCGAGAAGAATACGGCTGAGGTGAACAGAGCGGTGCTTTTGATGTTGAGGTTATAGCCGTGGAGGAAAAAGGTCGGCAGCCATGTGAAGAACAGCCAACCGGTCCAGCCGTAGCAGAAATACACCAGCACCGTGGGCGCGATGCGGCGGATCAGCGGACCCCAAGGCACTTTCGGTGAATGGATGCTGCGATCACGCACATAGGGCGGCAATGTTGCCAGGGCCTCCGGTGTGATGCCGGGATGATCGGCGGGCTCATCGCGGAAATACAGCCACCAGACCACGACCCAGATTGACGTCACTGCCCCCAGCGCGAAAAACGAGAACCGCCAGGAGAATGTCAGGATCAGGAACGCCATGATCGGTGGGGTGAGCGCGTTGCCCAGCCGAGACGCCGAATGGGTGATGCCCTGCGCGAAGCCGCGGCGTCCGGCGGGTGACCAGTTGGCGATCGCGCGACCGGCGGCGGGCAGGGTCGCGCCCTCGCCAATACCGAGCAGGAAGCGGACGGCGAGGAGGGCGGCAAAGCTGCCGACGAGGCCGGTCGCCATGGTCGTGACGACCCAGATCATTCCGCACAGTAACAGCGTCAGACGTGATCCGAAGCGATCGGCGAACCAGCCGCCGATGACCTGAAAGATCGCATAGGAATAGGCGAAAGCGGAAAAAGCGATGCCAAGTTCGGTGTTGGTAAGACCGAGCTCCTTCATGATCGGGCCGGCGGCGGTCGAGAGATTGACCCGATCGACATACAACAGGAACGACATGCTGCTGAGCAGCAGTAACGTGTTTAGCGGGGCGCCGCGCCGGTATCCGAACATTGGCGAATTTCTCCCAATTGCGCCCCCGGACGTCTGACGGTCAGGTTCGGGCGAAGATTTTTTCGATGATTCAGGCGACTCAAAGACAAAAAAACAGTCGTCGGACTATGCTTTTCGTCACGGTCGGGCTTGGCCCGGTCATGACGGAGCGTGGAAAACCACGTCAAGGCAAACGATTCGCCGTCCGTCGCTTATCCTTTTTTTACGGTCCTACAAACCGTCCCGCCATCTGCGCCGCGAGCAGCACCGCTGCCTTGCTGGCGCCCAGATTGGCAATCCCCTTGCCGGCGATGTCGTATGCCGAACCATGCGCGGGTGTGCAGATCGGGAACGGAAAGCCGCCCAGCATCGTGATGCCACGGTCGAAGCCGATCAGCTTCATCGCGATCTGCCCCTGGTCGTGGTACATCGTCAGCACCGCATCGAACTGACCCTTGGTCGCTCGGACGAACACCGTGTCCGGCGGATAGGGCCCGTCAGCGCCAATCCCGCGCGCCTTGGCCTCGGCCACCGCCGGTGCGATCTCGCCATCATCCTCATGGCCGAAATTCCCGCCGTCACCGGCGTGCGGATTGAGACCGGCGACGCCTATACGCGGGTGCTCGATCCCCGCATTTCTGAGAGACTCATATGTCAGCACAATGCCACGCAGCACGGCTGCTTGCGTGATCATGCCGGCGACCGCTGAAATGGGGACATGGGAGGTCACCCGCGCGTTCCACAGCCCTTCCAGGATGTTGAATTCGCTGGCCGGTGTGTGAACGTCGATCACGCCGGCGACGAAGCTGATTTCATCGTCATAGGGCGGGTGTGCCATCCGCATCGCCGCCTTGTTGAACGGCGTAAAGCAGACGCCCGCCACCTTGCCGTCGGCCGCCAGCCGCAGGCCGATGCGGAAATTCTCCAGCGCGAACGCCCCGCCCGCCTTGGCGGCGACACCAACGGCGATCGTGTCAGGATCGAGATGCCCAAGGTCCAGCAGCACCGTCTGCCCTGGTGGAATGGCATCCCCTGACGTGATCACCGGAAGATCGATCACCACGCCCGCAGTATCGGCGCCTCGGCGCAAAACCCGGGCGTCGCCGATGACCACATAATCGGCTGCCGCGCGCACATCCGGATCGGCCAGCAACTGTGCCGCCAACTCCGGCCCGATCCCCGCGGGGTCGCCAATGGCTAGGGCCAAAAGTGGTTTCGCTGCGTCGGTCATCGGGTCCCCTCCAGACTTTGTTATCGCCAGCCTAGCAAACTCAGAATTGAAGACAAGTGCCCTGTATGCAGAATGCGCCAATTTGCCGGATCGCCGGTTCATGTTACATTGGCCTCGTCGCTTTCGGGCGTCTTGGGGAGGCAATGTGGACGTCAGGGTAGAAACGCCAGACCAGCCGGCCATCGTGCCGATCAGCCGGCACACACTTCACGGCGAGTTGGTGGAGCGTTTGCGCGACATGATCATCGAGGGCCGCCTGGCCCCCGGTTCACGCATCAACGAAGGGCCACTCGGTACCAGCCTCGGCGTGTCGCGGACGCCATTGCGAGAGGCGATCAAATTCGTTGCCAGCGAGGGACTGATCGAACTCGTCCCCGGCCGAGGCGCCGTCGTGAAGGCAATGACCCCGAATGACGTGCGGGAGATGCTTCAGGTTCTGACCGGTCTGGAAGTCATGGCCGGGCGGTTGGCATGCCTTGCGGCCTCGGCCGGCCAGATTGCCGAATTACGCGTGCTGCACAATGCGATGATGGCGTTCTACGCCAGCCGCAATCGGCTGGAGTATTACAAGTGCAATCAGGCCATTCACACCGGTATCGCCCGGCTGTCGGGCAATGCATTCCTGGCCGCCCAGCATGAGGCGATTCAGTCGCGTCTGAAACGGATTCGCTTCCTCGGCAACGAGGGGCCGTCGAAATGGGCCGGTGCGGTGGCGGAACATGAAGACATGATCATCGCGCTGGAAGCGCGTGACAAAGATCGTCTTGCGGCCGTCCTGACAGCCCATCTGGAGCGGACCTGGGACCGCGTTTGCGACACGCTGTAGGCGTCGCTCTGGCCATTTACGCGAATACCCCGTTATCATCCGCTCAATAGTAACGGGGGAAATGATGAGCTACGACGCTGCCTTCGCCGGGATGAAGGTGATCGATCTCACGGGAGGGGTCGCAGGCCCGTCCTGCGCCATGATGCTCGCCCAACACGGCGCGGATGTCATCAAGGTGGAAACCCCGCATAACGGCGGCGATTGGTCGCGTATCCTGGGCCGCACCTACGGCGATCACTCCGCCTTCTCGATCTACGGCACGATGGGCAAACGCAGCCTGGCGCTGGACCTGAAGACGGAGGCGGGCAAGGAAATCCTCTGGCGGCTGGTCGGTGGCGCGGACGTGTTCATGGAGGGTTTCCGCCCCGGCACCATCCAGAAATACGGTTTTGGTTATGACGCGGTCAGCGCGAAAGAGCCGGGGATCATCTACTATTCGATCTCCGGTTTCGGCCAGACCGGTCCGCTGGCGGCGCGTCCCGCGATGGACCCGGTGTTGCAGGCGTTCATCGGCATCGTGACCGAGAACAAGGGTGAGCACGACCAACACCCGCACCGTATCGCCATCTCGCTGATCGACATGTTCTCCGGTCTGCTCGGTTTTCAGGCCATCTCCACGTCACTGTATGTGCGGCGCGAGCAGACCGTGAAGCAGGGGCGGTTCATCGAACTCAGCCTGATGCAGGGCGGCGCGATGCTGTCGGTGATCCGGATGATCGCGAATTATCTGGAACGCGGCACCACCCAGCGCACCAGCATGCCGAACGGGGTGTTCAACACGGCCGACGGGCAAATCAACATCACCATGGTGCGGCCGTCGGATTGGCGGCCATTCTGTGACGCGATCGAACAGACTCAATGGCTGGACGATCCCCGGTTTTCGACTCACCCGGCGCGTGCCGCCAACCTGGACGAACTTTACACGCTGCTGCGCCCTGTTCTGGCCGCCAGGACAAAGGACTGGTTGTCGGAGCGGTTGACGGCCAGGGGGATCATGAATGGCCGCGTCAACAGCTACGAGGAGTTCCTGCGGGAAGAGCAGGTGACCGCCTCCGGCATCATGTCCTGGCTGGCGCAACCGGGCCTTCCGGAGCTGGTGCCAATGCCGAACATTCCCGGGCTGCCGGCGTTCGAAAGCGGAACGAAGCGGGCGCATGCTCCGGCGCTGGGCGAGAACACGCGGGATGTGTTGGCCGAACACGGATATTCGGCGACCGAGATCGAGACGCTGTTCGACCAGAAAATCGTCGCGGGCGGGGATTGAGCAATGGTTACGGTAACAGGCACATGGCGGTTGGTGCGGGCGGTTTCGCGCGACGGCGACGGGCGGGAACTGCCCGTGCCGTATGGTGGTCACGGTATGGGGCGTGTCGTTCTGGGCGCGGACGGCCGGATGATGGCGGTACTGTGCGATGGGCGGCGTGACATTCCCGAAGGTGGGACGCGGGAATATAACAGTTACTGCGGCAACTACACCTTCGACGGGACACAGTTGATTACCAGGGTGGATGCCGCCTCCGACCCGGCTCGGATCGGGTCGGATCAGGTGCGAGATGTACGCTTCGAGGGCTCGCTGATGGTGTTGCGACCACCCGCTCGGACCTATCAGGGGCCGGTGGAACAGCGGGAGTTATACTGGGAGAAGATCGCCGACATCTGATCCTGCGTGCGGCCAGCCTCACCTCGTCATGCCGACGAAGGTCGGCATCCACGTCCTTTATTGGTGTAAACCAAGACGTGGATGCCGCGCCTTCGTTCCCGCACCATGACGATGCAGGGACGGTCGGCGTGCGGCCGTGTCAAACGCCCGCTGATATCAGTTCCCCTTAAAATCAGGCTTCCGCTTTTCCAGGAACGCGTTCACCGCCTCCCGATGATCCGCCGTCGCGTGCGCCAGCGCCTGCAAACTGGCGGACAGTTCCAACAATGTATCCAACCGGCTGTGGCGTCCCTCGATCAGCAATCGCTTGGCCATCCGAACCGCATAGGGAGGATTGACGGCAATCCGAGCAGCGAGCGCTTTCGCGGCGTCAAGCAGTTCGGCGTCGGGAACGACGCGGGACACGAGGCCGGCGGCCAAAGCCTCTTGCGCATTCAGCATGTCACCGGTGAACGCCATTTCGCAGGCTTTCGAGTAGCCAACGACCCTGGGCAGCAGCCACGCCCCGCCATCACCCGGCACGATGCCGACTTTGACGAAACTCTCGGCGAAGCGGGCGCTTTCCGATGCGATGCGCATATCGCACATGCAGGCCAGATCGAGGCCCGCCCCGATCGCCGCGCCATTCACCGCGGCGATGATCGGCACATCCAGTTTCTCGAACGCCAGCGGAATGCGCTGGATGCCGAATTTGTAATACTGCGTGGTCAGGGCGGGCTGTTCAGCGCGCTGGTCGAACGCCTTCTGCATGGCCCTTAAGTCACCACCGGAACTGAACGCGGTGCCGGAGCCGGTCAGGATGGCGACGCGCGCCGTCTTGTCCTGGTTCAGGCGTTCGAGCGCGGCGACGATGCCATCGACCGTTTCACGTTCCGAGATTGGATTGCGCATCGCCGGATCGTTCAGAGTAATCGTAACGATCTGGCCGTCTTGTTCGTAGAGGACTTTGTCGGACATCCTGTGTTTCCTTTTTATATCTCAGGGTTAAAGCGATTGGCGATGCGTCGATCCGTCATGGCGCGATATCCGGTTTTGTCGCCTATCTCAGCCCAAGCCCCCGCGCGATGATCCCACGCAATATCTCCCGAGCGCCGCCGCGCAGTGAGAACGACGGCGCATGCATCATCGTGTGCGCCAGCACCGCGGCGAACGCCTGCGTGGATTTCGCGTCCGGTTCCTGGTCCACCAACTGGCGGGCGATCTCGGGGATCTCCTGCTCCACCAACGCACCGAGGTCCTTCACCAAGGCCGCTTGCAGCGCCGGGTTCTCGCCATTTTGCAACATCCCGGCGACGGAACGCGACAACCGCCGCAGTGTGATCATATGCGCCGTCAACCGGCCGATCGCCATGGCACCGGCATCGGACGGATCGGGACCCAGCGCGCGAACAAGCTCGGTGAACAGCACGAAAGACGACAGGAACCGTTCCGGCCCGCTGCGTTCGAACGCCAGTTCGCTGGTGACCTGGTTCCAGCCATCGCCTTCGCGCCCGAGCAACGATCCTTCGGGGAGGAAGGCGTCCTCGAAGACGACTTCGTTGAAGTGATGCTCGCCCGTCATGGCGATGATCGGGCGGATCGTCAGGCCGGGGGTGGCGTGCAGATCGACCAGGAACTGGCTGACGCCGCCGTGGCGTTCTTCCGCGGCGCCGGTGCGGCAGAACAGGATCATGTAGTGCGACTTGTGCGCGAAGCTGGTCCACACCTTGGTGCCGTTGACGACGTAGCCGCCCTGGACCTTTGCCGCCCGGGTGCGCACCGATGCCAGATCGGAGCCGACGTCCGGCTCGCTCATACCGATGCAGAAGAACGCCTCACCGGCGGCGATACGGGGCAGGATTTTCTTTTGCTCGTCCGTGCCGACGCGCAGGATCAACGGACCCGACTGCCGGTCGGCGATCCAATGCAGCGCGACGGGCGCGCCAGCCGCGAGCATTTCCTCCTGCACCACATAGCGGTCGAGAGACGACCGTTCGTGGCCGCCATGCTGCTTCGGCCACGTCATACCGATCCAGCCGCGCTGGCCCATTGTCCGGGAGAAGTCCGCGTCCATCCCGGTCCAGGACTCGGCTTTCTCGACCGATTTCCGGTCGGCCAGTTCGACGCGCAGGAAATGGCGCACCTCCAGGCGCAGGGCCTCGGCTTCTGGGGAGGGCGGGGGCGGCGGAAACGTGAAGGCGTTCACCTGCTGGGTCCTCGGGTGGTGGTTACCAGCCGGTAGCCCGGAGGCCGGGGAGGGTCAAGGGATCGTGCCCGCCGGCAATTGGATGCCGATCGCGCGTATCCTCTCATGACCGGGTTGCGCCGCCTCAGGCTGCGACCCGTCGCATCGGTTGGCGGGTCCGGCTGAGCTTCCGAGCGACAAACACAACGACGAGTGAGGCCGTCACCACGAACACCCAGTGCGCCGGCCGCAGGCCCCGGTCGATCGACTCGTTCGCATACAGCACGCGCCAGGGATTCACCTTGGTGGCCGCGCCGTACCAACCGAACTCCATCGCTGCCGTTGTCAGTCCGGATAGTATGGCCAGACCGCTGTAAAGCGCGGCCGTGAACGCAATGCCCTGCTTGCGGCGCCACGCCTCCGGCACCGTGCGCCATGCCATCAGCCAGACAAACAGCCCGGACACGAACACCGGCTCCGAAACATTCAGCTTCGACTGGATGTAGAAATGCAACAGCGCCACGGCCCCAACCGGATAGGCCAGTTTATGCAACCGCTTCCAGTTGCGGCCGAGTTTCTTGACCCATGCGTCGGTGGACGTGATCGCCAGCGCCAGCAACACCAGCAAAGCGGCGAAGCCGATGGTCAGGTAGAACCGTAATGCGATCTCGGAAATCACAGTCAACAACTTGAAATTCTGATCGACGATATACAGGCACAGATGCGCCACCGCGTAGCACGCGGCGGCCACACCGACATTCCGCCGCACCAGCAAGAGCCCCGGCCACTCCAGGGCCCGCGCCATCGGCGTAATCGCCAACGAAATCATCAGCAACCGGATCGCCCAAAGGCCGGTGCCGTGGATTGTCTCCATCACCGGCCGGCCACCCAGGTCTCCCGCCGTGAACCATAGTGCGTACAGCACTCCGGGGACGAACAATGACGCCAGTACTGCTGCCTTGAATGGCAGGAACTTGCCGCGCCGGTCTCGCCAGGGTGCCTGCATTCGCCCAATCTCCGTTTCGCTTGTCTTTAAGAAAAGTCGGCCCAAAAGTCAGGTTAAACAGCGGCAATCCGGCCACAAATCTTGCAAGACCCGGACAACGCGATCACGATACCCGGCATACGATACATCAAAGAGGGAGAAAAACAGATGTCAGCCGCCCTGAAACCCCAAATCGGCATGTCCGAGGCCGAATGGCACGCCCGCTGCGAACTCGCCGCCCTGTATCACGTCGTCAACGATCTGGGCTGGACCGATCTGATCAACACCCACATGTCGGCTCGTGTTCCCGGTGAACCGAACAACTTCCTGATCAACAACTACGGCGAGATGTTCGACGAAGTCACCGCGTCCTCGCTGGTGAAAATGGACATGCAGGGCAATGTCCTGTTGGAGGGCGGCAAGTTTAACAACGCCGGCTTCATCATCCACAGCGGCGTCTATAAAGCTCGGTCTGACGCCAACTGTGTGCTGCACACGCACACCCGGGCAGGTGCCGGCGTGTCGCTGCTGCGGAAAGGCTTGCGGCCGATCAGTCAGGACGCTCTGCATGTGCTGGATGACGTCGTGTACCATGAATACGGGGTGCCCGCGACCGTCGAGGAATGCGACGCCCTGGGCGAAAGCTGCGCCACCGGAAGCTGCGTCGTCCTGCTGAACCATGGCCTGCTGACGCTGGGCGAGACCATCCACGGCGCCCTGATGCGGCTATACATGCTGGAACGCGCCTGCGAATTGGAACTGATCGCCCGCCAGTTGGACGAGCCGCCCGTCATCATCGACGAATTCGTCCAGCGCAAAGCCGCCGAACGGATGAAGAAGATGCGCGTCACCGAGGGCTATGGCCTGAACGAATGGAAAGGTCTGGTGCGTTCGGTTGAACGCAAGGGGGCTGACTTCAGGCGCTAGGGCGCCGGCGGCTTGTGTGCTATCCCGGCGTTGTTCCGGGAGAGGCCCCCCATTCGTTGACTGAGCCGTTTCGTCTGACCGACCTCTATGAAGCCTCTCCAGGGCTCCGGCGTGTTACGCATGCGTATACGACATCGGGCACATGGAAAGGGGTATTATGCCGCGTTTTGACCGTCGCACAGGAGGTGATGAGATCCGTCCCTCGTGATTGTTTGCGCAGCGTGCGTGCTACCCGGGGCGTGCCGATCCGGATTGAATCCGGCGTTCGGCCGGAACCCGATGCTCGGCGAATCGCTCTGTATGTCCATTTTTCAGCGACGGGCCAGATATCGGAGATGGTGCGCCGGCATCTGTACTGGCTAGGGCAATCGGGATTCACGATCGTCTTTGTCTCCATGGCCGAACGGATTCCGGAGGCTGAATGGCAAGCGGTTCGGCAGCTTTGCGCGTTGGTCGTGCAGCGGCGGAATTTTGGCCTGGATTTCGGCGCCTGGCGCGATCTGCTGCCGGAAGTCCGGCGGCGCTGGCAGGCACCGGAAGAGTTGCTGCTGGTCAACGACAGCGTCCTGGGGCCGATTCATCCCATCGCCCCGCTGATCGATGCCATGCGGGCAGGCGGAGACGGATTGTTTGGCCTGACCGAGAGTCTACAGGGTGGCCCGCATTTGCAGAGCTACATGCTGCTCGTCCGCGGGCAAAGCGCTGTTCATGACGTGATGCATTTCATCCAGACCCTGTATGTCAGTCACTCTAAGTGGCTGTTGGTGCAACTTAGTGAGATTCGGCTGGCCCGATGGATGCGCCGCCGGGGCCATCGGGTGGCTGCACTCTTCGGTTACCAGCGGCTGGTAGAGGCCGTCGTGGCCGATGCGGCGGAACGGCAGCATCTGGTGATGACGCCCGCCACGCAACGCTGCCTGGAACTCGGCAATAGCGATGATCTGGCTGCGATGCTGGTCCAATGGCCCCTGAATCCAACATCCCATTTGTGGCATGTCCTGGCGACACGTTTTGGGAGTCCGTTCATCAAAACCCAGTTGGTTCTGCGCAATTCGGGGCGCCTTCCGGGAGGGGCGGGCTGGCCGGACGTCGTTTCGCCCGACGCGCCATGTCCGTTGCCAATCCTGATGGACCATCTGGCAACCGTGGCCAAGGTTTGACCGCGCTATCGAGACTGTCGGGAGGTGTCGATAGCACGCTGCCATTTTTGGCGAAGACGGCCGTGGATCGGAACCCATGATGTGAGCAAGCGGTAGCGCAATTCCTGAAGCAACCGGGGGGCGGTATCGGCTCCATCGCGTGGATGGGTCTGTGTCAACGCGACAAACCGCTCGAGTTGCGGAAAGAATGCCTGAATAGTCCGTTGATAGCGTTCCCTCACAAGACCGACCGTTGCTTGCGCATGTGCGATCTGTTCAGGCGAATCCCCCCAGGCGACCCCGTCACGGCCCAGTTCCTGCTCCGCGATTGATTCGGTCAGCCACGGGTTAGGCATCGCCACGACCGGACAGCCGCACAGGCAGGCTTCCGCGCCCAGCGCGGTATTTTCATAGACATAGAACCGTTCAGAGCGGCGAAAAATCGCGGCGATCGTCGATTGATCCATCGCTGCCGGATCGCTTGGTATCTCCAGGCTGCCGTCCGGCAATCCGAACGGAACGCCACCGTGATCGCGGTGATATTTACCCGGGTAATGGCAGGTTCCCCGGCGCTCGACCGCGGGTTCCGGGGAGAAGATCCCGGTGTCCAGGGCTGGAAAGTGGAGTACGTTGTCGGGTGCTCCGGCGGCCATAGCCAATGCCCGGGAGAATCCGAACACGATCTCGTGCGGCGGGAACACCCGGTCGCCACCCAGCAGGCTCGGGAAATTCAGAACGTAGCGGACCACGGTCGTGGCTTGTAAGGGGTTGCCAAAAATGACCTCGGGATAGACGACGATCGGGATCAGGCCCTTGGACCGATGGAAATCACGGGTCGCCGCGGTCAGTTCGGGGGTGACCAGTGCCGGGTTGATGCGCAATCTGTGGGGCCGGCCGTACGGCACGAGCCAAGCCGAATGGCCGAGGCGGTTGAGCCAGTGGATCAAAAGATGAAGACAGCGGATTCCGACGGAGCCCCGGGTATAGGCGGGCGCCACGATGTAGTACGGGCGGCGGTTCGGTAGCGGCAGTAAGGTTTCGCACAGTGTCGGGTCGGGAAAGTCGAGCCATTCCGTCATGCCGGGCCACCCTGTCTGAATAGCCTCGAAGCCGCCGCGGGATCGGACGGACTCGTGCTTATGACATTCGACATGTCACGGGAACAGTGTTGCGGACAAGTCCGCGGCGCTCGGGGGCGGCTGCCGGGTCCGGTTCGGTTGGTGCTGCACGCCGGACGCCGTCGGTCCCCTGTATTCGCCGCCACAATCCGGCAAACGCACGGGACAGTCGCGCAGTTTCAGCGATGGACTTAGGCAGCCTTGCGGGCGATCAGGTTCATCGCGATCATCGTTTCGGCGATTTGGACGGCATTCAGCGCCGCACCCTTGCGCAGATTGTCCGACACGCACCAGAACGACAGCCCGTTCTCCAGCGTCGGGTCCTTGCGGATGCGGCTGACGAACACCGCGTCCTCCCCGGCACATTCCAGCGGCGTCATGTAGCCGCCGTCCTCGCGGATATCCAGGACCTCGATGCCAGGGGCGTCACGCAGGATGGCGCGGGCTTCCCCGGCGGTAACCGGACGCTCGAACTCGACGTTCACCGCCTCGCCATGGCCGATGAATACCGGCACCCGGACGCAGGTTGCATGCACGGCGATGTTCGGGTCGAGGATCTTCCTGGTCTCCACGACCATCTTCCACTCTTCCTTGGTCGCGCCGTCATCCATGAAGCTGTCGATGTGCGGAATGCAGTTGAAGGCGATTTCCTTGGTGAACTGCTGCGGCGGCGAGGTTTCATACACGAAGGACGACTTGGTATGATTGAACAGCTCGTCCATGCCTTCCTTGCCGGCGCCGGAGACGGACTGATAGGTCGAGACGACGACGCGCTTGATCTTGAACTCATCATGCAGCGGCTTCAGCGCCACGACCATCTGGATCGTCGAGCAGTTCGGGTTGGCGATGATGTTCTTCTTGCCGAACCAGCGCAGGTCCTGCGGATTCACCTCCGGCACGACCAACGGGACGTCCGGGTCCATGCGGAAATGGCTGGTGTTGTCGATCACGATGCAGCCCGCCGCCGCCGCGCGCGGGGCGTGAACGGCCGAAATCGCGGCGCCCGGGCTGAACAGGCCGAAGTCGCAGCCGGTGAAATCGAACGTGTCCAGGTTCCGCACCGTGAGCACTTTTTTCTCGCCAAAGGAGATTTCCGCGCCGGTCGTTCGCGCGGATGCGAGGGCGATCACTTCCGACACCGGGAAGTTACGCTCCACCAGGGTTTTAATGATTTCGCGTCCGACCGCACCCGTGGCGCCGACAACCGCGACCCTGTAAGCCATGTTAGTCTCCTGCTTGCGAGGCGGCACCGTGCCGCTTGACGGCGCCGGGTTAGCTTCTTCCGAACCGGGAGGCAAGCAATACGCGGTATTCTTGTTTTGTCCGCATGAAAACGCGATAGTGGAGACATGCAGCTGATCGTCACCCTTCCTGAACGGAAAGCCGCCGAAGCGGCGCGCCGGGCCGCCGCGGTGGAAGCACTCGTGCCGGTGCTGGCCGAGTATGCTCGGGCGCACGGTGGCCGGTTCCTGTTGTTCGGGTCGGCGGCGCGCGGGACAATGACGGATCACAGTGATGTGGATGTTCTGCTGGATTTCCCCCCGGATGCGTTCGGCGATGCCTGGAATTTCGCGGAAACCGCGTGCTGGGATCGCGGTTTGGAGCCCGATCTGCTGCCCTATGGCGGCTGTAAGCCGGGATTCCTGGAGCATATTGCTCCGGATATCAGGGTGCTGGCATGAGTGACGCGCGGTGGTTCGAAATCGACAACGTGGTGGCGTCCGCCGTCCGGCATTTTTCCGGAGCAGCCACGATCTTCGCGACGTTCCCCGGGACAAATGATCGTTATATGGCCGAGATGGCGTTCCAGCACGCGATGCTCGCCGGGCACACGTCCCTTGAGCAGGCGTTGGTGCGTATTCTTGAGCTTTTGCAGGAGCGGCCTCCGACCGGCGCCCGATCCCATGCCGATCTGATCGCCCGGGCAAGGAGTGCGTTTGATAACCGGCCGCCGATCCTGACCGGGGACATTGGCGTCGCGGCCGATGAGACCCGGCGTTTCAGAAGCGTCGCCGCGCATGCCTATGACAATTTTGACGAAGCGCGTGCCGTTGCCGCCGTTGCATCTGCCCGCGTGCTGGCGTCAGGCCTGGCGGCCGAAATCGCACGCTTGAAAGGGATCGTTGATCCCTGAACCAGGCAAGTCTTCGTCCAATAATAACGGAGTCAGGCAGGCCATGCTTCACCATCGCCATGTCCCGGACACAAGCCGGACCATGAGGGGCAAGAGTCGGCCGTTGGTCTTACGGGTCATCCAATGAAGTCGATTATACCGTCGGCGAACCGTCCCGGCTCCGGTCATTGCGGGTATGTAGTTCTTATCTGCGTTTTTGACCGGATCGCGTGGCGCCACCGATAGGCGAAGACGCGTGGCAAATTCACGACTACGGCACTATGGCACCAAAAAAAAGGCGAGTGCGATCATTGATGCAGGGTCGCGAGCAAGCGCGCGGAAGCACCCCCGGACTCAGAGGGTGCGAAGCAGGTCCGGGAGGATGATAGTCAGGGAGGAGCGGTGGCCAGCAGCGGATCGAACGGGTCCAAAATGGGTGCCTCGCCGATCATGTATCCCAGCACCTGGCGAACCGTCTCCGGCCCCGGATGCCTCCACGCAAAGCCCCAGGTGTCCGGCTTCTTGTCCCGCTCTTTCTGAAACGATGTTTCGCGATGTTCGCGTATTTTAAACAGCGTCGTGAAGCTACCACCGTAGTTCATGAGCGTGTCGGATATCTGGTTCCAGAATGGGCCGGTGCAGAAACTGGGGATGACGGTAAGGTCCATACAGATCGAAAGGATGGTGCGGCCGACCGGACGGCGGCGCACCTCGGCGTCGAGTTCCTCGGGAGTAGGGATGCGCAGATCGTCCGGATCGAACGCGGGGCGCTTGGGCGCCCTTTCGTCATCCCCGGGATCGCCCGGCTTGGGTCGGTCACCCGGGACTTTGCTCGCCATTTCTTCAGAAGCGGCCGGCCCGTCTTGCGGTTTGACTGGCGGCTTGGCCGGCGTGTGCTCCCGCTGGTACACGAAACCGATCTCGCGGCCTTTTGCGGCGCGGGCGAGCAGGTAACGCTCCAACGCCATGGCGCGCAGGATACCACGCTGCAGACGGGCGAGGATGGTCGGCAGTGTGTAAGTGCCGCAGACCCCGGCCAGGATGGCGAATTCCACGTTGGCGGCGCGGTTCGGGATAGTCTCAGTGAGGCGCCGGCCGTGGCCGAGCAGGACGCGGACAACATGCAACAGGGCGGCGAGGCGTTCTGGCATGGTGCGGCCGGTCCGGTCCTGTGCGGGATCGGGCGGGGCAGGCCGGGATGCGGTTGACGCCGTATGCTCCATGTTTTTCAAACTAACATTAACGTCAGACAATGTCAACCATGGCGTGCATGCCGTGCAGGGCAATCATACCAACGGGCATAAGGACGACTCCTCGCCGTCATGGCGGGACTTCGGCCGCCATGACGTTAAGAAGTAAAATTATACGACCATCGCCATGAGAGTTCGCTCGTTCACCCGAGTGCCCCGCGCGGCCAGACTTGCAGCCTTCCAATGTTTCGGAATGTGATGTTACGATCCCGGCATGCCCAGCTTCCCCGCGACGCCGCCAAACCCGGCCTATCCGCGCTTCATGCCACTGGGCGACACCGCGCTGTCGGTGGAATTTGGTGATTCCATTTTGCCCGAGCTCAATGCCAAAGTGCTTGCGCTGGACGCTGCTCTGGCCGCCGCCGCCCTGGATGGAATCCAGGAAACGATCCTCAGCTATCGCTCGTTGCTGGTCTCGTACGACCCGCGGAAGATGCCGTATGCGCGCCTGATTGCCGCATTGCGCGGCCTGACCGCGCGACCGGAACAAACCGAACCACCGGGCCGGCGGCACTGGACGGTTCCGGTGGTTTACGATCCGCCCTACGGCGTCGATGTGCCCGACGTCGCCAGACGCCTCGATCTGGCCGAGGAAGATGTCATTTCCCTGCACGCCGGGGCGGATTATCGCGTCTATATGGTTGGTTTCGCGCCCGGTATGCCTTACCTCGGCGGCCTGCCCGAGCGGCTGCATATTTCGCGCCGTGATGCGCCCCGGCCGTTTGTCCCGGAGGGGTCGGTCCTGATCGGCGGCATGCAGACCGGCATCTATCCGCAACGCTTCCCCAGCGGCTGGCACATCCTCGGCCAGACACCGCTACGGCCATTTGACGTGGAACGGGCGGACCCGTTCATGTTCCGCGCCGGCGACCGTATCAATTTCCGCCGTATCAGCGTCGCGGAGTTCGATTATCTCAGCGGCCTGCCGTCCGAGGATATGCAGCCTCTCGCCCGCATCAATTCATGATCCCGTCGTTGCTGGCCGTCGAGCCCGGTCCTTATGTGACGCTACAGGATCGGGGACGCACTGGTTTCCGGCGGTTCGGGGTATCCTGCTCCGGTGTTATGGACCTGGCGTCGTTTCACCTGGCCAATCGTCTGGTCGGCAATGCCCCGGACGCACCGGCGCTGGAGTTCGCGCATGTCGGCGGGCTGTACGAAGTGGCGGCGGATTCCTGCCGCATCGCGGTAACCGGTGGGACGTTTGCGCTGTCTTGTGGCGACGTGACGTTGGCACCGTGGTGGAGCCACACATTGCGCCGCGGCCAGCAGGTGAAAATCGCGGGGGCGCCGGATGCGGTGTGGGGCTACCTCGCCATCGCGGGCGGGTTCGCGGTAACGCCGCGGCTTGGCAGCAGCGCCACCCATTTGCGCTCGGGCCTGGGCGGATTAGGCGGACGGTGCGTCGCGGCGGGAGACTCGCTGCCGTTGCTGGCCGCCATCGCACCGGGGCAGCCCGAACGCCGAGCGATGCCTGTGGCGCGGCCGAATTGGCCATTGCGGGTCGTGCCGGGTCCGCAGCAGGATTTTTTCGCGCGCGATGCGGTCGAAACGTTTTACCGTGGCAGCTTCCGGGTGACGCACCGTGCCGACAGGATGGGGACATGGTTGGACGGGCCGCCGATCCGGCATGCGGCAGGCTTCAATATCGTGTCCGATGGCGTGGTGCCGGGCTGCATTCAGATCCCCGGCAGCGGTCAGCCTCTGGTCTTGCTGATGGACTGTCAGACCACCGGCGGCTACCCGAAGATCGCGACGATGATCACCGCTGACCTGGCCCGTTTCGCGCAAACCCGGCCCGGTGGTCAGGTGCGTTTTTCGCCGGTCAGCGTCGAAGCGGCGCACCATTTGTATTGCAGTTATCAGGCGCGCATCGACGGACTCGGGCACCTGATCGAGGAATGGACGTGATGGTCCGGCCGAACCCGGGCCGGCTGCGTATTGATCTGATCCCCGGGGACAGGTGTCGGGTCGATCTGCCACAACCGGCCTGACTGGACGACCGCCCGCGCCTGCATTAGGTCCCCCTTTCAGACCAGGAGGAAATCAAGCCATGCGCGAAATCGGACACTTCATCGGCGGCAGGCACGTCGCCGGCACCAGCGGCAACCACGGTCCGGTCTACAACCCGGCATCCGGAGACATCACCGCCAAGGTCGCCATGGCCGACGCGTCCGAGGTGGACACAGCCGTCGCCGCCGCCAACGCCGTGTGGCCGGCCTGGGCCGCGACTCCGCCGCTGCGCCGCGCCCGCGTCATGTTCAAGCTGAAGGAATTCATCGAGCGCGACCGCCGCGAGATGGCCGCGATCATCACCGCCGAACACGGCAAGGTGCTGTCGGACGCCGACGGCGAAATCCAGCGCGGCGTGGAGGTTGTCGAGTTCGCCTGCGGCATTCCGCATCTGCTGAAGGGCGAATACACCGACCAGGTCGGCACCGGCATCGACGCGTGGTCGATCCGCCAGCCGCTGGGTGTTGTCGCCGGCATCACGCCGTTCAATTTCCCCATTATGGTGCCGCTGTGGATGATCCCGGTCGCGCTCGCCACCGGCAACTGCTTCATCCTGAAGCCGTCCGAGAAAGACCCCTCGGTCGCGCTGAAACTGGCCGAACTGCTGAAGGAAGCCGGCCTGCCGGATGGCGTTTTCTCCGTCGTGCAAGGCGGCCGTGAGGCGGTCGAATCCATCATCGCGCATCCGGGCATCGCGGCGATCAGCTTTGTCGGCTCCACCGCCATCGCGGAAACGATCTATCGCGGCGGCACGCAGGCAGGAAAGCGAGTGCAGGCGCTGGGTGGCGCGAAGAACCACATGGTGATCATGCCGGATGCCGACATCGACGACGCGGTCGATGCGCTGATGGGATCGGCTTATGGCGCCGCCGGCGAACGCTGCATGGCGGTGTCCGTTGCGGTCACAGTCGGATCGGCCGGCGATGCGCTGATGTCGAAACTGGCGCCTCGGGTGCGGGCGCTGAAGGTTGCTCCCGGTGTCGATCCGGATGCCGAAATGGGGCCGCTGGTCACCCGCGAGCACATGGAGAAAGTGCGCGGCTACGTCGATCTGGGGGTGAAAGAGGGTGCCAATCTGGTCGTCGATGGCCGCGACCTGAAGCTGCAAGGGTATGATGATGGATTCTTCCTCGGCGGCTGCCTGTTCGACAATGTCACGACGGACATGCGGATCTACCAGGAGGAGATCTTCGGGCCGGTGCTGGCGGTGGTCCGCGCTCCGGACGTTGCGGCGGCGACGAAGATGATCAATGCGCACCAGTATGGCAACGGCGTTGCGCTGTTCACCAACGATGGCGGTGTGGCGAGGGATTTCGCGCAGGCGATCCAGATCGGCATGGTGGGGATCAATATTCCCATTCCGGTGCCGATGGCGTTCCACTCGTTCGGTGGCTGGAAGAACTCGCTTTTCGGCGATCACCATATTTATGGTGAGGAAGGCGTGCGGTTCTACA
This sequence comes from uncultured Rhodopila sp., assembly GCA_903932145.1. Taxonomy (GTDB): domain Bacteria; phylum Pseudomonadota; class Alphaproteobacteria; order Acetobacterales; family Acetobacteraceae; genus Rhodopila. The sequence goes on along the minus strand of CAIZFE010000101.1, from coordinate 51,033 downwards.
CGCGCTACAAGGCGATCACCCAACGCTGGACGGCGGGGACGCGGCGTGGGCCGGAGTTCATGATGCCGACGCCGGGACGGTAAAACCGGGTCCAGCGAATTCCCTGCTTAATCGGCCTAATGGGAAGGAAGTCGCTGACCGCCGCCAAGAAAATCAGCCCATCATAGCGTGCATGATCAGCACGCTGTGATGGGTTGCCTGAAACATCTGGACGCGCCCACAACGCGCAGGCCAATGACCTGCGTTGCCCCGCATTCTCCGTTTAGCCACGGCGTTTCAGCGCCGACCGGGTCAGCTCAACGGCCGCCTGATCCAATTCATCTTCAGACGCGTCGTCGGGCACAATCCTGGCCGCCGAACCGGCCATCCGGCGGCAGGTCATGTCGAACTCGGCGATGTTGAGCGCCCGGGCGACCTCGTTCATCGCCTGACCGCACGCATCCGGCGTTCCGAGGTTATACAGCGAAGCCAAAGACGCCCGCGCGTCCCGGGGCAGGGTGATGAGGAATTGCAGGGCCAAACCCGCCATCTGAGCGGGAGAGCGGTCCTCTCGCTGAGCTTCCAAGGTGACCGTCTCGGCTACTTCTTCCGAGACGTACACGGGCAGGGTTTTTCCGGTCATCGGCTTTTCCTTGAACACCGCGGAAGTCAAGAAAACAACCATAGTGGGGCAATGCAATCCCCACCGTGTCGATGGGACCGAAACGGGCACTGCCGGTTCAGGACGCGAAGCGTCGGCGGGTGAAGAATTGTCTGCCGCGTTTACCGAAAAGTAACCAATCGAGGCCCAGAGTGCGCCATTCAGCCCGGGTCGCCCGTCATGCGGCTTTGAGGTTGCAAATTATAGCCTGAAAGCTATATCATGCCGTGGACGGTGCGGCTCGAAGAAGCGTTCGAGGCAGAGCTTCGTGCTTTGCCCCGCGACGTGCGCAAACCTCTCCTGGCCATCGCTCGGATGCTTGAAATTTTCGGGCCGCAACTGGGGCGCCCTCATGTCGATACACTCAGCGGATCGCGGTTCCGCAACATGAAAGAAATGCGATTCACCGCCGCGGGCGGCGTGTGGCGGATCGCCTTCGCGTTCGATCCGGCCCGGCAAGCGATCCTGCTCGTAGCGGGTGACAAATCCGGTGTCAGTGAAGCGCGGTTCTATCGCGCACTGATCGACCGGGCGGATAGGCGATATGCGGCACATCTGCGACGTCTGCTTCATTGGTCCACGCGGAAAGGAAATCCCAATGGGCCGAACGCTCGACGAGATCTTAAGCTCGCTACCGCAGGACGAACAGGACGGCATCGAAGCCCGCTTTCAGGAACTGCGGCAGGAAGTCGAAAGCCTCCGCGAATTGCGTCAGATCGCGGGTAAAGTCCAGGCCGAGATCGCCGCGAAGCTGCGCATCAAACAACCCTCGGTCTCCCGCATCGAGAAGCAGACCGACATGTACCTATCGACGCTGCGCAGCTACGTCGAAGCGATCGGCGGCAAACTGGAACTGGTGGTGCATCTGCCGTCCCGGCCACCGTTGCGGTTGCAGCAACTCGGGGATGTCTTTCCTGATCCGTCAGATCAGCCGGCGGAACCGGAACTCCCAACCACACAGCAGGCCCATAACGCCCGTGCTATCTGACCGAAAACCGCCGGTCCAGCACTCGACGGTGATGGTGCCTGTGAGCTGTATCCAGCTCTTGCTATCGCTCTTCGCCGTCCTGGTGATCGCGGCCCAACCGAATCCCGCCGCCGCCGAGGGATGTCCCGAACGCCCGGCGTGCCACGGCTGCGGCTGCAAGGGAGGTCCCGGCTTTCGCGGACCAAACGGTCAATGCGTCGGATTCAGAACGCTCGCCCACATCTGCGGAACACCGCCAACCGAACGCTGCACCTTCGAGAACGCGCCCGGCACCGGGGCGAACGCGGAGTGTGCCACGCAGCCGCATAGCCGCCGTCAGCAGCCCGAACGCGCCGCCTTGCCTCCGGCGGATCACGATTCCGGTGACCTCGCTGAACATGAGTGACGCTGAACGAGGGCGGAGTTTCAGCCTGTCACGCGACGAACCGTCTGCCGAGGAGTACCTGGATCAGAACAACCGGGCATCCGGTGCATGTCTCCAGGGCACCGATAGAACGACATCCTGTTGGGCTACTCCGCCGCCTGAGCGTCAGGCATTGGATACGGTTTCACATTGATCGCCCCCGATCGTTGCCTTGCCTGCCAAAGGTCGTACTGACTCTGCACGCCCAGCCACGTCTTCGCGTTGCTCCATCCGGCCATCTCCAGCCGGATTGCCATTTCCGCAGAAACCCCGTTGTGACCGTTCAGTACTTCAGACAGCGATTGGCGCGACACGCCCAACCAGGCCGCCGCCGCCGTAACGGACAGACCGAGTGGCTTGAGACAGTCTTCGCGGATGATTTCGCCGGGATGCGGCGGATCGTACATCTCCATAATCGCCTCCGTTCTTAATGGTAATCCACCAGATCGACGTTGGTGACGTTGCCGTCCTCGCATTCAAATACCAGCCGCCAATTGCCCGACACCGTCGCAGACCACTGACCGGCTCGGTCGCCTCGAAGTTGGTGCAGGCGATATCCGGGTCCACTTAGAGCCAATGCGTCAGAGCTCCTTGTGGAGCAGCGCCAACATGCGCCGCACCTTAACAGCCAGTTGCGGATTAACCCCACTGGCATCGCCTCGGACGAACAGCCGTTCCAGGCCCTTGTGGCGAAATCGAACGATCATGGTGTGTAAACCGTCTGCTGACGGTTGTCAATCACAGCAGCTTCTCCGTCCTGAAGCTCAGACACTTGCCCCTGCCGATAATCAGGTGGTCGTGCACCGCGATCCCCATCATCGCTGTCGCCCTGGCGATCTCTCCCGTCATCACCACGTCCTCCCGCGACGGGGTCACATCGCCACTCGGGTGGTTGTGCGCCAGGATCACGCCGGTGGCATGCAACGCGAGGCAGCGCCGCACGATCTCACGCGGATAGGCCGGCGCGTGGTTGATTGTCCCGTAGCCTTGGACCTCATCCGCCAGCAGCTTGTTCTTTCCGTCCAGAAACAGAATCCGGAAATGCTCCGTGCGTTCGTGTTCCATGCAGGCGATGAGGTAATCGGTTAGCTTTTCCCAGGTGGACAGGATCGGCTGGGTCGCCAGTTCCTGCCGCATCATCCGCAACGCCGCTGCCTGCACCAGTTTAATCGCCGCCGCGCCGGCCTCGCCGATCCCCTCGACCTGCTGCAATTCCTCCGGCGGAGCCCCGAGAACGCCGCCAAACGACCGGAATCGCGCCAGCAGTTCGCGCGCGAGCGGCTTGGTGTCGCGCCGGGGCAGCGCGATGAACAGGATCATCTCCAGCATTTCGTGATCCGCCAGCGCGTCCGGCCCGGCTTTCAGCAACCGTTGGCGCATGCGCGACCGATGACCCTCGGCGCCGATCGACGCGGCGGGCTCCATCGGCTGGGGGACCAGACCGGAGAAAAGCGGGTATTCGGCCGGCTTCGAAACCTTGGACATGCGGGCGCTCGCGGCAATGCAACGCCGCGAACCCTAACAGCCAAAAGTTTACGATCAGCTAACGCCGAGCGGCGGTTTGTCTAAACCGGCGGGGGAAAGCGTAAAAATCTCGTAACCGGTGTCGGTCACGCCGACCATATGCTCGAACTGAGCCGACAGACTGCGATCACGCGTCACGGCGGTCCAACCGTCGTCGAGCACTTTCACCTCTGGCCGACCGGCGTTGACCATTGGCTCAACGGTGAAGAACATGCCTTTGCGCAGGATCGGGCCTTCGCCGATGCGGCCGAAATGCAGCACGTTTGGCGGCTCGTGGAAGCGGCGGCCGATGCCGTGGCCGCAGAAATCGCGCACGACGCTGAAGCGGTTGCCCTCGACGAACGTCTGAATGGCATGTCCGACATCGCCCAAAGTCGCGCCGGGCTTGATCATCTTCAGGCCGCGCATGAGCGACTCATACGTCACGTCGATCAGGTTGCGTGCCCGGGTGTTCGGCACGCCGGCGGAGTACATCCGCGAGGTATCGCCGTGCCAGCCGTCCAGGATCACCGTAACATCGATGTTCAGGATGTCGCCGTTTTCCAGCTTCCGATCGCCCGGAATGCCGTGGCAGACGACGTGGTTGATCGACGTGCAGATCGATTTCGGGAAGCCGCGATAGTTCAGTGGGGCAGGGGTGGCGCCATGGTCCAAAATGAAATCGTGGCAGAGTTTATCGATCGCGCCGGTGGAAATCCCCGGCTTCACGTGCGGCACGATCATATCCAGTGTCTCGGCGGCGAGGCGCCCAGCGGCGCGCATCCCGGCAAAATCGTCCGGCGCGTGAATTGTAATGCGCCTTGAGTCTGCTCCGCCGTCCATACTCGTACTCCGCCCTACGCCCTGATCGGTTCGTCCCTACACCAATCGTCGTCCTGCAACATGCGCAAGCGGCCCCTCGGGTGCAAGATCAACCTGCACCGTCTGGTAGCGATGCTTCCAGGATCGGTCTAGAAAGAATCATGATTATCGACATGCATACCCACGCGGGTCGTCCCCGCCGCACCGGCGATGTGGACCGAACCGTGCTCGCCACGATGCGTCCCGCCGGTGTCGCCGCCGCCGTGGTGTCTGCCATCGGAGACATCCCCATGATCCGGCGCAACCGTGACACCGGCCGGCTGGAGAAGTTTCGCGAGCCAAACCCTGGCGAATGTCTGGAAGCCGTGGAAGGCTACCTGACCAGCTTCGAACAATCCGGTACCCGCATCGCGCGTGAACCAGGCGATATTCGCGCCGATGATCCCGCCCTTGTGCTGGCGATCGAGGGCTGTGATTTCCTCGAAGGTAATCTGGACCGCCTGGATGCGATGGAGGCGCGGGGCGTCCGCAGCATCCAGCTCACTCATTATCTTGTGAATGAAACTGGCGACATCCAGACGGCCGAGCCGGTCCATGGTGGCCTGACCCCGTTTGGCGCCGATGTCGTACGGCGGATGAATAGGATCGGTGTGATCCTCGACGTGGCGCATTGCTCCGAGGATACCGTCAAGGGCGTGGCCGCCGTGGCAACCCGGCCGTTCCTGTGTAGCCATGCGAATCTGAAGGAGCCGGGCCACAGGAATGGGGATCATCCGCGCTTCATTGGCCCCGACTATGCCCGCATGGTGGTGGAATCCGGTGGCGTTGTTGGCGCCTGGATCTCTGTCCTGGTGGAGGAAAAGCTGCCAGGCATGATCCGTCACTTGTTCCGTATGATCGACGCCCTGGGCATCGATCATGTTGGCATTGGTTCGGACCTGCCCGCGGGCGTGGCGAGGACGGAAATGCCGGATTTTGCCCGTCACCCCGAGATTGTTGCCGCGTTACGAGAGCGCGGCCTGAATGAAGAGGAAGTCGAAAAAGTGTGTTCCGGTAATTGGCTCCGCGTCCTGAAGGCAGTGCGGGCATGATCAGCGAACGAGACGCCCGCAAACGCGAGGCCGCCATGGCCGCGGTCGCGATGGTGGAAGACGGCATGGTGGTCGGTCTGGGCACCGGCTCAACTGCCGCCTTCGCGATCGAGGGCCTGATCGCCCGTGTCCGCGATGGCCTGCGCATCGTCGGCATCCCGACCAGTGAGCGCAGCGCCCGACAGGCCAGCGAGGGCGGCATTCCGCTCAGCGATTTTGCCCATCATCTCAAAGTGGATCTGACGATCGATGGTGCGGATGAAATCGCTCGGGATTCTCTGGACCTGATCAAAGGTCTGGGCGGTGCGTTGCTGCGGGAGAAGATCGTGGCAGCAGTCAGCGACCGTCTGGTGATCATCGCCGATGAACCCAAACTGCTGTCATGCCTGGGTGAAACCGCCCCGGTTCCGGTGGAGGTCGTCACGTTCGGCTGGGAGACCACCGCGGTTCGTTTGGCGCAATTGGGGGCAAGGCCCGTCTTGCGACGGTCGGCGGACGGAAGTGCCTTCCGCAGCGATGGCGGCAACCTGATTCTGGATTGCCATTTCGGGGCGATAACCGATCAGGCCGGTTTGGAGCGGGACCTGTCGGGTATCGTCGGCGTCGTCGAAACCGGCCTGTTTATCGGTATGGCTACCACGGTGCTGGTCGCGTCACTGAGCGGACTCGTGCGATTGGATCGACTTGTACCGGGGTGATCCGCGGTCACCCCGTCATGCCTGGCTCCACAAGAAATGTTCGTAGTTTGAAGCTGGAGCCAAAGGGGTTGTACGAGGCGTCCGGCGTGGTGGATTCGAACACCAGTCGTACGGCCGTGACATTGAAGGGCGGTTTTTCCAACTGTAAACAGGATTTGTGTAGTATGCGGGAACTGGCGCCATGCACCTTGTCGCCATTTATCGCGTAACCGCTGGTGTCCTCAGGCTGTACATCGGTGAACACGACGTATTTATATTGGGTCAGTTTCGCCAGCACGGCCGCAATCTGGGCGTTGGAAATATGCTGGAAGACTTCCCTGATCAGGCACAGGTCGCCGTCCGGCAGGTTGTCGGTGGCGATGTCGAGGCACTGGAATCGGGTTGTTTCATTGGCGAAGCGCCGATTGTTTTCGTCGATCAGCGGTTGAACCACGTCGACTCCGGTGAAGTTGATCCCGCTGGCGGCGATCATGCGTCCGACACGGAAATCGCCGCACCCCAGATCGACCACACTGCGGATGTGGTGGTCCGCGATGAATCGGGTGATGAAATCGGCATACGGGGCGGAGGCTTCCTCATTCGACCCGGGTCCCGAGTAGAAAGTCTCCTGGCCTTCGCCCCACATTTTGTCGAGATAGACCTTGGTGAAGACATCCCGGGCGGACAGTCTCCGGTTTTGCCAGTTGCCGAGCACGGCTTTCATTCGCCTGGATAGACGCCGGACGGCTGGCGGAGCGAGATTCTTGAGGCGCTCCCCTAACGGCGTTCCCTGTTCCGTGTGCAAGTCGCTTTTCCCCTACTTCCGCAGTACCACCAAACGGAAGCGGTTGTTGGACCATGCCCGGGTGATTCCGCTATTCACGAGTCAGCGACGTCAGATGTCTATCGTAGGGGGGCGGCTGCCCGCCGTCATGGAGTACTGGCGGCCGATCGATCGCTTCGTTGAAATCCGCCGCGTTCGCGCTTTACCGGCTGGCGAGCTGCCGGGCGTCCGGCCGGATTACGATGCAGGTGCCCTTGCGGTGGCCTGAACAAGCGTCCTGCGCATCGTCCCGGGTCAATCCCGTAACCTGAGCGCGCCACATGATCTTGCCGTTCGTTCTGACTGCCCCGACCCGGACCTCTCCTGCGTCCGCGTCCCGCCTGGCGGCGGCCGCGGCGCTATGGGCGGCGGCCGCGGTCGGAAATGCGCCGACCTGAACGATCCAATTCACGGCGTGGGGGTGCGACGGCGCCGGCCGTGTCACCTCGGCCGCGTGCGCGGTCGAAATCAAGGTGAGCCGTGACGCCAGCCGCGCCGGCTTGCGGAATATGGGGACGTCCATCTGCTCGAACCCATTGTCCAACAGGGACGCCATATGGACGTCGCGTTCCGGGTTGCTCGAAGCGCCCAACACCACGCCGACCAACCGCACGCCGCCGCGCACCGCGCTGGTCACCAAATTATGACCTGACGCTTCGGTATAACCGGTCTTCAGCCCGTCGGCCCCGGGATAGGTGCGCAACATATTGTCGTGATTGAAAATAATCTGCCGATGCCACGCGAAGCTCGGGGTCGAAAAATAGCGGTAGTAGCCGGGGAAGTCGTTGATCAGCCGCTGGCTGAGGACCGCGAGATCACGGGCGGTCGTCCACTGCTCCATGTTCGGCAGGCCGGAGGCATTCATGAATGTGGTGTGGCTCATGCCAAGGGCACGGGCGCGCAGGGTCATCATCTGGGCAAAGCGGTCCTCGCTGCCACCCAGCAATTCGGCCAGGGCGGCGGCGGCATCGTTGGCCGATTTCGTCACCAGGCCCAGAATCCCCTGTTCCACCGTCAGTCGGGTACCTGGCAGCAACCCGAGTTTGGTGGGTTCCATCGAAGCGGCGTGGGCCGACACCGGGACAGCCTGATCCACGGTGATGCGGCGGTCGCGCAAAGCCTCAAACGTCAGATACAGGGTCATCATCTTGGTCAGGCTGGCGGGGTGGCGCGGCTGGTCGGCGTTGACCTCTTCGAGCACGTCGCCGCTGCCGGTATCCACGACGATGGAGCTATAGCGCGCCGACCCGATCTGCGCCTGAGCGTCATCGTTTATCGCCCAGGACATCATGCCCGCGGCGGCCATCAAGCAGCGCAGAACGTTCTTGCGCAGATGGCACGAGAAGCTGGCCATGAATGTCCCTTTTCTGATCCGTGGGCGAACTTTATGGTTTCGGAGCCTGCCATGTCCAGCGCAAAACAGCCGAAAAGCCTAAAATCTGAATATGTTACAAGGCGACCCTCAACTCGGTTCGCGCGGCTCTGCGGCAGGGCAATTTCGGGTATTCGGACCTTTTGGTGCGATGCACACAAAGCCCGGGCTCATCGCGGGGAGGATATTCTATATCAGGGCCATATTGCAGTGCAGCATATCGCATCCGGCACGGATCGAGAGATGATTGGACGGGCTGTGGGGCGGCAGCTGACTACAGTGAAATCTCTGAAGGGCGCGTTCGATCTGTAGTCCTCATTTGCCCGTTCCGCGGGAGACGTCACTGGTCGAATCCGGCAAGCTGACCAAACAGGCGCTGGCGTCGATCACCGCGCGGGTCACGGTTGCGGTCGAGACGTTCGCTAAAGCGGCCTGATTTTCGGCTTCGATAGGATGGGCGGTTTCGGGGTCTCCCCCGGGGACCGGCTGTTTGGCTACCATACGGGCCCGGGCATTCGTCCGGGCCTTTGTTTTTTCCTCTGTTTCTCCCGCACGTTACCCGATGTTGTTGGCCTGCGGCTGACGTTATGAGCGATTGGGACGAAGAAGCCCCTTGCGGTTAAGGCCAGTCGGCGCAATCGTCTCTGGCGAATGGATATCAAGACCCTTTTATCGGGCCTCGGCCTTCCGATATGCTGAGGTGCGGAAAAGACGGAATGCCTGCCTGGAGGACTGTAAATTCGCCAGACGGTTGCCGGTTACACAGCGGCGCCTCTGGTTCGGGTAGCGGGCAGAGTGGTCAGAGGGTCGATGGCCCGGGGTGTGGGAAGGGCGTACCAACTTTGACGATCGGCCGACTGTCGGCCGTGTGCGGGACGGCGAATGGATTCGAACAGCATGAGCGACAACGACAAACGCGGCGGCGGCTCGACGGAGGGACCCAACACGGGTGTCGTCGTCAAGGCACGCCCCAAGACCCGCAAACCCGCGATGTACAAAGTGCTGATGCTCAACGACGACTACACCCCGATGGAGTTCGTGGTTCACGTTTTGGAGCGATTTTTTCAAAAAAACCGCGAAGAGGCAACCCGGATCATGCTGCACGTGCATCGGCGCGGTGTGGGAGTGTGTGGTGTGTACACCTACGAAGTCGCGGAAACCAAGGTCACGCAGGTGATGGATCTGGCGCGCCAGAACCAGCATCCCTTACAGTGCACAATCGAGAAGGAATGATCGCGCGGGGGGCGTGTTAACGTCATCATCCCGGCGGTGACTATATCTGGATACCGGGAGGCGACGCCGCCACCCGGAAGTGATCAGGTCCCAGACCGGACCGTTTAGCGTTTAGGAGCGTCGCATGTTGTCACGGAACCTCGAACAGACGCTTCACCGGGCCCTTTCGCTCGCCAGCGAGCGCCGGCACGAATATGCAACTCTGGAACACCTCCTGCTTGGCCTGGCGGAAGACACCGACGCTTCCACCGTGCTGAAGGCCTGCGGAGTCGATCTGGATAAATTGCGCAAGGACCTGACGGAATTCCTGGACAAGGATTTGGCCGGGCTGGCGACCGACCGGCCGGGTGACCCGAAACCGACAGCCGGATTCCAGCGCGTGGTTCAACGCGCCGCGATCCATGTGCAGTCGTCCGGCCGCGATGAGGTCAGTGGCGCCAACGTTCTGGTCGCGCTGTTCAGTGAACGCGAAAGCCACGCCGTGTATTTCCTGCAACTGCAGGACATGACCCGACTGGATGCGGTGAACTTCATCAGCCACGGCATCGCCAAGGCGCCCGGCCGGTCGGCTCAGCGCCCCGTCACCGGTGCCAGCAACAACACGCCGGAAGGCACCCCGCCGGAGCAGGAGCGGGAGGAAAAACCGAGCCGCCGCAGTCAGGACGCGTTGTCGAACTACTGCGTCAATCTGAACAAGAAGGCGATGGCCGGGAAGATCGACCCGCTGATCGGACGCGACTCCGAGGTCGAGCGGACGATTCAGATCCTCTGCCGTCGCACCAAGAACAACCCGCTGTATGTCGGTGATCCCGGTGTCGGCAAGACCGCCATCGCCGAAGGCCTGGCCAAACGCATTGTCGAGGGTGATGTGCCCGAGGTGCTGGCGAAATCCACCATCTTCGCGCTGGACATGGGATCATTGCTGGCCGGCACCCGCTATCGCGGCGACTTTGAAGAACGGTTGAAGGCCGTGGTGAACGAGTTGGAGGCGCAACCGTCCGCCATCCTGTTCATTGATGAAATCCACACGGTGATCGGCGCGGGTGCCACCAGCGGCGGCGCGATGGATGCGTCGAACCTGCTGAAACCGGCGCTGGCGTCGGGCAACCTGCGCTGCATCGGCAGCACGACCTACAAGGAATTCCGTAACTATTTCGAAAAGGACCGCGCCCTGGTCCGCCGCTTCCAGAAGATCGACGTCAACGAGCCGTCGGTCGAGGATAGCGTCAAGATCCTGCGCGGCCTGAAGATCAACTACGAAAAGCACCACAAGGTCCGCTACACCGACGAAGCGATCCGTGGTGCGGTGGAACTGTCGGCGAAATACATCCACGACCGGAAGCTGCCGGATAAGGCGATCGACGTGATCGACGAAGTCGGTGCCTCCAGGATGCTGCAGCCGGAGAACAAGCGCAGGAAGACAGTGACGCTGAAGGACGTGGAAGAGATCGTGGCGAAGATCGCGCGGATTCCTCCCAAGTCCGTGTCCACCGACGATAAGGAGACGCTGCGGAACCTGGAACGCGACCTGAAGTCGATGGTGTTCGGCCAGGACAAGGCGATCGAAGCGCTCGCCGCCGCGATCAAGTTGGCCCGTGCCGGCCTGCGCGAACCCGAGAAGCCGATCGGCAACTATCTGTTCTCCGGCCCCACCGGCGTTGGCAAGACGGAAGTCGCGCGGCAGTTGGCCTCGACCATGGGTATCGAGCTGATCCGCTTCGACATGTCCGAGTATATGGAGCGGCATTCGATCTCGCGCTTGATCGGTGCGCCTCCCGGCTATGTCGGCTTCGACCAGGGCGGCATGCTAACGGATGCGATCGACCAGCATCCCCACGCGGTGCTGCTGCTGGATGAGGTGGAGAAGGCCCATCCGGACCTGTTCAATATCCTGTTGCAGGTCATGGACCACGGGAAGCTGACCGACCACAACGGCAAGACGGTTGATTTCCGCAACGTGATCCTGATCATGACCACCAACGCGGGTGCGTCCGACATGGCGAAGGAAGCCATCGGGTTCGGCCGCGAGGTCCGGACGGGTGAGGACGAGGATGCCATCAAGCGTCTGTTCACGCCGGAATTCCGCAACCGCCTGGATGCGACCATCACGTTCGCCGGCCTGACGCCGGAGATCGTCGGCCGCGTCGTCGAGAAGTTCGTGATGCAGTTGGAAGCTCAACTGGCGGATCGGAACGTGACGATCGAACTGTCGTCGGCCGCCAAGGAATGGCTGGCCGAACGGGGTTACGACCGGCTGTATGGCGCCAGGCCGTTGGGCCGGGTGATCCAGGAGCACATCAAGAAGCCGCTGGCTGAGGAACTGCTGTTCGGCAAGTTGGTCAAAGGCGGCGCCGTGAAGGTGACGTTCAAGGACGGCAAACTGGACTTCGAATACACCGAGGCCGCTCTGCCCGCCCTGCCGAAGCCGGAAAGCGATGAGGATGGTGGTGCCGGGAAAGAGGAAGAGGTCGAGGTTTAGCCTCTACGACGACTCGTGATGGTCCGGCATGTCCGGGCCATCTTCTGCCGTGACAAACGGCTCCGCACGAGGCGGGTCATGATGGGCTGGTCGAATTGACGCAGTCCTACCAAGGCAATTCCTTGCCGGTGTAATCCAGGAACCGGTGTTGATGGGCACCGCTCTGCTGTTCAATTACGGTGACGATTCCCGCCGCACTGACTTCCACCGAAACCGGCGCGGACGATCCGCCCATGTCGGTGGCCACCCATCCGGGGTGGAGCGACACCATGGTCAGCTTGCGTCCGCGCATCTCCGCCCATAACCCGCGTGACAATGAATTCAGCGCCGCCTTGCTCGCTCGGTACAATTCATGTCCGCCGGCGTTGGCCGCGACGCTGCCCATCACCGACGACGTGAACGCGACAATGCCGGACCCTGGCCGCACGCGGGATATCAGCGCCCGAGCCAAACGGATCGGCGCGATGGCGTTGGTGAACATCAAGGCGCCGATCTCGGCCTCGGTCACCGCGCTGGCATTGCGATGCTCGGGACCGGACACGCCTGCATTGAGCAGTAAGGCATCCAGCACCCGGCCGCGCAAGGTTCCCGCAAAACCGTCAAGTGCCGCTGGATCGTTCATCTCCAGCGCCTGGATCGATAGCCGATCCGGTTGCAACGCGGCGAGGTTCTGCAGCGCCGCCGCCCCTTCCGGATCGCGGGCCGTGGCGATCACATCCCATCCGCGTGCCAGGAAGGCTTTTGTCACGCCCAACCCTATGCCACGGTTGGCTCCAACGATCAGTGCAAGCCGATGGTCCGTCATGATTTCGTCCTTCGAACGCTACGGCGAGTCGATATCGAACAGATGTCGCCAGCATGGAACGCGGCGCGGCCCGGGGCAACCGTTGGGCAACAATGGAACCGGCCGATCGATGAGCATCCGCGCCACCCAAAAATGCAACCGTTCGCATCGAATGGGTGGCCCTTGATGAATCCGCGACGGATGCGCGAATATCAACGACACTGCTTTGCGTCTCGGTGCTATCGCTATGTAGAATGTGTCCAATCGCTTCGCCAACAGCCCTTAGGCCGCGAGCGATTTGTTTCTCGGCCTCGTTATCGGCAGCATCATCCGGGGCACTGATATATCCCGGTGGCGGAGGTATTCCTACTCCGGGAAGGATCAGTTGCGCGACCTGAGACGATCCCGGTGGACGGCCGGTAACGGGCTGGCGGCTGGTTCCGCTGCTCGTGCCGGGTGATGCGGACGCAGGTCTCGACGTAGCTGCTTGTGATGGCTGGGCCTGATGGCTGGGCCGCTTTGGCTTTGGCTTTGGCATCCGCCGCAGCCCGTGCCCGGTCCTCGGCGTCGGCAAGAAACCTTGGTCAGTGATCCAGGCCAACCGACTGCATCGCGTCCGCCAAATGTGTGGCGGCATCCCGTAATGCCTCCGGACTGCCCGTGATTTTGGCAGTCACGGCGGCGGACAACAGTGACGTTACGACGGGATCAACAGCGTCCCGTCCGAAAAACCGCGCCGCGAATTGGGCGCGGTTCGTCGTCCGGTCGCCACTCCACGCGGTCATCAATTCGTTGAGCCGATCGCTTGTGTCCGGATTGAGCAGTTTTGAGGCACGTAATCGCAAATCGCGCGGCATAAATGACCGCCGTCTGCCGTTGCTTCAGAGTTTGCGCTGTGGTCGCCGCATCGTCACTGCTATTTCCACCGGGACCGTTCGGGCCTGTGCCGCTGCCAAACCAGCCATGTTCTTGCCGTCCTTGATCTTCCCAACTCATGCGAGCTCAAAATGGCCTTTAGTCTAAAATATAACAGTGTTATGGCAAATTTTCCTATTATTGTCAACGAATATCTCTATGCCGCCGGCCGGTCCGCATTGCCGGCTCGCCCCATAAGGAGTCATACTAATCGGTGATCATGTTGGCGTATGGCGATTCCACAGCCGTCATCGCCCAGGATGTCCGGCCACCCGGGACTTTGCCGGGTGCGGCAAAGGAAGGCGTGGGTAGCGGGCCATCGCCTGCCATGGCAGATGGCAAACCTTTAAGTCGACGCCTGTGCCGACCAGCCGAGCAATGACAATATGTGCGGCCGGGCGGTTGATGTTCTTCCTTTTGGGCGTCGCCTGACAGACAACCCTCTAAACGCCGAGCGCCGGAATTACCCCGCCATCACCTCGCCGAACGGCAGCCACGTCGTGCCATCGAACTTGACCAGCCGCATCTGCTTCAACGGGTAAAAATCGTTCGGCCCCGTCTTCACCCGAATGCCCGGTTGCCCCATTGGCAGCGCAAAATCCAGGCTGGTCGCCTGCCGCATGATGTTCTCGCGCGACAGATCGTTGCCGCACTGCTTCAGCGTCTGCACCAGGGTCTGCGCCGTGGAGTAGCCGTAAACGTTGTTGACGTCGGCGAGGTTGGCGGTCGGATAGTATTTTTCCAGAAACGCGCGCCATTCCAGGGACGCCGGATCGTTCGCCCACTGCTTGTCGGTCGGATCCTTCAGGTAGCTGGCAGTGATGACGCCGAGCGCTTTTTCCGGGCCGGCCGGCATGATCGCGGTGGCGATCGAGGAGCCCGTCGAGGAAATAAAGAACAGCCGCGGCTTCCAGCCGATATCGAACGCCTTGCGGATACCCATGCCGTTGAACTTGGGGATGCCGGTCATGAACAGCACGTCGGCGCCCTTGTCGCGCAAGGTCAGGATCTGCGAGTCCACCGTCGGGTCGGAAACCTCGTACGTGGCGGTCGCGACGATCATCTTGTCCGCAGCCTCACCCAGGCCGTCCCTGAAGCCCTTGTAGTAGTCGCGCCCCGAATCATCGCCCTGATACAGAACCGCAACCTTGGCATCCGGCGCCTGCTGAAGCGTGTACTTGGCAAAGATATGCCCCTCCACCTGATAGGTGGGCTGCCATCCAAGGCTCCAGGGATAATGGTCGGGGTCGCCGAACTGGGTGGCCCCAGAGGCGATGAAAAGCTGCGGCACCTTCTTGGAGTTGACGTATTTCCGCGTCGCGTTGGTGGTCGGCGTGCCGAGCGGATTGAACAGGAAGGCGACCTTGTCCTCCTCAATCATGCGGCGGGTCATTTCGACCGTCTTCGGCGGCAGGTAGCCGTCATCCAGCGACAGCATCCGCAACTTGCGGCCATTGATGCCGCCCTGATCGTTGATCATTCGGAAGTAAGCGTCAGCGGAGGTGCCGATGGTCCCGTATGACGAGGCCGGGCCGCTGTATGGCATCGTTTGGCCGAACAGGATTTCCGTATCGGTCACGCCGGGGGCATTCTCGGCCCGCGCGGGCAGGGCGGTCAGGGCCGCGGCTCCGCCCAGAAGGGCGCGGCGGGTCATACGGTTCATCTTAGATCCTCCGGTCATTTTCTTGTGTGACGCAGAAGAGAGACCCGCGGGGGCCCTGTCAATCGCGCCGGCTTTATACCAGCCGCCGTTGATGGTGACGTAAGGCTATCCCACACGTCCGTCCTGGCCCGGACAAGCCGGGCCAGGACGGTGAGGGGCGAGCGCCGGCCTTAACGGCCGCCGTTATCCATCTGCAAGTGCAACGGCCTGGCTGCGCTCACCGGTTTCGGCCCACCGGCCCGCCAGCATCGTGTCGAGGCGATCCAGAAGCTGCACGGCACTGACCGGTTTCCGCAGCAGCGAGACGTTACCGCTCAGGCCGAGTGCTGTGATATCCGCGGCATAACCGGTCAACAAAATAGCCGGCAGTCCGGGGCTGAGCGTCTGCACGGCCTTGATCAAGGCCAGTCCGTCCATGCCTGGCATCGACAGGTCCGTCAGCAAGATGTCCACGGACTGCACGGCGGCGAGCAGATCGAGGGCCGCGGCGCCGCTGGCCGCTGCCAGCACGGTCCAACCCGCGTCGCGCAGGCAGGTCGCCAGGACCTCGCGGATCATGGGTTCATCGTCCACCAGCAGAATCCGCACCGAGACGGCAGGTGAAGCCGTGGTCCGCTGTGCCGGTTTCCGCCGGGCCGGTGCGGGCGCCATCGCCGCCGCCGGCAGCCAAAGGGTGACTGTGGTGCCTTTGCCGGACTCACTCTCGATCGACAGACCACCCCCGGACTGCTCCGCGAATCCCTGCGCCATCGCAAGACCCAACCCCGTGCCCGCCCCGGATGCCTTGGTCGTGAAAAATGGCTCCCGCGCCCGGGCGAGCGTGGCCAAGTCCATGCCTGTGCCGGTGTCGGCGACAGCGAAACGCACATACTCGCCTGGTTGCAGGTCGGCGGGATGCGGAGGATCGCCCGCTGCCACCTGTTCCTGTTCGGACGCCAGGACCAGCCGGCCGCCGTTGGGCATCGCGTCCCGTGCGTTGGTCGCCAGATTGATCAAAACCGTTTCTAACTGCCCTTTGTCCGCGACGACGGTCGGCAAACCGTCCGGCAGCGAGACCCGCACGTCTATCTCGGCCCCCAGCGTGTGGCTCAGGATCTCGTGCAAGCCGTTCAGCAGCCCGGGCACCTCGATCGGTTCGGCCCGCAGATCGCCGCGGCGTCCGAACGCCAGCAGGCGGCCGGTCACCGAGGCGCCACGTTCGATTGCCTCGCTGCCAAGCCGGGCGAAGCGCTGAACCGCGGCTTCGTCGCCGGACCGGCCGGCAATCAGTGCCAATGCGCCGGCGACAGCCTGGAGGACGTTGTTGATGTCGTGGGCGATACCCCCGGCGAGTTGCCCGAGTGCCTGTAGCCGTTCCGCCTGTGTCGCTCGGGCCTGGGCCGCTTCGCGGGCGGCCACTTCTGTCCGCACCCGGGCTTCCAGATTAGCCGTCAGACTTCGCAGTTCATCTTCCAGCGCGCGCCGCTCTGTGATGTCGATGTCGATCCCGGTCATCCGTAAGGGGGTGCCATCGGGGGCGTAGATCACGTTGCCACGGGCATCCATCCATCGTAGCCCGTCGGGAGTCATGATGCGGTATTCGACCGCGAAGGACGACCTGTTCCCGATCGCCGCCGACAGGCTTTGTTCCGTCCGGGCCAGATCGGCGGGGTAAACACATCGACGCCAGGTTTCCTCGGTGAACTTCTCCGGCCCCGCCGGATCAATGCCAAACCGGCGGGATTGCAGGTCGGACAACTGAACGGCACCGGTGACCAGGTCGCGATCGAAACTGCCAATCCGCGCGGCTTCCTGCGTCACCCTCAGTTGGTGTTCGCTGTCCCGCAAGGCTTCTTCGACATGTTTGCGCGCGCTGATATCCTGGATCACGACCACGGCACGAATCGGCCGTCCGGCGTCAAAAATCGGCTGACCGTAGGCGGCGATCCATCGCCAACCGCCGTCCGGCCGGCACAGCCGGTATTCGCTTGCGTAGTAATGTTGGGCGCCCGAAAGCGCACGCTGCCAAGCGGATGTCACCGCCTCCAGATCATCGGGATGGATATCGGCGATCCAGGCGTCCATCGTTCGATAGTCATCCTTGGCACATCCCACGATCTCGGCGAGCTCGACGGACCAGGTTCCCTCGCGGGTGATCAGATTGATCTCGCAGACACCCAGCCGCGCCGCGGTCATGGCCAGACGGAGAGTTGCCTCGCTGTCCCGCAACGCCGCCTCGCGGGTCTGCAGTGTCGTGGCCATGGCGTCGAATGCCATAGCGATCCGGCCGAACTCGCTGCGATCGGCCAGCAGGCCGGTTCGGGCGGCGAAATCGCCGTTCCTCCAAAGCCCGGCGGCGCCGAGCAATTTTTCGACCGGGCGGCGGATCAGGCGGTGTCCGATAGCGATTGTCAGGACGATGGCGAGAAGCGCGCCGCCGGCGATCAATGTCAGGCCCAGGTGATCGGCCCGGGTTAACGCGGCGAACGTGTTGGCTTCGTCGAGGCAGACGATGACCGTCAGGCCCCACGGATCGGCGCCCGGCGGTGACACTGTCACCAGCCCGGGCCGGCCGCCGGGGGCGTTCGTGAGGGAATGAAACAAACGGATATCCCCCCCTTCGAGAAAAGACTGGCGTTCCGGGGGCAGGGGTTGCCCGACAGTCTCCATGCCGCGCGGATATTGAGCGAGGACGATGCCTTTGTGGTCGGTGACCGTCACGGTGCTGTCCGATGGCAGGCCGAGCTTCGCGAGTTGTTCGTTCATCCATTGGAGGCTCAATGCGACCTCCACCACACCCGCGACTTGTCCGTCGGTGTCGCGGAATGGCCGGGACAGATGGATCGTGGCCAAATCGGACGCGTCGCCCCGGTCATATTCGCCGATCGCCGTTCCACCGGATTCGAGTGCCCTGCGGAACCACAGCCGGTCAGTGGTATTCAACGCCGCCGGGGACTCGATGGATTGACAAAACGGTATGCCGTCGAGACCCTCCGCACCGGCGGAAATGTAGCGCGGCGATTCCTTCACAAGGGTGCGGAACAATTCCCTGCACGGACCCGGACGCGGTCTGCGCACTGAGGGTGAGCTTGCGATCACCCGCAAGGCTTCCACCGCCCCTTCGACGATCCGGTGCTCTTCGGAGCGGACGAGCCGCACCAGCCGCAACGCGTGGTCTTCCATAATCTGCTGGCGAACCTGTCGCGCCTGAATCTCAGCGTAGCCCTGGAACGCGAGCGACGGCAGAAGCGCGACGATCACGATGATCAGCAGGCGGGAGGAAAGGCCGGTCAACTTGTTCCCCGTTGTGCGTGCGCGTTGGGTTGGTTCCGCAACTGAGTACTCGTTAGTGTGATTGACGTGAGCGGGTAAACGATCAATTCCCGGAATCAATTAATATCACGATAACGTGAGTCTGGCGCCGCCAGACATTTCTCAATTTGGGCTTGGTACGGACCCGGTCAGTGGATGGTGGCTTTCGCATACATGGGTCATTCTAAGAAATGATACCGGTGCCGCGTTGACACCGAAACATCCCAACCATCGTAAGGTTGTGTTGCCCAGGTTACTATCTGACCCCGCGTTCACTCGCGGCGGCAAACGACAGCGCAGATCAATAGCGATCGCTACCGCGCGCACTCCACCACGACGGTTCCTACCTTGCCGCCTGCCTCCACGGACAGGTGGGCGGCGGCGGTCTCGAACAACGGGAATGTTCCAGCCACTGACAAGATCCGGCCGGGTGTGCGAATGAACGCAGCCAAATCCTGTTGCGCGCGCTTCCGGTTTGCATGCGGACTGCTTGGCAGCACGAACGCGCGGATGGTCAGATTCTTCGCCATCAGAGCCCGCAGGTTGATTTTGGGTTCCAGTGCGCCATTGCTCGCGTAATAGGCGATGCTGCCGTTTTCCCGCACGCATGTCAGCGCGGCGGCCAGGTTGCCGCCCAAATCGACATCAACGATGTGATCGACCCCGGCGCCGCGCGTGATCTCAGCGACGCGAGTGGCGACGTCTTCGGCGCGGTAGTTCACGACATGCGCCGCCCCGCCGGCACGGGCGCGCTGAGCTTTATCGTCTGAACTAACGGTGGCGATGACCTCCGCCCCGGCCCAGGCGGCGAGTTGCACGGCATAATGCCCGACAGCGCCAGCCCCACCCGTCACCAGTATCGTCTTTCCCTGCACCGGCCCGGACGCAAACACGCAGCCATGGGCCGTCATCGCCGGAATGCCCAGTGTGGCGCCCTCGGCGAACGACACGTGATCCGGCAACTCGGTGACCAGGTCGGCGTCCAGCGCGATATATTCGGCGGCCGTGCCCATCCAGCGGCCGTTCCGCTGCCCGTTGTAGAGCCAAACGCGCTGACCGATCCGGCTGGCCGGTACGCCCTCGCCGACCGTGTCGATGGTGCCCGCCCCATCGCTGTTCGGGATGACCCGAGGATATTCCGCTGGCACCGCGCCCCGGCGGCGATAGGTGTCGGCCGGGTTCACCCCCGACGCTTCGAGCCGCACGCGCACCTGCCCAATGCCCGGTTCGGGTGTCGGCAATTCGCCGGTGACGATCACCTCGTTCGCCGGTCCCTGCCGGTCGTACCAAACTGCCCGCATGGCTTATATCCTCCCATTGTATCTTGGCGGCGACTGTAGAGGCGTTCGGCTTTTCCGTCACCGGGACGATGCTGTTCTGGCTATCTGCCCGCGGAAACGCGTAGACTAACTAACGATCCTGTGATTTGGAGAACGTGGCGTGCCCTTCGGTGACGATTACGATGGTTCGATAGTTGCGGTTCTGGAGCAATTGCGCCTGACCGCCGATCTGGAGGGGCTCGCGGTTCTGGACCTGAGCAACGATGCAGCCGAGGCGCCCGTCGCCTACAGCATTGGAAACGATGGACCCGACACTGTTGCTGTTGGACGCTCCCTGCTCAACGCCAACCCCGGCCGGCCGGCTCATACCGCCGGTGCGGACACGCGACCGATTCTGGCCTGTCCCTGGGTGTTGCCGCCCGCCCGTCCCGGTGGCCTGGTGATGTGGCGGGCACCGGATTCCCGGCCCTGGACGGACGCCGATCATGATCTCGCCGCGTCTGTAGCCATGCTGCTGCGAACCCTGATCGGTTCGGGAATGGGCCAGGTCGGCATTGACCGGTTGACCGGGCTGCCGAATCGCCGCTGGTTTTTGGATGAGGCCGACCGGCACATCGACCGGCTTGACCAGGACGGGACGACCGGGACGTTGTTTCTGGTCGATATCGATGGATTGCGCAGGATCAATACGTCCCTGGGGCGCGCCAGCGGCGATCGGATTCTGGTCCGTATGGCCAATCAACTGCGTGCCATGGTGCG
Organism: uncultured Rhodopila sp.; assembly: GCA_903932145.1. Classification (GTDB taxonomy): domain Bacteria; phylum Pseudomonadota; class Alphaproteobacteria; order Acetobacterales; family Acetobacteraceae; genus Rhodopila. Next base: position 30,310 of record CAIZFE010000101.1, on the reverse strand, counting down.
GCCGAACGACGTGGTCTCCAGGGTGGGTGCTGACGAATTCGCCATCTGGCAGGATGGGATGGACCATCTGACCGCCGCGGAGCGGGCCGAGGCGCTGTGCGGTCGCCGCATCTTCCAGGATGTCCCGGACAGTCAGGGCGTGACGTTTTCCATTGGCATCGCCAGCCGCCCTCCCAACAGCGCCGACGATGTCCGGATCCTGTTGCGCCGGGCTCACATGGCGGCCAGAGAGGTTAAGGCCGACGGTGGCGGGGGCTGGCGGGTTTCCCTGGCGGAGCCCCGGACGAGTCGTTCAGGTTCAACCCATAGCGGCGGTTAAACGCCGGTCCGGTGCGGGTTTGGCTACGCTGTCGGATTGACAATTGGCCATGTTGCATTCGGTGCTTGCTCGCCAGCGTCAGTCGGTTGACAATCCCCGGATGAATCCGGTTCAGGCCTCCGCCGAGCTTGACGCCGCCGCACATTGTCATGAGGTGCGGCCGGATCATGTACGCCGGGCGTTCGGACCTGCCTTCGCGGCTCTGGACCTGGGAACCAACAACTGCCGGATGCTGGTCGGCACGCCCGCGGGCGACAGTTTTCGGGTGCTGGACAGTTTCTCGCGCATCGTCCGGTTGGGGGAGGGACTGCACAGCACCGGCACCCTGAACGAAGCGGCGATGGACCGCGCGATCGGCGCCCTGCATGCGTGCGCCGCCCGCCTGGCCCGCCGTCAGGTGCGCCAGGTGCGCGCGATCGCCACCGAAGCCTGCCGCCGCGCCACCAATGGTCCGGCGTTCCTGTGCCGCGTGAAGCAGGAAACCGGGTTCGACTTCGGGATCATCTCCAGCCGGGAGGAAGCTGAACTCGCGCTGGAATCCTGCACGCCGCTGCTGCCCTGCGACGGGCGGCGCGCATTGTTGTTCGATATTGGCGGCGGATCGACGGAACTGGCCTGGGTCCGGTTGACCAACGGTCAGCCAGAATTGATCGGCTACGTGTCGCTGCCCATCGGCGTGGTGACACTGGCGGAACGTTGGGGCGACGCCGGTTTTTCGCCCGAAGGTTTCGAAGCCATGGTGGACGACGTCGTGGAGCGCCTGCGCCCTTTCGAGAAAGTCCATTGTATCGCGCGTGAAATCCGTGACGGCGGGGTGCGCCTGCTGGGCACCAGCGGCACGGTTACGACGTTGGCCGGCGTCGCGTTGAATTTGGACCGTTACCGCCGCCTCGCGGTCGATGGTGTCGAACTGTGCAGCAAGGACGCCGCCGATGCCTTGGCTCACTTGCGCGGCCTCGGCCGCGACGGCCTGATTCTGCATCCGTGCGTCGGGCCGGAGCGTGTCGAATTCGTGCTGCCCGGCTGCGCGGTGTTTGCCGCCATCGCCCGGGTCTGGCCCGCCCCCCATATTATCGTCGCTGACCGGGGGCTGCGGGAGGGTATCTTGCTGCGCCTGATGCGCGCCGACCGTCTGCGCCAGGACCGGCGCCGGGAACCCTGCCGTCCATGAGTAAACCTCCCATGATACCGGCGTCGCGAAAACTGTCGGTGTTCGTGAAATCGAAGAACAAGCGCAGTCCGGCTTCGACCGCGTGGCTGAAGCGCCAGCTTAACGATCCGTATGTGATCGCGGCGAAGCAGCAGGGCTGGCGGTCGCGCGCGGCGTTCAAGCTGCTGGAACTGGATGACAAGTTCAGCCTGATCCGCAAGGGCGTGCGGGTGCTCGATCTGGGCGCGGCGCCGGGTGGCTGGACTCAGGTTGCGGTAAAGCGCGGTGCGGCGTCGGTTGTCGGGGTGGATTTGCTGCCGATCGATCCGATCCACGGCTCCACCCTGATCCATGGCGACTTCACTGATCCGTCAATGCCGGAGCGGCTGATCGCGGAGCTGGGCGGCGGCGCCGATCTGGTGCTGTCCGACATGGCGCCGAACACGACGGGGCATTCGGCGACGGATCACATCCGGATTGTTGCGCTGGCCGAGATGGCGCTGGATTTTGCCATTCAAATCCTGACGCCGGGCGGGGGGTTCGTGGCAAAGGTGTTCCAGGGCGGTTCGGAAAAGCAGATCCTGGACGTACTGAAGCAAAATTTTGCCCTGGTCCGGCATGCCAAACCGCCATCGAGCCGCAAGGATTCCAGCGAACTCTATGTCGTTGCGACCGGGTTTCGGGGTACCAAGGCGTAATACCAGCGGGCCTCTTGCCCCCGTCGTCATGGCCCGGCTTGTCCGGGCCACCCATGCCTTGACGGTGCCGCGACAGGTGGCCCGGACAAGGCCGGGCCATGACGGATCGGGGCAGGGCGCGGCGGCCCATGAGTGAGTGAAATGGCCGTTGATATACCTGCGTAAACCGCCAATCTCTCAGGCTATCGCCGGCCCCGCATTTGCCACCGCCTGAGCCGTGACGGCCGCCCGCAGAACGTCCAACGGCTGTAGCATCCCATCCCGCTCAAAATGCCAGAACGTCCATCCGTTGCAGCTCGGGGCATTCGTCAGCAGCGCCCCGACCTTATGAATCGACCCGCGAATATCGCCAACACTCAAAGACCCATCCGGCCCGACCATCGCGCTGACCCGCCGCTGGCGGTCGAACACCGTCGTCCCCGCCACGATCAGCCCCTGCTCCACCAAACTGCCGAACGGAATCCGCACCGCCTCTCGCTTGGTCGGCTGCGACGTGGCCCCCTCGACCGAGATCGGTTTCTCCCGCCGCACCCGCCCGATCGCCGCCTCGGCATAAACCGGGTGCCGCTCGATCCCGATGAAGTGCCGTCGCAGCCGCTTGGCCATGGCCGGTGTGGTGCCCGTCCCGGTGAACGGATCCAGGATAATATCGTCCTGATTGGTGCTGGCCAGAAGGACCCGGTGCAGCAACGCCTCCGGCTTTTGAGTGGGATGCAGCTTCAGCCCGTGATCGTTCCGCATCCGCTCGCCACCCGTGCACAGCGGTATGAACCAGTCGCTGCGCATCTGGATGTCGTCGTTCAGCGACTTCATGGCCTGATAGTTGAACCGGTAGCGGGAATCCCGCCCCTTCGCCGCCCAGATCAGCGTCTCATGCGCATTGGTGAAGCGCCGCCCCCGGAAATTCGGCATCGGGTTGGACTTGCGCCAGATAACGTCGTTCAGGATCCAGAACCCCAGATCCTGCAGGATCGAGCCAATCCTGAAAATGTTATGGTATGCGCCGATCACCCAGATCGTGCCGTCCTTGCGCAGCAGCCGGTGGCACTCCCCCAGCCAATCCCGGGTGAATGAGTCATACGAGGCGAAATCGGAGAATTTATCCCAGTCGTCATCGACGCCATCGACCAGGCTGTCGTCCGGACGCCGCAATTCACCCCGCAATTGCAGGTTGTATGGCGGATCGGCGAAGACGCAATCGACCGACGCGGCCGGCAGCATGCGCATCAACTCGACGCAGTCGCCGCGCAGAATTTGGTCCAGTGGTAAGTCGTGATAGCGGTCCAAGACCCGGTTCCAACCTTTTGGTGTCGAATCCCCATGCTGACCGGCCGTCCGAAGTCAGGTCAACCACTAATCGTCAAAGCCAGCCGAAGTTGCGCAACCGTACCGAACGAATCGCGATGATGCCGGGTGGCTCCGAGTCGCTCCAAGGCCTCCCGATGGATCGCGGTCGCATACCCGGCATTGGTGTGCCAGCCATAACCCGGGAACCGTATCGCCAAACGGTCCATGGCTCGATCGCGGATCACCTTGGCGACAATGGAAGCGGCGGAAATTGACAGACAGATCGCGTCGCCACCGACCACGCACTGGACCGGGCAGCCCAGTTTCGGTGGGTAATTACCATCGACCAGCGCCAGATTAGGGGCGGGACCCAGGCGAATCACGGCACGTCGCATCGCCAGCATGGAGGCGTGCAGAATGTTCAGCCGCAGGATTTCCGTCACCGACGCGGCGCCGACACCGATCTCCGCCGACGATGCCCGCAGCGCCACGAATGCCTTCAAACGCTGCGCGGCGGTCAGTTTTTTGGAATCATCCAGCATGCCGGCCAGTTCGGCGGACAAATTCGCCGGCAGCACCACGGCAGCCGCGACCACAGGGCCGGCCAACGGTCCCCGGCCAGCCTCATCCACGCCTGCGACGCGGCCGCCGGCAGCCCGCTCCATGTCTAAATTGGGCATTGGCGACCCGATAGCAAAACGCCCCCGAGTCGTGGAAGCAATCGCTTCGCATCCGCCGCCGCCGCTGGTATGACGCGCGCATGAGTGCAATTGCTTCGATGACTGGATTCGCCCGCGCCGAGGGTGCCCTGAATGGGATCACCTGGGCCTGGGAACTGCGCAGCGTCAACGGTCGGACGTTGGAACTGCGGTTTCGTCTGCCGACAGGTTGGGACAGCCTTGAATCGGTCTGGCGCGATATGACCGGCAAGATGCTGAAGCGTGGCAACGTCACGATCAACCTGAGCATCAAACGGGAGTCTCAGACCCGTCTGGAACTCGACCCGGCGGCGCTGGAACAGGTGCTGAAGATCGCGACCGACCTGCATCGCCGTATTGCCGGCAGTCCGCCGCCGTCCGCCGAGGCGCTGCTATCGCTGCCCGGCGTGCTGCGTCAGGCCCAGGTCGATCAGCAGGACGAAAAGGCCGCCGCCGCCGCCGATGTGCAGGCTGGCTTCATCGCCGCGCTGGCCGATTTGGTTACCTCCCGTCAGGCCGAGGGCGAACGCCTGGCGACCATCCTGAGCCGGCAGTTGGACGAAATCACCACGCTTTGCGAAACGGCCACCGTGCAGGCCGCCGGTCAGCCCGCCGCCCAGCGCGCCCGCATGCTCGACAATCTGCAAACGCTGCTGCGCGAAATGCCGAATCTGTCGGAAGAGCGGATCGCCCAGGAAGTCGCGGTGCTGGCCAGCCGGTCGGACGTGCGTGAGGAACTGGATCGTCTGTCCAGTCACATCGCCGCCGCGCACGACCTGCTGCGCGAGGAAATCAACATCGGCCGCAAGCTGGATTTCCTGATCCAGGAATTCAACCGTGAGGCCAACACGCTGTGCAGCAAGTCGGCCACCGCCGCGCTGACCGCAACCGGCCTGAAGCTGAAGGCCGCGATCGAGCAACTGCGAGAACAGGTTCAGAACATCGAATGATCGACATTCCCCGCCGCGGAGTTTGCCTGGTTTTGTCGGCACCCTCCGGGGCCGGGAAGACCGCGATTGCCGATGCCTTGCTGGCCACGGAACCCAATCTGGAACGATCGATCAGCGTGACCACACGGGCGCGCAGGCCCCAGGAAACCGACGGCGTCCATTATCACTTTCTGACCGAAGACGGATTCCAGGCGGCTTTGCGCGACGATGCGTTGCTGGAATGGGCTCGGGTGCTACAGGGCACCCACGCCTATGGAACCCCCCGAGCGCCGGTGGAGACAGCTTTGGCTGAGGGCCGCGACGTGGTTTTCGACATCGACTGGCAAGGCCACCAGCAACTGCGCGACAAATTGCCGGCCGACGTGGTCAGCGTGTTTGTGCTGCCGCCAAATCTTGCGGCGTTACGCTCCAGACTGGTCGGACGGGCAGGGGACCAGGGTCCGGAGATTGAACGGCGGATGCGGGTGGCGGGGGAAGAGATCTGCCATTGGGTGGAATTCGACCATGTCGTTGTCAACGAACACCTGCCAACCGCGACCGAAGCGGTGCGCGCGGTGCTGCATGCCGCCCGGTCGGCGACAGGCAGGATGACCGGCTTGCCCGGATTCATCGCCGGTTTGGGATAGGTTCGGAGGGGCTCGCGGCTTGCTCGGTTTGGGCATGGCCAGGGTGGTTATGAAGCCGCTGCTGGCCGGTGCGCTGGCAGCGTGAACCGGTCGGGCCGTTATTGAGGGCGGCTAAGGGCTTCACGCAGAGTTCGCCGAGCGTGGCGCAAAGCGCGGCAGAGAAGAATTTTCTGCGATCCCTCGCGATTGTCCTGGCTTTTACGCGACAAGCCCTAGCCGGCTGAAATCAGTATTTCCGTAACGGACTAATGGGCCAAAGCACTTCCCCGGGCGCTCCGGGCCACGCTCGGCGACCACTGCGTGAAGTCGGAAGATCGGTCATAAGGCGGCCGCCGTTGACATCGACTCTCGGCCAGCCTCACCCCGTCAAGCCGACGAAGGCCGGTATCCACGTCTTTTATGAGTACAAACAGAGACGTGGATGGTGGGCCTTCCGGGCACCATGACGACGCGGGGCGGTCGGTATGTGTCATTGCTGATCGCGGTCGCGAACTCCCTGTTGGGGACTGCTGGCTAGGGGCATGGTTGCTCGTAAAATTTCGTGTTATTGAATGAAATTGGATGTTTTGATTGAAATAAACGATGACTTTGCTCCCCAGCCCGCAACAACTTCGTTACCTCGTCACCCTCGCCGAAAGTCGGCATTTTGGCCGCGCGGCGCAGATTTGCGCGGTGACGCAGTCCACCCTGTCAGCGGGCTTGCTGGCGCTGGAGCGGCAACTGGACTGCCACATCCTCGACCGCGCGGCCGGCCGTCACGTTGTCTTCACGCCGCTCGGTTTGGAACTGGTGGAGCGCGCCCGAACCGCTTTAACCGCTTTGGAGTCCGTCTCCGAGGCGGCACGCGCGGCGCGCGAGCCAATGGGCGGACCGCTGCGGCTGGGTGTCATTCCAACCATCGGGCCGTTCCTGCTGCCGACGCTGATGCCGGCGCTGCGGAGCGCCTTTCCCCGGCTGCGGCTATATTTGCGGGAGGATACCACCGCCAATCTGGTGGATCGGCTGAACGCCAACCGACTCGATCTGTTGTTGCTGGCGACCCCCTGCGACTGCGGTGGCGCCGACACCATGCCGGTCGCCAGGGACGGATTTCTGGTCGCTCTGCCTCCCGGTCACCGGCTGGCGGGCGAGGATGCGATCCCGGTCGCCGCCCTGGCAACGGAACGGTTGCTGCTGCTGGAAGACGGCCATTGCCTGCGCGACCAGGCGCTTGCGGTCTGCGGTCTGCTGGCCGGCGACCGGGGCGACCAGGACGGGTTTGCGGCGACCAGCCTTCACACATTGGTGCAGATGGTGGCGAACGGACTGGGGATCACGCTGCTGCCCGCGCTGGCGGTGGCGGCCGGTATCACCGACGGAACCGGCCTGGTGCTGCGTCCGCTGGCCGGCGCCGGGGCCTGGCGTACACTGGGTCTGGCATGGCGGCCCAACGCACCCCGTTCGGCGGATTACCAGGCATTGGGGTCGCGCCTGGTGGAAACGTGCAGGGAGGTGCTGGAGAATCAGCGGGCTCACGCAGGAGCGATTTGCGTTTCATTGCCGGTGTAGGGTCAGGTCACGCCTCTGCACCGACAGGAGCGGCGGGATGCGATCTTTATGGATATCGGCGGCGGTTGGATCGGCGCTGGGTCTGACGGTTTCAGGTCATGCCATGGCCCAACAGCCGGCTGCCAACACGCAAGGACAATACGAGGAGGTGCCTCGGTACGATACACCGCTCTATGTCCCCTCCGCGCGGCCGATGTTGGAAAAGAATTTCAGCCTGCCGAACTTTGGTATGCAGGGCGCCGGGCTGCCGCAGCAACGCACGCAGGCGCCTGAACCGGTCCAGCCGGACCCGCCCGATGTCTTCAAGCGGCCCCCCGATTACGCGCTGCCGAGGGCGCAGGAGTGGACTCCAGGCGGAACGAAGATGGAGACGCCGTCGTACACGACAGCGGAAGGACTGGCGGCCGGCGACACCGATGATTCGGAGACCGGCGGTTTTGGGACCCGGCCGGTGGTGCGGATGCAACCCCGGGGCGACGGTTTTCTGGCCGGGGATATTCCGCTGCAAGGACAGGCAACCGGGCAGCTTGAAACCGGGCAGCCTGAAACAGGGTCGTTTGGAACCGACCCGCCTGGTGAGCGATAGATTTTTACAGCCGCTGCGATGCTTTCGAACGTAACCCGGAACACCTGAGCGCCCGATGATCGGTCTTGTCAGGCAACCCCGGGCGGAGCATTCCTTTGTCAAACACCGGCACTGATGCCGCATCGACAGGGGGAAAACATGTCGCTTATTCATCATGTTGTGACGGGCCAGGGGCAGCCGCCGATCGTGTTCGTGCATGGGTTCGGCTGTGCCCGCACCGATTGGGACGCCCAGGTGGCGCAGCTTTCGCCTCGGTATCAGACGGTCGCGGTCGATTTGCGCGGGCATGGCGACAGTCCGGGTACGGCGGCCGAATGCTCGATCGAACGATACGGCGCCGACGTGGCCGAGGTCATGCGGGCGCTGGACCTGCCGCCGGCGGTTCTGGTGGGTCACAGCATGGGCTGCCGGGTGGTGACCGAAGCGGCGTTACAGGTGCCGGCTCACACGGCTGGTGTCATCCTGGTTGATGGCAGCCAGTTCGCGGCGGCGATGGCGTCCGTGCTGAACGAACGTTTCGCCACTCCCGACGGTTACGCGGCGATGACCGGCGGCATGTTCAAGGACATGTTCACCGACAAAAGCGACCCGGCCGTCGTGGACGCGGTCGTGGCCAGGGCGCTGCGCCTGCCGGTGCCGATCGGTGCGAAGATGCTGACGGATTTGTTACGCTACGATGTCGGGCGGTTTGCCTCGTCTCTGGGCGGTTTGCGGCTTCCGGTCATGGCATTGCAGGCAACCTACAGCAACGAAAAGCGTGAGCGGCAGACGATGCGTCAGGGGCAGACTTCGCCCTATCTGGACATGTTGAAGGCCAATGTTCCATCCGCTCGGGTGGAGATCATCGCGGACACCGGGCACTTCCCGCAATTGGATGAAAGTGCGCGGACAAATGCACTGATCGCCAGTTTCGTGCAGAGCTTGCCCGGCCGGTAATCGTTACCCGCCCGACGTGATCGGGACGCAGTTTCGGCGTCCCGACGCGACGCAGTCCTGGACGGCGGCCGCGTGTTGCAACTGATGCATCACGAACAGGACGCCGACGATCAGGGCCAGGATCAGGCCCAGGCCGACCACCGCCCGCAGGGGAGAGCCTTTTTCCTCGTCGTCAGCCATCGCGTCCTTCTTCCACCGCATGGCAGGCGACCTGAACGGCGCCGGCCATCGTATGGGCGGGTTTTTCCACGCGGCACCGATCGTTTGCAAGCGGGCAGCGCGGATGGAACGCACACCCCGGGGGCGGCGCGATCGGGCTCGGCAATTCCCCTCCCACCGGCGTGCGCGCTCGGCCCACCTGTTCCAGATCCGGGATCGCATCGAGCAGCAGCCGCGTGTAGGGGTGGCGCGGGGTGCGGAAAATCGCCTCAGCCGGGCCTTGTTCGACGATACGGCCAAGATACATCACGCCCAGCCGGTCGGCCATGTGGCGCACGACGGCGAGGTTGTGGCTGATGAACAGGTAGGTCAGTCCCAACCGCTTTTGCAGATCTCGCATCAGGTTGAGAATTTGTGCTTGTACAGAAACGTCCAACGCGCTGGTCGGTTCGTCGCAGACCAGGAAGTCGGGCTCGCTGGCGAGAGCCCGGGCGATTGAAATGCGCTGACGCTGTCCGCCGGAAAATTCGTGGGGGTATTTCTCGCCGTCGCGGATCGTCAGGCCGACCTGGGCCAGCAGAGTGCCGACCCGGGCGTGGACTTCATTGGGTCTTGTGGCAATCTTGAACGCTCGGATTGGCTCAGAAACGATATCGGATACGCGCCAGCGCGGGTTCAGCGACGCATACGGGTCCTGGAAAATCATGTTCATTCGTCGTCGCAGTCCCGGTTGGGCGCGGGCCGAGGATAACGGTTGATTTTCGAACAGGATGTCGCCGTCGGAAGGCTCATAGAGTCCGACGGCCAGGCGCGCGATGGTGGATTTGCCGCATCCGGACTCGCCGACCAGCGCGAACGTCGTTCCGGGGGCGATTTCGAATGAGACGTCGTCCACGGCGCGTAACATGCGTCGCGGTTCGCGGGTGAACATCCGTTGCAGGAACGGGCGGGATACGTCGAACAAATGCGAGACCGCGATGGCCTCCAGAACCGCGGGCTTAGTCATGCGCGTGTAGCCAACAGGCGGCTCGTGTCGCCCCTGCGTCCAGTAGTTCCGGCTGTTCCGTGGTGCATCGATCGAACACACGCGGACAGCGGGGATTGAAGCGGCACCCGTTCGGGATTGCGTCCAGGCGCGGCATGGCGCCGTCGATTTGGCGTAAGCGGTCCACGCGGTGTTCCAGCGACGGGATGCTGGCCATCAGGCCGTCGGAGTAGGGATGTGCGGGATGGCGGATGACGGCGGCGACGGGGCCGATCTCGGCGATACGGCCGGCATACATGACCGCGACCCGATCGGCGGTTTCGGCGATGACACCCATGTCGTGGGTGATCAGCATGACGGCGGTGCCGTGGTCGCGGGTCAGGTCTTTCAGCAGTGTAATGATCTGCGCCTGGATCGAAACGTCCAGCGCGGTCGTGGGCTCGTCTGCGATCACCAGGACCGGGTCGGCGCACAGGGCCAGGGCGATCACCACGCGTTGCCTTTGGCCGCCGGAGAATTCGTGCGGGTAGGCGTCGATGCGTTGGGCGGCGGCGGGGATGCCGACGCGGTCCAGCCAGCCGATGGCCTTGGTGCGCGCCTCGGAGTCGGACAGCCGCATGTGGGTCTGCATCGTCTCGGTCAGTTGCCGGCCGATGGTGTAGAGCGGGTTCAGCGTCGTCAGCGGGTCCTGGAAGATCATGCCGATGCGGCGGCCCCGGATGCGGCGCAGCGGTTCGGCGGACAGGGTGTCGATACGTTTGCCCTCGAACAGGATTTGGCCGCCGGCGACGCGGCCGGGCCGTTCCAACAGTCCGACAATCGCAGCGCCGGTCAGGGATTTTCCGGCGCCGGATTCGCCGACGACACCCAGGATCTCGCCGGCATCGATGCTGAACGACACCCGATCCAGCGCGCGCAGCACGCCGCGCCGTGTGGGGAATTCGACGGTCAGATCGACGACGTCCAGGAGCGCCATCAGCGCAGCCTCGGGTTCAGGGCGTCGCGCAGCCAGTCGCCCAGCAGGTTGATCGCCAGCACCATCAGGATCAGCGTCAGGCCGGGGAACACGGTGACCCACCATTCGCCGGAGAACAGAAAGTCGTCGCCGAAGCGGATCAATGTACCGAGCGATGGTTGCGTGGGCGGCAGGCCGACGCCCAGGAAGGACAGGGTGGCCTCGGCGATAATCGCCAAACCCAGGCCGAGCGTGCCGATCACCATGACCGGGCCGATGACGTTGGGCAGGACGTGGCTCAGCATGATGCGCCAGGATGGCACGCCGATAACGCGGGCGGCCATGACGTAGTCCTTGTTGCGCTCGACCAGCGTGGAGCCGCGGACGGTGCGGGCAAAATTGGGCCACAGGCTGATGCCGATGGCGAAGATGATGACGTAGATTTGCAGCGCCTCCCGCATCGTGTGGGGCAGGGCGGCGGAGATGACGCCATCGACGAGCAAGGCGGTCAGGATGGAGGGAAACGTCAACTGCACATCAGCGACGCGCATCAACAGGGTGTCGGTGATGCCGCCCGCGTAGCCGGCCACCAGGCCGATGGCGATGCCGACGACAATCGCGAACAGCACGGACAAGAAGCCGACCAGCAGGCTGATGCGCATGCCGTACATGATCGCGGACAGGACGTCCCGGCCCTGGTTGTCGGTGCCGAGTGGGTTGGACCAGTCCGCGTCCGCCATACCGAGCGGTGGTTTGAAGCTGTCCATCAGGGACAGCGACGCGACGTCCATCGGGTTGTGCGGCGCCAGCCACGGGGCGAACGCCGCCGCGATCAGCAGGATCAGCGCCAGGGCCGCCGATGCCAGGGCCACCGGCGACGTCCGGAAATTGTAGGCGAGATCGCTGTTCCAGGCGCGTGTGAGCATCAGCGGCGCGCTCTCAGGCGGGGATCGACCGCGTAATACAACAGATCGACGATCAGGTTGATCATCACGAACACCAGTGCGATCAGCAGCAGGTAGGCGGACATGACAGGAATGTCGGCGACCGCGACGGATTGCACCAGCAGCAGGCCCATGCCGGGCCATTGGAACACGGTCTCGGTGACCAGCGAAAACGCGACGATGCCGCCGAATTGCAGACCGATTATGGTGATGACCGGCACCAGCGTGTTCTTCAACGCATGGCCGAAATTGATGGAACGGTCGGTCAGGCCGCGGGCGCGGGCGAATTTGATGTAGTCGGTGCGCAGGACTTCCAGCATTTCGGCGCGGACCAGCCGCATGATCAGGGTCATTTGAAACATGCCGAGCGTGATTGCGGGCAGGATCAGCGATCGGATGCCGGCCCAGGAGGTGAACCCCGTCGTCCACCAGCTTCCGACATGCACCACCGGCCCGCGTCCGAAGCTCGGTAGCCAGCCGAGGCCGACGGAAAATGCCAGTATGAGCAAGATACCGAGAAGGAAGGTGGGCAGCGATACGCCGATCAGGCTGCCGGCCATCATCAGGCGGGACAGGAACGAGTCGCGGTGGATGCCCGTATAGACACCCATCGGGACGCCGATCGCGAAGGCCAGGACCGAGGCGGTGATTGCCAGCTCTAACGTCGCGGGCAGGCGTTCGGCGAGCAGGTTGGCGACGGGCTGTGCCACCCGGTAGCTGTTGCCGAAATTGCCGTGCAGCGCGGCCCACAGGAAGCGGCCGTATTGCACGAAGAACGGCTGATCCAGGCCGAGGTCGTGCGACAGCGCCAGGCGCTGCGCCGCCGTCGCGTCCTGCCCGGCCAGGATGGAGACCGGATCGCCGACGTAGTCGAACAGGGCGAAGGCGATGAAGCCAACAACCAGAAGGACGGGGATAGCCTGGAGGAGTCGGGAACCGATGAAACCAAACATTCAGACCGAAGTAAGGACGGATTCGGGCGGTGTTGCCAAGGGGGTATCTCAGCGGGCGGTCTGACTAACCAACCAGTCGCGGAACTGAATCACCTGACGGACGCGCAGGCGCTCGGGCAAGGCGACGAACCAGTGGCCTTCGGGCACCGAAATCGGCGGGTCGGGGGCGATTTCCGCCAGCATTCCGTTGCCCAGCATGTCGGCGACCAGATTGCGGTCCACAACGGCGGCGCCCATGCCGGCGGTCGCGGCCTGCACCGCCAGCGCCCTGGTTTCGAAGGTCAATGCCGGCGGGCTGTCGGGCCAACCGAGCGCGGCGGCGACCGAGGGCCAGTCGATTGAGCGGGTGCGGGCGCCGAGGCGGGGAAGGTCCCGCGGGTTGGCTTGCAGCAGGCGGGGGTTGACCACCACGACCGGTTGGTCTCGGAACAGCAGCGTGGCGTCCAGGTCGGGCCAGCCGCCGCGACCCCAGCGAATGGCGCATTCGAACGGTTCGGCGGCAAGGTCCACCGGGCGGGTGCCGGTACTGAGCAGCAGGCGCGTGTCGGGATGGCGCGTCTGGAAGCCGGTGAGGCGGGGGACCAGCCAGAGCGTGAGGAAACTTGATAGGGCGGAGACGCGGACATCTCCAGCCTGATGTTTGGCTTCGGTGATCGCTGTGTCGATACTGTCGAACGCGGTGATCAGGCGGCGGCCGAGTGTGTCCCCGGCGTCGGTCAGGCGCGCTTTCGTTGTGAATAGGTTGATCGCCAACGCTTGTTCGAGTTCCCGCAGCAGATGCGAAATTGCTGATGGGGTCACGTTGAGGGCGCGCGACGCAGCCGCCAGACTGCCGGTTCGTGTCGTTTCAGCGAACGCTTTGAGTGCGCGCAGGGACGGTGGGGACATGAGAAATCCTCATGTTTGGGGTTTGCCTTCTCACTACCGGTTTGTGCCGGTTTGCGCCAGGATTGTCGGGTTCGGAAACAGGAGGCGAGGGATGTTGAAGGCGCATTTCGACCAACTGGCGGTGTATAACCGGTGGGCGAATCGGCGGATGTATGACGATGCGGCGGGGTTGTCGGACGCGGACCGCAAGCGGCCGGTGGGGTTATTCTTCGGCAGCGTGCACGGGACGCTGAACCATTTGCTGGTGGCGGACTACATCTGGATGCGGCGGTTCACCTTGGAGGGGCCGCAACCCGAGCGGCTGAACCAGATTCTGTATGACGATTTCGGCGAACTGCGGGCGGCTCGGGAACGGGAGGACGACCGGATTTTCGGGTTCGTGACGGGCTCTTCGGATTATGACCGGGTGATCACGTATCAGAACTCCAGCGGCAAGACGTATCAGCAGGCACTGGGGCCGGCATTGACGCATTTTTTCAACCATCAGGCGCATCATCGCGGGCAGGTGCATGCCGGGCTGACGATGCTGGGGATGAAGGAGCCGACGTCTTTGGATTTGTTGGGGTTGCAGCGGTCTCTGTAGGTCCGGCCGATAACCGAATTCAGAGTCCAACATCACCCTCGATTGGCTCATCGGGATCAACAACCATTCCGCCGACCAAGTCCTCGATCCGATCGAAGAGTTCCTTTGAAATAGGGAGAGGAACTTGGGGCCGGGCGGCAATGTCGCGATCAAGCAGATCGAGAAAAGACTCAAGAGCCACGTCGTCGTCGGATGTTTCATCGTCGAGGGGGAATGTACCCGAATGTCCGATAATCATGGCTACCTCCGAAATTCGACAATGTAATGCGGCAAAGCGGCGTGCATCCAACAGGTGATTATGGCAGCCGCGCCAGCAAATCGGTGACAGCACGTCGTTGGTATCAAGAACGATGCGCACTGGCGCTCTGCATCCGTCGCTTTGCGCGAACAGCATCAACCTCCGCCTGGAAGTCGTCGTCGGTCAACGGCGGAGCCCCGGCCGCTTCGAACGTCGGTGCGAGCGCAAGCAGGTGGTCAAGCGTCGCCTGCTGACGCGCCTTGGTTGACGGGTAATCCATGAAATCTTCAACTTCGCCCATCCGATCGGGCGGAACGTCTGGGATTTTCCCCCTCAACTCCTGCGAATTGGGCATGACTCGGTCCCTCGGTCGCGATGGACATATGGCCAACTTTGCCGTCATGGCTTTGTTGACTGTCCAATGTCGCTTTGGGTCGGTCAACGGGGCCTTTTGAAGAGATGCGCTCGTAATGCGTTGTGTTTTTGGTCGGTGCCGAAGAGCGTCGGTGATTAGCGAAAACGTGGCGGACACAAGGTAATTGGTGATTGGGCCACCGGCCACCTGGCAAATATTGGTCACGTCAGCGTCATCGATGTGAGGGTAAAGATACTGAATCGCCACGCTAATAAAACGGATGACCATTGGACGAAGAAGAACAGTAAGTATCGGCCTGACGATACTCATAATTTCGGCGGCGGAGGGTTGAGTGTGCTTATGGTTGGTCATTGCGGGTATTCTCTAGAGCCGAAGCTCAAAATTTGATGAGAGATACCCGGTGATCCCGCGCCGGTTAGCGAGTGGAATGATCTGACGTCCACATCTAACGGTAGATCGAACAGAAAGCCTTTCCACTATTCGAACTTGTAGCGCATCGGGATCGGCCGCGTCAAGATTTTTGAATCTTCCCTTGAAGACAATTTCGCAGACGATCGAACACGCCGCATCCCGCCCATCTGGCCTTACCACCCGCGGCCGCAACATGGCCGGCCCCGAAGGCCTGTGGCGCGAGACTGGCATGAAGGATGGCGACTTCGGAAAGCCCAACATCGCGGTCTGCAACAGCTTTACTCAATTCGTCCCCGTCACGCCCACCTGAAAGACCTCGGCCATGTGGTGGCGCGCGAGATCGAGGCAGCTGGCGGCGTCGCGAGGGAGTTCCAGACCATCGCCGACGATGACGGTATTGCCATGGCGCGACAGGCAGTACATTCAGCCACCACGGAATCGACAAGGCGTCGGGTAAGCGTTTCAACGGAGAGCTAGTGTGCGAAATTCAAAAGTCGTTCTGATCGATCGCCACCCCGGCCGGTCGGCTCAGTCCATCGGCATGGCAAAGGTGATCGGCACCGACCCGGACCTGATTCACGAGCCGTCGGTCGGCGTCGTCGGCACCAAGGGCGACAGCCAGTGCTATCTGGGTGTGCTGGCGAAGGTGGACGCGATACACAACCGCCTGCGCGAACGCGTCGGTAGGGCCGAGGGCCAATTGCCGTTCCGTCTCGTCCAGCCCGAATACACCATCGGCACCTCCGACGGCATCCGCAACGGCACCCGGGAAATGCGCTACTCGCTGATCGGGCGCGAGGTGACACATGACTCGCTGTGCGAGCATCTGGAAGCCACCGGCCTGGCCGGCACGATCGCCGTCGTCGCCTGCGACAAGCCGCCGGTCGGCACGCTGTCCGCACTGCTGGAGCACAACCAGCCGGGCATCATCATGTCCGACGGACCGATCCACCCCGGCACGGACCCGAAGACCGGCGAGATGCTGGATATCGTCAGCGCCTACCAGGTCGCGGGCAATCCCGACGCGGCGTTTCGCCACCACATCGCCTGCAATGCCTGCGTCGGCATTGGAAGCTGTGGCGGCATGTTCACCTACAACACCATGCAGACCTTCATCGGCGTCGTCGGCATGCAGCCGCTGCACATGGTCGCACCGGCATCCGATGATCCGCGCCGGGTGACGGAGTTCCCGGCCCAACTGGTCGAATATCTCGCCAACATGATCGCCAGGGACATCAAGCCCCGCGACATCGTGGTGCGCGATTCGCTGCGCAACGCCGTCATCGTGGCGATGGCCATTGGTGGATCCACCAACGTCACCCTGCACGCGCCGGAGATCGCCCGCGCCGCCGGTTACGCCGACTTCTGGAAGGACGTCATGACGCCGGAGGAGTTCAACTACCTCTCGCAATACGTCATCCCGGTGCTGACCGACGCGCGACCCTACGGCAAGTATTCGATGGTCGATATCGACCGCGTCGGCGGCGTGCAGGTGATCGTGCGCGAACTGATGGAAGCCGGTCTGCTGAACGGCGACGTCATGACCTGCACCGGTGAGACGCTGCGTGAGCAGGTCGCTCGCCTGGGCACGCCGGCCGTGGACGGTAAGGTGGTTTACCCCGTCGCCAAGCCATACAAACCCACCGGCGGCCTGCGTGTTCTCGGCGGCAACCTGTCGCCTGATTTCTCGGCGATCCTGAAACTGGCGGGCGTCGAGGGCGGTCTGGAAGGCAACATCTTCCGCGGCCGCGCCCGCATTTTCGAGGGCGAGCAGGCCCTGCTGGCGGCGTTGGATCAGGCCCCGGACAGCTTCCAGAACAACGACATGGTCATTGTGCGGTATGAGGGTCCCAGCGGCGCGCCGGGGATGCCGGAGATGCTGGACCCGACATCGCGCATCACCACGCTGTGCCGGGACCGCGGCATTGTCATCGCGCTGATGACCGACGCTCGGTTTTCCGGCGGATCGGTCGGCCTGGTTATCGGCCACGTCGGACCGGAAGCCGCGCTGGGTGGCCCGATCGCGTTCATTGAGGAGGGGGACGAGATCGTCGCCGACCTGAACAGCAACGAACTGAACTGCACGGTGCTGAACGATCCCGCCACGCTGGCGAAGCGCAAAGCGGCGTGGGATCAGGCGGTCGCCGCCAACGGCGGGGTCCACCCGCTTTGCGGTATCGCCGACACGCGCCTGCTGCACCGCGCCCGGCATATGGCGGTGCCGGCGACCCGCGGCGGCGGCCTGCACCCGAACCGCGAGGTCTGGGTCCGTGACCCGCGTGTGGCGGAGCGGTCCGGGTTTGTGCCGCGGAATGGTCACCGGCCGGAGGCGGATAAGGCGTTCTGAGGGGGAGGGCGGGTTCTCCCGGTGTTAACCCGCCCATCCAACCGGCATATTTCCGCCTGTCCGCCAACGCCGATAATCGCGCCGACTTTGATGTCTCAGTCCGAACTCCTCCATCAGGCTGAAAAGCGGACGCGGGGTAGTGTGCACCGCGCCGAAAGCCTACGGCGCGATGGCCAACAGTGTCGTCCGCGACGTCCACACGGTGCGGCGCCGGTAAACCGCGTCCCCGAGCGGCATTCGTCGCCTGGTCCAACTTTACCTTGCTTACTCCATCGTCTTTATCCAGCCTGGGACCACCACCACTGGAAATCGATGGAGATTGGCAATGGATTTCATTTGCTATCTGCATGAGGGGTGGCACCCGCTGATCCGGCCCGCGGAACCGACTCGCGCCTGGATGGATGCCACACCGGAGGCTTTTGCCTATCGCTGCCTGCCGCTCAACATCGCCAACGCCCATGGCTGGGAAGTTCTGACGCCGGTTGGGTTTTCCGCCTATTGGCGTGGCGGAGCCTCGACCGCCGACGTGATCATCCGATCGGACCGCGACATGCCGGCAGCCTCGGCCCCGGTGTCGCTGTTCGGGCAGGCGACGCTGACGGTGCATATCCAGGGCCTGTTCCGGACACCACCGGGTTGGAACCTGTTCGTGGGCGGCTCCCCCAACAGTGCCAAAGAGGGCATCGCGCCCTTGTCCGGCGTTATCGAGACTGACTGGTCACCCTACACCTTCACGATGAACTGGCGTTTCCTCCGACGTAACCACTGGATCCGGTTCGAGGCGGGGGAGCCGATCTGCTTCCTCCAGCCGACGCTGCGCGGCGCGTTGGAGCGCATGGACCCCAAATTCGTTCCGCTGAAAGACAACCCTGAGGCGGCAAGGCAATTCGCCGCATGGAGCCAATCGCGCAACGCGTTTCAGGCCGATGTCGCGGTGAAGACTCCGGCATCAGGTGCCGATCAATGGCAGAAGCGGTACTACCGGGGCCTGGATATGGACAACAAACCAAGCGTCTCGGACCATGCCGCCAGACTGAGACTAAAGCCGTTCGTGACCGCATCACCCCAACCAGCATCCACCCAAATGCTTGCAATTGATCCCGACCGGCTTCACGAGGCCGTGACCGCACTGGCCGCATCAATCCGAACCAACGCCGGCTTCGACGCCGAATTACTGATCGCGGCCGGCCTGCCCTCTGAGTTAGCGAAACGACTCGTGCAGGCCGCCGCGGCAACCACGACCTGTTAATACCCTCGCCGGTAGTAATACGCCGGGGCAGGGGCGTAATAGACCGGCGGCGGCGCATAATACGCTTGCGGCGGGGCGTAATAAACCGGCGGCGGCGGAGCGTAATACACAGGGGGCGGTCCATAAGCCTGCGACGCGATCACGCCACCCAGCACGGCTGCTGCCCCGAGGCCGATGATCGCACCGGCAACGCCCGGTCCGCCATGGTGGCCATAACCGCCGTGCCAGCCGCCGCCGCGACCGTGCCACTCGGCATGCGCGGCAGGGGCGGCGAGCAGCCCGAAAGCGACGGGTGCCGCGATCATAAGGGCCTTGAAGCGTAACATCGGTTTCACTCCTCTAACGCGATCCAACGTTGAGGAACATGGGCACTCATCGTGACCGGATTGCGGCAAATCGTCGTCGCCCCGATGACATCTTGTTCACATGTGCGAATGACCTCAGCGCGCATTGGCCGGCGCGTCCAGCGGCCACAACGCCGCACGCCAGCGCAACGCGATCATCAGTGTCAGCGTCAACCCGGTCAGGCAATAAGCCGTCGCGGTAGCGGCAAATCCGAACCGCTCGATCAACCCGCCCGCCGCGAGCAGCCCCAACGGCAGCCCGTAAATCGCCAACATCCGTACCCCCATGACGCGCCCCCGGAACTTCGCCCCCGCGCTGTGCAGCAGCATCACCGCCATCGGAGTCATGCACAGGCTCTGCGCGAACCCCGCCAGCACCAGGCTAACCCGCCCGCCGACGATCCCCGGCACATGCACGAACACCAGCAGCATCGAATACCAGATGCACGTGTAAATAATCATCATCCGAGCCGGCCGGATCGCTCGGCCCGCGAACCCGATCGCCACCGACCCGGTCAGAGCCCCGAACGCGAAGCTGGCCACCAGCGACCCCAGGCCGGTTTGCCCCACATGGTAGATCTCCTTCGCCACATATGGCAGCAACCCCAGCGTCAACGGAAACGCCGTCATGTTGACCAGGAACGCCAGCCACATCGCCGCCAGCGACGCTGGCGTGTCCCACACGTAGGACAACCCCTCGCGCATATCGCTCCAGAACGATAGTCGAGCCATCACGCCGGACGGACGCGGCGCCCCGACACCGAGCGTCAACGCAAATCCGACAGCGTAAAACACCGTGATCACCACATAAGCCGGCGCCATACCCAACGCCGCGAACAACCCCGCCCCGATTAGCGACCCGCCAACCCGGGCGGAATCAGTCGTCGTCCGAGCCAACCCCATCGCCGCCATCAGGCGGTCGCCGGGCATCGTCTCCGCCACCAGCGCATTCCGCATTGCGAGGTCGGACGGCCGGATCAACCCCACCACGCTGGCGATCAGCATCACCGCCAGCGGGTTCAACGCATGCAGCGCCGCCAGCGTCGTCATCACGCACGCCAACGCCGCATACACCACCCGCATCGCGCTCAGCACGTTCCGGTGCCCCATCCGATCCCCGGCCAACCCGAACATCGGCGCGATCAGCGTGCCGCCATATTGCAACGACCCATACACCGTCAGCAGCAACACCGACCCCGTCTCGGTCAGGATGTACCAACCGAGTATGAGGATCTCCATCTCGCCGGCCCAGGAGGTCAGCAGGTCGGCCGGAAACTGGAACCGGAAGCTGCGAACGGCAAACGGCGCCAGCACATCCGACCGGCTGTTGCGACCGGGAGACGTCACCGGAACGGAATTGCGTACATCAGGCCGCCGTTGGTCCAGGATGCGTTCGCCCCACGCTCCAGCTTCAGCGAGCTGGCCTTGCCGACGTTGCGCTCATAGGACTCGCCGTAGTTGCCGACCTGCTTGATGATGTTAAACCCGAACGCGTTATCCAGCCCGATCAGCTTGCCAAAATCACCTGTCTTGCCCAGCAAACGCTGCACAGTCGGGTTGGGGCTGTCAGCCAGCATCTGGTCCGCATTGGCCGAGGTGACATCATTCTCCTCGGCTTCCAGCATCGCCATCATCGACCACCGCACCACGTCGAACCACTGGTCGTCTGCTCGGCGGACCATCGGGCCAAGCGGCTCTTTGCTGATACGATCCGGCAAAATAACGTAATCGTCCGGGTTCGGCACGCCGGCCCCGCGGATCGAGGCCAGGTTGGAACTGTCCGACGACGCCGCATCGCACCGGTTCGACAACAGCGCCTTGATCAGCACATCGGTGGTGTCGAGCAGCACAAGCTTGAATTCAGTATTGTGCTGTTTCATCCAGTCCGCGAGGTTCAATTCATGCGTGGACCCTTGCAGCAGACAAATCGTACCCCCCGCGAGGTCCTTCAGCCCGCCAATCTTGGCATCCTTGCGCACCAGAAAGCCCTGGCCGTCATAAAAATTCACCATCACCATGCGCAGCCCGATCGTCGCATCCCGCAGGAAGGTAAACGTCGTGTTGCGCGCCAGGAGGTCGATTTCTCCGGATTGCAACGCCGCGAACCGGCTGGTCCCCGTGGTCGGCACATACCGCACCTTCTCCGCATCCCCGAACACAGCAGCCGCCACGGCTCGGCAGGCATCCACGTCGAGCCCGCGCCACACGCCCTTGCTGTCCGGCATCGAGAATCCGCCGAGCCCGGTGTTCACGCCGCAGGACACAAACCCCTTCTGGCGCACCGATTCCAGCGTCCCGGCCTGAGCCGTGGCCGCCACGGCCAGCATGGCGGCGGCAAAAAGAAGCTTTTTCAGCATGGTGTGCGCATCCCCGTTCGTTCGTGGAATGCATGGTTGCCGATTGGCGAGCCGAAACCAAGCCCACTCGCTTAGGGTCTGTCAGGACGGGCAAATATCGCCAGGAAACCTCCCCAGCCGCCATCGCCCCGGCTTGGCCCCATAAGCATCAGGATAAGCCGTTGGGTGGGGAGGATTTGCCCATTCGTCATGACCGGGTTTGGCCCGGTCACCCGGGACTTTGGTTGGCGCGGCACAGACAGTCGTGGGTGGCCGGGCCAAGCCCGGCCATGACGGAGGGGGGAAAGCCACGTCCGTGGCACGAATATTCTCCGCCCGACGCTTATCCTGATGCATATGGGGCTTGGTCCGGCCACCCACGACTTTGCTTGATGCCGCACAGGATGTCGTCGGTCAATGCCGGAACAACCGCGGCCGCCTTACCCCCGTCCGGCGCTGTCGCGACCAGCTCGCATGCATGTCCCGCCGCCGCAAAAAAAAGCAATTTGGCAAAAAGCAATCCGGTCATCGCCTCGCGCATACCCTCGTGCAGACCCGTTTCACCCGATCCTTTGGACCCGGGAAGTTGCTCGCTCATCCGCGTCTCAAAAGCCATACCCCGGGAATTCGTCCCGGTTTCCGAGACATTCCCCGCAACACTCTCCTCCACACCAACCGCCGGCGCTACACAAGGAGCCAGCTGCGACCCGCGCCGCCTGCACGCACCGCCTGCACCCGCATCAGCATTCCGAGCACCGAAAGCGACGTCTGTACTATCGACCCGTATTGTGCGTTCAGCTGAATCACCAACTCGACGTTAGCCGCATTCACCCGCACCAGCCGCAGCATCTCCTCGGCCTGGGCCCGCGCGGCGATGCAGTGCGCGGCGAGAATCGATCTCACGCGCGCCGACCGGCAGCCGCGCCGCCACTTTGGCTATGGCAGTATGGTTTCTGGCCCGCAGCGCCTTGGCCGAGGCATCAAGCGGCGGCGGTAACAGGCGCATCAGCGTATAGGCGATCTGGTGATACAGGTGCTCGGAAAGATCGATGGCCGGTGGGATGAGGTTTAAATTCCTTGGATGGTAGGCCTTTATGGGAAATAAGTCAATGGTCCTCACTGCTGTTCCGGTTCGGGTCCATCGGGTGAACCCGGGTGGCACCCGGTTTTCCCCACGGTATGGCTGGCCGAACAGCCCGTACGGACATTACCGTTCCAGGTTGATGCTGTTTCCCACCGTCATGGCCCTACCGGAAGCGAACTACGACAATGGTACGTCGGCTCGGCGCCCTCGGCGGTCATTCCTTGGATCAAAGTCAGATGTCTCAACAATGGACGCCCGCGGATGGCGGCGGGGTCGGCCGCCTTGGCGAGACGCCGGAGTATGCGACAGCGACGCGTAAATTTGAAATTATTGGCCGTTGCGCGAGCTTTTATACTATTTACGAATACGTAAGTATGGTTGGCGTCGGGTCGATCCGCCTTCGCCAGACACCGATTTTTCCGGTCGCTCACCGCGTATGGGCGGAATATTCCACCTACCGACTGGATTTTGAAAACAATCATTTATATGGGTACCAGAGCGACAAACCAGGGCAAACAAACCGCGACCGGTTGATTCTGACAGCGAGTTCCAGTCGTTTCTGACGACCCGATTTTATTTCGACAAAAGTGGACGCTAGATGATTTTTTTCAGGACGTCAGCCATTGTTGCTTGAACCGCGTCCGATCGGTACCGGTGTCGTCCCTCGCTTACATCCGCGGCGCATGGGATGGTTCGGAACGACCGCGCTGGCCTTGGGCGGCAGCAACCAAAGCCTGTTCCTGATAGCCGCGCTCTTCATCGGTCAAGGCGACATTCCCGGGCAGGGCAGTGCGGCGATCCCGCTTCTGATCGCCGGTCTGTTGCTCAGCTACTTCGCGGCGCCGGGTTGGACCGAGTTGGTACTCATGTCGCCCAATCGCGTCGGCGGCATCGCAGCCGCCTGCACCGCGGCGTTTCGTCCCTACAGTCCGATCCTCTCGACGCTGACGGGCGTGTGTTACTGGTGGGGCTGGGTGCCGACCTGCGGGGTGGCGGCGCTCTTGTCCGCAGCCGCTATCGGCCAATGGTGCCTGCCAGCCGTGCCAGTACCGCTGATTGCATGCGTATTGGTTTTGGCCTTCACCGCCATCAATCTCTGCGGTGTGCGCTGGGTTTCACGGGTCGCCGCGCCGGTGGCTATCATATCGGCCATTTTGGCCTTCGTTTCGATGATCGCTCCGCTCGTTTCCGGACAGGTCCAGTGGGGCCAGGCGGTTGACTTCCATCTCACGACACCCTTCCCCGGTTGGTTCGGTTCGGTGACGTCGGTGATGGCCGGGCTGTATCTGATCGGTTTTGGCGCACCCGCGTTCGAGGCAGCGACCTGCCACGTTGGTGAGACCATCGATCCCGCCCGCAATGTGCCCAGGGCGATGTTGGCCAGCGCGTTCATGGCCGCCCTGTATTTCGCAGTCCTGCCCATCATCTGGCTGGGCGTGCTCGGGCCCGACGCGATGGGGCAGGATCTCGACCAGGTGCTCGGCCCCACCTTTGCTCCCGTATTCGGCAGTCTCGGGAAGTCCGCCGCGGTCGGCTTCATGATGTTCAATATGTTTCACGGAACAATCCAGCCTCTCGCGGGTGCTGCAAGGACCCTGGCGCAGCTCGCTGAGGATGGACTCGCTCCCCGCATCCTGAACAGGCGTTCGCGCACCGACGCCCCGTGGGTGGCCACGTTGCTGACCGCCAGCTTCGCGATCCTGTTCCTGCTCATCGGGGATCCGATTTGGCTGATCGCCGCCGCGAACTTTACGTATCTGATCGGCATCTGCCTACCGAGTGTCGCAGTGTGGCTTCTCCGGCGCGATGCTCCTGACGCACTAAGGCTCTACCGTGCGCCGCGGGGCACGATTGGGCTCGGCCTGGTGGCGGCATCTATTTGGGGTTGCAGCGCTCTGCTTGGATTCCAGCAGTTTGGCCTGCCCACGGTCGTAATCGGCCTGTTGATGGCCTATTCTGGCGCCGGGCTCTATGCCCTCCGCATGCTGGAGGATCGATCCCGGCACGGGCTTAGTGGATTTGGTCGCAGTCTGCATGTCAAACTGACCGGGGCTATGCTGCTGGTGCTGGCGCTCGACGCGGCGGGCTACATTCTCGCCGTCCAGGCGATACCGAATGCCCGGGAAGGCTTCGTGGTTGCCCTGGAAGACATCTTTGTTGCGGTTTCAATCCTAACGGTCAGCGTCGGCATTATTCTTCCTGGCATGATTGCCCATTCCGCCGATCAGGTCAGCGAGGCGGCCAAGCGGCTGGCCTTCGGAACGGTGCGCGACCTTGCGGCCGCGATGGATGCGCTGGGTGCGGGCAACCTGGACGCAGCCCATGCCTCGGTGGATATTGTCCCCGTGACCGTGTCCTCTCGGGACGAACTCGGCGCTATGGCCAAAAGTTTCAATGTTCTGCAACAGGGCGTGAAGCAAGCGGCTCTTGGGCTCGATCGGGCACGCGAGGGACTAAGCGCGGCCCGTGCCGAGTTGCTCGACAGCAATACAGCGCTCGCCAACAGCAACGCGGTGCTCGCCAGCACTGTGGAGGAACAGGAACGGCTCGCCGCTGAACTTCTCCGCTCCAAGGAATTGGCAGTACACGACGCCTTGCATGATCCGTTGACCGGCCTGCCGAACCGCACGTTCCTCGTCGAGTGGCTGAACCGGGCGCTGGCGCGGCAGAAAGAGCCCGGGGCCAGCGGCTATGCAGTGCTCTTTATCGATTTGGATGGGTTCAAGGTCGTCAACGACAGCCTGGGCCATACGGCGGGCGATAACCTTCTGATCCAGGTCACCAATAGGTTCCGGGCACTGCTTTTCCGCCGGAACGACGGCGACGGCATCCCCAACAACCAGTCGCGGAACGTCTTGATACGATTAGGCGGGGACGAATTCACCGTGTTGATGTCTGGCGTTGAGGGCGCTGACGATGCACTCGCATTGGCCGCCCGCATTAAGGATGCTCTCGTGGCTCCCTTCTCGATCGTTGGCCAGGATGTCCATGCGTCTGCCAGTATCGGCATCGCCACCAGTCATGGCGGATACGAGTCCGCGGCAGACATCCTGCGCGATGCGGACCTGGCGATGTACCGGGCCAAATCCCTCGGCAAAAGCCGCGCGGAAGTTTACGATACCTCGATGCTCGAGACAGTGACCAAGCGCTTGCACCTGGAGAACGACCTGCGCCGGGCACTCCGCAACCAAGAGTTCGTGCTGCACTACCAGCCCATCGTCACCCTCTCAACCGAGGTGATCGCCGGGTTCGAGGCCTTGGTCCGCTGGCAGGTCCCTGGCAGGGGATTGGTGTATCCAGGCGACTTTATCGCCACAGCCGAGGACACCGGAATCATTGTTCCGCTTGGCCTATGGGTGCTGCGCGAGGCGTGCCTGACCGTGCATGCGTGGAACCGGCAGTTCGGTTCCGGGCGAAAATTGAGTATGAGCATCAACATCTCGCCTCGCCAGTTCGCGCAACGAGACCTTGTTCGTGACATCGAAAACGTGCTCTTCGAAACGGGGGTCGATCCAACAACGATCAAATTGGAAATTACCGAAAGCGGCACGATGGGTGACTCGGAACGCGCGGTGCGCGTCTTATCCCAGCTTAAATCCCTGGGAGTGCAACTCAGCCTGGATGATTTCGGTACGGGATATTCATCGCTCAGCTATCTTCACAAATTCCCGTTGGACGTCTTGAAGATCGACCGCTCATTCGTGGCGGGCTTGATCGACAACCGGGAAAGCCAACAGGTTGTGAAGACGATCATGTCGCTGGCAGAAGGCATGGGGATGGGCGTGGTCGCTGAAGGAATCGAGTGCGAAGATCAAGCGCGCCAACTGAACGAAATGGGCTGCGAATTCGGCCAGGGTTATCTGTTTGCCAAGCCGATGTCAGGTCCGGAGGCAATCAGGTTGCTGGAGTCTCGGTCGTCTGAGGGCCACCTGGCCTCCTCAGAGGCGAATGCGCTGCCAGGGTTGGCCCGCACCCAACCACGCGTGTTGAGACTGGTTGGAAGATAGCAACAGCCGCCCCCTACGCCGCCATCACCGGACTGTCGCGACCGCTTGCAACCAGATCCCGCCCCCGCACACGCGCCAAAAGCGATCCGGCCATCGCCTCGTCCACACCCTCACGCAAACCCGATCCCCCGCCCGTCAGGTCCCGGTGCTGCCCGCTCATCCGCGTCTCAAAAGCCACACCCTGAGATTTCGTCCTATTTTCCGATACGTTCTCCGCAATCCTTTCCCCCACACCCTCCGCCGCCACCCCGGTCGGCGCCACAGCAGCCGTCGGCGGCCGCGCCGCCTCGGGCGGTTTGGCTCTCCGCTCCACCACGTGCAGCATCGACTGTGCGGCCACATGCTCCGTCCAGGCGTCCGCGGTGGCGGCCCCTTCCACCGCCTCGCGCTTCTGGCGCACCGCCTGCACCCGCATCAGGCGGCCATGTGCGGCCAGCGAGGCCCGCACCGTCGATCCGTATTGCGCGTTCAGCCGCACCACCACCTGAATGTCGCCCTCATGCTGGCGCACCAGCCGCAGTAACTCCTCGGCCTGGGCGCGGGCGGCGACGCACTGGGCGGCCAGATCGAGCTCATTCGCGCCAACCGGCAGCAGCGCCGCCACTTTGGCGACGGCGGCATGATTGCGGGCGCGGAGTGCCTCGGGCGAGCCATCCAGCGGCGGCGGCAACAGGCTTATCAGCGTATAGACGAGCTGGTGGTACAGGTATGGGAAAAGGTCGTCGGACGGACGCGGTGGGGATGAGGTTTCCATTCCTCTATGGTAGATTTACCTAGGAAACAAGTCAAGAAAAATTGTGCGGATGCAGGTTCATCGGGTGAATTCTGTCCTTTTATACCGACGGGCGTTAACAGTGACACACGCCGGCCGCCCCCGCACCATCCACGTCTTTGTTTACACACTCATAAAAGACGTGGCTGCCGACCGGGGCCTGTGCCCGGGCTTGCTTCCTTGTATTGCCAATGACGAGGTGAGGCCGGCCGAAAGTCGATGTCAACGCCAATACACCATTGGTCTGATATCGGGTGCGGCAGAAAGCAATTTGGAACCACAGATGCACACAGATGCACCCAGATAAATGCGGATTTCTTGCCTTATCCGTGTGCATCTGTGTGCATCTGTGGTTCCATTTTTCTGTTTGGTTGGACTCATCCCTCAGCCCCGGCTTCGGCAACATCCCCGACCGACAGAATCAGGTCGCGGCGAATTCCCGCACGGTAGTTGTCGCATGACCGCCGCCGGCGGGCCTGACCCCGATCTCGACATCCTGGCCAAGCGCGTTGAGGAAGCTCATGAGCCTCCACTCAGAGATTCCCGACAGCTTGTCGTTAACGAGCCGGGAAACCTCAGCCTGATTGGCTTTGAGCCGTTCCGCGGCGTCGATCTGGCGCAGCCCCTGGCGACGGATTTCCTGGTTCACCAGGACCGCGAGCCGCACTTTCTTTTCATTCTCGTCGGCATCCGGAAGGCCAAGATCGGCAAATACGATGTCGCTGCCGTCGTGGACCACGGGAAGACCATCCTGAATGTCGTCAACCATTGTCCAGCCCTTTCCCTTGTAGTTATCCTCGTAGTGCGCCTGCGCGCCCTTCAGTGCCTGCTTGATCGCTTCGATGTCCCGTTGGTCGGTCTTCGACCCGCCGTCGGGAGACTTCTTCTTTTGAAAGGCGTGCAGAGCAGAGCGGTTCAGCCGGGCACTCCGACATTTCCTCGACATGGAAACGAATACGGCGAAGCGGGCTGATTTCGACACTGCCTCCAGTCTTGCAGCGGACGAACGGGAGATCCGCGAACAAGTGCTGATGGCGCTACCGGATATATTTGATGGGAGCTTGGCTAAGCGTCGCACCAGAGGCGACAATGCTGCGCTCACGGAAGGCTTGGCTCAGGCCCGCGCGACGACGGAGAGGGCGGTTCTGACGGAAATCCGTCTCCGAACCGCGACACTGGATGAAAATCTTCCCGCCGCCTTCGTGCGTGCGTTCGAAGGCGCCGGTTTTCCTGATTCATGGTTTGATCTGTTCGTTCGCGACGCCGCCTTTCGGTTGAAGGAAGAGGCGAGCTTCGAACGAATCTGGAATGCCGAGCAAATCGCGCTGGTCAAGGCGATCACAGACGCTTATACTGTCGCTCTGGCGGAAATTGATGATCGCACGAAGCGTATCGAACAAAGTCAGACGAGGCACACCGCGACCCTCCAGGAGCTTCAAGGATCGCTACATCAAATTCCGCATAGGCTTTTATTTGTCGATCTCTACTCAAAGATGCAGGCATTACGGGATGAGTTTATAGAGAATCAACGCCGGATCGGAACACTCACGCCCGGAGACGAAAGGGTCATGCAGTTAGGGGGCAGAAATCAGGGGATTATCGATATATCACAGCAGCTTTTCTTTGATCATATTTGCGTTTTTGGCCCGGAGGATCGGGACGATATCGAGCGCAAGCATCGGCAAGTCGGGCTGATGTTGATGACGCCTCCCACGCCCGTAGGTGTTGAGTTCGTTATGGCGGTGGTCAGCGCTCGCGAAGAGATTTTCGCTGCAATCTTTCTTGCCCTGAAAAGGTTGGCCGCCTCATCATAAGTCTTGATTGGGTGGGCGGCCCCCGAAACACGACGGCGCACGAGGCGCATTTCAACGGCACCATGACCAAAATCGACGCTGAGGACTTGCTTTCGCTTGTTTCTCTCATTCGTCGTCATCGTCGTCTCGGCGAGGCCACAATGTCGCCGCGGGTCTGATTCAGCATTTGGGCCGATCCGGTCCGTTCGCGCACAAGTAAGCCTTTGCGCCACATCGCCAGACCGTATATGGATGTCGTGACAGTATGATTTCGAGGTTGGCGTTATAGGCGTAGGGGGCAACGTGGTTGTTATTACACCGGTTATGAGGAAATGAGAACGGACGAGGAGCAATTCGCTGAAATTGAGCAAGCGATCAAGAGATCACTCATTCGAAGGGCACCGATACCTCTTCCACCACAACTCGAACGTGTGCGCGAGCTAGCACATCGTGTGATACTGCCGATAAAACCAGCCGACTCATCCACACAGGCAGAAAAAAAGTTCCTTTTCACGGCACACCGCACTGACGCAGGGCGGAAGTTACCACCCTATCATCAGGTCTATTTTTTGCTCGTTGATCTCCTAAATTTCAAAGACCTTGGTCGCTTTGAAAAAATAGCTTGGTCCATTCCGATTGATTTTGAGGGACGCGCATTTTTAATCGAGCATCGGAAATTCGGTGTC
Organism: uncultured Rhodopila sp.; assembly: GCA_903932145.1. Lineage (GTDB taxonomy): Bacteria > Pseudomonadota > Alphaproteobacteria > Acetobacterales > Acetobacteraceae > Rhodopila. Next base: position 402 of record CAIZFE010000101.1, on the reverse strand, counting down.
GGTATTTTTGCACCCGAAGGAGAGGAATGGGAGGCGAAAGCCAGCCAAATTGTTAGTCTGATACACCACGGTGTTCGAGTAGCGAAGCCCTTTTTCAGGTGGATGGCTGATAATGCGGTTCAGGCTTCAAAGCTCAATGTGCGGAACGTCGGGAAGAAACTATTTGAACGATATATGTTTTTCAGAGACGGCTTTAAAACCGCTATGGTTGAGGCGCAAACCCTCAAAAGCATACGTCAAACCAACAGTAAGCAACGGGAGTTGTCAATCAGCGTTGAATAGTTTCCAGGTAACAGCGTCCAAAAGTTTCCACTTGGTCAGCCCGATTTCGTCTGTTTCTTGCGCTGTTTGAAGCGGAACGAATCGTTGCCGGTTTCCAGGATATCGCAGTGGTGGGTGATG
>CAIZFE010000100.1 GCA_903932145.1 uncultured Rhodopila sp. | reverse complement strand
CCGCATGGCCGATTGGATGTTCCTTTTTGCCCAGCGCGCAACTCACAAGAAGGTTATATACATGGCCACGATTTTGGCCTGATTTAGCTCATTTCTCGCGGAATTCCGCCGCTTTTTAGTAAAATGAAGAAGGAAACTCGGACTAAAAAGCAAGCTGGAACTACACCACCGACATACGGTTCCAGGCATCCAGCGCGGCGATTTTGTAGGCCTCGGCCAACGTTGGGTAGTTGAACGTATTCTCGATGAAATAATCCAACGTACCGTGCAGGTTCAAGACGGCCTGGCCGATATGGATCAACTCCGTGGCGCCCTCACCGACGATATGAACGCCCAACAACCGCCGCGTCTTCAGCGAGAAGATCATCTTCATCATACCGTTGTTCAGACCCATGATGTGGCCCCTGGACGTCTCCCGAAACCGGGCAATTCCACATTCATATGGGATACCGCGACGGCGGACTTCTTCCTCGCTCATGCCAACGGTCGAAATCTCCGGGACCGAGTAAATCCCGTACGGGAAGTAATCCGGCGCAGGCGGCATCGCGAGGTTGAAGGCGTGGCAGGCCGCGATCCGGCCTTGTTCCATCGACGTCGATGCCAGGCTGGGAAAACCAATCGCATCACCGGCAGAGTAAATATGCGACACCTCCGTTTGAAACGTCACCGGATCGACCTTCAGGCGTCCCCGGTCATCCGTCGTCAAACCGCAGGACTCCAGGTTCAAACTGTCGGTCGCGCCCACGCGCCCGGCTGCATAGAGCAGCATTTCAGACCGAACACGACGGCCATTGTCCAACACCGTAACGGGCCAGTCGTTTTCAAACTCAATTCGTGCTACCTTGGAGCCAAACCGGATCGCCATGCCGCGATCACGCAATTGATGTGTGAAATCCTCGATCAATTCGTGATCGATGAAATCCAGAAGGCTGCTGCGTGATTCCACCAGTGCAACACTGACGTCCAACGCGCTGAATATCGTTGCGTATTCAACCCCGATCACTCCGCCGCCCACCACCGTCAGGCTGCGCGGAAGCTGGGGAATATCCACGATCTCATCGCTATCCAGCACATTTTTGCCATTGAACGGCACATCCGCCGGCCGATATGGCCGTGTCCCTACAGCGATCATGATCCGCTCACCCTCGACGATCCTTACATCACCGTCGGCCATCGTGATCTCGACCGTGTGCGGATCACGAAAGCGGCCCGACCCCAACATGGTCTGGACCTTGTTGCGGGCAAACTGATGCTCCAGCACATCGACCTCATGATCCAGCGTCATGTGCAACCGAGCCATCAGGTCTTTGGCCTGGATGTCTTTCTTGACGCGATAGGCACTGCCGTAGAAGCCGCGCTCCCGCCAACCCGTCAGATTCAGGACCGTCTCACGCAATGTTTTAGAGGGAATAGTGCCGGTATGGACGGAAACGCCGCCGACCCTGCGGCCTTTTTCGACCACCAGGACGGATCGTCCCAGTTTCGCTGCCTGGATGGCCGCCCGACGCCCCGCGGGGCCGCTGCCGATGACGATAAAATCATATCGTGTCATTATTGAATGGCACCCGCCTGCTGCGGCTAAGTTAATCACCTTTCCTAGGCGATGGGGAGAGAAATTTGACCGTATTGACGCCCATCCGGTCCTGGCCCAGCATTTCCTCAACCAAGCAACAGGGGACGTGCCATGCCGCTACCAGCGGACACAGATGTCAGCACACCGAAATACCTGCGGGACAAATATGCCATCGTCGGCATTGGCGAGACCACCTACACGCGCGGATCGGACAAGACCACACGCGCCCTGGGCACCTGGGCGCTGCGCAACGCGGCTGCGGACGCAGGGATCAAGACCTCCGACATCGACGGCATGCTGTCATATTCGAACAACGACAGCACCTCCGCCACCTTCATGGCCGGCGACATCGGTGCTCGGTTGAACTTCTACATGGACTGTGTGGGCGGCGGGTCATCGACCGAGGCGCTGATCGGCATCGCGATTGGTGTTATGGAGGCCGGCCTCTGTAATTGTGTGGCGTTGTTCCGGGCGATGAACGGTTTCTCGCAGGTTCGCATCGGGGGCACGGGTGCGCGGTCGGCCACACCGGTCGGCGGCGACATGCTGCACAACCGGGCCTATGGCTGGCAGAGCGCGGGGCAAATGTTCGCACCGACGTTTATGCGGCACATGTACGATTACGGCACGACACCGGAACAAGTCGCGATGGTGAAGGTCGTTCACTCCGAACACGCGTCGAACAATCCCAAGGCGTACTACAAAAAGAGATACACGGTCGATGACGTGCTGAGTAGCCGCATCATCTGCAAACCGCTGCATCTTCTGGACTGCTGCGTCGAGACCGACAACGCCACCGCGATCATCATTACACGAGCAGACCGAGCCAAGGATATGCGCCACACGCCGGCTTTGATCCGGGGCATCGTCGGGCGATGCAGCAAACCGCGCATGGACATGCATTATCAAACCGGCCCGATTTCGCGGGTGGGCGGCTATTACGCCAAGGATATCCTATGGCCCAACTCCGGTGTGGGACCTGAGGACATCGATGCAACCGGTGCCTATGATGCCTTCACCTTCACCTCCATGTTGCAACTCGAAGACTACGGCTTTTGCAAGAAGGGCGAGGGCGGCGACTATGTTTCGTCAGGCATTACAAGATTGGGCGGCAAGCGGCCGAACAACACCTCTGGCGGTCATCTTTGCGAGGGCTACACCCACGGCATGAACATGGTGATCGAAAACGTCCGCCAATTACGTCACGACATCGATGATTCCTGTCCGATCGGTGCCGACGGCAAGCGGCAACACACCTATGACTATCGGGAGGGCGGCTGCCGTCAGGTGAAAGACATCGAACTCACGGCCAATCTGGGGTGGGCGAATCCGATGACGACCTCCGGTATGGTCATGCGGCGCGGTTGAAGGGAAAACGATCATGACCTTACAGGGCAATTATCTGGGAATGTCGTTGTCGATCGACGATCTGGACCATGAAAACCTGGATTATTTCAAGTATTGTTCGCGGCACGACTTCCATCTGCAAAAATGCGACGACTGCAGCCTGCTACGATATCCACCCACCACCGGCTGTCCATGGTGCGCCAGCCCCAAGGCGACATGGACCAAGGTCGAGGGCAAGGGCGAGGTGCATTCCTATGCCGAGGTGCATCACGCCATCCAGCCCGCATTTAAAAGCCACACACCCTACATGGTGCTGCTGGTGGACCTGGATACACAAAAGGCCCAGCCCTCGGAACACGAATCGCTGCGAGTGGTTGGTAACCTGACAACACCGGACGGCACCCTCGCACCAGAAGAGATGGTGCGCGGCCTAGGGATCGGCAGCCGGGTTCGCATGGTGTTCAGCGACGTGGTGGACGGCATATCGCTGCCGCAATGGACGCTCGACACGACGGCGAAACAGCCGGATAAGCCCTGGCGCTATCCGCAGGAGTAGCATGCTTCTCGATCAGGTAACCGATACGCAATTGCAGGCCGCCCGCCTTTTCGGCGGAGCGACGATGGTGGCATTCCTGGGGGCGCCACTATTCCGCCGCCAGGCGCAGCGCGTGCGGATAGCCGCCGCGTCCATCTATATCGCGGGCGTTCTCGGCTTCCTGATCTTCGTGCTGATTTAAATACCGAAGAACGATCACAAAACATTGCCACCGGGGGAAACACTGCATTAGCCTACCTGCAACACGGATACAGTAAGCGTCCGTGAAGAATAGCCCGGAAACCGGTGCCGGCTAAAACAGGAGGTTATGTGACTACTCAAACAAAGAAAGTGTCCCGCCGCCGCGCCCTGACACTCGGCGCCGCGTCAGCGGCATTACCACTCGTGCACATCCGGACCGGCCGCGCGGCCGGGAAATTGACCGTCGGTTTCTGGGATCACTGGGTTCCCGAAGGCAACGAGATCATGAAACAGCAATGCGCAGCATTCGGCGCGGCGCATCAGGTCGATGTGCAGCCGGACTTCATCACCTCAAACGGATCCAAGAACATCCTGACGATCGCTGCCGAGGCGCAAGCAAAGACCGGCCATGACATTCAGCAATTTCCACTATGGGAAGTGCTGAACCACTCGGATCAGCTAGAGCCGGTCGATGACGTCATGAAGCGGTTGACCGACAAATTCGGCGGCGTCACCGCGGCCAATCACTATTTGCATAATATCAAGGGCCACTGGATGGCCGTTCCGTGCAGTGCCGGCAATCAGAACAAGGGGCCGTGCGGCCGCATCTCGGTCCTGAAAGATGTCGCCGGGCTGGACATCGTTAAGATGTATCCCCCTTCCGTCGATGCCACGCCGGAAGCCGACAAATGGACCTACGACGCCATGTTGAAGGCGGCCGAGGCCTGTAAGAAAGCCAACATGACCATCGGCATCGGGCTTGGGACCACCCCCGACTCCGTCGATACCGCCGGCGCCATGTTCGCGGCGTTCGGAGCGGAGGTCATCAACGCCAAGGGCGACGTAACGGTCCACTCCGACAACGTCCGCCAGGTACTCGAATACGCGCAGCAGCTGGTAAAATTCCTGCCGGAGGACGCGGTCAGCTACGACGACGCCTCGAACAACCGAGCGCTGATCTCGGGCAAGAGCGCGTTGATCTGGAATCCTCCATCGGCCTGGGCGGTGGCGCGTCGCGACGCCCCGAAAGTGGCAGCCGATTGCTGGACCTTCCCTGCTCCCAAAGGGCCTAAAGGCCGCTTCCTGCCGCTCGGGGCCTTCGCCTGGGGCATCTGGGATTTCAGCCCCAACAAGGCCGCCGCAAAGGAACTGATCGAGTTCCTGTCGCAGCGCGACAAGGTCGAAGCCCGTTGCAACGTGACGCTGGGCTACGACGTCCCACCGTTCGCCAGCATGACCGATTTCAAGGTCTGGGATGAGGTAGAGCCACCGAAAGGCACAGTTTACCACTACCCGATTCGCAAATCACACCATCAGGAAAGCTGTATCGCGGTCGCCCCCGCCCCGCCGGAGATCGCGGTGCAGGCCTATAACCGCGGCACCTTGCCGACCATGCTCGCCAAACTCCAAAGCGGGCAGTCAATCAAGCAGGTCCAGGATTGGGCACAGGACGAGCTGGAGGGTTTTACCCGCTAATCCGACCATGACCGGTGCTGGCAAAGCGCCGGTCCCGTCCAACGGATGATATCGTGCAACATAAAAATGCAGCCGACGCCTCAGCGGCGTTGCGCGGCGTGACGGCACAGGTTAGCGTGACCGTAGCGGGCCGGACGATGAACTGACGGTGCTGGTAAGCTGGGCAACAGACTGGCTAAGAATAATATCGCGGGCACAAGACCCGCGGCAGGGAGACTGATTCATGGACGCGCTTTAGCGCCACACCGAATGTGAATCGAAACTGCGGACCATGTCCGCGTGAGTGCAGCGTGATCACGCCCGACGATCTGATCGCCACCATCCGGTAACAGCCGGATTGACCGATCAGGATGGGCTCCGGGAGGTAAAAATAGAATGGTAGACGGCACGAGCGTCCCAATCGGGGTGACGGCACCCCGCAGCAAAGCGGGGCGCAAAACCACGATGCAAAAGTTCGCCCAACGGCGATCCACAACCGGCTTCCTGCTATGCCTGCCGCTGATCCTGCTGATCGCGTGTTTCGTGATCTATCCGGCATTCTACGCGATCTACCTCAGTATGCTGAACAAGAAGATGACCGCGTTCGTCGGCCTGGGGAACTTCGAGTTCCTGCTCAAGCGCCATACGTTCCAGCTTGTTATCTTCCAAAGCTGCCTGTTCGCCATTACCTCCGTTGTCCTGAAGGCCCTGCTTGGTTTCACCCTCGCCCACCTGATGCACAACATCCCGGGCAAGAATCAGAAGATCTGGCGCGGTCTGCTGCTGGTGCCGTGGGTGATCCCCCTGGCGCTTTCGACCCTGACCTGGTGGTGGATGTTCGACCCGTCCTACTCGGCGTTCAACTGGGTGCTCAATCAGTTTGGTTTTGCCAATGTCCCCTGGCTGGGAGTCGGCTGGATCGCCCGTTTTTGCACCATCGCGGTGAACGTGTGGTTCGGCACGCCCTTCTTTATGATAATGTATCTGGCGGCCCTGAAGTCGGTTCCGGAACAACTGTATGAGGCGGCGGCAATCGACGGCGCGCATGGCATTCAGAAGCTGATCTTCGTCACGCTGCCGATGATGCGCAACATTATCGCCATCACCGTGCTGTTCAGTCTGATCACCACATTTGCGGACTTCGACATCGTCCGCATCCTGACCGCCGGCGGACCGCAGGACATGACGCATGTGTTCGCGACCTACGCCTTCCAGGTCGGAATCCAATCTGGAGACATCCCGTTGGGCGCCGCCGATAGCCTGTTCATGTTCCCGATCCTGGCGTTCGCGGCGTTCTTCGTGCTGCGCGGCGTAACACAGCGCACCAAGGAGATCGCGGCATGAGCGCGACAGTTGCCGAACGCCGTATCGCCGTCGCTGCGCATCGGAAAAACAGCCTGCATCGGCAACGGCAATGGGCACTGTATGGCAGCTATGCCGCCCTGGCCGTGTTCGTCTTCATGTTCCTGGTGCCGCCGTTCTACACCTTGATGACCAGCCTGAAATCGTCGGCGGAAATCTCCGCCCAGACCGGCAGTCCGTGGCTGGTGAAACATCCGACGCTGGAGAATTTCTGGTACCTGATCACCTACCCGAATTTCCAGCGCTACTACATGAACTCCGTCATCGTCACCATTCTGACGGTTTCAGTGTCGATGGTGATCTCGGTTCTCGCGGCGTTCAGCCTGTCGCGCATGGGGTTTTGGGGCAGCCAATTGCTTTCGACCGGTGTGTTCCTGACCTACCTTGTTCCCCCGTCGTTGCTGTTCATCCCGCTGTTCCAGATCATCGGTAGCCTCGGCCTGATCAACAACTTCTGGTGTCTGGTGCTGCTGTATCCGACTCTGGCGGTCCCGTTCTGCACCTGGATCATGATCGGCTATTTCAGTTCGATACCGAAGGAACTGGATGAGGCCGCGCTGATCGACGGTGCCGGCTACCTGCAGATGCTGTGGAAGATTTTTATCCCTGTGGCGATGCCGGGCATCATCGCGGCGACGATCTTCGCGTTTACCGTGTCGTGGGGGGCGTTCCTGTATCCGCTGGCGTATCTTTATACATCGAACCAGATGGTGCTGACGGTCGGGATCATCTCCGACCTGATTCGCGGCGACGTGTTCCAGTGGGGCAAGATCATGGCGGCGTGCCTACTGGCGTCCCTGCCCCCGATCGTGATCTATGCGTTCCTGATGGACTATTACGTCGCGGGCCTCACGGCGGGCGCGACCAAGGGCTAAACAAACGATGGGTGGCCGGGATCGAACCCGGCCATTAACCTTAGGCAAGGAAACGGAATAATCATGGCTGAAGTGTCCGTCCGCAAAGTCGTCAAGGAATATGATGGCGGCGTCCAAGCGGTGAAAGGGATCGACCTGGACATCGCCGACCATGAATTCGTGGTGTTGGTCGGCCCGTCCGGCTGCGGCAAATCGACGACCTTGCGCATGATCGCCGGGCTGGAGGAGATCACATCCGGAGAAATCTGGATCGATGGCGACGTCGTCAACGACGTGCCGCCCCGCGACCGTGACATCGCGATGGTGTTCCAGAACTACGCGCTGTATCCACACATGAGCGTGTTCGACAACATGGCGTTCGGTCTGAAACTCCGGAAATTTCCCAAGGACGAGATCAAGCGCCGGGTCGATGAGGCCGCCCGCATCCTCGATATCGTGCCGCTGCTGGACCGCAAGCCCAGGGCATTGTCCGGTGGTCAGCGTCAGCGCGTCGCGATGGGTCGGGCGATCGTGCGAAATCCGAAAGTGTTCCTGTTCGATGAGCCGCTGTCGAATTTGGACGCCAAGCTGCGCGTGCAGATGCGGACCGAGATCAAGAAGGTCCACCAGACAGTGCGGACCACGACTGTCTATGTGACGCACGATCAGATTGAGGCGATGACCCTCGCCGACCGTGTTGTGGTAATGAACCACGGCGTGATCGAACAGGTCGGCACACCGAACGATCTGTATCATCACCCCGCGACCCGCTTTGTCGCCGGCTTCATCGGTTCGCCGGCCATGAACTTCATGCCGTGCCGCGTGCAGGATGGCGCGAACGGCGGCCTGGACGTTCGGGTCAGCGATTCGATCATCGTCCCGATCCCGCCCGCCAGGGTCGATCGCTACGGAAAATTCAAAGGCAAGAACATGGTTCTGGGCCTGCGTCCGGAGCATCTGTTCGAATACCACGAACAGGGCAAGCCGGGCTGGAGCCGGGTGGAGATGCTGGTCGATGTCGTGGAGCCAATGGGCATGGAAACCATGGTTCATTACTTTGTCGATGGCGCTCCGATCTGTGCCCGTGTCGATCCGGCAACGCATGCCGCGCCGGGTGAGATGATGCCGCTCACGGCCGACCTGAACCAGATGCACCTGATGGAGCCCGATACCGGCAAGGTGGTTTAGCCTTATCGGGGGACGCGGGCAGCGTATCCTGCCCGATCCGTCATGGCCCGGCTTGTCCGGGCCAGCGGCCGCGACGGAGTTTAACACTTGATCCCCGTAACGGTCGTCACAGGCTTTCTCGGTAGCGGCAAGACGACACTGATCAGTCGCATCCTGCGCGACCCCGCGTATGGACGAACCGCTGTCATCGTCAACGAATTCGGCGAAATCGGACTGGATCACGATCTGATCGCCGCCAGCGATGATTCAGTACTGACGTTGAACACCGGCTGCCTGTGCTGCGCGGTCCAGACCGATCTTGCCAGGACGCTGATGGATCTTTGGCGCCGCCGCGAAGCCGGCGAGATCGACTACGACCGGGTGCTGATCGAAACATCCGGCCTGTCCGATCCCGCCCCGGTGTTGCAAAGCATGATGACCGATGCCCCCGTGTCGGCAACACACCGGCTTCCTTATGTCGTAACGCTGGTCGATACGATTCATGGTGAAGCCACTTTGCGTGATCACGTCGAGGCCAGACATCAGGTTGCTCTCGCCGATCGAATTCTATTCAGCAAGACCGATTTATTGCCACGCCCTGTTCGGGTCAACGCCTCTGGCGGGACAGATTTACCCATGCGTCACGGCCGACCTTGGCTCGGTCACCCGGGACTTGCCATGCAGACGTCAGAACAGTCGTGGGTGGCCGGGCCAAGCCCGGCCATGACGGAGAAAATAATATCGCGGCCGGTGAAAGAGTGTTCTCCGCCTAGCGCTTTACTTGATACCTACGCGGACGAGCCGGGCCAGGACGGCAAGGCAGAGGCGGCGAGCGCCATTCATCCGTCATCCAACCGATTAATTCCCGCACTGAATGCGCTCAATCCCCTCGCCCCGCGCCTGACAACCATCGAGACCACACCAGCCGATCTGTTCGGCGAAACATCCGTCGTGACATTATCCGAACGACTGTCACGCACCCCCCGCCAGCCAGCCCACGCCGGGATCGATACGTTCACGGTCCTGCGGGACCGGCCGATCCCAGCCCTCGCCCTGACGTTACTGCTGCAAGCCGTTGCCGAACACTGTGGTTCTCGCCTGCTGCGCCTGAAAGGCCTCGTTGCCATCGAAGAAATGCCGGGACGCCCCGCGGTGATCCATGGCGTTCGTCACGTCGTTAGTCCGCCAGATTTTCTCGACCGCTGGCCGAGCGTCGACGAAAGAACACGCATCGTTTTCATAACAACCGGCGTGCCTCGCTATTTCGTATCGCGGTTACTGGACGCGATCGAAGAGGAGGTGCGTGACGCCATCGCATCGTCACCCTCGACGTCCGGCCGGTTCAACGCGTAGCCTTCCCGCCAACGGGGAGAGAATAATGAAAAGACGCAATCTTCTGGCAGGTGCCGCCGCGGCCGCATTGGCACGTCCGGCTATCGCGGGGCGCACGCAAACGCTGACCATGATCCCGCAGGTTGCCCTCAACAGCATCGATCCGGTGTGGACCAGTTCGCAGATCGCGCGAAACATGGGCTACATGGTGTTCGACCAGCTCTATGGCCGCGACGAGGCGATGAACGCCCACCCGCAAATGGTCGAATCCGATCTGATGGAGGACGGTGCCAGGCGCTGGACGCTGAAACTTCGGGAAAATCTCTGGTGGCACGACGGTGAAAAAGTCCTCGCCCGGGACTGTGTCGCCTCGCTGAAGCGATGGATGAAGCGCAACCCCGCCGGCGGCACGCTGGAAGCCCGAATGGATGCGATCGAAACCATTGACGATCGCAGCTTCGTTTTGCGGTTGAACAAGCCCTATCCGCATCTGCGCATGTTGCTGTCGCAGTTCATCATCCCGCCCGTCATGATGCCGGAACGCCTGGCAAAGACCGATCCGTTCAAGCAGATCCCCGAGGCCATCGGCAGCGGCCCGTTCCGCTGGCTAAACGACGAGCATGTCCTCGCCAGCCACGCTGCGTTCGCAAAATTCGATCGCTACGTGCCACGCGACGAACCATCCAGCTACACCGCCGGCGGCCATCGCGTGCTGGTGGACCGCGTGGAATGGAAGATGATTCCCGACGCGCAGACCGCCGCCAATGCGCTGATCACAGGTGAGGTGGACTGGATGGAAATCCCGCTGCCCGATTTGATTCCGTTACTCAAAAAGACTCCCGGCGTGGTGACCGGCAACCTGGACGCCTACGGCCAGATCCTGTTCATGCGCCCCAATCACCTGCAATACCCGACCAACAACCCGGCGATCCGTCAGGCCATGCTGGCGGCGGTCGACCAGCAGGAGGTCATGGCCGCCGTCATGGGCGGCGATCCGGCCAATGCCATCGCGCCGATCGGGTTCCTGCAATCGGGCAAGCCCGAGGTGGACGAGGCCGGCATGGAAGCGATCCGCACCCGCCACACACCGCAACAGGTGAAGGCGATGCTCGATAAAGCCGGCTATAAGAACGAGCGGCTGGTGCTACTGCACCCCACCGACCATATCTACTACAACCCGACATCCTCGGTGGTGTCGCAGATGCTGTCGGAATGCGGCTTCAACATCGACGATCAGGCGATGGACTGGGCCACCGTTCAATCGCGCCGCACCAGCCGCGAACCCTTGGAAAACGGCGGCTGGTCCATCTTCTGCACGGTCGCTCCGGTCCCCGACTACCGCGATCCATTACTGGCCGCGTTCATTCGCGGTGACGGGAAAAAGGGCTGGTTCGGCTGGCCGGAGGATGCCCGCATGGAGCAAATCTATGGCACCTGGCTGGAAACCACCGACAAGTCGGAACAAACCAAACTGGAACGCGAGTACGAGCTGGAAGCCTTCAAATTCCTGCCATTCATTCCGCTCGGTCGCTACCTGCAAACCTCCGCGTGGCGCGATAACGTGCATGGCATTCCCAAGGGACCTTCGGCGGTGTTCTGGAACATCGAAAAGACCTGAATTCGGACTTAATGCCGCGGTCAGCAGAAGTGGTATGCCGTGCGCACCCCCTCGACTGGTCGAATGCCGACCAGCCAAGGCACTTGGCTGACCGAGCGCGGAAGCGACCGCGCCCGGTGGGACTGGCGGGTTTTAGTGCGCTAACCCGCCCAACCGCTTGCCGCGGCCCGTTGTGACTGCGAAGCCTGCCAGCAGCGCCATGCCCAGGATAGCGAGCGACGAAGGTTCCGGCACGGTCTCGGGCGTCAACAGGCTGTAAGTCACCGCGCCGGGGTCGCCTGTCTGGCCGGAGTATTCTGTTCCCGTAAGCTCGGTGCCCGAGGCATCGTAAAATATCAACTGTGCGTAGTTGGTGCCGTGGTTGTCGTTGTAGAGCTCCAGAACGACGCTCGTCGCGGCTTCGCCGGCCTCGGGCGTGAGCTGCACGGTGGCCCTGCTGAGGTTGTAGAAACTCAGCCGGGATCCTTGGGGTAATGTGTCTATTTGGCCGTAGTTAGTGTGAGTGCTTGACAGACTGAAGGTAATCGGCCCGGTGTAGATGCCGGGCGCGACGCTGTAGCTCGATATCTGCACCGACTGGAAAAGGTCGGTGCTGGGATAGTCTCCGCCGTCGTCATAGGGGGCCGCGGCATCAATCAGGGTGCCGCTGACGGTGGTCCCATCATTGGCAAACGTGGTGCCTGATATGTTACCGACCTGATTCGCCGTGAACGAGAAGCTTACATCGTAAATCGGGTCCGCCCGCGCAGGAGAAAGTGCCAGGCAAGCCGCGAGTCCGCCGAGAATAATGATTTTCATGGTGATAGTCCTATTTGAAAATTTACTGCAAAAATTTGCGGCCGCGGCGGATCTTATGTAACACGTTATTGTGACGACATTGTATCGACATCGGAAGATAGGATGATATCTTTATGGCCAGTGGTCAACCCCTAATGCCATAACGACTCCAAATTATATTCGTCGGTTCGATCGAAGAATCCGTTCTACCGTCCCGCGCGCGCAAGCCACGTCAAATCCGCTGCATGGCGGCGGCCGCGGCAACGACCGGCCCCAACCAATATCCGCAATAAGGACCCTCGCCGCCCAGCCCGACATCTTGCGCGAAACAGTGCACACCCATAAGCACAGGCTGACCGTTCAGGAACTCCGTCATGCTCAGCCGCCGCACACTACTGGGAACCACTGCCGTGTTAGCCGCTCCGGCGATTGTCCGAGCGCAGCCGGCGCCGATCCGGATTGGCGAGATCAACTCCTACTCGGCCATCCCGTCCTTCACCCTGCCCTACCGCAACGGCTGGCAGCTCGCGACGGATGAGATCAACGCCCGCGGCGGTGTCCTCGGTCGCAAACTGGAGGTCATCAGCCGCGATGACGCCGGCAAGCCGCAGGACACGATCCGGCTGGCGGGCGAACTGCTGGACGAGCAAAAGGTGGACATCCTGGCGGGGGGCTATTTGTCCAATGTCGGACTGGCCCTGTCCGACTTCGCCGCGCAACGGAAGTGCCTCTACGTCGCCGGGGAGCCCCTGTCCGACGCGTTGGTCTGGGAAAAAGGCAACCGCACCTGCTTCCGCCTGCGCCCCTCCACCTACATGCAGGCCGCGATGCTGGTCGAGGAAGCCGCGAAGCTGCCCGCCAAGCGCTGGGTCACGGTTGCGCCGAACTACGAATATGGCCTCTCCACGGTCAAATGGTTCAAGGCCCTGCTGTCCGCCAAGCGTCCCGACGTGGAATGGGTCGGCGAGCAATGGCCCGCATTGGGGAAAATCGATGCCGGCGCCACCGCCGCCGCCCTGGCGGAGGCGAAGCCCGACGCCATCCTGAATGTCACCTTCGGCCCCGACCTGACGAATTTCGTCCGTCAGGGCAACACCCGGGGCCTGTTCGAGAACCGCTCCGTCGTCTCGGTCCTGACCGGAGAGCCCGAATACCTCGAACCGCTTGGAGATGAGACTCCCGTTGGCTGGATCGTCACCGGCTATCCGCAAGAACAAGTCACAACCAAAGCCAACCAGGCCTTCATCGCGGCCTACAAGGCTCGGTTCGAGAAAGTGCCCGGCATGGGTTCGGTGGTGGGCTACACCCTGATCCAGTCCATCGCCGCCGGCATCGCGAAGGCCGGCGCGCTGGATCTCGACAAACTGGTGGACGGCTTCAGTGGAGCCACCTTCGACTCGCCCTTCGGTTCGGCGGCCTACCGAAGCCTGGATCACCAGGGCACGCTGGGGACCTTCGTCGGCACGACCGCCTTGAAGGACGGCAAAGGCACGATGGTCGATTGGCGTTATGCCAACGGCGCGGACTATTTGCCGACGGATCAGGTGGTGAAGTCCCTGCGGCCGAACGCCGGATAGGGACTTGGCCGGCCTTGGCCCAGCAGGCATCGGGGTAGGCCGCTTGCGGAGACGAAGCCGGGCCGAACCATGGACTATTCATCGCCATGGCAGACGGCTCTCTCGCCGTGATAGCGAACTACAGTCTTATCGTCATGCCATACGGCGCTCCCACCGTCATGGCGGTGAGCAGGACAATGACCACCCCACTATTTGTCTGATCCCGATCTCCGGGGCGCCAGGCACAGCCAAGCGAAAAAGCATATCGCGCCGGCCCGCCGCATGAGCTTCCTCGTGATCCAGTTCCTGACCGGCCTCTCCAGTTCGGTCTCGCTGTTCCTGACCGCAGCCGGCCTCACCGTCATCTTCGGCGTCACCCGAGTCGTCAACTTCGCCCATGGCAGCCTGTTCATGCTGGGCGCCTATATCGGCTGGACCATCCTGACCCGCCTGCCGCACGACCCGGTTTGGTTCGTCGCCGGCATCGCCGCCACCGCCCTCGCCGTCGCCGCGATCGGTGCCGCGCTGGAAACGACGCTTTTGCGGCGCCTCTACCACGCCCCCGAACTGTTCCAGTTGTTGGCGACCTTCGGTGTCATGCTGGTCATTCAGGATGCGACCCTGCTGCTCTGGGGACCAAACGACCTCCCGTTGCCCCGAGCCTCCTGGCTCCGCGGTTTCGTCACCATCCTGGACAGCCGCTTCCCGCTTTACGATCTGGTGCTGATCGCGATCGGCCCGTTCGTGCTGGTAAGTCTGCTTCTTCTGTTATCCCGCACCCGTTTCGGCATGCTGATCCGCGCCTGCACCGAAAACCGGGACATGGCCGCCGCCCTGGGGATCGACCAACGCCTGCTGTCCACCACGATCTTTGCCCTGGGCGCCGGATTGGCCGGACTCGGCGGCGCGCTGATCCTGCCGGACACCTCGGCCAACACCCAAATGGACCTTTCGGTGATCGTCGAGGCGTTCGTCGTCGTCGTGGTCGGCGGCATGGGCAGCGTGGGCGGAGCCTTCCTCGCCAGCCTGCTGATCGGAGAGTTGCAAGCGTTCGGCATCGTGTTTTTCCCGCATGCGACCCTGGTGCTGATCTTCGTCATCATGGCCGCCGTCCTGACCATCCGCCCCAACGGCCTGCTCGGTGACATCCCGTTGACGGCCCCGAACCAGACAACCCGAATACTGTTCACCCGGCCATCGCCAACCCTTTTCTGGTTGGGCGGCGCCGTGGTCGCGCTTGCCGCCGCGACGCCGTTCTGGCTGCCCCCGTACTGGCTGTCCGTCGAAACCGAGGTGCTGATCGCCGCGCTGTTCGCCTCCGGCCTGCATCTGATGATGGGTCCGGGCGGCATGATCAGTTTCGGCCATGCAGCCTGGTTCGGCATCGGCGCCTACGCATCGGCCCTGTCCCTCAAGATGCTGGCGGCTCCCATGCCCCTCGCCTTACTCGCCGCGCCAGTGGCCACCGGAGCCACAGCCGCCCTGTTCGGCTGGTTCGTGGTCCGCCTGTCCGGTGTCTATCTGGCGATGCTGACCCTGGCCTTCGCCCAGATCGTCTGGGCGGTCGCAACCCAGTGGACCTGGCTGACCGGCGGAGACGACGGCATCCTCGGAGTCTGGCCATCCGGACCGGTACCATTCTTCTGGTGGGTGCTGGCACTGACCGCCATCGCGATCTGGCTGCTGCAACGCGTCATCCGCTCCCCCTACGGCCTTGCCCTCATGGCCGCTCGGGATAGCGAGCCCCGCGCCCTGTCGATCGGCTTACAACCGGAGCGTCTGCGCATGGTGGCGTTCGCCCTGTCAGGCGCGGCGGCTGGCCTGTCCGGAGGCCTGTTCGCGTTCAAAACCGGCAGTGTGTTTCCCACCTACGTCGCCGTCGGCAAGTCGGTCGATGGCCTGTTAATGGTGCTTCTGGGCGGGATCGACACAGCGATCGGCCCGATCGTCGGTGCCATCGCCTACACCGGACTGTATGACCTGCTGCTGCAAACTGTATCCCTGTGGCGCATGGCACTGGGTCTGACGATCATCGCGCTGGTGTTGCTGTTTCCCGACGGCCTCGCGGGAAGGTGGCGCCGATCATGACGCTGCTCTCGGTGCGCGCCCTGACGAAGTCGTTTGGCGGCAACGCAGTCGTCCGTGGTGTCTCGTTCGACGTCGCCGCCGGCGAGGTCGTCGCGCTGATCGGTCCGAACGGCGCCGGAAAAACCACATGCTTTAATATGCTGAACGGACAACTCCAGCCAGACGCCGGCCAAATCCGGCTCGACGGCACCAACATCGCCGCATGGTCGCCGGATCGCATCTGGCGCCTCGGCGTCGGGCGCGGCTTTCAGATCGCGGCAACGTTCGGCTCCATGACCGTGCGGGACAACGTCCGAACCGCCCTGATCTCACGCAACCGAACGGTCTGGCGTTTTTTCCGGCCGGCCGCCCACGAATTCACGCGAGAAGCCGACGCCTTGCTCGATCAGGTTGGGCTGAAGCATTTGGCCGGGCAAGGTTGCGGCACCCTCGCCTACGGAGACCTGAAGCGGCTGGAACTCGCACTGGCGATTTCCAACCAACCACGCCTGCTGCTGGTTGATGAACCAACCGCGGGGATGGCGCCGCCCGAACGCCGGGCGGTCATGGATCTGCTGCTGATGCTCGCCCGCAACAATAGCTGCGCGGTGCTGTTCACCGAACACGACACAGACGCGGTTTTTAGAACCGCTGATCGCATCCTCGTCATGGCTGACGGCGCCCTGATCGCGGAAGGCGATGCCACCGCCATCCGGGCAAACAGCCGGGTGCGCACCGCCTATCTCGGCGAGTAACATCAAGCCTGCATAAGGAAAAAGTCAGCACGCGTCATTGCTTTTCCGACCTGACCGGCTATGACGAGGACTATTGCTGATTTCCGCCATTCACCTATTTTCTATGTTGCGCCGCGGCAGGCGCCTTCCAGGGGACCTTGCTCGATGCGCTCTACCGGCACTCTCACGCTCGCCGCACTGCTAACGGTGGCGTCGGCCGCTTCCGCTCAGATGCCCGGCGGCCCGCCGTCGGTTGGCGTCGTCCGCGTGGAGCAGACCGCGATCACCGAAACCTCCGAATTCATCGGCCGCGTTCAGGCGATCGAGCGAGTGGCCCTGACCGCCCGCGTCACCGCCTTTCTCGACCAGCGCCTGTTCAAGGAAGGCACCGAGGTTAACCAGGGCGACCTTCTGTATCGGCTGGAGCGCGGCCCGTTCGAGGCTGCGGTGCAGCAACAGGAAGCCGCCGTCGCGGATACCAGCGCCCGCCTCGCCAACGCCAACATTCAGCTCGCCCGAGCGCAATCATTGATGAGCGGGCCGGCCGGCCAGCGGTCGAACGTGGATGACGCGATCGCCAATCAGCGGTCCCTGGCCGCTCAGGTTCAATCCGCGCAGGCCCAGTTGCACGTCGCGCAGATCAATCTGGCCTACACCGAAATCCATGCCCCGGTGGCCGGCGAGATCAGCCGCACCAGTATCACCGTCGGCAACGTCGTATCCCCCGGTTCGGGACCGCTGGCATCCATCGTGAGCCAGGATCCGATGTACGTACTGTTCCCGGTCGCCTCCCGGACTTTGACGGAACTGCAGAAGCGCTACGCCGATAAGGGCGGCACCAACGCCGTCGTGGTCAAGCTCCGCCTGCCCGATGGTTCGATGTACGATCGCGAAGGCAAGATCGATTACGTCGAGCCCACCGTCTCCGCCACCACCGACACCATCCTGATGCGTGCCCGCATCGCCAATCCGGCCCGCGCCAAGTCCGAGTCCGGCCAGCCGGTCGAACGCCGCCTGGTGGACGGCGCCTTCGTCAACGTCCTGGTCGAAGGGGTCCAACCGGTCATGGCGCTGGGTATTCCCCGCAAAGCGGTGCTGTCCGACCAGCAGGGCGATTATGTCTATGTGGTCGGTGCCGACAAAAAGGTCGAGCAGCGGCGCATCCAACTCGGCCAGTCCACGCCGACCACGGCCGTGGTCGCCGGGGGTCTGAAGGATGGTGAGATGGTTGTCTCTGACGGCATCCAGCGCGTTCGCCCGGGCATCGAAGTGAGCCCCGGACCTGCCAGTCCACCCCCGGCCAGCCCAGCGCCGGCGGCCCAGACAGCAGGCAAGTCGTAGCATGATCTCCAAGGTCTTCGTCGAGCGGCCTCGCCTCGCCGTCGTCATTGCCATCCTGGTGACGCTGGCGGGTGCGCTGTCGCTGCTGCGCATCCCGGTCTCCCAGTTCCCTGATATCGTCCCGCCGCAAGTCACGGTCTCAACGACGTTTACCGGCGCCTCCGCCGCCGTGGTCGAACAGACGGTCGCCCAGACGATCGAAGCGGCGGTCGTCGGCGTGGACAAGATGATCTACATGAAGTCCAACAGCGCCAACGACGGCAGCTACTCGCTGAGCGTCAGTTTCGAGTTGGGCACGAACCCGGACATCGACACCGTCAACGTCAACAACCGCGTCCAACAGGCGATCGCCCGCCTGCCGACCGAAGTGCAGCGCTACGGCCTGACGGTGCGCAAGAAATCCGCCGCGATCCTGGAGTTCTTGCAGTTCTACAGTGAGGGCGGCAAGCAGGACCCGCTGTTCATCAGCAACTATGTCACCATCAATGTGCTGGACCGGTTGATCCGCGTCCCCGGCGTCGGCGATGCGACCTTGTTCGGCCGCCTCGACTACTCGATGCGCATCTGGTTCGACATGGACCGGCTGGTGGCGCTGAATTTGGCTCCGGCCGACATCATCGCGGTCATTCAGTCGCAGAACGTCCAGGCCGCCGTCGGCCGTGTCGGCGCGCGGCCAACCAGCGACGCCACCCAGTTCCAGCTTAGCGTGCAGACCCAGGGACGCCTGACCACGCCGGAGCAGTTCGGCAACATCGTCATTCGCGCCAATCCTGACGGATCAGTGCTGCGGGTCCACGATGTAGCGCGGACCGAACTGGGCGCCGCGAACAGCGACACGCTCAGCCGGCTGAATGGCAACCCGGCGGTTTCGATCGGTATCTACCTCGCCCCCGGCGCGAATGCGGTGCAGACCTCGGCGCGTGTGACGAAAGCCCTGGCCGACCTGTCCGTCCGGTTCCCCGAGAGCATCAAGGCGCGCGTCTTTTACGACAGCAGTTCATTCGTTTCCTCCACGATCGACGAAGTGGTGAAAACGCTGGCCATCGCGTTCGTACTGGTCGTCCTGGTCGTGTTCGTTTTCCTCGGCAGTGTCCGCGCCACGATCATTCCCATGGTGGCGATCCCGGTCAGCCTGATCGGCACTTTTGCAGCCCTGCTGGCATTCGGCTTTTCCGCCAACACCATCTCCTTGCTCGCCATGGTGCTGGGGATCGGCGTCGTGGTGGATGACGCGATCGTCGTGGTGGAGAACGTCGAACGGGTGATGGCCGAGGAGCCTCATCTGTCTCCGACCGAAGCCACCATCAAGGCGATGAACCAGATTACCGGCCCGGTCATCGCCATCTCTCTGGTCCTTTTGTCGGTGTTCGTGCCGGTCGCGTTCATTCCCGGCCTGTCGGGCACGTTGTTCCGCCAGTTCGCGGTGACGATCAGCATTTCCATGCTGCTGTCGGCGATCATCGCCCTGACCCTGTCGCCGGCCTTGTGCGCCCTGTTCCTGCGCCACAGCGGCCACCGGCCGCGCGGTCCCGTGGGCTGGATGCTGGGCGGCATCGATAAGGTCCGAGACGGGTATTCCAGCGTGGTGAACCGCCTGTTGCGGCTTGCGTCGCTGTCCGTCCTCGCCATCGTCGCCGCCGGCGTCGGGATTTTCCTGATGGGCCAGATCACGCCCACGGGCTTCCTGCCGGAAGAAGATCAGGGCGCCATTTTCACCGTAGTCCAGCTTCCCGACGGTGCCTCGGTGGAACGCACCCGCGCAGTGGTGGAGCAGGTTGAAAATCTGATCCGGCCGATGCCGCAGATTGAGGCTGTGCTATCGATCGTCGGATTTTCGTTGCTCGACGGCGGCAATCAGCCGAACGCGGCATTCCTGGTATCGCGACTGAAGCCGTTCGCCGAACGCGAAGGACCCCAAAATGGCGTCCGAGCGGTGCTCGGGCAGATATTCGGCGCGGCGCAGCAGATCCGATCCGCCATCGTGTTCCCGTTCAACCTGCCGCCGATCATCGGCTTGTCCACCAGCGGCGGCTTCGAATACCAGTTGGAAAACCTGGAAGGCCGGCCGCCCGAGGATATGGCGAGCGCGATGCAGGGTATGGTCGCGGCCGCCAACCAGGACCCGAAGCTGAACCGGGTGTTCTCCACCTTCACAGCGTCCAATCCATCGATCTGGCTGGATATCGACCGCGAGAAGGCGCAGGCCCTCGGCTTGGCGATCTCGGACGTGTTCAACGCTTTGCAGACGACGTTGGGTGGCTTTTACGTCAACGATTTCAATCTGTTCGGGCGGACGTGGCAGGTCAACATCCAGGGCGATTCGGTCGATCGCAGCGATCCGACCGCGATCTACAAGATCTACGTCCGCAACAAGAGCGGCGAGATGGTGCCGCTGCGCTCGATCGCCAACGTCCGTGTTCAGGTCGGGCCGCAGGTCATCAGCCGCTACAACAACTATCGCTCCGTCACCATCAACGGCAGCCCCAAACCCGGCATTTCGTCGGGTGAGGCGCTGCTGGCAATGGACCAGTTGTCGAAGACCACGTTGCCGCCCGGTTATGCCTATGAATGGACCGGCACGGCGTTTCAGGAACGCGAGGCATCCGGCCAGACCGGGTCCATTCTCGCCCTGGCGGTGCTGTTCGCCTACCTGTTCCTGGTGGCTCTCTATGAGAGCTGGATGATCCCCATCCCCGTGCTGCTGTCCGTGACGGTCGGCGTGCTGGGGGCGTTCTTCGGACTGGTGATCTCGGGGCTGTCGCTGGATCTGTATGCCCAGATCGGCATGGTCGTGCTGATCGCGCTGGCCGCGAAGAACGGCATTCTGATCGTCGAGTTCGCCAAGGAAGCGCGGGAATCGGGGCTTTCCATCCGCGATGCCGCGTCGCTCGGGGCCAGGATGCGAATCCGAGCGGTGTTGATGACCTCGATCGCGTTCATCTTCGGGCTGATCCCGCTGGTCTGGGCGACGGGTGCCGCCATGCTGAGCCGGCGCGCGGTCGGCACGGCGGTGTTCGCGGGCATGATCGTCGCAAGCTCGATCGGGGTGTTTCTGATTCCGATGCTGTACGTCGTGTTCCAGTCGATTCGGGAGTCGGTGAAGCGGCGGTTTGCCGGGCCGGTGAAGCCCCATTGACAGGTAGGCCGGTTGAAGCTGCCGGAACGTGTGGGGCCGTTCTGATTGTAATACCAGCAGCCGTTAAGGCCGACTCTCCTCGCCCCTCATCGTCATGGCCCGGCTTGTCCGGGCCACCTATTGCGGCACCGTCGAGTCACAGGTGGCCCGGACAAGCCGGGCCATAACGAATGTGGAATGGCAGGCGAAGGCCTGCCATCCACGCCTTTTCTGGATCTCCGCGTCCATGTCATGACGATGCGACGCCACCCGCCACCCGCCACCAAACCGGTACGGTCGCTGAGAGGTAATATCCAGGCGAACCCCGACCGGACAACGCCTTCGATCTGACCTCGCTGCAGGCCGGGCAACCGAACGCCGACGCATACAGCCCCCGGGCGCCCGGGGCAGGGTCAGCATCTGGCCGATCTACCGGTCAAAGAATCAATGATATCAAGGATTAAAAATGATAAGATTCGGGGGTGACCGGCTGCATAACCAAGGTTCGAACGCCTGCGACCGCTCCGGCGCACGAACGGCGTGCAGTCTCGAATCTTATCATTTTTAATCCTTGATATCATTGATTCTTAAGAACTTGAGTGCTTTCTGATCACGACATGACACTCCGGGTTGGAGAACGCTTTGCGGCGAGCGGCCCCGGGACGCGATCCCCGGCTTGGTTGAACGCTCAAATGCGGTGGTGCGGGTAGGCGATCAGGATGACATCCGCCAGATGGCATCCTATATTGGCCACATGGCGAATTCTGGGCATGTAACATGACTGCAATTGCACAGACGACCCGCCTGAGTGACCCTGCCAAACCGCCAGCCGTCAGTTCGGACATGGTGGCCGTCAAGGCCCTCGTGCGTGTCTGTCAGGCGTGGAAATCGACCGCCCCCGAGGCCGCGGGACTGGCGGGAGTCTCCGACCGAACCTGGAGCCGCATGAAAGCGCAGCGTTGGGATGGGTCGATGACCCTCGATCAGAGGCACCGCGCCAGCGCCATCGTGGGACTTTATAAGGGGCTCCACCTCTATTTCAGCGACGACCTGGCCGACAAATGGCCGAAGATGCGCAACCGGGGGCCTTTGTTTCAGGGCGATACTCCGGTTGAGAATATGATGAAGGGCGGTCTGCCGGCCATTCTTGCCACCCGCGACTATGTCGATGCCGTCCGGGGCGGCGTGTGAGTGTACCAATCACTGAAATCGCTCAACAAAGGACGGTTCGTCTGATCCCGACCGCCTACTACAAGCCTCTCGTGCTACGCGCCCTGGTCGATAGCGACGAGGAGATGGAAATCCTGGCCAGGATCGAGGGGCTGACCAGCAAAGACTGGTCAATCCGACGCTGACCGTTGGCCCTGATTACGACGCGTGGGGGCGGACATTCATTTCCGCGGCTTTCACGTACGGCAGGAAAGGCGGCAACCGGTTCAATCCAGAGACATCCGGTGCGTGGTATGCGGCTTTTGACGACAGAACCGCCCTGTGTGAGGTGGCTTTTCATAAAATGCGCGAACTGGCCTACATCAAACACTTTCATGATGAGGTCCAATATCGCGCGCTGCATGCCTCCTTCATCGGCCGGTTCCACGATCTGCGGAGCCTGTCGACGATTCCTGATGAATTGCATCCGGACCCGGACGTTGGCTACCCGCATGGCCAGTCCCTGGCGCGCACCTTGATCGCACAGGGGTCTCGCGGATTGACGTATCCGTCCGTCAGAAACCCGGGAGGCGTCTGTTTGGTCGCGTTTCAGCCGAATGTGGTCCAGGACGTTTCGCCCGGCGCCTGCTGGACAATCACCCGGGACGGGACGCCAAAGTGGCGGGCCACGACCGTTTAACCGGCACTTTACCGAACCGGCGCGCCGTCGACAGCATCCGTCTGCTGACCAGCCAGATAGCCGACCAGCATCGCCAACTGATACGCCGCCATCAGACCGCATAGAGAAACGGCGTTGATCAGGAACACATGGCCAATGATCGCCGCGGTGAATGCCCCGTCGCTGCCCGGCAGCACAAAACCGGCGAGATACAGGCCGAACTCGAACGCCGCTAAGGCCGCCACGAACGGCAGGGTTACGGCGAGTGGGGCCGGACGCACCGTGGACAAACTCCAGGCCGCGACGATCGCCGCGGCGGACGACAGACCGATGGCCAATCCCCACGCGGCGCTGTCCCAGGTCCAGGGGTAACCGAGGATTCCATAACCGATCGCCTGATTGGCCAGCCACACCAGCCCGACGACACAAACCATGTCCCGGCGCCCGAGCTTCAAGGCCGCCACGGTGGCGAGCGCGGCAAACGGCGTGGCGCACGCAAAGAACGTGCTGAGGCCGACACCGCTGGTGACGATCAATGCGATCCAGATGGCACGCGCCATCGGGTTGGTTCCAGGACGGTCAACATTGGTCGTTTTCATAAAGCCTCGGCCCCCATGCCTCATGGTTCGATGATCCGGCTTGTCGCGGGCCTCGTCAACATTTTACTCGCGCCTGCGCCGGTCTCCGCCCCCTCGGTCGCGGACGTGGTCGGATCTGAAACGGCCCCGACCAGCATGACGCCCCCGAACCCACCCGGGCGGGCGCGTTTACCGGTTCTGCCAGTTCGGCTTCCGCTTTTCAGCGAAGGCCTTGGGACCTTCGACGTAATCCTGGCTTTCCATGTTCTCCCGCTGCGCCGGATAGACCGTGCGCATCGCCTGCTCCAGCGTCGGTTCATCCAGGCCACGATACGACGCCTGCTTCGATGCCCGCACCGCTTTTGGGGAGCATTCCAGAATCATCCCGGCCCACCGTTTGGCGGCCTCCAAAGCCTGCCCCTCCGGCACAACCTCGGTGACAAACCCCATTTCGAAACCCTCCCGGGCCGGCACGCGCCGGCCGGTCAGGATCATGCCCATCGCCTGCTTGATCGGGATCGAGCGCGGCAGCCGGTGCACGCCACCCGCTCCGGCAATCAGCCCAACCCGCGGTTCCGGCAGCGCGAAAATGGCATTCTCCGCCGCGATGATGATGTCGCATGCCAAAGCTGTCTCAAACCCGCCGCCCATCGCCATCCCGTTTACGGCGGCGATCATCGGCTTGTTGAGATCGAAGCGATTGCAGATCCCGGCGAAACCCATCGGCCCGTTGGGCCGGCGCTTGCCGCCCGCCTGGACCTTGAGGTCGTTGCCCGCGCAGAACCCACGCTCCCCGGCGCCGGTGATAATCCCGACCCACAGATCGTCCCGCGCCGCAAAATCGTCCCATACCGCAGCCAGTTCGTCGTTGGCGTCGGCGTGCAACGCATTCAAAACTTCCGGCCGGTTCAACGTTACGATCCGCAAGCGGCCTTCGTCCTGAACAGTGCAAAATTGATACGACATCAGACCACCACCTCGTTCGATTTCAGATCGGCGATCTTGCCGGCATCATAGCCCAGCCATTCCGCCAGCACTTCCGCGCCATGTTCGCCCAATAACGGTGCCGGCGTAACCTCCGGCGGACGGCCGCCGAAGCGCACCGGCCAGCCGCTCATGACGTAATCGCCGGCCTCGGGGTGCTTCATGGTCTGGCGAATGCCGCGTTGAAGGAACGTCGGATCGTCGGCGAGTTCCCGGGTATCCAGCACAGCCCCGGCCGGGATCGTGGCACTGCCGACCAACTCCATCGCGGTGTGTTTGTCGTGCTGGATCGTCCACTCCGACACGATCCGGTCCACTTCCTCCCGATGCTCGGTGCGTGCCGCAGGATTGGCGAAGCGGGCATCGCCGATCAGATCCTCGCGGCCCATCACCTTCAACAGGCGTGTCCAATGCTCCGAATTAGCCGCGCTGGTGTAAATATAGACGTAGTCGTTCGGGCCGCCGCCCTTGCACGGATACACCCCGATCGGTGGATTGCCGCCACCCACAGTCTTCGAGCCGGCTCGAGGCGCCGCCTTGCCATCCGTCCGTTCCATGTAAGCAAAGGCATTGCGGATATAATGCAAAATGGCGTCCTGCATCGCGACCTGCAGATGCTCGCCCTGCCCTGTCCGCAAACGCCGGACATAGGCCCCGAGGATAGAAACCGCCATCAACATGCCGGTGCCGGTATCGCCGATTGTCGCGCCCGGCTTGCAGGGAGGGCCGTCTTCCTCCCCCGTCACCGACATCAGGCCGCCGCAGGCCTGGGCGATCATGTCGAACGCCAGGTTCTTCTCGTAAGGACTGCCGGTGCCAAACCCTTTGACCTGACAAAAAATGATCGCCGGATTGATCGCCTTGATCACGTCGTAGCCGAGCCCGAGCCGCTCGATCGCGCCGGGGGCAAAATTCTCAATCATAACGTCGGCGTTTTTGGCCAGTTCCTTGACCAGTTCCAGACCGCGCGGGTCCTTCAGGTTGATCGCCATTGACCGCTTGTTGGCGTTGTATTGCAGGAAATACAGCGCGTCGTGAGGCGCCTTGCCGCCGGACACCCGGCCGGGGTCGCCAACGCGTGGGTTCTCCACTTTCACCACATCGGCCCCCATCCAGGCCAACGCCTCGGTGCAGGACGGGCCGGCTTCAAACTGGGTCAGATCCAGAATTTTCAGGCCGGCGAGGCAGTTTTCTCCGCTCATTGGCATTTCCCCATTTCATTGAGCAAATGCTACCCCCCTCTCGGGACCGGCGTCGAGGGCGACCCTGCAACGAACATGTTATCGACTCCGATGAAAGACTCTTGCCTTTCGGCGAAAGGGACGCCAGCCTTCGGGTTATGGTGGAACCCGTCAGCATCGCCCACTACCGCGACGACACGCTTTGGGCCGTGGTTGCCTCGATCGGGCGAACGACCCGGGTGGCCGAAGTGTTTACCAGCCGCTTGGCGGCGTTGGCGGATCGGGCATGGCGGGAGCAACAGGTCAGCGCCTACGCCAACTTCCTGCGCAACACCACGCAACCGCCACCCCATTATTCCGTGAAGCCAATCAGGCGCGCCGATCTGCCCCGATCGTGGCGGCCCCTACCGGCGCTGGGTTTTCTGCACGGCAAGTTGCTTTGAACCGTCATGGCCCGGCTTGTCCGCATAGGCATCAACTTACGCGGTGATCGGAAAGGATTTGCCCATTCGTCATGGCCGGGCTTGGCCCGGCCGTGACGATGGTAAGCCCCGTCTGAGGAAAAATATTTCTCCGCCGACCGCCGCCTGATTCTATTCGACCTTTTCGTGCGCCGCGGTCAACCGGCCAATCAACTCTTCGAGCTGATAGAAATCACGGAATTGGATGGCAATCTCGCCGCCGCCCTTCCGTGTCGTGGTGATCGTGACGCGGCTGCCCACGGCCTCGCTCACCCGGCGTTCCAGATCCTCGACATCGGGCTTCTTCGCCGCCGTCGGACGCGGTGCGCCGCGCGAGGCGACCGCGTTGTTCACCAGCACCTCGGTTTGCCGCACCGACATCCCGCGCTTCAGGATCTGTTCCGCCAACGCTTCCGGGTTAGGCGCGATGATCAGCGCCCTTGCATGCCCGGACGACAAAGCTCCGGAGCGCACATCCCGCAGCACCGGCTCCGGCAGACGCAGCAAGCGGACGGTGTTGCCAATATGGCTCCGCGACTTGCTGACGGCATAGCCGAGCGCTTCGTGGGTGAGACCGAAATCCACCAGCAGGCGTTGATAGCCTTCGGCTTCTTCGATCGCATTCAGGTCTTGCCGCTGCAAGTTCTCAACCAGCGCCACCACCGCGGCATCGCTGTCGTCCATGTCGCGGACCATCGCCGGGATGTCGTGCAACCCCGCCAACATGGCGGCGCGAAACCGGCGCTCGCCCGCTACGATCTGATAGCGGTCAGGTGTCGTCGGGTGCGATCGGACCATGATCGGCTGTAGAACGCCCTGAACCCGGATGGACTCGGCCAGGCTCTCCAGTTCCTCCGGATTGAAATCCGAACGCGGCTGGAATGGATTGGCGTCGATCTGATCGACCGGGATTGTGTTGACCGAGATGCCTTTTTCGGCCTCGGGACGCGCCGCGACTTCACCCAGCAATGCGGCCAGACCGCGGCCCAGTCTGGGCGGTGTATTCTTAGCCATCGATTTTCACCCGGTCAGCCTGAACGATTTTTTCTTTCTTTGCGATCTCCGCACCCAGCGCCGTATAGGACATAGCGCCCGGAGACTTCGGATCGTACAGCAGCACCGGAATCCCGTGGCTTGGTGCCTCCGATACCCGGATATTCCGTGGTATCGTGATATCAAACACCCAGTCACCGAAATGATCACGCGCGTCTTTTTCGACCAGCCCTGACAGGCTGTTGCGACGATCGAACATCGTCAGCAAAATACCGGACAACCGGAGACCGGCGTTGAAGCGGCGGCGAACCGCTTCGATCGTATGCATCAGGCTGCTGATGCCCTCCAATGCATAGAACTCGCATTGCAGCGGCACGATGACGCCATTGGACGCAACCAGCGCATTCAGGGTCAGCAGGCCCAGGCCCGGCGGGCAATCCAGCAGGATGACGTGGTACGCCGCGAATTCGGGCAGATCAGCCAATGCGTTTTTCAGCCGGAATTCCCGCTTCGCCTCGGGGACTAGCTCGACTTCGGCTCCCGCCAGATCGCCGTCAGAGGCAAGCAGCGACAGACCGGGCACCGGAGTCGCGCGAATCGCTTCGTCGCCCAGGTCGCCGTCCATCAGCAGGTTATAGGTTCCGCCGTGCCGGTTCGCGCGCGTAACTCCCAGGCCCGTCGAGGCGTTGCCCTGAGGGTCCATATCGATCAGCAGGACGGAAAACCCGGCAATAGCAAGGGCCGCGGCGAGATTGACCGCCGTCGTTGTCTTGCCGACGCCGCCTTTCTGGTTCGCCACAGCCAGGACGAGTGGTTTGGTGATGGTGGCCCCCGGGTGTCATGATCGGCCGGCGCCGAATATCGAACGCCGCTACAGACTTGTCATAGCCTGTTTCACAGCGAATCGGAACGGCCCATACATAGTAGCAGACCGGACGCCTATTCCACCAACGCTACCACCGCGCCCTTGCCGATCAAATCCTCGATTTCCGCTGCCGAATACCCGGTTTCGCCCAGCACCTCCCGCGTATGTTCGCCCATCCGAGGCGATTGCCGCCTGATGCCCGGCCGCTCCCGAGCCGCGCCGAACTCGATTGGCAGTGCCGGCAAGCCGACTTTCTTGCCCTCGGTGCCTCCGGTGCGAGAGATGAACACGTCCAGCAGACCGCCGGTCGCCAGCAGATGGGGATCGGTGAACAGGTCGCCGGGTTGTCCGACCCTGGCCCAGGACACGTTGGCCCGTTCGCAGCGGATTTCCGCTTCGGGCTGAGGAATTTTCGCCAGCACCTTCTGCAACGCCGGGATCAACCAGATGCGTTCCGCCAATCGGGTAAAATTGGTGGCGAGACGCGGATCGGCCGCCAGATCCTGGAGTGAGAATTCCTCGACAAACCGAGCCCATTGCTGGTCGGATGTCACCCCGATGAACAATTGTCCGTTATCGGCGGTCTTGAACACCTCATAGATCGCCCAGGCGCCCCGGCGGGCAGGCATCGGCTGGGCTGGAAGTCCGGTGGCGGTCATGCCGGCCATATGGGTGCTCATCAGGAAGGCCGCGCTTTCGAACAGGGCACTCCCGACGCGCTGGCCCTTGCCGGTCAGTTCCCGTTCCCTCAGCGCGGCCTGGGCGGCGACGACGCCGAAGACCGCGCCGAGAATGTCGATGACCGACGCGCCAGCGCGCAACGGTTGGCCGACCGGGCCGGTCATGAACGCGAGGCCGGTCTGAAACTGCACCACCTCATCTAGTGCCGGACGGTGTTCGTATGGACCGGCGAGGTAGCCTTTGAGCGCCAGAAAGATCAGTTTGTCGTTTAATGGCGCGAGATGCTCGTAGCCGCAGTTCAGCCGCTCCATCGTGCCCGGCCCGTAATTCTCCAGCACCAGATCGACCGAGGGGATGAGGCGATGGATGATCGCCTGCCCTTCCGGCTTCTTCAGGTCCACCGCCAGACTACGCTTGTTGCGGCTGAACGCGGCGAAGAAGCCGGCGGCGAAGCCACCCAAACCGCGCGTGTGATCGCCTTTGGGAGCAGGCTCGACCTTGATCACGTCGGCGCCCAGTTCGGCGAACAGCAGGCCGGCGGTCGGCCCCATCACGGTATGACTGAATTCGAGGACCCGAAGCCCCGCCAGCGGTGTCGCCGACATCAGGCGGCCTTCCGGCGGAACGCGTTCAGGCTGCCGGCGTGGATCAGTTCGCTCGGTAGTTGATGTCCCACGATCTCTTCCGCCATGCGGCCGACTTCAATCAAGGCGTCGAGATCGATGCCGGTGGCGATGCCCATTTCCTCGCACAGCAAGACCAGTTCCTCGGTCGCGATGTTGCCCGCCGCTTTCGGTTGGCCCGCAAACGGGCAGCCGCCCAGGCCGCCGACCGTGGCATCGAATTTCGCAACGCCCATTTTCAGGCCGGCATGGGCGTTCGCCACCGCCATGCCCCGCGTGTCGTGCAGATGGAGCGATAGAGTCATGTCTGGCCAAACAGACCGGACTTCGCCGATCACCCGCTCGATCCGGTCAGGCGTCGCCCACCCCATGGTGTCGGAGAGACCGAAATACGTGATGGTCGTTCCCGCGTCGGCGGCGATCGCCATGCCATCCTTCAGCACGGTGACAACGCGAGCGGGCGAAATATCGCCCTGGTAATTACAGCCGAACGCCGCCTGGATGCCCAATCGGTTGACCGACACGCCCTTGGACAGGTGCAACTCCGTCTGCTTGCGCATCGCCGCGAGATTGTCCTCGTGGGTGCGATTGAGGTTCTTGCGCGTAAAGGCTTCCGACGCGGTCAGGGCAATGGCGCCCTTGATGGTCAGTTTGTCCGAGAACGCCAGCGCGCGGTCCAGACCGTTGCCGTTGAACCACAGCGCGCTGTATTCGACGCTGGGTTTCGGGGTGAATCCGGCGATGACTGCCTCGGCGTCCGCCCAGCCCGGAACGATGCGCGGATTGACGAACGAGCATGCCTGAATGTGGTGCAGGCCGGTTTCCGCCAGCGCCTCGATCAGGCGGATCTTGTCGGCGCTGCTGATCGGGCCGGGTTCAATTTGAAAGCCCTCGCGCGGGCCTTCCTCGTGAATGTCGATGCTGGCCGGTAGGTCGGTCATGATTTTGTTTCCTGGACGGTTTTCTAAGATGCAGCCGCTGTTGATGCCGACTCTGGCCCCCCATCGTCATGGCCAGCTTGGCCCGGTCACCCTGGACTTTGCTGGGGTCTGCAAGGCAAGTCGTGGGTGGCCGGGCCAAGCCCGGCCATGACGAATGGGCAAATCCTCCCGGCCAAACGCCTTAAGTTAAAGCATATGCCGACAAGCCGGGCCATGACCGAAGGGGAATAGCAGTTCGTCCTTATTAACGGCCGTTGGTATCAGACGCAGGAAAGAACCGATTGGCGGGTCTTGGCAATCCGAGGTTCTCCCGCAACGTTGCGCCTTCATACTCTGTCCGGAACAAACCCCGGCGTTGCAGTTCCGGGACAACCATATCGACGAAGTCGTCCAGGCCGCCCGGGACGTAGGGAAACATGATGTTGAAACCGTCGCAAGCATTGGAAAACAGCCACTCCTCCATCTGATCGGCGATCGTTTTCGGCGTGCCGGTAAACGACAAGCCACCATAGCCGCCGGCCACCTGAGCCAGTTGCCGCACCGTCAGATTGTCCCGCTTCGCCCGATCGATCACCCGTTGGCGGCCGCTTTTGCTTTGGTTGGTTTCCGGGATTTCCGGCAACGGCCCATCCAGATCGAATTGCGATGCGTCACAACCCAGCGCGATCGACAGTGAGCCCATGCCGCTGTCGGGATGCACCAGGCTGTCGAGCAGGTCGCGCTTCTGCTTTGCCTCGGCCTCGGTTTCACCCACAACGACCAGCGCGCCCGGCAAGATCTTCAGATGGTCCCGGTTGCGGCCGAGCACTTCCATGCGGCCTTTGACGTCGGCATAGAAACGCTGCGCATCAGCCATTGGACCACCGGCGGCGAACACCATTTCCGCGGTTTCGGCGGCGATCTGGCGCCCGGCATCCGACGCGCCGGCCTGCACGATCACCGGCCAGCCCTGCACCGGACGCGCGATGTTCAGCGGCCCCCGGACTGAGAAATGCGGTCCCTTGTGGTTCAGCACATGCATGCGGTCCGGGTCGAAATAGATCCCGCTGTCCACGTCACGGATGAACGCATCGTCCGCCCAACTGTCCCAGAGTCCGGTCACCACGTCGTAGAACTCGCGTGCTTTCAGATAGCGGGCGGCGTGTTCGACGTGTTCCTCCAACCCGAAATTCAGCGCCGCCTCGGGGTTTGAGGTGGTCACCAGATTCCAGCCGGCACGGCCGTTGCTGATGTGGTCCAGCGACGCGAATTTACGGGCGATATGATACGGCTCGTTGAACGTCGTCGAGGCCGTCGCGATCAAACCGAGCCGCTCGGTGACCACAGCCAGAGCGGGCAGCAGCGTTAAGGGATCGAACGAGGTCGTGGTCGCGCTGCGCTTCAACGCGTTCATCGGCATGTTCAGCAACGCGAGATGATCGGCCATGAAGAACGCATCGAACTTGCCGCGCTCCAGCGTTTGCGCGAACCGGGCGATGTGCTTGAAATTGAAGTTGGCGTCCGGGTAGGCGCCGGGATAGCGCCACCACGCGGTGTGGATACTCACCGGGCGCATAAAGGCACCCAGCCGCAGTTGTCGCCGTTCGGTCATGGGGATGGTTCCGATGCTGTTCGGGGCAGGATACCGGGTTGCCGGACGGTTTCAAAGCGGGCGCAGGCGGAGCGGTTTGCCGTTAATGGCAACCGGACGCGGGGCGGGCGGCCGATTGGTGCCGCGAACCAGACGGCGCGGCTTGAAATGGGCCGCGGATTTTTCCATTGTTGTCGCATGCCTGGGATGATCCCAAATCGCGATGTCGCGGAGAGGCTGTATCGCCAGCTCCAATCCCGAGCGGCGCTGGCGGGCCTGTCGCGGTTTGGCTACTTGCTCAACGAGTTGCGCTGGTTGGCCGGCCAGCCAAATGTCGCGGAACTACGGGCGCGTCTGGCACTGCGATCGCCGGTCGATCCCGCGGTGCGCCCAGCCGAGGCGGTTCGTGCGGAGCGTGACCGGTTGTGATCGTTGTGGATGCCTCGGCATTGATCGAGGTTTTGCTGCGTAGCGGAGCCGGATCGATAGAGGCGCACTTATTCGCCAACGAGGGTGCAATATCCAGGCAAATCGCATTGGGCCGGCAAACCGCGACCGAACTACAATTTCGGTCTGATCTCGCTACCGGTCAGGCCATCGAACGTCGGCGGCTACAGCCCCTGTGCGCGGGGTAGGGGCGGC
This sequence comes from uncultured Rhodopila sp., assembly GCA_903932145.1. Lineage (GTDB taxonomy): Bacteria > Pseudomonadota > Alphaproteobacteria > Acetobacterales > Acetobacteraceae > Rhodopila. The sequence goes on along the minus strand of CAIZFE010000100.1, from coordinate 79,649 downwards.
GTCTGGCCGGTCTGCCGGTCAAAGAATCAATGATGTCAAGGATGGCAAATGATAAGATCCGGGGACGGTCGGCTGCGTAGCCAAGGTTCGAACGCCGACGATCACCCCGGCGCATGAACGGCGAGCGGGCTCGGGTTATCATCTGCCATCCTTGATATCATTGATTTTTGATTGCTTGCCGATCGCGGCACACGCGACTGGTTGGAGCAAGCCTCGCGGCAAGGGACCCCGGGACACAATCCCGTCAGGTTTGAAAGCTCACACGCGATAGACGTGCATATCAGTATTGACATTATATAACTCATATGTTAGTACACAAAACATGGAACACACGGCGCCAACCATGACCCGGCCTGCCTCGCCCGATCCCACCCGGGACCGGGCCGGCCGCACCATGCCGGAACGCCTCGCCGCCCTTCTCCATGTCGTCCGCGTTCTGCTCGGCCACGGCCGCCGGCTCGTCGAGACCGTCCCGCAGCGCGCCGCCAACGTCGAGTTCGCCGCCCTGGCCGCCGTTTGCGGCACCTACACAATGCCGACAATCCTCGCCCGCCTGCAGCGCGGCATTTTACGCGCCATGGCGTTGGAGCGTTACCTGTTGTCCCGTGCCGCAAAAGGCCGCGAGATCGGATTCGTGTACTACAGGGACCCGCGCGACCGCACGCCGCCAAAGCCGGCAGCGGAACCGCCCGATGGGCCGCCGCCGTCTGAAGAGGCGGCAAGCGAAGTCCCGGGTGAGCGGGCCGAGCCCGGTCAAGACGAAAAGGCGTCCGAGCGCGGCCATGACGAGCGTGAATGCACGCCCGGGCGCCCCGCGTTCGATCCGGACGATCTCCGCATTCCCTCACCGGAGGAACTCGACGCCGAGGTGCGTCGCCGGCCGTTCGGCCGTACCATCCTCGCGATCTGCATGGACCTTGCGGTCATTCCCAGTTTCTGTACCGGCCCATTCTGGAACCAGATATCCGATACGCTACAGAACTACGGCGGCAGCTTCACGACGCTGTTTAAAATGCGGCAATATCGCGAGACATCGTTTCAGAAAGAGCGCGACAAAAAGCCGGACTCCTGGGACTTTGAGTGGAGGTTCCCGCCACCGGAGACCGTCCGCCAGGTGCTGGGGTATATGATCGGCGACCCGCCGACTCTCGACCCGCATGGCCCGAAGCTGGCCACCGCGCCTCCCTGACTCCCATCCTTCCGGACATGCGTCGCACCCTCTGATTCCGGGGGCGCTTGCGCGTGCGGATTGGCCAACCGGAGCGTCGTCGGGACCGGGCGCGTGAGCGTTGCGACGTTTCGTCCGATCGCCCCGCACCAGAGTCGGTTGACTCCGTCGCGCCGGTCTTTCATCGTTTACGATCAACGATTCAACTTCGGGCCACCACACCATGAGACCGCCGGACGCTGCGTGGCAACACTTGATCTCCACGATCCACACGTCTGGCCGCAAAGCGGCGCTCGCGATCACCGGCGGCGGTAGCGGCGCCATCAGCGAGCTGCTGCGTGTGCCCGGCGGATCCCGCCTGCTGATCGAGGCGCAGGTTCCCTACGACGAGCAGGCGCTGGAATCATTTCTCGGATTTGCGCCGGAACAGGCCAGCAGTGCCGGCACCGCGATCGCGATGGCTCGCACGGTGCGGGCGCGCGCATCCAGGCTGGTGCCGGCGGACACCGATCTGGTCGGCCTGGGCGCGACGGCGGCACTGGTGAGCGATCGGCCGCGCCGGGGCGAACATCGGTTTCACATCGCCATTGCCACCTCTGCCGGCATTGCGCACTGCACCGGCGTGATGGCCAAAGGACGGCGTGATCGGGGCGCGGAGGAAGATCTCGTTTCTCACGCGATCGTTCTGTGGCTGGCCCGAGCCTGCGGGGTTGCGGCGCCGTCGCCGGGCAGTTTGCTGGATGCGGATGAACTTTTTGAGGAAATGGTCGTTGCGAGCGTAGATACGATCGATCAGCTCGTGGCCGGCGAGGTCGATCGGGTTACCGCCCAGCCTGACGGCCAATTGATGCTGGCCGCGCCGCGGCCTTTGGTGCTGATGCCGGGTTCCTTTAACCCGCTGCACGCGGGGCATGTGTTGCTGGCGCGGGTCGCCGAGGACCACGCGCAGCAGCCCCTGGCGTTCGAAATTTCGGTCACCAACGTCGATAAGCCGCCGCTGGAGTGCGCGACGGTGCGGCACCGGCTGACGCAATTCGCCTGGAAATCACCGGTTGAACTGACAAGAGCACCCACCTTCCTGGAGAAGTCGCGGTTGTTTCCGAAGACGACATTTGTGATCGGCGCGGATACGGCGGAGCGGCTGGTGGCGCCGCGATATTATGGTAACGATGACATTCGGATGCACGTCGCGCTGGAGGAAATCGGTCAGTCCGGGGCCAGCTTTCTGGTGGCCGTGCGCGTCGATGCCGCGGCGCGTGTTCGCACATTGAGCGACGTCCAGGTGCCGCGCCGCTATGCCGATCTTTTCAGCGAAATCCCGGAGCATCGTTTCCGGTTGGACACGTCTTCATCGGAGATACGGGCGCGCGGTGTGTAGGTGGTCATTCAAATCGGCGGCTGTCAGCCGGTCTCCGCCGATCGGGCGGCTTCGGAAACGAGCATCGCGCGCATCGGGATGGCAGCCGCGATGCCAACCCAATATGCCATCACGTTCCATGGATTGAAGACACGACCAAACAATAGGGCGCCCGGCAAGGTCAACCGGAACGCGTCAAGTCCCGGCACATGATACAGCTTGAACAGTTCAACCGCCAATGCGACCGCGGCCGCCGCCAGAGGCGCCTTCCACCGCCTGACCCCCGGGTCAAACGCTCCAACGATCAGCAAAACCATCGCACCCCATAAAACCGAGCCGCCATAGTTCCGCCAAAACGCTGGCAAGCCCAACGGTGCCAGACGCCAAATCAACCCACACGCCACGATCACCACCGCCGCGACAAGCTGACGGACAGTCCGGCCCACGTCGCGCGCCCGCAGCATCACAGCCGCCACCAATGAATAAGATATCAGCATCAGTAACGACCAGGACGTCAACTTTGCCGGCGAAACCATTTTCCAGGCCTTGACCTGATTGGGGTACAACCACGCACCGCCGGCCGTCGCGATGTTCTCACCGAACCAGATGAACAGTGCCACAAGGAAAAAACCAAGGAGAAGCGGCATTCGGCGATGCACGATCCAGACTTTGAAATAAATAATGGTCCGACGGAACAACAGCGTCGCAATCGCCAGCAACAAATACCGCAGGTCAAGGCCCCAGTGATCGGTGAAGAAATTCGCGTAGATCGCGACCGACAGAGCAGCCAACGCAGGCAAAGGCGGATGATGCGCGAAGCGGAAGTCGAACAAGCGCCAGACCCGGGTCAAATAGCTGCCGACCGCCCCGTACATGAAGCCGGTAAATAACGGGACATGACCGAGACGAAGATAGCTTGCCTCGGGATAGTCCCAGGAGCCGACCGAGGTCTTGAACAGCTCCATTGCCGTTCCGATCAGGTGGAAGGCAAGGATCACCTTCGCCTCTTGAAGCGTTTCAAGACGAGACAGCAGTAGACCCACCTGAAGCGCCACGCAGGCAACCACCAAGGCATCGTATCGTGGCAAGGCCGCCCCGTGCGGATACCAGAGCCGTGTTGCCACGATCAGTCCGAGCAACGCTCCGCCGAACAAGCACGCCCATGCCTGCTTGATGCCGAAACGGAGGAATTCATAGGCCCCAGCAACAAACGGCCCGTGCCGTCTCGCCGACGCGCCCATGCGCGCTTCCCGGACCGCAAGGGCGGCAAGCAACGGCCAGTCATCAGACACGGAACCATCCTACAGGTTGAAATCGTAAGGGAGATGATCACACATGTCCGGCGCTTTTGGCTGGGACAACTCTATGGCGCGGAACTGGCAACCAATCGGAGACGCGGCATGACATGCCGCGCAAACCGGCGCATCTCGGCCTCGAACGGCTGAAACTGTACCATGAACAGTTCGATCCCGGCGTCCGCGAACGCCTGTATCCGTTCCGCAACCTGATCGTAGCTGCCCACCAGTCCCGCCGCCGTGCCTCCATTGCTGCCGACGCGCGGCGTCTTCGACATCGTCTGCGCCATCACCGAGTACGGATCAGTATTAGCCCGCTGCACCGCTCGGATGGGCGCATCCAGTTTCGCGAGTTCGAACAAATGCAACAACGCAGCCTGCGCCTCCGCCTCGGTTTCGCGTGCGATCACGAACGCCGACAGACCAAATTCTAGCGGTGCCCCAACGCGAGGACGACTGGCCACATCTGCGATCAGGGCCTGAACATCCGCCAGCGGTTGGCCGTTGATAAACCAGACATCCCCGTGATCGGCGACCAATGCGCGGGCTGGCTCCGATTCGCCACCGACATAAACCTTCGGCCGCGCGCGATACGGGTCCGCCGGCCGCAGCGTATAATCGGTGACATTGAAATACTGGCCATGAAACGTCAGCGTTTCGCCCCGCATCAAAGGTTCCACCACCGAAATCCACTCGCGGCCATAGGCGTACCGTTCGTCGTGCGGCGCGAACGGAATGCCGGCTTTTTCCAGTTCCGGCATATTCCAGGCATTCACCAGGTTCAGCGCGAAGCGACCCCGGCTGATGTGCTCGATCTGCAGCGCCATCTTTGCCAGCACGACCGGGTGATACAGATACGGCTTGATCGCGGTGATGATCTCGATCCGGCTGGTCGCCGCCGCCAGCGCGGCCGACGCGGTCCAGGCCTCCAACACGTCGTTCGGCGCGTGGTGCGGATTGATCGTGTGCTGCGCCACAAGGGTGCTGTCGAACCCCAGCCGTTCGGCTTCCTGCACCAGCGCGAGATTACGCTCCCACGACGCGTCGTATGGCTCATCCGGGTCCTGCAACGCACCCCGGCTGCCGTGAACAAGTGCCCAAATTCCGAAACGCATGGCGCGACGATCTCCCGTTTCGTCTGTAGCCGCCGGACGTGATGCTGTCGAGCAACGCCCGGACTGGCCGAACCGGGCCGCACGCTGTTACGATCGCACCAAAGGAGCCACACCGATGGATCAGGACCTGGAAGACTTCGCCCGATTGATCGATGCAGCCGACCGGATCGTCCTGTTCACCGGCGCGGGCATCAGCACGGAGTCCGGCATTCCGGACTTCCGCAGCCCCGGCGGCATCTGGACCAAACAAACCCCGATCGATTTCTCCGACTTCATGCGGTCGGGCGAAGCGCGCCGTGAATCCTGGCGCCGCCGGTTCGCGATGGAGCCGATATTGCGCCAGGCCACGCCCAATCGCGGCCATCGCGCGGTGGCGGAGCTGATCCGGATCGGCAAAGCCGCCGCTGTCATCACGCAAAATATCGATGGCCTGCACCAGGACTCCGGCATTCCGGACGACAAGGTCATCGAATTACACGGCAACACCACCTATGCGCACTGCCTGGAGTGCGCCACGCGCTACGAGATCGAGGCCCTGCGGGTCGATTTCGAAAGCGACCGCATCGTTCCGCATTGCGCATGTGGCGGTTGGGTGAAGACCGCGACGATATCGTTCGGCCAGTCGATGCCGATCAATGAGATGCGCCGAGCGGAAAAGGAAACGTTGCTGGCGGATCTGTTTATTGTGATCGGGTCATCGCTGGTGGTGTATCCGGCCGCCGCCTTTCCGGAACTGGCGAAACGAAATCGTGCTGGCCTGGTGATTTTGAACCTGCAGCAGACAGCGTTGGATGATGTCGCCGACCTGGTCCTGAACCGATCGATCGGCGACACGTTGGGTGCGGTCACCGGCGTCGATTAATACGACTTCGGCAGGTCCAGCACGCGTTCGGCCAGATAGCTCAGGATCAGTTCGCTGCTGATCGGTGCCAACCGGGGCAGCATGCTTTCGCGGAACAAACGTTCCACATGGTATTCCTGGGCATAGCCCATGCCGCCATGCGTCAGCACCGCGCGCTCCGCCGCATGATAGCCGGCCTCGCCCGCCAGATATTTGGCGGCATTTGCCTCGGCGCCGCATTCGCGCCCGGTGTCGTATAGCCACGCGGCCTTGAGCATCAGCAAATTCGCGGCCTCCAGTTCGGCCCAGTTCTTAGCCAGAGGATGCTGGATGCCCTGGTTCTGGCCAATCGGCCGCCCGAACACGACGCGCTCTTTCGCGTACCGAGCCGCCTTCGCCAGAGCGGCTCGGCCGATGCCCACCGCTTCCGCCGCGATCAGCACACGTTCCGGATTCAAACCATGCAGCAGCGCTCGGAATCCTTCGCCTTCCTCGCCAATACGGTCCTCAACCGGCACCCGCATATTCTCGAAGAACACCATATTGGAATCGACCGCATGCCGGCCCATCTTGTGGATCAGCCGCACCTCGGCATGCGTCTTATCGAGGTCGGTATAAAACAGCGTCATGCCCTGCGACTTCCGCTTCACCTTGTCCAGCGGAGTCGTCCGGGTCAGCAGGAGAATTTTATTCGCAACCTGGGCCGTGGAGGTCCATATTTTCGTGCCATTAATCAGATAGTGGTCGCCGTGCAGATCGGCGCGCGTCGTGATCTCCGTCGTATTCAGCCCGGCGTTCGGTTCGGTAACGCCGAAGCATGATTTGTCCGTACCCTCAATCAGCGGCGGCAACATCCGGCGCTTCTGCGCTTCGGTGCCATACACCACCACGGGATTGAGGCCGAAAATGTTGATGTGGATCGCGCTGGCCCCGCTCATCGCCGCGCCCGACTCCGCAACGGCCTGCGCCATGATCGCGGCTTCGGTGATACCAAGCCCGGCGCCGCCGTATTCCTCCGGCATCGCGATACCGAGCCAACTGCCGGCCGCCATGGCATCGAAAAAAGCGTGCGGGAACGTCGCGGTATTGTCGCGCTCCAGCCAATAGGTATCGTCGAAGCGCGCGCACAGACGCAGGACCTCGTCGCGGATTTGCTGTTGCGCGTCGGTTAATCCGAAGTCCATCGCTCAGACCTTTCCAGGCACCATCATCGGGGCGATAACCATACGCCACCGCCCGGATTATGCGAAATCGGCGGGACGAGAGGATAGACGATGAACCTGTTTGCGAAACTGCTGGGACGTTCTCCTACTGACACGGTCGATTGGCTGGAAGTCGATGATCTGGCGGCATTGATGGCCGCCGCTTCGCCACCGCGGGTCATTGATGTCCGAGGCCCCGGCGAATTCACCGGTCCACTCGGTCACATCGATGCCGCCGAAAACATCCCGCTGGATCAGCTCCAGACGCATACGGCCGCGCTTCTGACGGAACAAAGGCCGCTGGTCTTTGTGTGCCATACCGACAAGAGATCCTTCGCCGCGGCCGAACATCTGCGCCGGTCCGGCGGCACCAACATCACGGTGTTGCGTGGCGGCATGGTGGCGTGGCGTTCCAGGTCGAAGTGATCGACGTCACTCACCACGCACGACCGACCGCCAGTGACCGAGGCGCTGATGAAAAGCCTCTCGTTCGCCGCTTGTCAGCCTGCCTTGGGCCTCTCTGGCATAAGCGACCGCCTGAAAGCGCCATGGTTCCGCGGGCGCGTTTTCGGCTGCCAGCGTTAGCCACGTCGCCGCCTCGACGGCATCGTATGTCCCGTCGAGTCCGATCATGATGGCGTAGCCGAGCATTCCCGCAGCCATCGCATCGCCGGATTCCGCCGCCTTACGTTGCCAATGGAGCATTTTGGCATCATTGGCCGGGGCACCCTCTCCGTTCGCATAGGCAATCGCCAGCTTGCGTTCGGCCGATGCAATGCCGAAGTGTGCGGCATTGTCGTAATGACGCACCGCCTCGGCGCAATCGCGCGGGTGCTCATCGGAACCCTGCCAAAACATGTCACCGATTTTTTCTTCGGCAATGGCATCGTCGCGATTGACAATCCGCAACGACGACACCATCTCCTGGTAACTCTTGTTTCCGCCAGCGTACGGCGAAGACGATGAAAATGTTGTGGCCAAGGTCGTTAAGCCGATAGCGACACAAAGTCTGACGACGGGACGCATGCGGTAGCTCCTCACGATTTCGTGTATTCCATCCCGGGCAAACGAAAAAGTGAAGTTAAAATCGCCATAGATCGAACACAATTTTCGGTTCTTATACGGATCGTTATGCCTGCGTTAGCGCCGCGGACCAAGGCGACATGACGTCGCTGATCCCCGTCCGCACGCCGTCCGCTGATACCACAATAGCACTCGCGCAGCCGAAATTGATCGGTAGAACGCCGTGTTCCACGACCTCGGTCGCACCCTCCCGGGTCAGTGCGTCGATGATGTCACTGCCCAACCGCTGATCGGCGGCAAGATACTCCGGATCCGAAACATCGATACGTGGTTGGTGCGCGGCCTGATCCAGCGTCATGCCAAAATCCGTTACGAATGCCATCAGTTGCGTCACCGCCGCCAGGATGCGCCGCCCGCCCGAGGCACCGGCCGCGAAAATCGGACGATTCCCATCAGCCAGTATGACAGGCGACATATTGGTCAAAGGACGTTTTCCGCCCGCGATCGAGTTCGGCTGATCCGGGCGCGGATCGAACCACATGACGCCATTGTTCATCAGGATGCCGGACTGCGGCAGAACGACCCGGCTGCCCATCGACGACAGCAACGTCGTGGTCATCGCCACCATCGTTCCCTCCGCATCACAGACATTGATGTGCGTTGTGCATGTCTCCGATTCAGCCTCCCCCAGCCCGTCCAGCCGTTCCCGATACGCACGTTTCATGGCTCGCCCGAACCCGACGAACCAATCGGCGTCCGGCGTGGCGCCCACCGGAACGTTTTCCATCTGCTCCAGCACGCGCATCATGGTTGGGGCCGCGGTCAGTCCGCCCGCGAGTTGCAGCGTCCGGCCGCGCCAGGGGAACTGTGTGGCCGGCCTGATGCGCGCCTGACAGGACCGCAGATCGTCCGCCGACAGCAGACCGCCCATCTCGCGGACATCGGCGATGATGGCGGCAGCAATGTCGCCTTCGTATTGATCGCGCAGCCCGGCCCGCCCCAGTTGCTCCAGCGTATCCGCCAACCCGCCCAATGGAAAAAATCCCGTGGCTCCTTGGTATGGCGCGATCGGCGGCAGCCCATCCGGTAAATAAATACGTGCGCTTTCGGCATAGCGGCGCAAGACAGAGGCCGAGGCCGCCACTTTCACCGTCGTAAACCAGTCCTGCGGCAATCCTCGTTTCGCCAGCGCGATGGCCGGCGCAATGACTTCCGCCAACGGCAACGTCCCCCGGGCGGACAGCATATGGGCATACCCCGCCGTCGCGGATGGGATCGCAAACGACAGTGGGCCGTGGATATTGGTGTCGCCCTCCACTTCGGGCCACGCGAACAGATCCCGCTTCATCCGCCCGGTCAGCCGGAACGCCGACGGGCTCAACCTCCGTGGCGCCACCGGGCCGAAATCGACCACCTCCGCTACCGCCTGGCCGGCGCGATGCACCAGGGCAAAGCCAACCCCGCCGAGCCCGGAGTTCCAGGGTTCGGCGGCCGCCAGCGCCAACGCGGTCGCAACGGCGGCATCCACCGCATTGCCGCCGGCGTCCAGGATCGCGACACCGGCCTCGGCGGCGCTGCGCGCCTGAGACACCACGACACCGCGGCGCCCCCGAGCGGACGGCTTCGACAGGACCCAGTTTTGGGTGACATGCGGTACCGGGGTGTAGGTCATTCCTTAGCTCCTGCTGACGGTCCATAAGCGTAGGCGGGAACCATAGGCGATGTTAGGTTCTTCTGTGCAACGTCACCCCGCGAAGGCCCTTCATGTTCGCTCCGATCGTCCGAGCCATCAGCCAGTTGGATGACCCTGTGTTCGTGGGGGTCATGCTGCGGGGGATAGCCTGGTCCATCGCGTGCTTCATCGGACTGCATGCCGGGGTTATCTGGGTAATCCATCATTCCCTGGACCTGCATGGCTGGCTGGCCGGGGGCGCCGACATTCTCGGCGCGGTCGCCGCTTCGCTGCTTTCACTGTGGCTATTCCTGCCCGTGGCCGCGGCCATTGGCACGTTATATTTCGACCGCATCGCAGCCGCCGTGGAACATCGCTACTATCCAGAATTGCCACCGCCGCGCGGCGCATCCCTGATCGAACAGGCGTTGGATGGCGGCACGGTGGCATTGAAAATTCTGGCCCTGAATATCGTTGCCTTGATCCTGGCTTTGCTGATTCCGGGTCTTGGCCTGATCCTTGGCTGGATGATCGCCGCCTATGCGATCGGACGCGGCTTATTTGTAACGATCGCGATGCGGCGAATGTCGCGTCCGCGGGCCGAGTTCCTCTACCGCCAGTTCCGGGGACTGATCCTGGGCCAGGGCGCCATTTTGGCGCTTGCCGCATATATTCCGGTTTTGAATCTTTTAATTCCCATTGTAGGCGCCGCCTGCATGGTACACATACTCGACACCGCGCTGAGCCCGAACGAAGGGTTCCCGCTCCGATTGGTATAATTATGTAGATTTCGAAAACTCAGTCGGAGTATTGTTTCACAGTTACGCCCATGGTAGGCGGAGTTTCCTCTTGCAGTTTGGTATAGTGTTTTGTTCAAACGCCGCAAACCTGACGAGCCCACACCGGTCAAAGTCGTCACGCCGCCGCCACCGGTGGCTGTTACCGTCGTACCGGACAAGCTGAAAGGCGAACCGTCTGGTTCGAATCCGATTAAACCCGCCTTTGTCGTTTCCGAATCGTCATCGGACACCGGCCTTGGCGTTCCCCCGTTCCGCCCCGCTCCGCCTAAGGACGCACAAAATATGACCAGATCACCATCATTTCCCGCCACTTCGGCATCGCCTTCCCCGACAGCGCTACCCGCGCGTCCGGGTTCAACCACCGGCCGCCCGGCCTCCCGCGATCCATCCGATCGGCGCACGCTCGTCGTCGGACGCGGTATCAGTGTCCAGGGCGTGGTGCAGGACGCCGAACGCCTGGTTGTGGAAGGCACCGTCGAAGCGACGATGATCCACGCGACCGAACTCTCCATCGCCCCCGGCGGCGTGTTCAAAGGCGAGGTTGAGGTTGAAGACGCCGAGATCGCCGGCACCATTGACGGCACTCTGACCGCTCGCGGCAGCCTGATCGTTCGCACCACCGGCCGCGTGCTCGGTACGGCCCGTTGCCGCCGCCTACAGGTCGAGGACGGCGGTCAGATCACCGGCCGGATTGAGATGATCACCGATCAGCCGCAAAGTGACCTGCCGCCCCGTCAGACCGCCGAACCGGTGATCTAAAACCGCACGCGATCGCGTCTGCCACACCACCTGTGCGGACGCAAAGCGTTAATAAAATCAACGAAAAACGGGCTTTGCTTCAATCTGAAGCAAAGCCCGTTTTTATATTTCCGTACTGATCATGGAACACGCCGGAATCAGTCAGAAACCGTTGGACGCCCTTCCGGGCGCCAAACGAAAGGAACTGATTATTGGCTGATTGCCTGGTACGCCGCGAGACAGGCTAGATCGACGATCTGGCTCGACGACGCGTTCATCGGAATAATCTGCACCGGCTTTTCCATCCCGATCAGCAGCGGACCGATCGTGGTTCCGCCGCCCAAATGATGTGCCAAACGGGCTGCGATATGTGCCGAATGCAGGCCCGGCACCACCAGCACGTTGGCGTCCCCGGTCAATCTGCAGAACGGGTACAGCGCGCGAATGGACGGATCCAACGCAACATCCGGGCTCATTTCGCCGTCATACTCGAAATCGACCTTGCGCTCGTCCAGGATCTTGACTGCATCCAGCATCGGCGCCGACCGCTGATCCAACGGATCGCCGAATGTCGCGTGCGACAACAACGCCACCCGCGGTTCGTGACCAAGGTGTCGCGCTGCCGCCGCCGCGCCGATCGCGATATCGGCCAGTTGCGCCGCATCCGGCCGGAAATTCACCAACGAGTCCGACAGGAAGATCGTTTTACCGCGCATCCCGACCAAGAGGGTCAGCCCGAACGGAATGCCACCGTTTGCAGGCCCGATCGCATGGCGAATGTCTTGCAGACACACTGATGCGGAACGCGTCAGTCCGGTGACCATCGCGTCGGCATCGCCGGTCGCGACCATGCACGCGGCGAACACGTTTCGGTCCTGATTGACCATCCGCTGCACGTCGCGCCGCAGATGCCCCTGGCGCTGGAGGCGCTTATACAAGAATTCCACATATTTGCTGTTGGAACCCGATAACCCGGCATTGTGGATCTCGATACCCTCGATCCCGCCAAGCCCGAGACCATCCAACGTGGCCAGAACGCGATCCTCGCGCCCGATCAGGATCGGCCGACCGTAACCGGCATTGCGATAGGCAACAGCGGCGCGTACGACCTGGGCTTCCTCACCCTCGGCGAACACGACGCGGCGCGGGTTTGCCCGCACCATTTCCATCGTCGCATCCAACGCATCGGCCGTCGGGTCGAGCCGTCCGGACAGACCGCGCACATACCGGCGCATATCCTCGATCGGCTTACGCGCGACACCGGAGTCCATCGCCGCCTGCGCCACCGCCGGGGAGACACGCGCAATCAGGCGAGGGTCGAATGCATTGGGAATAATGTATTCCGGCCCGAACGCCAGACGGCGGCCAATTGACGCCGTGTGGACCTCATCCGGCACATCTTCGCGGGCCAGCTTGGCCAAGGCATGCGCCGCGGCGATCTTCATCGCGTCGTTAATCGTGCTGGCGCGAACATCCAAAGCGCCACGGAAGATGAACGGGAAGCCGAGGACGTTGTTGACCTGATTGGGATAGTCGCTGCGTCCGGTCGCGATGATCGCGTTCGGGCTGGCAGCACGCGCCTCTTCCGGGGTGATTTCCGGATCGGGATTGGCCATTGCAAAGATGATGGGCTTGTCAGCCATCGCGGCGACCATGGGCCCGGTCAACGCGCCTTTCACCGACAGGCCGAAGAAGGCGTCCGCCCCCTCCAGCGCCTCCGTCAGGGTGCGCGCCTTGGTGTTGGCGGCATGCGCCGACTTCCACTGGTTCATCCCTTCAGTGCGGCCCTGATAGACGACACCCTTGGTGTCGCACAGGATCACATGCTGCGGCCGCACACCCATCGCCTTGAGCAACTCGACGCAGGCAATCGCCGCCGAACCGGCTCCATTGACCACCAGTTTGGTATCGCGCAACTCCCGGCCGGTCAGGTGGCAGGCGTTGATCAAACCAGCGGCGGACACGATCGCGGTGCCATGCTGGTCGTCATGGAAAACCGGGATGTCCATCAGTTCGCGCAGGCGCTGCTCGATGACAAAGCACTCCGGCGCCTTGATGTCTTCCAGATTGATTCCGCCGAAGCTCGGTCCCAGGAACCGGACGGCGTTGATGAATTCCTCGATGTCCTCGGTGCCGATCTCAAGATCGATCCCATCGACATCGGCGAATCGCTTAAACAGGGCGACTTTACCCTCCATCACCGGCTTCGAGGCCAAAGCGCCAAGATTGCCCAGACCCAGAACGGCCGTGCCGTTCGTGATGACGGCAACCATGTTGCCTTTGGTCGTGTATTCGTATGCCAGTGCCGGATCGCGTGCGATCGCGAGGCATGGAGCGGCAACTCCGGGGGAATAAGCCATCGAGAGATCGCGCGCCGTGGCGATGGGCTTGCTGATCCGGGTTTCCAGCTTACCCGGACGGCCCATGGCATGCATGGCCAAACTCTCTTCGTCGGAAACTCGCGCCGTACGCGTATCGATAGCCGTGTCGGCCATGGCCGAACTCCCCCCGTGATTAACCGGCCTCGCGCCGGTTGCTTGGCCTCCCGCCATGGTCTGTCGCCGCATCTAACGAAAGAAGCGACGTTCAGGCATGGCGAAAGGCGGTGCTTCTATGGCACAAAGCACCCGATGAGCAACCGGTTCGATGTTATTGTTATAGGAGGCGGCCACGCCGGGTGTGAGGCCGCTGCCGCGTCCGCGCGGATGGGCGCCAAAACTCTGCTGCTGACCCACGATCTGACCAAGATCGGGGAGATGTCGTGCAATCCGTCGATCGGGGGGATCGGCAAAGGCCATCTGGTGCGAGAGATCGACGCCCTCGACGGATTGATGGGCCGAACCGCCGACGCGGCGGGCATCCATTTCAAGCTTCTCAACCGCAGTAAAGGCCCGGCCGTGCGCGGCCCGCGGGCGCAGGCCGATCGTTCGCTGTACCGGCGGGCGATGCAGAGCTTCCTCAAGGAGACGCCCAACCTCACGCTGCAAGCCGGCGCGGCCGACGATCTGGAAGTTGATCGCGACGGACGCATCGTCGCGGTGATCGGTTCGGACGGTCAGCGGATCGGCTGCGGCGCGGTCGTGCTGACGGCCGGGACGTTCCTGCGCGGCATCATCCATATCGGTGATCGCCAGACTCCGGCCGGGCGGATGGGCGAAGCCCCGTCGGTCGGCCTGGCGCAGACGCTGTCTCGTTTCGGCCTGCCGCTCGGCCGCCTGAAGACCGGCACGCCGCCACGGCTGGACCGGCGTACTATTGATTGGGAAAGCCTGCGCGCCGATCCCGGCGACGATGAACCCCAGCCATTCAGCACCCTGACCACCAGCCTGCTCAACCCGCAGATCGAATGCCGGGTGACCGGCACGACGGAGGCGACCCACGCGGTCATCCGGGAAAACCTCCACAAATCCGCCGTCTATTCCGGCCAGATCGCCGGGCGCGGCCCGCGCTACTGCCCGTCCATCGAGGACAAAATCGTCCGGTTCAGCGGCAAGGACCGACACAATATCTTCCTGGAACCGGAAGGTCTCGACGACCCCACGGTTTATCCCAACGGCATCTCCACCAGCCTGCCCGAAGACGTCCAACAGGCCATCCTGAAGACGATTCCCGGCCTTGAGCACGCCCGCATGATCCGCCCCGGCTATGCCGTGGAGTACGACTACGTCGATCCCCGCGCTCTGACCCGGGGCCTGGAACTGCGGGCCATGCCCGGATTGTTCCTCGCCGGCCAGATCAACGGCACCACCGGATATGAGGAAGCCGCCGCCCAGGGCGTCTTGGCCGGGATCAATGCCGCGCGCCTGACCGGCGGCCAGGCGCCCGTCTGGCTGGATCGGACGGACTCTTATCTCGGTGTGATGGTGGACGACCTCACAACGCAGGGGGTCGCCGAACCGTACCGGATGTTCACTTCGCGCGCCGAATTCCGCCTCAGCCTACGGGCGGACAACGCCGACCTCCGGCTGACCGACAAAGGTATAGAGTGGGGCTGTGTCGGCAGCGTCCGGCAGACCGCGTTCACCGCCCATCGGATCTCGCTCGCGGACGCGCTGGAACGCGCTGGTCACGAAGGATTGCCGGCAACCGCGATGGATCGTCTCGGCATCGTCCCCGCCTCCGACGGACGCCGGCGGTCAGTTCTTGATTTCGCCGGCAACGACGCCGTCGCCTGGCCTCTGTTATGCGCGGCCTTCCCGTGGCTGGCCGAACTGCCGGCCCGCACCGCGGAACAACTCCGCACCGACGCCCGTTACGCCGGCTATCTGCATCGCCAACAAGCTGAAGTCCGCATGAGCCGGCGCGAGGATAGCGTGGACCTGGAGGGCATCGTATTCGACGAGATCGGCAGTCTCTCCAACGAAATCCGCGAAAAGCTGAAAAATGTCCGCCCGGAATCACTGGGCGCGGCAGCCCGTATCCAAGGCATGACCCCGGCCGCGTTAGCATCGATCGCCGCATTTGTGCGCAAGCGCGTGGCGGCATAGCGGACCTGTGGACAGCGCTTCGAACCCGTCCGTTCCCAAGACGATGTCCGCCGTGGGGGCGACCCCGGCGATGGCGCAATGGTTCGCCTGCAAAGCCGATCACCCCGATGCGCTGCTGTTTTTCCGCATGGGTGATTTCTACGAATTGTTCTTCGCCGACGCCGAAGCCGCCGCCGCCGCCCTGGACATTGCCCTATCGCACCGGGGCGAGCACGGCGGTCTCCCGATCCCGATGTGCGGCGTGCCTCACCACGCATCCGAAATCTATCTCGCCCGCCTGATCCGCCGCGGCTTCCGTGTCGCCATCGTCGAGCAGATGGAGGACCCCAAGAATCGTGTCGGTAAACTTCCGATCAAGCGCGCGGTTGTTCGCATCATCACCCCCGGCACGATCACCGAAGAATCCCTGCTGGAAGCCGGCCGTCCCAACCTGTTGATGGCCCTGGCCCACGACAAGGATGGGCTGGGAGCGGCCTGGGTCGATGTGTCCACCGGCCTGTTCGAAACCACCGCGCTCGCGACATCCGAACTGCCGGCCCTTCTCGGCCGGCTGGAACCGGTCGAACTTCTGGCGCCCGATTCGCTGGACCTCGGCGAATGGTCGTCTAACCGCTCACCCGAAACCGTGCCGTCCACGCCGTTGATCGCCAGACGGCGGCTGGCCGAAACTTTCGGCACGGTCAGCCTGGATGCATTCGGCGTGTTCACCGACGGCGAGGCGGTCGCCGCCGCGATGGCCGTGGACTACATCCGTAGCACCCAATCAGGTGCCCTGCCTCGGCTCGGCCGCCCGGAACCGCGGGGTCAGTCCGGCGCGTTGCTGATGGACGCGGCGACGCGCGCCAGCCTGGAAATCCTGCGATCCAGGGATGGGGGCACACAGCACACATTGTTTGCCGCGATCCAGCGAACTCTTACCGCCGCGGGTGCTCGCCTGTTGGCCGCCTGGCTCTCGGCACCACTCACTGATCTGGTCGCGATCGTCGCACGGCAGGATGCCTGGTCCTGGTGCGTCGCCAATCAGGACGCGACCAACCAATTACGCGCAATTCTTCGCACCGCCCCTGACATGGCCCGCGCCCTCGGCCGGCTCTCCTTAAATAGGGGGACACCGCGCGACCTCGCCGCCATCCGTGACGGCTTGAAAGCAGCGTTCGCGGCAGCCGAATGCCTTCAATCGCCACTGCCCGAGGCCCTTGCCAAGGCACAGTCCGCCATTCCATCAGGCTCGTCCCTGGCGGAAGAACTGGCCCGTGCCCTCGCCGATCCGGTCCCGGCGCGCCTGGAGGATGGTGGCGCGATCCGCACCGGCTACGATGGAGAGCTCGACGCCCACCGTACCCTGCGCGACGAAAGCCGTCAGGTCATCGCAAGGCTGCAACTCGATTTCGCTCAGCGTTTCGGTGTCGCCAGCCTCAAGATCAAGCACCACATGCAACTCGGTTACATTATCGAGGCGCCTGCCATCGCGGTGGAAAGCCTGCGTGGTTTTCCGGAACTGACCCTGCGCCAGGGCATGGCAAACGGTGCCCGGTTCACCACCCCCGAACTGTCCGAACTCGATCAAAAAATACGTGAAGCGGCCGAAAAAGCGACGGCACGGGAGCGGCTGGTATTTGCCCATCTCGTCAAAAACGTATTGGCGCATGCAGACACGCTTGCCGCCTGTGCCGACGCGCTGGCCTTCTTGGACGCAACCCAATCCGCCGCGAAGCTGGCGCAAAGCGGCAATTGGGTGCGGCCTACTCTGACGACGGCCGAGGAATACCGCATCGAATCCGGCCGTCATCCGGTGGTGGAAAGCGCGCTGGCCAGCCATGCGGCTTTCGTGCCCAACAAGTGTGATCTGTCCCCAGACCAACGCGTCATGCTGCTGACCGGCCCGAACATGGCGGGAAAATCCACGTTCCTGCGGCAAAACGCGCTGTTCGTCGTGCTCGCGCAGGCCGGACTGCCGCTGCCGGCGGAATCCGCCGTCCTTGGCATCGTGGATCGCCTGTTCAGCCGGGTCGGCGCAGCCGACGATCTGGCGCGTGGCCGTTCGACCTTCATGGTCGAAATGACCGAAACCGCCGCCATCCTGCATCAGGCCGGGCCGAAATCCCTGGTGGTGGTGGACGAAATCGGTCGCGGCACCTCCACCCTGGACGGGCTGGCGATCGCCTGGGCGGTGCTTGAGTCTTTACATTCGGCCATACGTTGCCGCACCATCTTTGCCACGCATTTCCACGAACTCGCGGAACTCGCGGATCGCTTGCCGAGGCTCAAGCCGCACACGATGCGGGTCAAAGAATGGAAGGGTACTGTCGTGTTCCTGCATGAAGTGGCCGAGGGCGCGGCCGGACGTTCCTGGGGCGTTCATGTCGCCGAACTGGCCGGCGTTCCGGCCCCGGTCGTCAAGCGGGCGGCATCGCTGATGGCGACCATGGAAAAACACGGTGGACCGCTGGGGAAATCCGCCTCGCTGCAATCCCTGCCGCTTTTCGCCGCAACCGCAAAACCCGAGGAACCAATTCCACCTGCGGTTGATCTCTCCCCCCTGTGCGAGGCTTTGAACGAAATCGACCCAAATAATATGTCCCCCAAACAGGCTCTTGACGTCTTATATCGGCTGAAAACGCTTGTGCCGGGTTGCGCGGATGGAGCCACATAGTACCATCAAAGCAATGTTAACTCCCATCCCCTTGCCGCGGGCCCCAGAAGCCGCGGCGTCGCTCTTGTCCGATGCCCTTGCAGCCATCGCGGAGGAGAGCGGATCGATCTCCCGAGACGCCGCGGTGGGGGCTTTCCGGCGCCATTTGGCCCGAATACAGGCGTACGTGCAGCACGCCTTTGAGCACGAACAAATCACCGGACTACAGGCCGCCCGCCTGCTCGGCGCTTTGGTCGATGGCGTGGTCGCCGCTCTGTTCGACCATGCCACGACCAAGGCCGACCTCGAACCCTCTGAGAACCTGAGCATCGCCGCGACCGGCGGCTACGGACGGGGCGTCCTGGCGCCATTCAGCGACATCGATTTGCTGTTCCTGACGGCGGAGGAACCGACCCCGGAAACGCTCCGGGTCGTCGAGTACATGCTGTACTTCCTGTGGGACCTCGGATTGAAGGTCGGCCACGCGACGCGGTCCATCGGCGATTGCCTTGTCGAGGGCAGCAAGGACACCACCATCCGCACCGCATTGCTGGATGCAAGGTTTCTGACTGGCAACGAGACCCTTTTTGGTGAGTTCCACCGCCGCTTCCGGGCGGCCTGCAAGGAAGCCGGCGCCGCCGAGTATATCGCGGCCAAACAGGCCGAACGCTCGTTGCGCCATCGACGCTACGGTGACAGCCCGTTTGTCGTCGAACCGAACGTCAAAGAGGGCCGCGGCGGCCTGCGCGATCTGCAAACGCTCTATTGGATCGCCCGCTACGTGTTCGATACCCAAACCATGGGCGAACTCGCCGATCTTGGCGGCATATTAACGCAACAGGAAGCCCGCCACGGCCGGCGCGCCTGGGAGTTCCTGTGGACCGTCCGCTTCCACCTGCACTACGTGGCCGGCAGAGCCGAAGAACGACTGACATTCGACTTGCAGCCTGTGGTCGGCGCCCGCATGGGATACACGCGTCATGGCCGGCAGGACGGCGTCGAGCGCTTTATGCGCCACTACTTTCTGACCGCCCGCGAGATTGCTCGCCTCACACGCATACTCGAACCCGCGATTCTGCGATCGGCACTCGGCCCACCGGCGATAGAAGCCGAAACCGATGATGCGCTGTTGGCGGAAGGGTTCGTCCTGGCGGAAGGCAAACTGATGCCGATCGCCGGCCGGGACTTCGACGCTGAACCCATTCAGATGCTGCGGATCTTGCAGGTCGCCCGTGACCGCGCCCTCGATCTGCATCCGCTTGCCATCCGCTCCTTCATCCAGAACGAACGCCGGGCGGTATCGCTGCGAGGTGATCCGAAGGCTGCCGCGGTGTTCATGGATCTGCTGTGCGGCAAGGAACCGGATCGCCATCGTCCGGGCGTACACCCCGACGGCGCCCGATGGCTGAGCATCCTCAATGAGACCGGCTTCTTCGGGCGTTATTTGCCCGATTGGGCGCGCATCGTCGGACAGATGCAGTTCGACACCTACCATATTTTCACCGTCGATGAGCACACGATCGAAGCCGTTCGTGTCCTGAACACGCTGGAACGCGGGGAGCTTTCTGAAGTCGCCCCGATCGCGTCGGAACTGGTGGACAATGTCCAATCGCGCCGCTCGCTGTATCTCGCCATGCTGTTGCATGACATCGCCAAGGGCCGGGGCGGCGATCATTCTGCTCTTGGCGCCGAAGTCGCGTTGGAAGTTGGCCCGGCCTTGGGCATGACCGACGAAGAAACCGAGACGGTTTCGTGGCTGGTTCTGCACCACCTGCTGTTAAGCGCTACCGCCTTCAAGCGCGATATCGACGACCCCAAGACGATTCTAGACCTCGCCGACACGATCCAGTCGCCGGAGCGTTTGCGGCTTCTGCTCATTCTGACCGTTGCCGACATGCGCGCGGTATCGAGTAAGGTCTGGAACGGCTGGAAAGCGACGTTGCTGCGGGAACTCTACTCCCGCGTCGCTGAAGTGCTGGCGGGCGGCCTCGCCACAACCGAACGCGACGTCCGGGTTGCCCGAGCCAAACTGGCCGTCGGTGCCCTGCTCGATGATTGGACTCCGGCAGAACTGGAGCATTTTTCCGCCCTCGGCTACGCGGGCTATTGGCTGTCGTTTGATCCGGAAACCCACGCACGCCATGCCGCGCTGATTCGTGACGCCGAACATCGCAAGGCGCCGCTGACCGTCGATACCCAGCCGCTTCCCGCCCGAGCGGTGACCGAGGTGACGGTTTATTGCGCCGACTATGCCGGTCTGTTCAGTAAAATATCCGGCGCGCTCGCCGTGGCCGGCGCCTCGATCGTCGATGCCCGCATTCACACGATGACCAATGGTATGGCGCTCGATACATTCTGGATTCAGGATACTGCGGGCGGGGCCTTCGATGCGCCCCATCGGCTGGCTCGCCTCTCGGTTCTGATCGAGCAAGCCCTGTCCGGCCGCCTGCGGTTGTCAACCGAGATCAGGCGGATTTCCAAGGTTTTACTTGGCCGGCGCATGCAGGCCATTCATGTGCCGCCGCGTGTTGTGGTCGATAACCGCGCCTCAAATACGCACACGGTGCTCGAACTGAATGGTCGCGATCGCCCTGGCCTGCTGCACGATGTCACCGCCGCTATCAGCGAGCAGGGTCTTCAGATCGCGTCTGCGCATATCACAACCTACGGCGTTCGGGCGGTGGACGTCTTCTACGTGAAAGATGTCTTCGGCCTGAAAGTCGAGAATGAGCGAAAGCTCAGCCAGCTTCGCGAGGCGTTGCTCGCCGCTTTGAACAATCCCGACGAAGACGCCCCAGCCGTACCGGTCCCGACTCCCCGCAAGATGCGGAAAGCGATAGCGGAATAGCGCGCCCGTCCCCATCCGGCGGCGTACCACGAGATCCTGATTAGACACGTCGGGCACATTCCGCTCCGGTCGGGGTTTGACAGGGATCGAGTAACGGATGCCAGGATCAAACATGTGCGCCCGATGACGCGTCGCACCGCCATAGCGGTCGGTTTCGGCGTTGGGGTGGCGGCGTTCACCGCGCAGGCTGCATCGCTGAACATGCCAGCACGCATGCCGCTCTTGTCTCCGGTGACGTCGGCCTGTGTATCGTCGCCCTTTGGGCCGCGCATTTTACCGAACCGCCCTCTCGCCGGCACCTTCCACAACGGCATCGATCTGCCGGCTGCTATCGGCAGCCCGGTCACCGCCGTCGGCCCCGGGACCATCATCCGCGTGCAGCGCCATGGCATCGGAGGCCTGGAGATCTTGATCCAACACGAGGGTTTTGTCGGTGTTTACAGCCATCTCGGCCTGATCGCACCGGTACTGGCCGAAGGAGGGCGATATATCTACGGCGGCGAGAAAATCGGAACCGTCGGCCGCACCGGCCTCACCTACGGCCCACATTTGTATTTTGGCATGAACGTCAACGGCCAGCCGGTCGATCCCGCGCCGTACCTTCACGTCAGTCCCTGTGGAGGCGGTACGTTGGCGCTAACGGACGACCGCCGCCGCCCGACGCGCGTGTTTAGCCAGCGCTGATCAGCCGACGATCACGGGCAAGCCGGACGTCGCCTTCACACCGCTGACCCATTGTACGGTTCCAATGTTCCCGCAGGACTCACATTTCGGTTGCCATGCGCGGTTGTCAGCATGGCAATGCGAGCACTGCCAATGCGGATCAGGATCGGCCGACGCGGCCCGCCGCAACGCATCGCGCTGCGCCAGCCGTCCAACTTCGGTATCCCCGCGCTCGTGTTCCTCAATCTCAGCAAGCAGCAGGCACTGGCGGCGCAGGTTCAGACCATCGCCCTCCATGATCTCGATCTGGTGACGGGCTTCACCCGTCAGCCCGGCATCAAGTGCGACCCGCGCCAGCAGCAGCCGACTCTCCGGATGGGCGGGATTGCCCGCGGTCAGACGCTTCGCCGCCTGGGCGCGAGCCAATTCGTTCGATACCGACGCCAGGGCGAATGTGGCCAGGTCGGGGTGCGGCGCCAATTTCCAGGCACTGGCGATGCAAGCAAGGGCGCGCTTCTCATACCCGCCAGTCCGCAACCGTCGTGCATAGGCAAGAGCCGCTGGCGTGAAACCAGGTTCTTGCTTCCAGCCACGCTTGGCAAAAGCCAGGGCACGCGACGCGTCGGGCTCCGCATCGGCCGCCGCCACATAATACGCGGCCTTATGAGGGTCAGGTCCGATCAATTGGAGCGCTTCCGCCCAGTTCTCGGTCCGTAGAGCCAGTTCGGCGCGTTGCTGACGCAGCCAGGCGGTACCGGGATGCGCCGCTTCGGCGTCCTTTGCGATAACCAGCGCTTCCGCCCAATCGCCGCGATCGACCGCCTGGCGCAGCAGGCCGCGCAGTCCCAGGAACCGGGCATCTTTTTGATTGGTCAAAACACGGAACGCAGCCTCGGCCTCATCCTCTCGTCCGGACAGACGGGCCGCCTCAGCCACCAGCAGCAAGGTTTGTGGCGACTCGCCCAGGTAATTGCGTGCGCGGCTGGCTTCTTTGCGAGCAGCCCCCTGTTCACCAGCCGCCAGCGCGACAAGAACGCGTGTCGCCGCGCGTTGGCCCAGGACAAGACGGCGACGGCGACGCCAGTTGGCCCCCGTACGGGGTATCCCCCACACCGCGCGCACAATGCGCAGGACGATCAGAATCGCGACGAACAGCGCGATCAGCAGCAAAATCGCGAACGGTGCGGACGTATCGATCGAGATCGATCCGATTGACACGGCAACATGCCCGGGGATGCCAGCCAGCAGCCAACCACCCGCGATGATGGCCCCGCCAGCCAACAGAAAGAGAATGACTTTCAGCATTACGCCTGGTCCGCCATGTCAGCCAGCGCCGCACGTGCGGTCAGCAACGCTTTGGCGTCCGCCAACCAATCCGCAACGGCCTGCCCCGGTGGACCCGTCAGTCGCTCGACCGAGGCCACCGCGCCCGGAAGATCGCCCGCGTCGAGCGCCACCTGTGCTTTATTCAGGATAATCGTGGCGGGGTTGCCGATGACGACATCGTCGCCCCGGCGGATGGTGATCAGCCCCTGCGCCCGATCCCAAACGCGATCGACGAACGGAGCATCACTATTGTCATGCTGCTTCGTGGCCAGCGCTGCCTCTTCCGCCGCAGGGAAGCGCAGCCGAAGCTGGGCCTCGGTCGGTGGAGCGTTGTGGGCGTAGCGCGCCAGGGCCTCCGGTGCGTTGGGCAGATCGCCAAGCGGCCGGCCGGAGGCCAGGGCGAACGACGCTTCCTGCAGTTTGGCGATTCGATTGAGCCGCTTGCTGAGGACGGCAAGGTTCTTCGCATCGTCCTCCGCGGCAGCGACGCGACTGGTCAGCGCATCGAGTTGCTGCTTGCCCGCGTCCAGCCCCGCCTGATCGCGCCCCGACAGTGATTCGATTCGGCCGGATAAAGTGTCCATCCGGCTGGCAAGCTGCGCCTGATCCGCCATCCGGCCGTCGAGTGCATCAAGGCGAGACGTTAACTTTCCAACGTCCACGGCCGGGCGCTGCTCCAATCGGGCGAGGCGAGAGTCGATGTCCGACACATGGTCTTCGATCGTTTGCGTGGCTGCCGGGTCACCTTGGGTGGCCGGAGTCTGCAAGGCCGCGATGCGTGCGTCGATATCCGACAAGTGCCGTTCGATCGTCAGCATGGCGGGTGAACCGCCCGGCGTGGCTGGATGTTGCCACACATAGACGATCGCGCACGAAAGCAAGACGAACCCGGCGCCAGACAGCCACGGACCACGGCTCCGACCCGGTGGAGCCGATTGCATGGCAATGGGTTCGGACGTTTCGTCCGGTGGTGGCAGAAGGGTTTGTTCGGTCATGTCAACAACACCAGCATCGCATCCTGGTTTGGCTTCGCGGCGACGCCGATGCATCGCCAGGGGAGAGACCTTAATGGCACGGCCGCCGCCTCGCTGATAGACACCGCATCCACATCGCGAACGCTATCAGCCAGCCCGGCAGCCTCAATCAGACGCACAAAATGGCGAGAGGTTTCTCCGGAGAAGAACATCGCGGCACTCAGCATACCCGTCCTCAGGTCGGTTGCAGCCATCGCTGGCAGCAGAGCGCTGCGAACCGTCCGATACGCGACGCGACGAACGACGCGGAAGCCGTGTTGCCGGAGCGCGCTGGCAATGGCCCTCCCCTGTCCTTGCCCGGTTGGCAAAAACAAGGCGCCATCCGTCGGGGACATCGTGTCCGCCACCAGTTTCGCCAGCGCTTCGGCGTCGCCATCCGCATTGTGAACACGCTTGAATCCAGCCTGAGCCGCCTGGCGGGTGGTTGCGCTGCCGACCGCGAAAACAGGCAGACTGTACAAAGACGGCGGACACGCGGCGACCGCGTTCCGACTGGTCAGCAGGGTCGCCGCTACATGACCCGGCGCACGCAGCGTCTCGCCAACAATCGACAAAACCGGTGCGACCACAGGAAAAAAGCCACGCTCGGATAACCGGGCAGCGGTTTCGGTGGCGCCGGGTTCGGGTCTTGTGATCAAAACGCGCTTCAAAAGGATACTCTTGTCAAAGAGGCTCTGGTCGATGATGTGTGGCCCCGGCCGACGGCGTCATTATCCTAATTTCAGGCGTGTCGCCACCAAGGCAGACAACAGGTTGCCGTGTGCCCCGGCCAGGACATCGGCTTGCCCGGGATTTCGGCTTGAAAGGTACGATGAAGCCGGTCCTCGGAATCGAGACGTCCTGCGATGAGACTGCCGCCGCGGTCGTCGATGCCAACGGGCACATCCTGTCCGAGGCTGTGCTGAGCCAGCTTGCCGAACACGCGCCTTACGGCGGCGTTGTTCCGGAAATCGCGGCCCGGACGCATCTTCGATATTTGCCTGAGCAGGTGCGTCACACAATGGCCAAGGCCGGGCTTGGCTTTGCCGATCTGGGCGGAGTCGCAGCCACATCCGGTCCCGGATTGATCGGCGGCCTGATCGTTGGCAGCCAGTTCGCCAAGGGCATCGCAATCGCCAACGGCCTGCCCTTCATCGCCGTGAACCACCTGGAAGCCCACGCCCTCACCGCTCGGTTACCCGGCTTGGTCGAGGGCGGAGCGCCGTTCCCCTACCTGTTGTTCCTCCTGTCCGGCGGCCACTCCCAGTGCATTGCTGTCACCGGCGTGGGGCGGCATGTGCGATTGGGGGGGACCGTCGATGATGCGGCCGGCGAAGCCTTCGATAAGGTGGCGAAGCTGCTAAAGCTGGATTGGCCCGGTGGCCCCGCCCTGGAGACAATCGCCACCGAGGGCGATCCGGCCAGCCACAAATTTCCTCGCCCGATGATCCGGCGCCCCGGTTGTGACCTCAGCTTCTCCGGGTTGAAGACGGCCGTGGCACAAACAATGATGCGGATCGGGCCGGACCTGACCCGAACCCAGCGCGCGGACGTTGCCGCCAGCTTTCAACGCGCCGTCGTGGACGTTCTGTCCGATCGAGCCGTCCACGCCATGGACATGATGCGCGATCAGTATCCCGGAGCGAACCTGTTGGTTGTCGCCGGAGGCGTGGCGTCGAACACCTCGATCCGGACCGCGTTGGCCACTGCCGCCGCCTCACGCGGATTCCGGCTTGTAGCCCCGCCGATTCGCCTATGCTCGGACAACGCCGTCATGGTCGCCTGGGCCGGCGTCGAACGTTTGCGACTGGGCCACAGCGACAGCCTGGATTTCAAGGCCCGCCCGCGTTGGCCGCTCGACACGCTGGAAGCCGTTCCGTCATGAATTACCGCCACGCCTATCACGCCGGCAATTTCGCCGACTGCTTTAAACACGCCCTGCTGCTGGCCCTGCTCGACTCCCTCGGCCGCAAACCGGCACCGTATTTCGTCCTGGATACGCATGCCGGCGCCGGGTTTTATGACCTCGACGCCGACACCGCCCAACGCACGGCCGAATCCGAATCCGGGATCAAACGCCTGCTGCACAATCCCCGGCCGAAGTTGCAACGCTATCTCGGTCTGGTGGAACAACTCGGACTGTATCCCGGCTCTCCGGCGCTGATCCGATCGGTGTTGCGCGAAAACGATCGTCTGGCCTGCTGCGAATTGCACCCTGACGATGCGGCAACCCTGCGGCGGCGGTTTCGCCGCGACCCGCACGTGGACATGCATGAGCGGTCCGGCTGGGAAGCCCTGGGCGCCCTGCTGCCCCCCAAAGAAAAACGCGGCCTGGTTTTTATCGACCCGCCGTTCGAGGCGCGCGATGAGTTCCATACCCTCACGGGCGGCCTGTGCCGAGCTCACAGCCGGTTCAGTCACGGCATTTTCGCCGCGTGGTACCCGATCAAGCAAATGGCGGCCGTCCGAAGCTTTCATGCCAACATGGCCGCCTCCGGCATCCGCGATATCGTGGCGATCGAACTGCATCTCCGCGACACGACCAATGCCGAACGGCTCAACGGCTGCGGCCTGTTGGTGATCAATCCGCCATACCAATTCGAGGAGCAGGCACGCGCGCTGGCCAACGCGGTTCTGGCCTCATTCGGTGAGAGCGAACCCGGCGCGGGAACAACCGTGCTAAGGTTAGCTGATGAGTAGAATAACCGTTGTGGGCGCCGGCGCCTGGGGAACCGCGCTCGCGCTACAGGCAGCAAGAGCAGGCCATAAAGTCGCACTGGTGGCCAGGGACGCGGCCTCCGCAGCCGCTATCAATGCAAACCGTGAGAGTCACCGGTTGCCGGGCGTTCGCCTGCCGGACTTGATCGAACTCCGTCACGCTATTCCCGACGAGTCCGACTTGCTCCTCTGGGTGGTTCCGACGCAGCACCTGCGCTCGTCGCTGGTCCGCCTTCCCGCGACCGATACCGCCATCGTTGTCTGCGCCAAGGGTGTCGAAGCAAACACGCACCTGCTGCCGCTGGAAGTCGTTCAAACCGTCGTCCCGAACCGGTCGCTCGCCGTCCTGACCGGTCCAAATTTCGCGCACGAGATCGCAGCGGGCCTGCCGGCCGCGGCCGTGGTTGCCAGCATCGATGCCACCCTTCGCGAGCAGGTCCGAACACTGTTGGGCACCAACACCTTTCGCTTATACGGCAACGATGACCCGATCGGCGCGCAACTCGGTGGCGCCGCGAAGAACGTCATCGCCATCGCCGCCGGAGCGGTCATCGGCGCCGGCCTGGGCGAAAACGCCCGCGCCGCCCTGGTCACACGTGGACTCAGCGAACTGTGCCGTCTCGCCGCCGCGCTCGGCGGCCGGGCAGAAACGGTCATGGGGCTTTCCGGACTGGGAGATTTAATGCTGACCTGCACCGGAACCTCCAGCCGGAATTTCAGCCTCGGCCACGCGCTCGGCCGGGGCGAAAGCCTGGCGACCATCCTCGCCAACCGATCGGCGGTCACTGAAGGCGTCCTGACCGCCGCCGCGCTGGTCGCCCGGGCAGGCGAGCTCGAACTGCCAATTTGCCGCGCTGTGGCGGACCTTGTGGCTGGCGTGAAAACGCTCGATCAGTCAATCGCGCAACTGCTGTCCCGTCCGCAACGTGATGAATAACAGAGCCACAGGTTTCTATATGGGCTTCGGGATAGCTTTCGGTGCCGCGAATGCCTCTCCCGTCATGGCGGGCGAAGGCCCGCCATCCACGCCTTTTCTGGTGGCGAACGCTAGAAGACGTGGATGGCGGGCCTTCGCCCGCCCTGACGGCGGGGTCACGCCTGGCCAGGCCCGACCATGCTGAGGGGCATTCTGACCGTCGGCGGCTGGACGCTCATCAGCCGAGTCCTAGGGTTCGGACGCGACATGCTGATCGCGGCCCTGATCGGCACCGGCCCGATCGCCGACGCCTTCTTCGTAGCCCTCAAACTCCCCAACCTGTTCCGCAGACTTTTCGGAGAAGGCGCATTCAACGCCGCCTTCATCCCGGCATTCTCCGGGCTGCTGCACACGGAAGGCCCCGGCGCCGCGAAGCAATTCGCCGAGGAAGCGTTCGCGGTCATGGCCTTCTGGCTCGGGATCATGACGATCTTGGGTGAGCTTTTCATGCCGCAACTCATGGTCGTCCTGGCCCCGGGGTTCGCTGAAGATCCCGGAAAATTCGCCCTGGCCGTCAGCCTGTCCAGGATCACCTTTCCCTATCTCGTGCTGATCTGCCTCGCCGCCCTGGTTTCCGGTGTCCTGAACGGCCTGGAGAAATTCACCGCCGCATCCGCGTCCTACGTGCTGTTCAACATTGTCTCGATCGCCTGCATGCTTTGGATGACCCCGTATGTCCCCACCGTCGGGCACGCACTGTCATGGGGCGTCTCCATTTCCGGCGTGGCCCAGCTTGGGCTGCTGATGATGGCGGTTCGGCGCGGCGGTATGGCCCTGCAAATCCCCAGACCCAGGATGACGCCGCAAATGCGGCTGCTGATGCGCCGTATGGCACCGGGCCTGGTCGGAGCGGGCGTGACGCAACTCAATCTGACGGTCGATGTGATCATTGCCAGCCTGCTGCCCCCCGGCACCGTGTCAGTCCTGTATTTTGCCGACCGTGTGCAGCAACTGCCGCTGGGCGTCATCGGCACAGCCGTCGGAACCGCCTTGTTGCCGCTGCTGTCCCGTCAGGTCCGCGCAGGTGAAGCGGCTTCGGCGATCGGCACGCTTAACCGAGCCATCGAGTATGGGTTGTTCCTGACACTGCCCGCCGCGTTGGCCCTGATCGTCTGCGCCAATCCGATCATGTTCGTCCTGTTCGGCCGTGGCGCGTTCAGCATGGAAAGCGTGCTGCTCTCGTCGCAATCCCTGGCCGCCTACGCGCTCGGACTGCCGGCCTTCGTCCTGGTGAAGGTGCTCGCCCCCGCGTTCTTCGCCCGTGGTGACACCAGCATGCCGGTCAAGATCGGCGTC
Source organism: uncultured Rhodopila sp. (assembly GCA_903932145.1). Classification (GTDB taxonomy): domain Bacteria; phylum Pseudomonadota; class Alphaproteobacteria; order Acetobacterales; family Acetobacteraceae; genus Rhodopila. Next base: position 50,479 of record CAIZFE010000100.1, on the reverse strand, counting down.
TCGAGTGTTGCGTTGAACCTGATCCTGAATCTCGCCTTCATGGTGCCGCTCGCCCACATCGGACCCGCGCTGGCCACCAGCATCGCCGCCATCTGCAATGTCGTCGGCCTGGGATACGTGCTTCTTCGCCGGGGCCATTTCGTGCCCGACCGGCAACTGCGCCGCCGCTGCCTCGGCATGTTGGGGGCCTCCATCGCCATGGCCGGCGTTCTGTGGGGCCTGCGGGATCTGCTGTTCCAGACCCCGCCGGCACACGGGTGGCTGCGCATGGCATCCCTGGGGGGATTGGTCGGGGCAGGCATGCTGGCCTATGCCATCGCCGCCTCCTTGCTCGGCGCCTACGATCTCAGAGATATCGGCCGCATGATGTCGCGTCGTCGCTTGCGCGCCGAGGTGGGATCGGCCATCAGTTCGCCCCCAACGACAGAGACTTGAACGGTATGCAGCGCGTTTTCTCAGGCATTCAGCCGTCCGGCATTCCCACATTGGGAAATTACCTCGGTGCCATTCGCAACTGGGTCACGCTTCAGGATAACCACGAGTGCCTGTGGTGCGTGGTCGATCTGCACGCGATCACCGCCTGGCAGGACCCGGCCGCCCTGCGCCGGCAATCTCTGGAGATGGCCGCCACGCTGCTGGCCTGCGGCGTCGATCCGGTGAACCACATTCTGTTTCTGCAATCCGGCGTCCGTGCCCATGCGCAACTCGCCTGGATCTTCAACTGCGTGGCGCGCCTTGGCTGGCTCAACCGCATGACCCAATTCAAGGACAAAGCCGGCAAGGATCGAGAGAACGCGTCGGCCGGCCTGTACGTCTATCCGAACCTGATGGCGGCGGACATTCACGCCTACCACGCCACCCGCGTGCCGGTCGGCGACGATCAACGCCAGCATTTGGAACTCGCGAACGACATCGCGCAGAAATTCAACCACGATTACGGCGTCGATTTCTTCCCGAACATCGAACCGGTGATCCTGGGGCCGGCCGCCCGCGTCATGAGCCTGCGCGACGGCACGAAAAAAATGTCGAAGTCCGACCCATCCGACCAGAGCCGCATCAATCTGAACGATGACGCCGACACCATCGCTTTGAAAATCCGCCGAGCCAAAACTGATCCGCTACCACTGCCATCCGAGGTCGACGGTCTCGCCGACCGGCCGGAAGCCCGAAATCTCGTCGGGATTTACGCGGCCCTGACCGACACGGATCATGCCTCGGTACTGCGCGCCCATGGCGGCCAAGGGTTCGGCCCGTTCAAGAATGCCCTGGCCGACCTACTGGTCCAGAAGCTGGCACCGATTTCGGCGGAAACAAACCGCCTGCTCGGCGACGAAAATGCACTGATCGCTATACTCCAGTCCGGAGCCGAACGCGCGGCCGCCATCGCTGATCCGATCGTCAGCGAGGCCGAACGGCTGGTCGGGTTTGTCGGCCTCCGTCGAGGCTGACAAACCCGACCCGGAGTTCACAGTCCCGGCGCCGCCGCCGATTGCGGCGCGGGATCGATCAATTCAGGTCCGGCGCGTTCGATCTTGAACACCGCCAACCCGCGCCGAACCTGACCGTCAGGCTGAAGTGCGAACCAGCCGTCGGTTCCGACGAACCCGCCGGGTTGAGTCAAAATCGCGACGTCGCTGCCCCTCGGACCCACAATCACCTTGGACACCGAAACCGCGTCAAACGCCAGATCCGCCAACGGTGACGGGGAGACACCATACTTCGCGCCAAAATCGCGTTCAAAGTCGCTTCGCGTGCTGCTGTCAGGCGCTGCATACCAAGCCCCTGTGACGGATCCAGATCCACTGGCGGGATCGGCCCAAAGTGCCGGCCCGACGATCTGAACCACGGATCGATCGACATCATAATACGGTAGCAAAGAGGCAACTTCCTGTAAGGCGTCGCCGGTATCCGCCAGCAGCAGGACGTTGAACGACGGCGGCGGGATCGGCGTTTTCACCAGCTCCTGCGCCTCACGGCGTCCATCGGCTGTCCCCAAAGCCCGAGCAGCCTTAACCTTGGCGTCGATCGGCCCCCGCCGGTTGGCGTAATCCGCCAAATCCCGCGCCGACTGCGTGATCGCCGGCATTCCGGCAGGATGCATATGTATGCTCGGCGCCGGCAATCCCGCTTCCTGTGTCGCTTTCGTCAGCGCGTTGGCCATCGCCCTGCCAAAGTCGGAATCGGGCAGCAAACCGGCGAACTGCGTCTTCCCTTGCGCCTGCGCTGACACGACCAGGCGCCGGATTTGCTGATCCGGCGAAACACCAAGCGGCCAAACGCCGGGCTGGGATTGCGCCGCATCGTTGGTGAACGCTAAAACCGGAATGCCAGCCCCGCGTGCAATCGGCGCGACCGCCGCGGTTTCGGCCGACGTTAGCGGCCCCAAAATAACACTGTCCTGGTTCATGATCGCGGTTTGGGCCGCGGTAGCAGCCCCGGATGCCGTCCCGCCTGTGTCCAGGACATCCAATGCCAGGGCATTATCCTGCGCCGAGAGCTGAGCCCCCTGGAGCAACACCTGCCCAAGAGCGGCCCGCGGACCGGTCAGCGGCAGCAGAATGGCCGCTGCATGCCGAGTGCCCATCGGCGAACCCGCGATTGGGCCTAGCGGCGTAGGGCCATTCGATCCAAATTGCGGTCCCGCTCCATAGCGTCCGGATTGCCCACCGCAACCCGACACTGTCAGGGCGCAGATAAGGATAATGTATGCCCGTTGCCGCATCGGCTGCGTCTCCCGATGACCTACGGGACGGCCAGTCCGCCCCATTCCATGGCCTTGTGCTTGTTTCCACGCCAATCGGCAACCTGGGGGATATTTCCGCGCGCGCGCGTATCGCGCTGAACGGCTGCGACCTGATCCTGTGCGAAGACACCCGACGCACGGGACGGCTGCTCGCGTCGATGGACATCCACACGCGAACCGAACCTCTGCATGAGCATAATGAGGACGCCAGGACCGGGTCCGTCCTCGCAAAGCTGCGCAACAACCAGACCATCGCCCTGGTGTCCGACGCCGGAACGCCCCTGGTATCAGACCCCGGCTATCGCCTCGTCCGTGCGGTCATCGAGGCAGGCCTAACGGTGACCGCGATTCCGGGTCCGAACGCGGCGGTAACAGCGTTGATTCTCTCCGGCTTGCCGCCCCTGCCCTTCATGTTCCTCGGGTTCCCCCCAGCCAAGCAGGCGGCTCGTCGCGCCGCCTTCAGCAGTTTGCGGGCTGCCGAACGCGCCGGACTGTCAACCACGTTCATTTGGTACGAGGCCCCGCATCGGTTGCTCGAAACCCTGGAAGACCTGCAACTGGTATTTGGCGACCGCGCCGCCGCCGTCGCACGTGAACTGACCAAATATTATGAAACGGTTCAGCGCGGGAATGTGAGCAGACTCACAGAGGTGTTTACCCGGGAACCGGCCCGCGGCGAGATCACCGTGCTGATCGGCCCGCCCGAAACCGACGACCCCGAGGATCTCGACGGCCGATTACGCGCCGCACTCGCGACACAGACGGTGAAGGATGCCGCCGCCCTCGTCAGCACCGCGACCGGGCTGCCCCGCAAGATCGTTTATGCGCGGGCACTCCAAATTCACAGCGAAGGCTGATGGGCGAGTTGGTCCACCGCCCACGCGGCGGCTTCGGCCACGATCGGGTCTGGATCATTCCGAAGCGCCTCCACGCAGGGGCGCAGGGTCGCATCACCGGAATTCCCGATCGCCGTCAGGACATTTCTGACGAAACGATTGCGTCCGATCCGCTTAATCGGTGATCCGGAAAACATCGCCCGGAAACCACTGTCATCCAACGCAGCCAGCGCCTGAAGACGCGGCGCATTAAGGTCTTCCCGGCTCATCAATTGCTCATGCACCGTCGGTTGGGCGAACTTGTTCCAAGGGCAAACCGCGAGACAGTCGTCGCAACCATAAATCCGGTTGCCCATCGCCTTCCGGAACTCCAGCGGAATCGGCCCCTTATGCTCGATGGTCAGATACGAAATGCACCGTGTCGCATCGAGTTGATACGGCGCCGGGAATGCCTTCGTCGGGCAGATGTCGAGGCAACGCGAACACGACCCGCAATGGTCGGTTGTCGCGTCCTCGGGTTCCAGCTCCAGCGTTGTATAGATCTCGCCCAGCAATAGCCAGGAGCCATGCGTGCGCGAGACAAGATTGGTATGCTTGCCTTGCCACCCGAGCCCGCTGCTCTGCGCCAGGGGCTTCTCCATGACCGGCGCCGTGTCCACGAAGACCTTCACGTCGCAAGGAAAACGCGACACCACAAACTGCGCCAGATGTTTCAGTCGCCCTTTTATAAGGTCGTGGTAATCGCGGTTACGGGCATAGACCGATATCGCCCCGGCGCTGGCGTGTTCGGTAACCGCAAGCGGATCGCCCTCCGGGGCGTAAGACAACCCGACCACGATCGCACTCCGTGCTTCGGGCCAAAGAGATTGCGGATGACTGCGTTGTTCCGACCTTTCAGCCAACCATCCCATTTCGCCATGATAGCCGGCCTGGATAAAATCCCCGAGCCTGTCACGCGCCTCCGGACCAAGACTCGCTTTACAGAACCCGACGGCATCGAACCCAATCTGTAACGCACGCTCCCGGATTTGGCTTCTGGGATCGACCGGTGCCGAACCTTTCACGGCCAAGCGTCAGCCGCGCCCGCGATAAGGCGGCACATCCTGCGACGGCACCCATACATCAGCAGGCGCATTCGCCGTCTGCCAGAACACATCGATCGGAATGCCGCCGCGCGGATACCAATAAGCCCCAATGCGAAGCCACACCGGCTCCAGCAGCGAAACCAATCTATCCGCGATCTCCATGGAGCATGCCTCATGAAAGGCTCCGTGGTTTCGGTACGATGCCATGAAGAGCTTGAACGATTTGCTCTCAACGATCCAGTTTTTGGGAATATAATCTATCATGATATGCGCGAAATCCGGCTGACCCGTCAGCGGGCACAGCGAGGTAAACTCCGGGCAGGTCAGGCGGACGATGTAATGTTTGCCCGCGGCAGGATTCGCCACGCGTTCCAAGACCGCAGCGTCGGGACTGGCTGGGGCCGGCACATGGTGCCCAAGCAACGTGAGATGGTCATAGTCGGTCATTCGGATGTCTCCTGCGTTACCCAGCCCGCACGCACGCTTGCAGAGTACTCTGCCAGTTGGCCCGCTTCGATGGCACCACGGATACCCCGCATCAGCGACTGGTAATATTCGAGATTATGCCAGGTCAGCAGCATCGGCCCGAGCATTTCTCCCGCTCGGAACAGGTGGTGGAGATAGGCCCTGGTGTGCCGCGTGCACGCCGGGCACGCGCATCCCGGGTCGAGCGGCAACGGATCGTCAGCGAAGCGCGCGTTGCGGACATTGTGGACCCCCGAGCTGGTGTAGGCGCGGGCAGTCCGGCCCGCCCGGGTCGGAATCACGCAGTCGAACATATCGATGCCGCGCGCGACGGCACAGAGGATGTCATCCGGAGTTCCAACCCCCATGAGGTAACGCGGTGCGCCCTCCGGCAAATGCGGCACGGTCACGTCGAGAGTTTCCAGCATCGCTGCCTGACCCTCCCCGACCGCCAGTCCGCCGACCGCATAGCCATCGAACCCTATATCTTTCAATGCACTGGCGGACCGCAAACGCAAATCCGGATAGGTACTGCCCTGAACGATGCCGAACAAGCCATACCCCGGCCGCGGGCGAAAAGCCTGCTTCGACAGATCGGCCCAGCGCATCGACATCTCCATCGAGGACGCCGCGCTGTCATAGGTCGCCGGAAAAGCCGTGCATTCATCCAGCACCATGGTGATGGTGGAATCGAACTTGTCCTGCAACTCCATGCAAATTGCGGGCGTCAGCCGATGCCGGCTGCCGTCGATGTGAGATTGGAAGGTCACCCCGTCCCGATCCAGCTTCCGGAGAGCGGACAGCGACATGACCTGAAAGCCACCCGAATCGGTCAGGATCGGACCTGGCCAGTCCATGAAGCGGTGCAGCCCACCCAGGGCAGCGATCCGATCCGCGCCGGGGCGCAACATCAGATGATAGGTATTGCCCAGGACGCAGTGTCCGCCGGTTGCCCGAACCGCATCGGCGGTCATCGCTTTAACGGTCCCGGCGGTCCCCACGGCCATGAAAGCCGGGGTGGCAAGCGGACCGTGCGCTGTATGCACAACGCCGGTTCGGGCTGGCCCATCGGTGGCCACCAACTGGAAACTAAAGGGTTCGGTCATGTTCATGGCGTGTGGGTAAAGCCGACTAACCCGCGATGACAAGGCCATATCTCGTGCACATCATCCCCGAAATGCCGCTGCCCGGATATTTTGCGAAAACTAGGAAAAAAGGCTTGACCAAACACCCCAAAAAAGACTATGCTTCTTTGTATGATCCGGGGTTTGCGAGCGGCGCTACCACGGGTCTTTGCCGTCCACGATGATCGCTCATTTCACGTCGCGTGGACGATGCTGGCGCCACTCTAAATTTTCATCAGAATAGACAGTGATCCTATCGAACAGCACCTGTTTTTAAGAACTCGCATCCGGGGCAATCTCAGACGCTGGTCCGAAGAAGCGCTCAGAGACACCGGGTATCATCCAGCCACTCATCATCGTTATCTTATATCCGAGTTGGAAGGCCTGTCGCGCGGTGAATATGATCGATTAATGATCCTGATGCCGCCAGGATCAGCCAAATCCACCTATGCATCTGTTCTGTTCCCGGCATGGTGGTTTTCAGAGCATCCCGGATCTTCAGTCATTAGTGCATCGCATTCACTTGGTCTGGCCGAACATTTCTCCCATCGTCTTCGCAGCCTGATCCAGGATAAGCAACAGCATCTCGGCTTCAATATCTCCGACACACAAAGGGCAGTGGATAAATGGTCCACCGACGATGGCGGCGAGTACCTCGCCGTCGGCGTGCGTGGAGCCATCACCGGCCGCCGGGCGGATCTGATCATCATCGACGATCCCGTCAGGTCACAAGCCGATGCGGAGAGTCCGCGACAGCGGGAGCATATCTGGGAATGGTTCAAGTCCGACGTCACAACCCGCCTTAAGCCGCACGGCCGGGTGGTATTGATCATGACACGGTGGCACCCCGACGACCTCGGCGGCCAGTTACTGGAGCGCGCCAAGGCCGAATGGCGTGTGGTGCGACTGCCCGCCCTCGCGGAACCCGACGACCCGATCGGTCGCGCGGTCGGAACCGCGCTTTGGCCCGAATGGGAAGATCACGAAGCCTTAACGCGGAAGCGAGAACTGATCGGCGAACGAGCCTGGTCTGCTCTGTTTCAACAGACTCCCCTGCCCGCCGGCGGACGCCTCTTTTCCGTCGAACACATTGCAATCGTCGAACCCGGAAACGCGATGGATAACCTGGTGCGCGCCTGGGACCTCGCCGCTACCAATATAAACGGTAGAAATGATCCAGACTGGACAGTTGGCGTCAAACTGTGGCGCGATGAAACGGGCCGGTTTCGCATCATCGACGTCGCCCGTATCCGGGGAACCCCGCATCAGGTGGAAGAATTAATCGTGACCACCGCCCAAAAGGACGGGTCACGCGTGATCGTGGCAATCCCGGAAGACCCCGGCCAGGCCGGCAAGAGTCAAATGTCCTACCTGACCAGACAATTGGCGGGCTTTCATGTGATTGCAGCGCGCGAAACCGGAGCGAAAGCAACCCGAGCCATGCCGCTGGTATGCCAGGTGGAGGGAGGCAATCTGTCGATTGCCCGTGGCGACTGGAACCGAACATTGCTCGACGAAATGCGGGATTTTCCTTGGGGGAAAAAAGACGATCAGGTGGACGCCCTGGTCAGGGCCTTCACAACGCTGACGAATCGCCCGCGGCCATCGGGTTCGATCGCCCTGTCGATCCTCAGCCGTTGACTTCAACGTTTGGAAATACATGTTCGATACCTTATGCGATTCGATTCCACGCGACCGTGACTACCCGGACAGAGTCAGGAAACTAACGATTCTGAACCGCGTGCTTGATGGAACATTGTACGACGTCCTCCCCTATCATTTTCATGAGGAAAGAAGCGAAGCCGGCGAATACATCCCCCTCCGGCAACGGCGTCCCAGCGTCCGTTATCCGCTGTGCCGAATCGTCGTCGAGGACAGCGTCGCTCTGTTATTCAGCGAGGGTCACTTCCCAACCATCGATAGCCCCGATCAGGCTGTGCGGGCCGTCCTCGCGAATATCATCAAGGAAACCCGCCTGAATCTGACCATGACGGACGCCGCGATGCGGGGTGCGACTGGATCGGTTGCTCTGCTTCTGCGGGTCCTGCAGGGGCGTATATTTATCGACGTACTCGATACAATCTACCTGACGCCAACCTGGGATCCGACGGCGCCTGACACACTTGCCCGCGTCGATGAGCGATACAAAGTGTCCGGCGCCGACCTTTGCCGCAACGGCTACGAAATCGACGACCCCGACGCGCAATACTGGTTCGCCCGGACCTGGGACACCGACAGCGAGACGTGGTTTTTGCCGACCCCGGTGGACAGCCCGTTGCCTCCCCTCATCGACACCGCCCGTTCGGTATCCCACAGGCTCGGCGCCGTCCCGATCATTTGGATACGCAATCTCCACGGCGTTTCCACATCCGGTGACACCGCTGATGGCGCCTGCACATTTTCCGCCGCAATGCACTCCCAGGTCGAAATAGACTACCAACTCAGTCAGGTTGGACGCGGATTAAAATACAGCAGCGACCCGACATTGCTTCTGAAGGACCCTGCCCTTCCTGATGGTGCGCTCATCAGGGGCGCCGGCAACGCACTTGTCGTTTCCGAAAAAGGTGATGCCCGCCTGTTGGAAATAGCCGGCTCGGCCTCAACGGCGGTGATCGAATACGTGCGCACCCTTCGCGAACTGGCGTTGGAAAGTATTCATGGCAATCGCGCCAGTCCTGAGCGAATAACTGCGGCACAGTCAGGCCGAGCACTGGAATTGTTAAATCAGGGACTGATTTGGCTGGCAGATAATTTGCGCATTAGTTACGGTGAAGCGGGGCTTTTACAACTTGCCCGACTCGTTGTCCGTGCGTCGCAGGTCTATACGATCAAAGTGTTCGGTCAGGACATTGCTCCATTAGATCCTTCCGCGCCCTTAAGTCTAAAATGGCCGCGTTGGTATCCCACTTCAGCCGACGACCGGCAAAAAGACGTCCAATCACTCACCGCGTTGGTCACCACGGGCTGCATCAGCCGTGCAACCGCGCTCAAAGTCATTGCGGGTTGTTATGACCTGGAATTCATCGAAGACGAAATAGCGTCCGCCACCCTCGACGATACAGCACGAGACCAAAATGGATCATGAATCACCTGACGAACAATCCTCGCCGCCCGGCGGCGAGTCCGGCGAAGTCGCAAAGCTCCGCTCGGACTTCCACGCCCGCCTCGTCGCCGCGGATTTGCGAATCGAAGCTGTCAGAGCCGGCATCGTCGATCTCGATGGATTGAAACTGATCGATATTTCAGACGCACGCCTCGATGAGAACGACAAGGTCGTCGGTGGCCGCAAAATCATTGATGACCTCCGGAAAAACAAACCCTGGCTGTTCCCCGGCGTGTCCTCCTCAAGCCCGGCCTCCGTCCCCGCCTCTCAGCCGGTCCGTCAAAAGACCGCCCTTCAGATGTCTGACGAAGAATACGCCGTCGCCAAGGCCGCGATAACCAAACGTCACTATTAGCCGTCCCGGCCACACCAAACATTCCGCATATAAATAGGATCATTAATGGGCATTCAGAATTTTCCCGCCGCGCTTCAGCCGATCATCCAGGGCGGCTTCCTGGAGCGTGAATTCCAGCAAGCCCTTCGCTCCAGGCTCGGTTATCGCGCCTGTGCCGACCGGGTGGACGTTGCGGTAGGTATCGGTGAAACCCTGACCAAAACCCGCGCCGGCCTCAAACCCTCGGTAACGAGTCCGCTGGCCCCGTCCACGAACACGAATTTCGACAACGGTCTGACACCGACCACCTGGGGTGTCGAGCAATACACCCTGTCGATCAACCTCTATGCCGCGACGACCGATCTGAACGTCGTGATGGAGCGCGTCGCCATCGCGTCGCAGTTCGTACAAAACGCTTACGTCAACGGCGAACAGGCAGCCCGCAGCCTGGACGAACTCGGACGCAATGCCCTGTTCGGGTCCTACATGGGCGGCAACACCCGTGTTCGCACCACCCTTGCGAGCGCCGCGCCGGCAGTCGCCGTCGATGACGTTCGTGGGTTCCAGATCGTGTTCGTCAACGGCGTGCAGCAGCCGGTCAGCAGCAGTTCCCCGATGACGGTGACCATTGGCTCGAATGTCTATACGGTTGTTTCGGTCTCCGTCGATTCCACCAATGCTTCGACCGCGCCCAACGGCTTGTCCGGTGTGCTCACGCTCTCCGGCAACGTGTCCGTCTCCGACGGAACGGCCGGCAACACTGTGACCGCGGCGAACGGCTCAACGATTGTGCGCCCGTCCCAGCGCGGCAACACCTCTCTGATCACCGCATCCGACACGCTCACCATGTCGAACCTGCTCGACGCGGTTGCCAAGCTGCGTCTGAACGCCGTTCCCGAGATTGACGGCGCCTATAATTGCTATCTCGACCCCGTCTCCTCGCGCCAGCTTTTCGCCGACCCCGATTTCAAGCAGTTGTTTCAAGGCGCAACCTCGGCCAATCAAGTCTTCAAGAAAGGCATGACCAACGACTTCCTGGGTCTCCGGTTCGTTCCCACAACGGAAGCGTTTGTCCAGCCACATCCCACGTTGTCCGGTTTGATGGTGCGTCGCCCGGTCATTTGCGGCAAAGGCGCGCTGATCGAAGGCGATTTCGCCGGCATGGCCGCGCAAGACGTTGCGCCAGCTGATTCGATCGTCACCATGGTGGATGGCGTCGCCATGGTCACCCGTGAGGCGATCGATCGTTTGCAGCAGATCATTGCCCAGTCCTGGTACTGGATCGGCGGATTCTGCGCACCGTCGGACACGACAACGAATTCCACAACCGTCCCGACCGCGACGAATGCCGCGTACAAGCGCGCGGTTATTTTGGAACACGTCGGCTAACACCAGAATAAAGGCACCAGCGCCATGCCGCTTGGTTCGGTCAGTCCATTTCGTCCCACCGGTACGGTCAGCGTATCGGTGGGGAGTGCCTCCACGAACGCGCCGTTGTCCGGTGGTGGCGATTCCGTCGTGGTCACCAACACCACCAGTTCCCTGGCGTATATCAGATTCGGCTCCGATCCGACGGTCGCGGCGAGCGCGTCCGACATGCCGATCCTGGCCAACAGCCGCCTGATCCTGTCGGTTAACAGTCTGATCACCTACGTGGCCGCGATTTCGCCGTCTGGTTCCGGCCTGGTCCTGTTCAGTCGCGGCGACGGGTCGTTCGTTTGAACCCGTTGACCGACGCCGAAAAGGTGGACATTCGCCGGTTCTGCGGATATCCGGCCTACGGAGCGGCCCCGGCCGGGATGCAATCGTGGCGTTACTTTCAAGTTTATGGATTGCTTGAATTTCGCCTGAGCAATCTTTCAACGTCTGAAATTGCGATCACGCGTCGATACCTTGGATCGCTGACCTCCCTGGAGTTGGCGATTCCCGCGACCTCCGAAAATCTCGACACCGATCAGGCGTCGATGTGGACCAGGAACAAGGATGAACTGACGGATCGCATGCGGCTGTTCAATGATTGGCGGCGTCGCCTTTGCGGCTTCCTCGGCATCGCAGGCGGGCCTGATCTCGCAGGCAATACCACCATGTTGATCGTATGAACGGCATCAAGCTACAGGATCGCTTGTACTTAGGCCTGGGACGATCCGCCCGCACGATCGGACGATCTGCCGATGCGTATCGTCCACAGGGCCCATTCGCCCCTCTTGACCCTACCAACCGATTCCTGCGGCTGCCCGCGACGTTTGTCTCAGCCAAAGGTAACCCCGCACGAACGGTCGCCTATGGAGAGGCACTGTGGCACGGCATCTTCGACGGCAGCTATACCCGCGTTGGCGACTATCTCGTCATGTCGGCCGGCATATTCTTCGTCGCGTCGCAGGCCCCTTTGCTGCCGATCCTGTGCGTCCGCACCAACCGAACGATTTCCGTCGCACGTCCGAACATGCAAAGCGCCACCGCCGATAATGCGTATGGTGGCTACACGGCGGGCCAGTCATCGATCCTGATGACTAACTGGCCCGCGAGCGTGCTGGGAGAAAATCGTTCCTCTGCGTCGGCAACCAACCTGCCAACCGATCAAACCATCCCGTATTGGGAAATTTGCATGCCTGCACAGGCCGGAATAACGGTATCACCGGGAGATATTGTCACGGACGATCTCGGCCGAACCGCAATCGTTGCGGGATCGGAGTTGACCGATCTGGGTTGGCGCATCAGTGCGAAAATGGCGACGACCTAGATGGCTGATATTTCCGATGTCGAAAATGCTCTGGCCAGTGCGCTGACGTCGATATTATATCCCTCCGGCTCCACCCAATCCAGCATCATCGGCGTACTGTGCCGCATCTATCGCGGTTGGCCCAATTCAGCCACGCTGAATGCGGACCTGAGTGCGGGCGTGGTAAACATCACAATCGTGACGGATAACGACTCCGGAAAAGTAACGACCCGTTATCTGCCAGAGTGGACCACGACCGCAACGCCACCCGGCACCACGGCCGCCGCAACCCGATCGACCATTACGATTTCGGGAAACCCTTTCCCGGGCGATGTCGTGGGGGCGCTGATTGACGGCGCGACATACGCCTATCGTATTCAGGCCGGAGATACCCCCGGACTGGTCGCGTCCAATCTCTGCCAGTCGATCCAGGCCGCTCGCCTCGCAACCTTCCAGGGTTCAGTCATATCGGTGCCCGGAGCCGCCACCATCACGGTCAGGGTTGTCTGTGACAACAATACCTTGTCCGAAAGTCGCCGTCAGGAAAAAGACGTACGAATCATCTGTTGGTGCCCAACACCGGCGGTCAGGGACACGGTTGCGGTCGCGATAGATTCGGCAATCAATCGGCTGAATTTTATGCCGCTGCCGGACGCCACATGCGCCCGCGTCACCTACCGGAATACAGCAAGTTACGATCAGTCGCAGAATGCTCTGCTTTACCGCAGAGATATTATTTACCTGATCGAATATCCCAGCGTGACGACTATCCGGCAGCCCTCCATGCTGTTCGGCGCGTCCGATCTAAATGACAATCTTACCTTCGGTTAGGTCCACCATGATACAACATCTTGTTGTTTTGAAACCATTCCTTAACTTCGTGCGAGGTGACGTCATCGCGGAGGCCGACAAAATCGCCAAAGTCCTGAACGCGGACTACAAGAAATTTATCACTAAAGTCGCGTTGCCCAATGCGCCGAAAGGTTAGTCCAAGTGCCCATTGCACAGCAAGGTAGCATCAACACAACGTCTCTGATCGTACCCGATCTGTACGTTCAAGTCGTGCCGCCGCAGAATTTGGTCATCAACGGGGTTCCCACCAATATCGTCGGTGTCGTCGGCACGGCCCCGTGGGGACCGGTGGATGAACCGGCGATCATCGGATCGATGGCCGATTACGCGCAGGTCTTCGGATCGATCATGCCACGCCAACACGACATGGGCACCCAGATCGCGACCGCGGTCCAACAGGGCGCGCAGAATTTTCGGTGCGTTCGGGTGACCGACGGCACCGACGCCGCGGCTTACTCCGTCGTGCCAGGGACCAACGCCAGTTTCGCAGCGGTCTGCTCCGGCTCGCTCGGGAACAGCATCACCATCACGCTCGGCACCGGATCACAGCCGAACACCTGGAAGCTCTCGGTGCTGCTGCCCGGCTTCGCGCCGGAGGTGTATGACGGCCTCAGCGGCAACGGCGCCGCCTTCTGGACCGGCCTCTCGGCAGCCGTCAACACGGGCATGGGACCGCAACGTGGGCCGTCCGCACTGGTCGTAGCAAGCGCCGGCGGTAGCACCGCCTCGCCGTCGCCCTTCTCGCTGACGTTGGGCTCCTCAAGCGCAGGCGCCGATGGAGCGTCCTCAGTCGGCAGTTCCCAGCTTATCGGTACCGACACCGCTGCCCGCACTGGCCTCTACGCTTTGCGCGGACAAGGCTGCGGGATCGCGCTGCTGGCCGATTGTGCCGATCCAGCGACATGGACGGTACAGGCCGGCTTCGGGCTGCAAGAGGGCATCTACATGATCCTCACGACACCCCCCGGCGATACGATCGCCAATGCCGTGACAACCATCGCGGCAGCCGGGCTGAACAGTTACGCTGCAAAGCTGATGTTCGGCGATTGGTTGTGGTGGTCCGATCAGGTCAACAACACAGTCCGTCTTGTTTCGCCTCAGGGTTTCGCAGCCGGCCGCCTTGCCAATCTGTCACCCGAGCAATCAAGCCTGAACAAGCCGCTTTACGGCATCATTGGCAGCCAGCGGACCGGCGCCCCCGGCTCCGGTCAGAACACCGCCTACTCGTCCGCCGACCTCAGCGCGCTGCTGGCGGCAGGCATCGACCTGATCTGTAATCCTCAACCGGCAGGCTCGTTTTGGGGTGTTCGCGGGGGACGCAATACATCCTCCAATCCCGCAACCGACGGTGACGATTATACCCGTCTGACCAACTACATCGCCGAGACCCTCGCTGCCGGCATGGGCCAATATGTCGGACAGGTCATCAACAGCAATCTGTTCAACCAAATCAGATCCACCCAACTCTCGTTCCTGAATAACATGTTGGGCCAAGGTCTGCTCGGGAGCACGGACGGCTCGATACCCTTCAGCGTTATTTGCGACGCAAGTAATAACCCGTCGTCCAGAACCGGACTTGGCTACGTTCAATCCGATGCCCAGGTGCAATACCAGGCGATCAATGAACGGTTTATCGTCAATGTCGAAGGTGGACAGACAGTCCAGGTATCTCGGCAGACGCTTCCGACCGGACAGGTTAACTAGGAGACAATGCAGTGGCATTAACCTCATTCTCGATCGGCCGGGATACCCAGCTTGTCGTGATGGGCCCGGGCGGCCGGGTCGATATCAGTCACGTGACCGGCTTCGAAAGTCATCAACTGACAAGCCCGGTTCGCATCAACCGGCTGGACGGCCGCCAACTGGGTGCCGAACTGCCGAAGGGCTGGGAGGGCAGCTTCGAGGCTGAGCGCGGCACATCCGCCCTCGATGATTTCATTTCGACTTTGGAGCAGGCATTCTACAACGGCGCCGGCACCCAGACAGGCACGATGTATCAATACATAACCGAGACAGACGGTTCGGTTTCGACGTATCAGTTCGATGGGGTCGTGTTCAAGCTCGCGAGCGCCGGAAGCTGGAAAGGCGACTCCAGCGTGAAGCAGAAGCTTGAATTCTATGCCACCCGGAAGCGGCGCATCTGATGACGCCCTCACAGACCATCGTGCGCGACGCCGTCAAGGTTCTGACGGTCGTCGATAAGTCTGGCCGCCGGTTGTCGCTTCGACGTTTAACCGCTCTCGATACGCTGCGGCTCTTCAAGGCGGCGGGACCGGTCTTGGCCCAGAACGAACCCTGGCTGTCCATGGCGGGGTTGGCATTTTCGGTGCTGGACATCGACGGTGTGCCCCAACCCGCCCCGGTCACCGAGGCCCAGATTGAGGGCCTGATCGATCGGTTGGGCGACGCCGGTCTGGCAGCGATCGCGGATACAATCAAAGACGAACCCAACGCCGGACCTCAATTGGGAAACTTGCCCGGCACCCCGTCCTGATCGATTGCCTCTATCTTGTTCGAAACGGGGTGCCTTTCGACGTCGCCTTTTCCCTTTCTGAGACGGAAAGGACTGCCTACGTGATAGCCTTCGGAGTTCTGGAAGGTCACGCTTTCGATTGGTCAACGTTCGCATGGACGTCGCCCTCGTGACCAAAATCACCAACGCGAATACCCGGCGGATCGCCTGGTTTGTGGCCCTACAGAAGGTGATGAGCTTTCCGAAGTATTTTTGTGCGCCTCTGGCCTCTGCCCGACACCGTTACAGGGCACCCGGGCAACAACTTGAGGGTTCCGCCTTCTCCCCGCGCGTCGTGACGACGGTCTCGTGGATGCGGTCCCAAGCAGCGAGCGCCACACCAAAGACCGCATGGCCGTCTCTCTCATCGCCGAACGCCTCAGCGACCCAGCCGATCGTCGGGAGGTCCCGCCCCACAAGTGCAATCTACCCATGGGGCCAAGCGACAAAATGTATGTTGAATAACACCTCCATGGCAGCGCCGGTACTATCCAGTCCCGTTCTGGCGGACGAACCGAAGGCCCATTCCTTCGGTAAAAACGTCGCTTTTTCGCAGACCAGGTTTCGCGGCTTTCCAGCGCCCCCCACTGCCTCATTCGCGCCCCCCAAAGGGTCGGCCCCGGAGTTGGCAACGACATTTCCTGCCAAACCCAATCGGAATGACGCACCCGCGGATAGTTCCCCGCAACCGGAACGTTGGCTGTCGGTCGGTGCGAAAATCCCGGCTACGGCCGGTCAACAGTTCGGCGAACAGCCGGCACCCGAGCCTGACTTCGCAATCCAAGCGGACCCATCTACCGAAGGGTCCAGCGATAAACCCGCCGAAGGCCAGGAACACCACCGCCAACAATCCGTAACGACGCTCCACATCGACGGGTCCGCGCTCGGTCGCTGGGCAATACAACATTTGGGACGCACGCTCGGAAAACCGGCTTCCGGAATGACCAGCGTTGACCCTCGGGCGAGCGTGCCGCGCAGTCGAGTAGCACCGTTCTGACCCGCCCCTATTCATGGAAGTAACCTGACCCTTGAAGGATTCCCCTATCCAGATCGGATCGATTGATCTTCAGGACTTTGAGGTTCCCCCCTCCATTCGCTTCGGAGGACGCCAGCGGCTTGCAGTCCATATCCTCTCCAACGGCCAAAGAGTTGTCGAGCGGCTTGGCCCTGAGGACGGGGATATCGTCTTCGAAGGCAAATTTTCTGGGCCGAACGCCGAATCCCGAGCACGGCTGTTCGACAATCTGCGCCTCTCGGGCGAAGTCGTGCCGCTGACATGGGCATCGTTCCGGCGGACGGTTGTCGTAAAAAGCTTCGTCGCCAGTTATCAAAGTCCTTGGTGGATCCCCTATCGATTGACCTGCACGGTCGTTTATCAATCTGGCACGACACAGGGACATGTCCCTCTGGTAGCGGCCTTGATATCCACTGATCTCAGCAGCGGCGGGCTTTCTGCCAGCGGGTCAGGCATCGATCTTTCGTCGCTTCAAATGTCTCTTTCTGCCCCGAACGCATTGACCACCGGCACAACCGACCAAACGCAGGCAACTCTCGCGGTTGTTTCGACGCTGAACGCACTGAATGCCGGGATTGCGGAGTATTCTGCTCAGCTGAGCAGCCAGCCCCAACAGTTTGCAGCCACCGTCGACGCGGCCGGATTACTGGCGTCCGCAGTGAACACCAGATCCTATGTTGGGCGAATTGGCACAAATCTAACCGGCAGCGGCAATTGACATGCGAAGTATCACGGTGGTCGGTGGCAATCTGTTCCATATAGCCGCCAAGGAGCTGGGCAGCGCCCTCCAATGGATCAACATCGCCAAGGTGAATAATTTGTCCGACCCAATTCTGATCGGCCAGACGCAATTGGTGATCCCTTCATCGTCCTCAGCATTTTCGGACGGGATCGGCCCGCAATAGATGACCAATACGATGGTGGGCGGGGCGGGAATCAGCATTTCCGTCAACGGCATTCAAATCCAGGGTTTACTGCACGCATTTTTTTCAACAACCAACTGCTTTTCAGCCGATACGTTTGCTCTGACGTTCGCCCTCGGCCCCTCGCCGCTCAGTAATATCGGGTTTTGGTCGGCCGCCTCCCTTGCCTATGTGGAGGTTTCGACGATCACCAGCAGCGAGATTTTAATCACCGGCATGGTCGACTCGATCCTCATCGACCCGGTTCTGGCAACCGTGGCGATCGAGGGACGAGATTTGTCGGCCTCAATGATCGACTCCTATCGGCAACAGGATTTCGTCAACCAAACAGCATCGGAGGTCGTGTCGGCCATAGCAGGATACCATGGCCTTAATGCGACGGTCTCGCCAACCACCGGCACTGTTGGCCGTTACTATGGCGACGGTTACACAAGGCTCTCGCTCGGCCGCTTTTCTCAGCTTCGTTCGGACTGGGACCTGGTCGTTCAGCTTGCGCGAGAAAATAGCTTCGACGTCTTCGTCTCTGGTACCATGCTGGTTTTCCAACCTTCCACGGGTGCCGACAGTGCTGCGGTTCCCCTCGCCATAAGCAACGTTCAGCGTCTGCGAATAGAACGGGCACTGTCCATTACGGCCAGCACAACCGCTCGGGTGCAATCCTGGAACTCTCAGAACATGGCATCTTACGATAGCAACAACGCCGCCGCAACGCCTGCAGCCACCCCGAGCGATCAGGCATTCCTCTTTTCGTCATCGAACCTGACATCGCAGCAGGTCACCGACGCGGCAGGACGCTACACCTCGGAATTAAGCCGTCTGGCCACGATGTTGCACCTTGACATGCCATGGGACCTCACGCTCACGCCGCGAACTGTCGTATTATTCCAAGGCACCAACTCCGTCTTGGACACGACGTACAGAATCGACAGCATAGAACGCCATTATAATTCCAAATCCGGGTCCACCCAGAGCGTTCGTGCCGCCGCGATCTAATAAACGAGGGATCATGTTGGATAGGTTATCGAATGCCATAAAAGGACACGCTGCCACTTTGGATCAATCGGCGGGTCAGATAAAATTTGGCACCATAACGTCGGTGAATCCCGGCAACTCCACCGCAAGATTGCTGATCCAGCCTGACGGCGTGCTATCGGGCTGGCTGCCGCTGTTATCACAATGGGTCGGCAATGGTTGGGGAATGGTTTGCCTGCCCACGCCAGGGGATCAGGTACTGTTCGTTCCTCAGGAAGGCGATATGGAACAGGGCGTCATCGTCGGCCGCTGCTTTTCGGCGAAACAAGTGCCGCCGGCTGGCGCCACCGGTGAGTTTTGGCTGGTCCATGCAACAGGCAGCAGCATTAAACTCTGCAACGACGGCACGATCCAAATGGTCGGTGATCTGCATGTCCAGGGCGATGTTTACGACCGCCAGGGATCACTCAGCGCACTGCGTGGACATTACAATACGCATACCCATTCTGTCGCTCCAAATCAGACAACCGGCACGCCATCGCCTCTGGACCAATGAACGTGAACGATATCTTTCATGAATGGGGTTCCGACCTCGTCGTCGGCGCGGGAGGAGATCTTGCCCTGGCAAGCAGTTCCGATACGGTCACTCAACGGGTCGTCCGCCGCCTTCTTACCAACCCGGGCGGCTATATTTGGAATTTAGACTACGGGGGCGGGCTGGCACAATTCGTCGGTGGCCCGGCCAATCCCGCCAAAGTGGAAGCAATCGTGAGCACGCAACTCGCGCTTGAGTCGGCCGTTCCACAAAATCCACCCCCACAGGTCAGCGTCGCAGTAGCTGATACAGCTGCCGGGTATGTAGTCGCCAATATTACCTATGCCGATCCCACGTCCGGATTGGCGGTGGGCATCAACGTCACCGCAGGCGGAGCAGCATGAATCTGAGCCTCAAAGGTTTCTCACAGCTCGTTCAGGACATGGGGGCTGCCCTTCAAAGTTCCAGCACCGCTCTGATCGATGTTTCCGTAGGATCAGTCGTTCGCGCGATATTCGAAGCCAATGCGTCGGTTGTTCTGTGGCTACAATGGCTCCTCTTGCAGGTTTTGCAAACAACACGCGCATCGACATCCCAAGGCACCGATCTGGACTCCTGGATGTTAGACTTCGGCCAAACACGGCTTCCCGCCACGCCGTCCACCGGCATAGTTACGTTTTCCCGATTTTCAAGCAATCTGCCTGCCACCATTCCTGTGGGAACCACTATTAAGACCGCCGACGGGTCTCCGAGTTTCAGTGTAACCGAAGATAAAACCCTATCCAATTGGCAATCTTCCAGCTCGGGGTATTTGCTACCCATTGGCGTGAGTTCGACAAATTTGCCGATAGCATGTGCTGTTAGTGGATCAGCGGGTAACGTTTTGGCCGGCACAATCATCATGATAGCGGCCTCACTTCCGGGAATCGATCAGGTCAGCAATGCAAGTCCACTCACGAACGGAGCCGATGCGGAAAGTGACATCGCCTTTCGGGCGCGTTTTCAGAACTACCTTGCCAGCCTCTCTCGAGCCACGCTGACCGCGGTGCGCAATGCCATCGCGAACGTACGCCAAGGCCTGGATGTAGCGGTCGCCGAAAATTCCACGGCTAATGGTGTAGCGCAGATCGGTTCGTTCGCTGTGGTCGTCGATGATGGCACGGGCTTTCCGTCTTCCGTGCTTTTGTCAGAAGTGGCGAGCGCCGTCGATTCAGTCCGTCCGGTTGGAACCACATTTTCCGTATCGGCCCCGCAGGTGCTGATCGTCAACGTATCTCTGACCGCTTTGATCTCATCGGCGGCGGCCAACGCAGCAACAATCGCGAGCATTCAGAATTATGTCAGTGCTTATCTAAACAGTCTGCCCATTGGACGCGGTGCGTCGGTCACACGGGTTGCGCAAAATGCCTATTTGGCTGGGGCCGCGGTCGAAAATATCACGGCAATCCAGTTAAATGGCGGTGCGACCGACATCGTCTCCGCACCATTCACGGTTATCAAGGCGGGTCAGATCATGGTGACAACAAATGACGGGTGATCTGGCGGATATCGTCAATCGGCTTTGGATGGTGCTTCCCAGCCGCTGGTTCGCCGAAACAAGTCCGAACCTGCGGGCGCTGTTGCGATGTATCGCAACACCCTGGGTCTGGCTCTACGATTCAATCCAATATGTCATCGCACAGACACGGCTTCGCAGTGCTACCGGATATTGGCTCGATCTGATCGCCAAAGATTACTTCGGTTCCCATCTGAATCGACAAGCGAATGAAGGCGACGTTACCTATCGCGCCCGGATTCAAAGCCAATTACTTCGGGACGCAGGCACGCGCACTGCCGTATCAACCGGGATAACCGCCCTGACCGGAACGCCACCTCGCATTTTCGAGCCTGCCAACTGCATGGATACAGGCGGGTGGGCGAGTTCTGCTAGCCTGCAAGCGTCTGGCCTTGCGTATGGGGTGACCGGCGGGTGGGGCAATCTGCACCTGCCGTTCCAGTTTTTCGTTACGGCCACACGCCCCCCATCCCCCGGTGTCGCCTGGTTGGCCGGCTACGGCACGTCGAACGGCGGGTATCGGCAGGGCACGATCGGCTACGTCGATCTCTCGATTTTGCTGGGACAGGTGACCGACCAGGACATTCAGACAAACCTGTGCCGCCTACTTCCGGTCAACGCGACCGCCTGGCTCCGCATTCAATAAACCTAAACTTAAGAAGGGGCCAAAGCCCGCATGGACCGCACTATCGTTTACCCGAGCGCCATTCCGCTTGATACGGACCTACTGTCCATAAATCGAAATGCCATGATCGGCCTTGGCTTTTTGGCGCAGGCCATGCTGGGCGGTAACGCCGCGGTCGATGGACTAAGCTGTCAGCCCACCAGCCCGGCCTCCATGAATGTATCCATCGGGCCGGGCAGCATTACCCAATTGGGCCCAATCGATGTCACAGCCTATGGATCGATTCCGGCGGATTCGACCGATCTTGTTCTCAAGATGGGCATCAACACTGTATCCACCAGCTTTACTTTGGCGGCACCAGCCAGTGCGGGACAGTCGGTCAACTATCTGATCGAAGCCACGTTTCAGGAGGCCGACGCAAACCCGGTCGTGCTTCCATATTATAACGCCAGTAATCCCGCGCAATCATTCAGCGGTCCCTCTAATTCGGGCGCCGCTCAGAACACCATCCGCACCCAACGCGTCCAGTTGCAGGTCAAACCGGGCGTTCCAGGCAATACCGGCAGTCAAATGACACCGGCTGCGGATAGCGGATGGGTTCCGCTATATCAGGTCACGGTGGCATTTGGCCAAACCGCCGTGACGGCGGCGAATATCACCGTCATTCCGACGGCTCCGTTTCTGAACTGGAAGCTGCCGGCGCTGCGGCCGGGATTTGCTTCCGGTGTCCAAAGTTTTTCCGGTAGCGGAAACTTTGTGGTGCCCGGGGGCGTGACCCAGGTTGAAGTCGAGATATGGGGCGGTGGGGCCGGCACCTATGCATCACTCCCCGGGTTAGCCAGTGGCGGTGGTTCCGGCGGCGGCTATGCTCGGAAATTGGTCACTGGCCTGACGCCGGGGCAATCCGTCGCCATCACAGTCGGCGCCGGGGGGGCGGCTGGGACAACCGGCGGGGCCGCGGCCGGCCCTGGCGGCAGCTCCAGCTTCGGTCAATTTGTGAGTGCAAGCGGCGGCAGCCTGAATTATCTGGCAACCACGTCCGCCCCTGAGAATGGAGCGACGCCGCCCGGGATCGGCATTGGCGGCGACGTCAATTTTGCCGGCTCGGCCGGTCAGGCGGGCATTCTCAATCAGGGCGGGATGGGGGGCGCCTCTCCCATCGGCGGCGCGCAAAACAGCGGCACCACCGGTAACACCGGCAGTTTTCCAGGCGGCGGCGCAGCCGGGGCCGGCACTGGCGGGTCGGGTAATACTGCATTCAACGGTGCGGCCGGCGGTGGTGGCCTTGTGGTCGTTCGCTGGTAGCCAGCACCGTCACGTCCCTGCCGCTGCCGGTACCAGATAACGAAGATACTCCACGAATTGGATTTTGTATGTCGGTCACCGTAAGTCATGTCTGGAAGCCAAGTAACGCCAGACTGGTAACAATCGATTCTTTTATTCCGGTACCGCGCGGTGCCGCCGCGATGACGTTGCCGCCACTGAATTGGCCGGCCAAGGACCCTGGCGATATACTGGATTATATCCTGGATATCGCGCCCGCGATCGTCGGCAACAACGGAGATGGAATTGCAACCCTCAACGTAAGCATCACGCCCTCAGCGCCCGGCGACCTGACGCTTCAAAGTGCGACCGCGGACGGCAGCCGGGTTATAGTATGGCTGTCCGAAGGTCAGGCAGGCACGACATACAACATCAATTTTGGAATAACAACCATTAACGGACGGTCCTTGCAAAGGACCATACTGCTGCCCGTTATCCAAATCTCCATCCCGTTGATTCCCGCCAATGCACTCATGACGGCTACCGGCGTCGTTCTGACGGATCAGAATGGCAATCCCGTCCTATCAGCCGGTTCATAACGACCCAATCGCCGTCCTACAAAGCCAACCATCATCAGGATCAGGCCCTTTGCGCGTTCAGAGGGACCGGAGAATAAAATAGTCATGCCCACGATTGACGAGCTTTCCCCCGCGACATCCGCTGCGGACACTGACGAATTTATTGTCAGTCAGGCCGGTACTGCCAGGAAGATTACGCGCGCGCAGATATTGAATGGCGTTCAAACGCAATTGGCGGTTCCCGCCGGGTCGTTGCTGGGTGGCATTGGTTCGGGCGTCGGCGCTCCTGCTGTTATAACGGTTGGCCAGAATCTCACCTTCAGTGGCTCCACACTCTCAGCCACGGCGGCGCCCTTCGTGATTAACGGCTTGCCCTCCGGAACTGTGCCCGCGACCGGCGACCTCGTTCCGATGTCGCAGGCCGGAACCAGCGTGGCCGTCACCTATGGGCAGTTCCTGAACGGAATGTCCGGAGCTTCCAACATCGACCTGTCCCAAGCGTTGGTGACTGCAACGGGATCATCCAGCGCTCAGACGTTGGGCCGTCTGGCCGCCAACATGTTACCGCTGGCCGGTGGCACAATGTCCGGCAACCTCACGCTGGCCGCCATGCCGGTCAGTGCGCCGCAGGCCGCGAACAAAGCCTATGTCGATCAGCGTATGGCCACAGTGCTACCGATGAGCGGCGGTTCCTTGTCGGGCGTACTGACCCTGTCCGGTTCGCCTCAGCATCAGCTCGATGCGGCGACAAAGGGCTACTCGGATTCGATCGGCGCCAACGCATTGGCTACGGCTGGCGGATCTCTTTCCGGGCCTTTGCTGCTCAGCGCCGATCCAACCATCTCGCTACAGGCATCGACCAAACACTATGCGGACCTCAAATTGGCCCGCACCGGCGATACATTATCGGGCATTCTTAGCCTTGCAGCGGACCCCGTGACCGCGTTCCAGGCCGCCACCAAAAACTACGTGGACACAAAGGTGTCAGGATCGCTGCCGCAAGCCGGCGGAACGTTATCTGGCAGCCTCTACCTGGCGTCGGATCCAACCGCCAGTGCACAGGCAGCAACGAAGCAGTACGTCGATCAGAGACTGCTGCGGACTGGCGATTCGCTGACCGGCTCACTCAGCCTCGCGTCCGACCCTACCCTGGCATCACAGGCGGCTACCAAGAATTACGTGGACGTGCAGGCTGCTGCGGCAGTAACGCGCAGTGGATCGTCGATGACCGGTGCCCTACTGTTGGCGACGGATCCCGCTGCGCCATTACAGGCGGCGACCAAGCAATATGTTGACTTGCATGTCAGCAAGGCGGGCGACACGTTGACCGGTGCCCTTTATTTGGCTGGCACCCCAACCGCGCCGTTCCAGGCAGCGACAAAGCAATATATCGATGCCCAATTCGCCAATGCGATAACGCCCGCTGGTGCAACATTCTCCGGTGCGGTCGTGCTCGCCGGCAATCCCGTAACGGCCACACAGGCCGCAACAAAACAATACGTTGACACCAGGGTTTCCCGAACAGGCGACACACTCACAGGGCCGCTTATCCTGGCATCGGATCCCGTCCTGACAAGCCAGGCCGCGACAAAGAATTACGTCGATAGTCAAGTACTCACTGCGTTGCCTGTAACGGGTGGCAGCCTCACAGGGGCGCTTTCGCTTGGGGCGGACCCAATCACCCCAACCCAAGCGGCGACGAAACGGTACGTGGACAATCAGGTCGCCACCGCCCTGCCTTACACGGGCGGATCGCTCACCGGATTGCTGTCCCTGGCCACAGCCCCGACCGCTGCGCCGCACGCGGCAACCAAGCTGTATGTCGATAGTCAGGTTGCAACCGCCCTGCCGTTGGGCGGAGGCAGTTTGACCGGCGCACTCACGCTTGCAGGTTTACCATCTTCACCCCTGCAAGCCGCGACGAAGTCATACGTCGATGCCAACCCCAATAACGTTGGCATCATCAATATCAAGATGCCGCCTTATAATGCTCGATTGGATGGAGCCACCGACGACACGGCGGCTTTCAAAGCTGCCTACCAGGCTGCCGCCGCCGGCGCCACGATTTATGTACCCAATGGAACCACCGTGGTGCAACAGCCGGGGACCTGGGGGATCGCCCTGACCAAGCGCGTCAAATGGATCGTGGACGGAACCACTCTGTCCGATGGGACGCCCCTGGCCGCGGCCATTCCAACCGGAGGCGGTCCGGTTGCCTTCGTCCTGCCCGGCTTTGTCGCCGGAAATACCCCGTCTGGCCTCACGGTCTCTCAAGGCGCTTCACAGCCGACTGATTTCTCGGTGAATCAATCGTCCTATATCGTCAACCACAGCGGCGGCGCCAACGGGAATGTCATCACGAACGTCCGCTCCGATACGATCATCTACAGCAGCCCCGGCAATTATGTGTGGGGCGGTCTGGACCGGCTGATCTGGGTTGGCACACAAACCCCCACGGCTGCCACCCCGGCGCAACATGTCGGCCGTTACATCCAAACGCTGCGGCAATCGGCGACCGCGGGATCGAACGGTCAGTTTCTGCCGCAGCCGCAGCTTTGGGGCGCCTGCATCGAATACCATGATACCACCGGGCAGCCATCGAGTGTGACCAACGCGTCGCTCACGATCGAAATGGACTGGTTCGGCAACGGGTTGGATGACGCGAACTGCCGCACCATTCAAAGCCTGGTCATCGGCCAACACAACCAGTCCGGCCCGCCTGTCGAAGTCGCTAATATCATCGGCGTCTATCTCGCAGGAGGGTCCACGGGAAGCGCGAAGACAGTGTTCGGTATAGGCGTACCTTTTTCAAACGCGGTTCTTGACTCTACTTATGCTCAGGCGATCAACAACGCCCCCGTCATCAAAATGTCAGCGGGCCAGGCCATCGCCTTTGAGGGCACCAACAGCAACAGATTAGCGTATGACGGCGCTACAAACGCCCTGTGGTGGCACCAAGGGTCACTGTCCTATCCCGTCGGAAAGGGCATATCGGTCGGATGGGGTCAGGTCTATTCAAGTTCCGTGACCATTCCGAATTATATTTCGGGGCAGATCATCTTCCTGGTCGGTTCATCCACCTTTACCATCACACTGCCTCCCGTCAATTCGGTGACCGTCGGGACCGGATTTACTTTTTCCGTTATCGGCACATGCACCGTTCACATTGTCCCGCACGCAGGTGATGCAATCGAGACTGGTACGGTCACCCTCCATGCCAACGACCGCTACCATATCATTTCGGACAGCGGCACATTCTGGCACGAGATTTTCTGGACAAACATCGTTTCACCCACGTTTTTGGGACCGATCGTCCTGCCGTCATATGCGGTAGCGGCACTCCCTAACGGAGTCGTGGCAGGTGCCAAGGCCTTCGCTTCAAACGGAAGAAAACCCGGCGAAGCATCCGGATCGGGAACCGGGGTCGAAGTATTTTTCGACGGCCAGCATTGGATTTCTTCATGTGGCGGCTCAGTCGTCGCAGCGTAGTTGCCATTTTTTAGTTGAGAGCATAAATGCCAACGATTTCCCAGCTACCAATAGCGACTTCGGTATCCGCGGCCGATGAGATGCCCATCAGTCAGGCCGGCGCCGCCCGGGCGACATCGGTTGGCACCCTGCTCGCCTCGATGCAGCCAGCCATTATCGTTGCACCGCCATCGCTGCTTGGCAGAACGAGCGTCGGATCAGGCGGGCCGGAATCAGTTCAGGTCGGTTTGGGAATGGCACTATCCAGCGGGACCCTGGCTGCCAACGGACTGGATCATGCGGCATTCCCGTTGACGACGGGTCTGGTTCCGGGTTCCGATTTGGTGATCTCCAACAATGGCAGCCCGATGCTGATGCAGGCATCGGCGCTTCGCGGCTTATTCTCAGCCGGTTCGAACATCGCGATCGACGGCAATGGCGTTATCTCCGCGACAGGATCGATCACCGGCAGCGGCATCGCCCTATCGGGGAGTTCCATTGGGTCATTACAGGTCATTTCTTCCCTGGCCGCGCAGGACCTGGTCCCCGTCAGCCACGCCGGCACTGCCAGCGCCATCGCCTACAGCAACCTTCTCGGCGGCGTGACGATCGACCAGGCACAGGCCGCGATGCCGGCGGCGGACTCGGACACGATCTGGACTGCCCAGGGCAGCAATGTCATGACCAGGCAGACGTTCGGCGCGATATGGGTGTGGATAGCCGCCCAAATAGCGACCTATAAAGAACCCATTGTCGAAATAACAACCAATACGACGCTGGATACCACTGTTCATAATGGACGGACGCTGATTTGCAGTCAGTCGGTCACATTGACGGCTTTGACCAATAACATGGGCAGCGGGTTTTGCTGCTCGGTCATTAACGCAAGTTCCGGCAATATCACCCTGAGCTCCGGCTTCGTCTCGTCCAATGGTAGCTACACGCTCGCACCGTGGCAATCCGCAACGCTGTCTTGCGTCACCTGGTCCGGGGGCACCATCGCATTCGCGGCTATGCCCGGAACCGCATCGGTTATCGCGCCACCCGGGCAAGTGAGTGGCGTCTCCGGTGCGGGCACGACATCCACGACGATCACGGTCTCCTGGCAGGCTCCATCAAGCGGTGGTGCTGTGTCGTCCTATATCGTCCAGTTCCGACAAACCGGATCGACTTCCTGGACCAGCAGTGCGCCAGTTGTGGCCGCAACGACATATCAGATCACCGCTCTGCTGCCATCCACGAGCTACGACATCGAAGTGGCGGCACAAAACGCGGGCGGTCTCGGCGCGGCGTCCTCGGAGCTGACCGTCGTGACCGCCAGCGCAACGTCAACGGTTCCCTCACAGGTCACCGGGCTTACCGCCACCGCGACGTCAAGCACCGCCGTGCACCTCACATGGTCTGCCCAAACCGGGACCACCGCGGCCACGAGCTTTACCGCTCAATACCGGGTAAGCGGCACCACAAGCTGGACGCAAATCACCGGCATCACCGACACCGCACAGGTCATTTCGGGCCTGCAGGCGGCAACAGGCTACGATTTCTCTGTCATCGGGATAAACACCACCGGGGTGGGTCCAGCGTCCGTGACGGTCACTGCCACCACGCAGAGCGCATCGCAATCGGTGAGTTCGATCACCTGGAACGTAACCCCCAGCGGAACCTACACGCACGGAAGTGGGGCGATTGGCGTCAATGCCCATGTATCGCCCGCTTCGTCGCCGGTGCAGTTCGGCTTTTCGCCGTCCGCCACGACGCCGCCAACAAGCTGGACCGCGGCATTGGCGGTCAATACCGACCTGTGGGGCGCATATGTGACGACACCGGCAACCGCCGGAACCTGGTATGCCTGGGCCGAGGGCCTCGACGGCAGTGCATCAACGGTCAGTTCCAGTCCTTTCACGGTGCAGTAGAACATGAGCCTCGTGTTCGTTAGCCCGGGTCACGCGATGGGCGTCGGCGGCAATCGGCTGGCCCTTTACGCCCCGCTGATGACTGCCGCCAGTCCGGCGGGAACAGCCCAGTCATTAGCCGCGACCGTGTCCGGGAACGCGGGGTGGTGGGATTCCAGTATCCCAAGCGCCCTCCTGGGACCCGCGAATACCGCGAATACCGTTTGGAACTCGCCCGTAACTGCGCTTATCGACTTGTCCGGCAACGGCGGCAACCTTCAGCCGTTTTACAGCGTGACGGATTCGAACCTTCCTCAGGGGGCCCCGCATCTGTCGGGATTACTGGGGGGCGCCGGCTACCCGGTGGCAACCACCGGTTTACTACAGCCAGCGCTGGACCCGAACGCGGGATGGCAATTGCCCGGCTCGACACCAAGTGCCGCTGCAAGTTGGACATGGTTTCTGGTGTGGTCGCGCCCCAACTGGAGACAAGGCACCAGCGTTGATGCCAATCCAATCACGCTGCTCACGATCGGCTCCCGAGCAATTCTACAGGTGGACAGTCAAGGGGGCGCCAACCGGCTGGTTCTGTTTCCCGGCGCCTCCCAGGTCATTGTCAATGCGACCATGGCTCGGCGGCATACGCACTCCATCATCATTCGTTATTCGCCTACATCGGGCGCCGACCTATGGCTCGATAGCGTTCGCGTTGCACAGTCGGTACCATGGGCTCCGGGAACCATTTCGGGGCCCGTCATTCTGCTGCACGATGGAACCTTACAAGGTGCCGCTCAATGCTGGCTTCACGAGGCGGCGTTGTGGAACCGGACTTTGTCTGACCAGGACGTCGCGTCGGTCACGGCCTATGCGCGGCGCTGGGTGCGTGGCGCGCGCAAGGGACTCTATTTCATTGTCAATGGCCAATCGAATGCCATCAACTATTCGATGAATGACGGCGCGGCTTCCCTATTGGTTCGGGGTGTGGCCTGGCATGTGGGCGCGTTAGCTTACAACATACTGGCCACCACCGGAAGCGCAACGAGCTTTACGATGCAGAGTGGAAACGGCATCTATGCGGTTGCGGGCGCAAACTATCCCGGCAGCTTCTTGCAGGACCCCGGAGACGGATCGAGTCCGACAGGTTGGTCATTAGGCGCAGACGGGCTGGCTGTGCAGCAGGCCCTCGCCGGGCTTCCCGCCGAGGACGTATCCGATATCTGTGCGATCATCTGGCCATGGAACGAAACCGACAGCCTTCGCCAATACAGTGAAGGCCCCACCTTTCAAGCCGCCGCCCTTCGCTTTCTGTCACTGCTGCGCGCGATGCTCGGTGATACCACCAACAAAATTCCGTTGGTTTGGTGGAACGCCATACCGTACGGGTCGGCGGATGGAATCACAATGCATCGCCAGGCTGTTCAAAGCATAGCATCGAACACAACTGCAAACGTCGTCATCGGAAATCGTCAGACCAGCGACAGCAACCCGCGTGGGTCATCGTGGAGCCTGGCGACCGGCATTGCCATGGGTGGAGACGCCTCGCACCGGGACAGCGCCGACAATCAGCGATTTGCCATGCTGGCCGCCCCGGTCGTTGCGCGAACACTACTGGCCGGCGATTATGGCGATTCGATATCGGCCCTGCCCGCCGCCTTGCCACATGCCGGTGGCCCGTCGATCGGCCATGTGTATCGACAGTCCAGTACGACGCTGATTATTACCGTTGTCCCTGATGCCGGAAACGATCTGAAGGTGCCCTTGCAAGCCGCGACCGGTATCGGCTTTGCCGTCATGGTCGGGGGCACCCCCGGCAATGACGGAACGATCGTCCCAGCGATTTCCTGTCAACGGCTGGATGCCACCCATTTGCAGATTGTCCTGGCCAGCGCCCTACAGAACGCTTCCAGTGCATGCCAGTTGTTTTACCCGCTCGGACCGGTTCAAATCGGACGTGGCAACGCGGTAACCGACAATTTCTCGGCGATGACTTTGCCTGCCGGTTGGAATGCCGGCACCGATCTTGGGACAGGCTGGATCCTCGACTGCCCGCTTGCGGCCACGTTCTCAGGAATTCCTTTGTCGGACTCCCCGACGTAAGCCGCGTCTTCCTCTTCAGGGCCGCCTCGCCTACGCTGATCCCCATCCAAGAAAACTGGGGAACCGTCGCAT
Source organism: uncultured Rhodopila sp. (assembly GCA_903932145.1). GTDB lineage: Bacteria > Pseudomonadota > Alphaproteobacteria > Acetobacterales > Acetobacteraceae > Rhodopila. The sequence continues at coordinate 19,711 of CAIZFE010000100.1, read as the reverse complement.
GCGAACCGCCGATGCCATCGTTGAAGTCCTGAAGCGCGAGGGGGTTTCAACCCTGTTCTGCTTCCCAACGACATCCCTGATCGAGAACGCGGTCGCCGCCGGCATCCGCCCCATCATCTGCCGCCAGGAACGCGTCGGCGTCGATATGGCGGATGGCTTCGCTCGGGTGACCAACGGCAAGCCCCCGGGCGTCTTCATGATGCAATACGGACCAGGGTCCGAGAACGCATTTCCCGGAATCGCGACGACGTTCTCAGACAGCGTCCCGGTGTTGTTCCTGCCGCTGGCGCATGCCCGCGATCAATCTCAGATCTTCCCGACATTCAGTTCCAATCGCACCTACGCCTCGGTGACCAAGCAGGCCGAGGAAATCATCGTTCCGCACGCAACGACATCGGCGATGCGCCGGGCGTTCAATGCGCTGCGAAACGGCCGTCCGGGGCCGGTGATGGTGGAAGTCCCCCGCGACATCGTCGATCTCGACGCGGGCGAGGACGCAGCATCCTACCGGCCCGTCCCTCCCACAATCTCCGCTCCCAACCATCAGGACGTCGATGCGGCAGCCAAGCTTCTGCTCGCTGCGTCGCATCCCATGATCCTGGCCGGCCAAGGCGTTTTGTACGCTGAGGCGTCCGATGAACTGACTGAACTCGCGGATCTTCTCCAGGCGCCGGTCATGACGACGGTGGACGGTAAAAGCGCGTTCCCCGAGGATCATCCCCTGGCCCTGGGTTCCGGCGGCAATACGTTCAACGGGCCGGGCCGTTTGTTCCTGCATAAGAAGACCGATCTGATTTTCGGAATCGGCTGCGGCTTTACCAAACATCCGCTAACGACGCCGACTTTGCCCCGGAATGTCCCGATCATTCACGCGACAAATGACTCCCGCGATTTGCACAAATCCTACCAGACCGAGGTTGCGCTGCTCGGAGACGCCAAACTCACACTGATTTGCCTGATTGCCGCGGTTAAGGATCGTTTGGGCGGGAAGATTCTCAACCGGTCTCCGGCGGCCGAATTGGCGGCGGAACGGGAAGCATGGCTGGCGCGCTGGCATGCGAAATTGACCAGTACCGAGACACCGATGACGCCATATCGCGTCATGTCAGAGTTTATTCGCGTGGTCGATCCGGCCGGAGCGATCGTGACCCACGATTCCGGCAGTCCCCGCGACCAATTGTTGCCGTTTTATCGCGCCACTCGACCCCGCGGGTATCTGGGCTGGGGTAAATCGCATCAGCTCGGCACCGGTCTGGGTTTGATCATCGGCGCGAAGGTCGCCGCGCCGGATAAATTCTGCGTCAACTTCATGGGCGACGCGGCGTTCGGCATGACCGGACTGGATCTTGAAACCGCCGTCCGTGCGGGAATACCGAGCCTGACGATCGTGCTGAACAACAGCACGATGGCGATCGAAATTCCGCATATGAAGCTGTCGCATGAGAAACATAAAGCACGTGATCTTGGCGGCAGATATGCCAACCTTGCCAAAGATCTGGGTGCATGGTCGGAGCGTGTTGCCGATCCTGGCGACATCGCCAACGCCATCCTGCGCGCAAAGCGGGCGACCGAGGACGGTCAGACCGCTTTGCTGGAATTCATGACCAGCGCGGAGACAGCATTTTCACATCGCAATGGCGGCGAAACCTGAGACTTACCGTCGATAGGGTAACGGCAATAACGTCCTGATCGGAAGTTTGATCAGGACGCCGGCGTCCTTGACGATGATCGATGCCTGGGGCGCGTGGTCCAGGATCATCTCCCGGCAGGCCCCACAGGGAGCAACCACCGCGAGTTCGCGGTTTTCCTCCTCGGGCTTTGGGTGCCTGACGGCGACCGCCGTTTGGATGGTTCCGTCGCCGTCCAGCACCGCTCGTCCGAAGGCCACCGCCTCGGCACAGACCGATAATCGTCCGACCGTCGTCCCGATATGCACGCCGGTCCATATCCGGCCATCCCTGGAGCGAATCGCGGCCGCGACCATGTGCCAGAAGGGCCGGTAATGGACCTCCAGCACAGCATTCGCGGCCGCAATCAGTTCATGGTCGCCGTCTGTCAGCGCGACATCGGGCAGGATCGAATCATTCAGCCGCTTCGGCTTCCTCGTTGTCATCGGGGGCAGCCAGCATCGTGTTCGCGATGACGCCCGAGGACTCCCGCACCTTCGCCTCGATCGCGTCCGCCATGGATTTGTGCTCGCGGAGGAACTGTTTCGCATTCTCCCGTCCCTGTCCGATGCGCTGACTGTCGTAGCTGAACCATGCGCCGGACTTTTCCACAATTGCGGCCTTCACGCCAAGGTCGAGCAATTCGCCGACCTTGCTGATGCCCTCACCATACATGATGTCGAACTCAACCTGGCGGAACGGTGGCGCGAGCTTGTTTTTAACCACTTTGACGCGGGTCTGGTTGCCCACGACCTCCTCACGCTCCTTGATCTGGCCGATACGGCGGATTTCCAGGCGGACGGACGCGTAGAATTTCAGTGCATTGCCGCCGGTCGTCGTCTCCGGATTGCCGAACATCACGCCGATCTTCATGCGGATCTGATTCAGGAAGATCAGCATGCAGTTGCTGCGGCTGACGCTGCCGGTGATTTTGCGCAGTGCCTGGCTCATGAGCCTTGCGTGCAGGCCCATGTGGCTGTCGCCCATTTCGCCTTCCAACTCGGCGCGTGGCACCAGGGCGGCAACGCTATCCACCACCAGAACGTCGATCGCGCCGGAGCGAACCAGCGTATCGGCGATTTCCAGCGCCTGTTCGCCCGCGTCCGGCTGGCTGATCAACAGGTTGTCCACGTCCACACCCAGTTTGCGCGCATAGGTCGGGTCCAGCGCGTGCTCCGCGTCGATGAAGGCGCAGGTTCCGCCGCGCTTCTGGGCCTCGGCGATGGCATGCAGCGCCAGAGTGGTTTTGCCGGAACTCTCCGGACCGTAAATCTCCACGATACGGCCGCGCGGCAAGCCACCAATACCAAGCGCCAAATCGAGCCCGAGCGAGCCGGATGGGATGACTTCGTGCTGCTCGTCTCCGGCGCGCGCGCCCATGCGCATGATCGAGCCTTTACCGAAGGCGCGTTCGATTTGCGCCATTGCGGCGTCAAGGGCCTTGTTCTTTTCCATACCGCCACTTCCTTGGATTGAGGTCACCGCAGGCTTCGTCGTGGGTTTTACACTCATAGGACGTCCATATACAACTAATACGTGTGGGATATTTATCGGGCGATCCCAGTTACCCGCGAAAATTTGTGCTCATAATGTTCCGTTTTGTCCGCAGAGCAAGAACTTTCTGCGAACAACCACGATAAAGCTGCCGTTTATCGCGCACATTCCTCCCCCTGAAGAGGCTTTGAGACTAACCACCGCATAGGATCATCTTTGGCGGCCGATTCGGGAAAGCCCAAACCTCGAAAATGTCCATTGACCATCGATTGCATGTTATCACGAAATCGCTCGCCCCGGCCGCTTTAAGCGCCAGACGTAGGCAATAATCTCGGCGACCGCCTTGAAGTGCTCGGCCGGAATTTCGGTATCGAGATCGAGGCGATGCAGTGCCCGCGCGAGCGGCGGATTGGCGATGACAGGCACCCCATTGGCAAGCGCCAGTTCGCGTATGCGGGCCGCCAGTGAATCAGCTCCCTTGGCCACGATGCGGGGCGCCGGGTTGTTGACGCGTTCATAGGCGAGCGCGACCGCGTAATGCGTCGGATTGGTGACGACCACAGTTGCCTTGGGTACTTTGGCCATCATGCGCTGACGGGCCCGCATGACCCGGATACGCCGAATACGCGCCTTTATATGCGGGTTACCCTCGGTCTCCTTCATTTCGTCGCGGATATCCTGCTTGCTCATCCGCAGGTCGCGGGCGTGACGAAAGCGTACCCACATCAGGTCTCCGCCAGCGACGATCGCCTGCGTCCACAGGCCGGCGATGAGCACGTGCGACACCGGCCGCACAATCGCGGGCAACAACCGGTGCGGGTCCTGCCACGGCAAGCTCACGAATTGCGGCCAGTCACCTCGGCTTACGAACCACATGATCGCTGCCAGCAGTCCCAGCTTGAGCAGGGATTTCAGTACCTCCACCATGCCGTTGAAGCCGAATACGCGCTTCAGACCGGCCGCCGGGCTGACCCGTGAAAATCTGGGCTGTAGGCTTCCAAGGTGGAGCAGAAAATTGGTCTGCAACAATACCGCCGCCGCCCCGGCGACCATGGCGGCCACCAGAACCGGCGCAATGGCGCCCAGCACCCGGAGCGAGGCGGGTCGAAGCTGGCTCGAACCCAGCATGTAAGCCTCGCCCGACCGGGAGAGAAATGCGACCATGTCAGGCAGCACACGCTGCACCATGGCATGCGATTGGAAGTACAGAACGAACACCACGAGTGCCAGGGTGGCAAAAGATGCCGCCTCTCGCGACACCGGAACCTGTCCCTCATCCCGCGCCTGATCGAGGTGGCGGGCAGTCGCGGTCTCAGTCCTGTCTTCGCTGGATTGGTCGCCGCCCGCCATCGATCAACCACCGCCGGGCAAGGTCGCGAGAAACGACTGTGCGCTGTCCCGCCAGGCCAGAAGGATGCCGCTCGCGGTAATCGTCAGCAACGCCAATCCGGTCATGATCTGCCCGGGCATCGATACGAAATAGATCTGCATTCGGGACGCGATACGCGCGAACTGACCGATCGCCACATGCCAGACAATGGCGAGCACCACGAACGGCGATGCAAGCTGCAGGGCGAGGCTGAAGCCAGTGCCAACAGCCCTGATCGCGATCTCGGTGCTGTCGGCTGCCGGTAGGATGTGGCCCGGAGGGATCAGTTCGAACAATCCAACCAGTGCGCTCAGCGGGAGCCGGTATAATCCCGACAGCAGGATCAGGACCGGCGCGGCCAATTCAAACAATTTGCCCAGAACGCCGGATTGCGTACCCAATTCGGGGTCGGGCTGCAAGACGCTGGACAGGCCAATCAGATAGCCGATGAACTGTGCGCCCACCGGCAGCGCCAGAACAATCAAGCGCGCGACCCAGCCGAACCAAAACCCGGTGACAACTTCGCTGGCGATCATCAGTCCCATGCTCAATCCGGCTACAGGGACCGGCGGCATCATCGGTTGCAGTTCCGGCAGCAGCAGCACGGTGACGCTGAGGGCCAGCCCGATCCGCATGACGGCGGGCGCATCGGCCTCCCCGACGCCCGGCAGTAAAGCCATCGCCGCCCCGACTCTCGCCAGCACGAGTGCGAAGGCTGGTGCCCAGGTCAACAGTTCGGCGATCGACGCCGTCATGACCCACCGATGGCGACAATGCGGTCGAGCACCCGATGGGTGAATCCCGCCAGGGTTGCCGACATGTAGGGACCCAGAATCATCAGCGCGATGCCGATCGCCACCACCTTGGGCAGGAACGCGAGCGTGGCCTCGTTGATCTGGGTGATGGCCTGAACGAACGAAATCAGCAGCCCAACCACGAGTGCGACGCCGAGTATTGGGAAGCCAAGCTTCATTGTCACCGTCAGCGTGTCATGAATAACGGCGGCGATATCGGTCTCGCTCATGGTTCAGATCGGCATCTTCATAATATCCTGGTATGCTTGCACGACGCGGTCGCGGATGGCCGTCGCGGTTTGCAAGGTCATTTCCGCATGCGAAAGCGCGGTCACGACATCCGTCAGATTGCCGCCGCCACTGATCGCCTTCATGGCCTGATCGTCGGCCATATGCCCTGTTTCAACGGCTTGGCCGAGCGCCTGGTCGATCGCCGCGCCAAAGTTTTGTGGTGCAGCGGCAGAGGGGGCGGCAGAGGGGCCGGCAGAGGGGCCGGCGCGAGCAATTCGACCATAGGCCTCCGCCGCCGCGGACGGAGTAATGACGATGCTCGGGATGGTCGTCATTTCAGAAGCTCGATCGTTTTATTCAGCATGCCGCGCGTTGCCTGCATGACGGCCAGGTTGGCGCTATAGGAGCGCTCCGCCTCCTTCATATCCATCACTTCAACGAAGCTGTTGACGTTTGGCAGCTTGACGTAGCCCTGCTGATTGGCGGCCGGATTGGCCGGGTCGTAACGCAGCGGCAGATCGCTTTTGTCGGTGCCGATGTTTTTGACCTGTACGGTCTGCACACCCTCCGTTTGGTTCATCACACTTTCGAACGCGATCGTCTGGCGCCGATAGGGATCGGAACCCGGTGACGATCCCGTGGTGTCCTGGTTGGCGATGTTCTGCGCGATTACGCGCAGCCGTGCGGTTTGCGCATCCATTCCCGTCGCGGACACATGCAGCGTCTGGTGCAGATCGCCTGCCATTTCTAGCTCGACTTGCCGATAGCCATACTGAACATCCCCATGTATTTTTTCCAAATCGTAGTGACCAAAGCCTGCGTGGTTTCGGTATCGGCGACTTTCGTCAGTTGCTCATCCAGCGACACGGTGTTGCCGTCGAGGGCGCGCGCTTTCGCCGAATCGGTCAGCAGCGACGACAGCCCGGTGGAGGCGGTTCCACTCATGTGCCCGGGTTGCGTTTGCACCGGCTCAACCGCCCCTGTCCCCGATAGAAGACGATCAAACGATTGGATATCGCGGGCTTGAAACGCCGGTGTATTGGCGTTCGCGATATTCGCTGCCAGCACGCTCTGACGCTGAGCGGTCCAGGCCAGACGTTTAGCCGCCAGATCGAACAAACCAATTTGGGTCGGGTCCATTTTTCCAATATGACGGAGAAAAGTTAACAAGGCGTTCAGAAATCCCGTTAAGAATTTCTTAATCTTCTTGCTGTCAAATGGCTGCATGCGAACGAATGCTATTGCCAAGATCACAGTAACGCCGCGCCCCTGTTTGTGGGCCGACAGCCGTGCTCGCTTTGGCAAAATGCGGGCAGTGAGTCTCATCGCCAGGGCCGGAGAACACCCGCCACCCACATCTTTCGGGGTCCCGGACCAGCAAAGGCGTGGATGGCAGGCCTTCGCCTGCCATGACGAGAGCGGTTTATGCGTCCCACTACACCAGAATGAGAATCATTGGCGGGCCGCATGAATGCCCAGCCCGCGTTACTCGTCCTCGGTTCACTGATCGGCGTTCTCGCACTGATCGGCACGGCGACCCGACTGTTCCAGTTCAGCCTGTGGCGAACACAGCCGCGCCCCGGACGGACGCTGATCTTACGCGAATCCATTGCCCTTGATCCGCGCCGCCGCATTCACCTCGTGCAATGCGGAGAGCGGCAGGTCATTTTGCTGACAGGTGGCGGGCAAGACGTCGTTATCGGCTGGATGCAGGACCCATGAAGATATTTCCATGGGCAGTCTTGGCCTTCATGCTGGTCCCCGCTGTCGGAGGCGCTCAATCCGTCAACATCGACCTCGGCGCCGCCGGTCAGGCAGGCGCCACCGCTCGGATTGTCCAACTCACGGCGCTTGTAACCGTGCTGTCGTTGGCACCGAGCCTGCTGGTGATGACCACAGCGTTTACGCGGATTGTGATCGTGCTGTCGCTGCTGCGAAACGCGCTCGGCACGCAAGGCACGCCGCCCAATGTCATCCTGATCGGGTTGGCGCTGTTCCTCTCGTTCTTCGTCATGGAACCGGCGATGAACCAGGCGTGGACGGCAGGCATTCAGCCGATGACAGAAGGCCGCATCTCGGAAACTGAGGGACTCCGGCTCGCCATGGAGCCATTTCACACATTCATGACAGACAACGTCCGGGATGACGATCTGGGTTTCTTCCTCGATCTAGGGCACCTCCCGGCAGCCCCGGACCCGGCCGCTGTTCCGTGGCGAGCCCTGGTCCCGGCCTTTATTGTCGGCGAATTACGACGGGCGTTCGAAATGGGGTTCCTGCTTTTTCTGCCGTTTCTGATCATCGATATTGTCGTGGCCAGCGTGCTGATGAGCCTGGGGATGATGATGCTTCCGCCCAGCGCGGTCTCGCTGCCATTCAAGTTGATCTTTTTTGTATTGATCGATGGATGGCGCCTCGTCGCGGGCAGCCTTGTTCAGAGCTTTGTGACCGGTGGTTCGGGATGAGGCATACAATCCCGCGCGATCAGAGGCGGCATCGGCCGGGCGGTTATCGCCAAAAGATAAATTTCTCTTCAAAATGATGCTCTCGGTGGCCAGCCATCACTTTTCTGGAGGAACCAACGGCATGCTCGCGCCCAAACGACCCACCTGGATATCCGAATTCCGCGATTTCATCATGCGCGGCAACGTTGTCGATTTGGCGGTCGGCGTTATTATTGGCGCTGCGTTCACCGGCGTCGTCGGTAGCCTGGTGAAGGACGTCTTCAATCCATTACTCGGCCTGCTGACCGGCGGCGTTGATTTCTCGAACGTGTTTTATTCGCTGAATGGTCAACACTATGCCAACCTGACCGATGCACAAAAAGCAGGTGCGGCGACGCTTAATATTGGCTTGTTCATCAATGCCATTATTCAGTTTCTGATCGTCAGCTTCGCGATCTTCTGGATGGTCAAGGGGCTGTCGAAGCTGATGGTCAAGAAGGAAGCCGCACCCGCGGGTCCCTCGCAATCAGAAGCCCTGTTGGGCGAAATCCGCGACCTGCTGAAAGCGAAGGCCTGACGCCGGATCGGGTGGCATGCGCCACCCGGATCAGCCAGCTTCAGTGAACCGAAAACGCTACCATCTCGTGCTGCACCACGGCTGCCAGCGCGACTTCCCGATTACCGGCGACCGCCATCGGCGTTCCGTCGGCCGCGTGAATCGCGAATCCCGGAATTCCGTTCACCATCACCGGTTTGACATAGGCGATATGGGAAACGCCAAGGGCCGCGAGCTGTTGCTCCGATAGATGCCTCACGTCGAACGCCACGACCTCCTGGACAGGAGCGGTGACGTCGGGTTGGTCATTTGAATTCATATTCATGGTTTTGTAACTCCTCGTTCCCGGCAGCCTTTGAAAAGCGCTGTCGATTTCTTTCCTCGACGGGTCCCGAAGGACGCCGCTTTCGCATCACTCCGCTTTGCTTTCCACCACCGAACCCATCTCGGCGCCATTCGGACGCAAGGCCGTCGTCGCCGACATGTTTCGGGTGATCGGAATGGTCTTCACGCGAACCTCAGGCTGTGGCTTGGCCAGATCGATGTGAAGCAGGCCGTTATCCAGCCACGCACCTTTGACCTCGATCCCCTCGGCCAACACGAATGACCGCTGGAATTGCCGCGCCGCGATGCCGCGATGCAGAAAGATCCGCCCCTGACTGTCGTCGGTCTGGCGTCCCCGGATAACCAACTGGTTATCCTCCTGCGTGATCTGCAGGTCATCCATCGTAAACCCGGCGACCGCCAGGGTTATGCGCAGACCGGTCGGACTGATCTGCTCGATGTTATACGGTGGATATCCGTCCGAAGACGTTTTCGACGCACGCTCGAGAATTTGCTCAAGGTGGTCGAATCCAAGAAATAGTGGTGACGTAAACATACGGGTGGACATGGCCCCCTCCTACGAGCGAAGCGAATACCAGGACCCTGGCTAGGCATCCTGGCTCCAGAACATCTTGGCATCGATGCGCCGACTTGCAAGGAGAATATATTGACCCGAGGAAACGGCTGGCCGACACCGTTGAAGGTCGGTGTTGATCGGCGACCATCGCACAGCTAGATGCAGCGGAACCATGAGCAACACCACATTGTCCACCTCCATCGGCATGCTGCCGATCCTGATCGCACCGAATCAGATCCTGAAAACGCGCGCCCGACCGGTGAAGCCGACCGACTCGGACCTCGTGCGCGACCTGATCCCCCGCATGTTCGCCACCATGTATGACGCGCCGGGCATCGGGTTGGCCGCACCGCAGATCAGTCACAGCCTCCGCCTGGTCGTTATCGACCTGATGCCGAAGGATAAGAAGCAGCCCTACAGCCTGATCAATCCGGAAATCGTCGCTTCCAGCGAGGAACTTGCGGCGAGGGAAGAAGGCTGCCTGTCCCTGCCCGGCCAATATGCCGAGATCACCCGCCCCGCTCGGGTCAAGGTCCGCTACCTCGACGAAACCGGCGCCAAGCGCGAAATTGAGGCCGATGGGCTGCTATCTGCCTGCTTGCAGCACGAGATCGACCATCTGGACGGGGTTCTGTTCGTCGATCATCTGTCCACGCTGAAGCGCAATATGATCATGCGGCGCCTCGCCAAGGAACAACGGGCCAAGCAAGACGAGCGGTCCCGTTAAGGCCATGCGTATCGCTTTCATGGGCAGCCCGCACTTCGCCGTGCCGGCGTTGCAGGCGCTGCATCGCGCGGGCCACACAATCGCAGCGGTCTATTGCCAGCCAGCCCGGCCCGCCGGACGGGGGCAGGCGATCCGCCGATGCCCGGTGAATGTCGCGGCCGACGCACTGGGTTTGCCGGTGCGGAGTCCCGTTCGGCTGAGGACAGACCTACAGGCGCAAAGCGATTTTGCCGCGCTTGATCTGGATGTGGTTGTCGTCGCGGCGTACGGACTTATTCTGCCGCAAGCGATGTTGGATGCCCCGCAGCGCGGCTGTCTGAACATCCACGCCAGCTTACTGCCAAGGTGGCGGGGGGCGGCGCCGATCCAGGCCTCCATTTATGCGGGCGACGCTGAAACCGGCATTACCATCATGCAGATGGAAGCGGGGCTCGATACCGGTCCGATGCTGCTGCGTGAGAGTGTGCCGATCACGCCGGAAACCACCACCGCCCTGCTGCACGACACGTTGGCGGCTATCGGTGCGAAATTGATCCTGGCGGCGGTTGCATCGCCGTCCGCACCTGTGCCGCAGGTCGAAGCCGACGCAACCTACGCGCCGAAATTATCCCGTGAGGATGGCCGGATCGATTGGACCAGGCCGGCCGAGGTCATTGACCGCCAAATCCGGGCATTTGATCCTTGGCCGGGGACGTTCACGACTTTGGCTGGCATCACGTTAAAGATCCTCGCCGCAAAACTGGCTGATGGCGCCGGGGCGCCCGGGACTGTGTTGGGACCGAACCTGACCGTTGCCTGTGGCCTTGATGCCATCAGGCTGACAAGGATCCAGCTTCCGGGCCGCGGGGCGCTCGACGCAGACGCCTTTCTGCGGGGGCACGCTGTCCAGGCCGGAACAATCCTCGGACAATGACCCGCTGGGCACTGCTTCTCGAATATGACGGAACTCCGTTTGTTGGCTGGCAGCGTCAGGTCAATGGCCTATCCGTGCAGGCTGTGCTGGAACGGGCAGCAACCCATTTGAACGGTGGTCAACCGGTTGCCAGCGTAGCGGCCGGCCGTACCGATTCCGGCGTGCATGCCGAGGGTCAGGTCGCGCACATGGATTTACCGGATCGCCACAGTGCCAAATCGGTTCGGGAAGCGCTGAATTATCACATGAAGCCGCATCCGGTGGTCGTGCTGACCGCCGTGAAGGTGCCCGCGGATTGGAGCGCGCGGTTCTCCGCTGACCAGCGCGCTTACCGTTTCCGCATCCTCAATCGCGGCAGCCGGCCGGCATTGATGCGGGGTCGGGTCTGGCACGTTCCCCAGCCGCTCGACACCTGCGCGATGCATGACGCTGCCCAGCGGTTGGTCGGCCACCACGATTTCACGTCATTCCGAGCGGCGTCGTGTCAGGCGAAATCACCTGTGCGGACCCTGGAGCGGCTGGATGTCACAAGGCTCGGCGATATCATTGAGATCGAAACCGAGGCGCGCAGCTTCCTGCATCATCAGGTACGGAATTTTGCCGGCACCCTTAAGCTGGTCGGTGAAGGAACGTGGACCGCCGACCAAGTGACCGAGGCGTTGGCAGCCAGACACCGCGCCGCGGCCGGACCGACGGCGCCGCCGGAGGGGCTGACACTGATCCGCGTTAACTATCCCGACAATCCGTTCGGCGATCACACCAACCGGCATTGAGGCCAACTTTCGCCCCTTCACCCCGGGGAATAGCAGCGCCGATCATCGCCGTTTGGCGATCATAGGCTGACCGATACCGCCAGCGATGCCAGTATGATCCCGATCGACTGATCCAGCAGGACCAACGATACGGCCGCTGTCGATCCAATTCCCAATGTCAAACGGGTCGCATACCACTCCAGCCACAGCGCCCAGCCAATGGTGACCAGTTCACAGGCCTGAGCGACGATCTCCGGCGCACCGAGCGCCCCGGGAATGCCGCCGATGACGACGAGCATGCCCTCGATCACGTTGCACCAGTTCCAGACCGCGATGAAGCGGCCCCACTGCTGGCCGCGGCCGATCATCGGCGTCAGGCGATGGGTTACTTCGACGAACAGAAGCCAGCCCACCACGAAGACGATCACTTCCCGGCCGATCAGGTGAGCCGCGTCGTCCGGAATGCCGGTGTCTGCCCAGGACATCAGCAAGCGGACAATCACCGGTGGCACACACAACGCAATCGACCAAAAGCTGCGAGCGATGGTCTTGTGGTCGCCGGGCACCAGTGCGACGCCGTCGGCTCTGCCGCCCGCCAGGCGTAGTGCCGCATGCAGGCCGGATGTCACGGCGGATACCGCACTCATCCGAGGCGATCGGCCAGAAAGCGCGGCCCCATGACGGTCAGCACAGTCGCGAAGTTGACGATCAGGACGAGCATCGCGGCGCGATATCGAGACAATGCCAGCGCGTTGCGCGCCAAAAACCAATGTAGCCACAGTCCATAAAGTCCGAGACACCCGACCCATACGTTTCCGGCGGCGCTTTCATTCAGGCCAAGCGCAATCAGTAGGCTAAGGGGAACCAGCAGCAGGCAGGCCAGGATCGGCAGTATCCACTCACACCAGTTGAACACCGTTGCGAATCGCAGCCAGGCGTCGTCCCGCTTCCACAGGCGGGCCAACTCATAAGACACCACCGCCGGGGTCAGCAGGGCGCACAGCATCATCGCCAAATCGGTCAGCGCATGCCGCGGACCGTCGGAGTAGATCGCCATGACTGCGCCAACCAACGGAAACGCGACGAGGGGCGCGAGGCTGGACAGATAGGACTGAACACTTGAGTTAAAGAAATCGAGGCCGTCCGCCCGTCCCCGGGCGATGCGCATGATTCCGACGATGACGCTTTTCCGCGGCGGCAGGCTCTGGCTCATGCCAGGAAAGCCGCCAGAATATCGCGATAGATCCGGGCGAGGTCACGTAGTTCGGCCACAGGGACGCATTCGTCGGTCTGGTGCATGGTTGCGCCGACCAGTCCAAACTCGGCGACCGGACAGTAATTGGCGATGAAGCGTGCATCGGACGTGCCGCCGCCGGTGTCCAGTTTGGGATCGATGCCGGTCGCACCTTTGATCGCATGCCGCAAAATATCGACCAGGGGGCCGGGTTTGGTGACAAATGACTCGCCACTGATCGAAGACTCCAGATCGAACCGATCAGCGTAGCGTGCAAGCGTCGCCCTTACCCAGGCAGTCAGGGAGGCACCGCTGTGGCCGTCATTGAACCGGATGTTCAACCCGGCTCTGGCGGACGCGGGAATGATGTTTGTCGCCGGATTGCCGACATCGATGCTGACGACCTGGAGCGAAGATGGCTCGAACCAATCGGTGCCCGCATCCACTGGGGCGGAGGTCAATGCATCCAAGGCCCGGATCAGGCGGTGGACCGGGTTGTCGGCGCGATGCGGATAGGCGACGTGGCCTTGTGTGCCATACACCTCGATCTTCATGTTGACGCTGCCGCGGCGGCCGATCTTGACCATGTCACCGAGTTTGACCGGACAGGTTGGTTCACCGACCAGACAGAAATCCGGCACCTGACTATTGGCGCGCATCCATTCCAGCACTTTGACGGTGCCGTCCGTGGCAGGGCCTTCCTCGTCGCCGGTGATCAGGAAGCTGATCGAGCCTTTTAGCGCACCCTGTTCCAGGTGTTGCGCGACGCCTGAGACGAACGCAGCGATCGCGCCCTTCATGTCGCAGGCGCCACGCCCGTAGAGCACGCCGTCGCGGACCTCACCGCCGAACGGATCGGTGCGCCAATTGGTGGCGCCGACGGGTACGACGTCGGTGTGGCCGGCGAAGCAGATGTGCGGACTGTCCGAACCGAGGCGCGCGAAAATATTCTCGATCTCACCAAACCGTAGGCGGTGGACGGTGAAACCAAGGCTGCTCAACATGCCGGTCAGCGCATCCTGCGCGCCACCGTCGGCTGGGGTTACCGAGGCGCAGCGAATCAGCGACTGCGCCAACGGCAAGGGGTCGAGGAGATCGCTCAATCGCGCAACAACTCGTTGATGGAGGTTTTGGCCCGGGTTTGGGCGTCCACGATCTTCACGATGACCGCGCAATACAGCGACGGACCTGGCGTCCCATCCGGCAACGGCTTACCCGGCAAGGAGCCCGGAACGACCACCGAATAGGCCGGGACCCGACCCATGAAGATCTCGCCGGTGGCGCGGTCGATGATCTTGGTGGAGGCACCGATGAACACTCCCATCGACAAAACGCTGCCGCGCTCGACGATGACGCCCTCCGCGACTTCGGAACGCGCGCCGACGAAGCAATCGTCCTCGATGATCACCGGATTGGCCTGGAGCGGCTCCAACACGCCGCCGATGCCGACACCACCGGACAGATGGCAGTTGGCGCCGATCTGCGCGCAGCTTCCGACTGTCGCCCAGGTATCGACCATGGTGTTCCGGCCGACATGGGCGCCGACATTGACAAAGCTGGGCATCAGCACGGCGCCCGGCGCGATGTACGCGGAGCGGCGCACGACCGCACCCGGCACGGCGCGGAATCCGGCTTCCTTGAAGCGGTTCTCACCCCAGCCAGCGAATTTCATCGGCACTTTGTCCCACACCGGGGCGCCCCCAGGGCCTTCCATCGGCGCCGAATCGGTCAGGCGGAACGACATCAGCACGGCCTTCTTCAGCCACTGATGCACCTGCCAACCGTCGTCGCCTTTTTCCGCGACACGCACCGACCCGTTGTCGAGCGCGTCGAGCGCGGCCTCAACCGCATCGCGCGCCTCGCCTTTAGTGGAGGAGGACAGCGTGTCCCGCTGTTCCCAAAGGTCTTCGATCGGTTGTTGCAGGCTATGCTGAGACATCGCGGGGCCGTTTCCTGGTTTTGAAAGCGGCCGGACGATGCGTTCGACGCCGAGTCCTGTCAACGCGCAATAAGGGCCGGCGCCTGCAAGCAGCGAAATAGCGGGGTGCGGATCAGCGACCATAACCGGGGTTGCCGTAGTATACCGGCGGAGGCGGGTACGCCCCATATCCCGGTGCCACAATCACTGGCGGGGCATGATTGTACTCCCACCGCTGGCGTTCCCTCATTTCGTGTTCGCGAGCTTCATGTTCACGCCATTCGTGTTCGCGCCACTCTTGCCGCTCGTGTTCGTGCTCGTGCTCGTGACGCTCGTCCCGGCGCCAATCGTCGTCGGCGAATGCCGGTGCCACACCCGCAAGCCCGATGAAGGCACACATGGCCGTTAAAATCAGAGTGCGAAATCGCATAAAAGTCTCCTGAAATCCGGTTTCGAATTGCCGCAATACAATATCTAGCCATGAGAAATGACGAAAATTCGGCAACTTAGCGGCTTTTTTGTTCACGATCCGCCCGAGTCGCGCTAGAATTGTCCAACAAACCCGTGGAGCCTGCGATGTCACTCGCCAGTGAACTGAAAAGACGGGCCGGGACCATGATCGCGCCGGCGATCTTCCTGGCCATTACAGGCTATTTTGGCTGGAACGCCACGCAAGGTGATCGCGGTTTGGTGGCCTCTGCTCAGCGGCAGGAGCTTCTGAAGCAGGTCCTTGTGGATCAAGCGGCAGCCAAAGCGGAACGGGATGGCTGGGAAATGCGCGTCGCTGGTCTAAGGGCACGACACCTGAACCCCGACACGTTGGACGAACGCGCCCGGGCGATGCTTAACTTGGCGGACCCGAACGATGTGATCGTGAAGCTGGGTCCGCAAGAGAAGCTTTTCTAAGACGTCCATCCGCCCCGAAACAGGACGGATGGACCACCCGAGACGTTAGCGGTTCATCATGACCGGCAGCGTGGAATGCTCCAGCACATGCCGGGTCACGCCGCCCAGGATCAGTTGGCGCAGCCGGGAGTGGGAATAAGCCCCCATCGACAGCAGGTCGCAACCGAACGCCGCGGCGGCTGCGAGGAGGCCGGCACCGACCGACCCGCCGACAGACTTGAATGTAACGATTTCAGCGTGAATGCCGTGCAGAGCCAGATAGGCAGCAAGATCAGGCGCGCCCGGCCCGCGTCGCTGATAGCCATCGGCTGACATGATCGCCACCCCCTCGGCACGCTGCATCCACGGCATCGCGGCCTGAACGGACGAAGCCGATTCAGCCGTCCCGTTCCAGGCAATGCACACCCGCGAGCCAATTTGCGCCGGGGCCACCTGGGGCGAGATCAACACCGGACGGCCGGAATCAAACAGCACGGCATGCAGAGCGTCTGAGGAGGAGACGTCCTCGCCGGCATCGGGATGCGGCACCACCGTCAGGTCGGCAAGCCGAGCCTGCTGGGCGACAATGTCCTCTTCGCGACCAGTGACGGCGGCAAAGCTGGCCGTGGCGTGATCCGAGCCGGGGTGGGCTTCCTGGACGACGACATCATGGCGGGCGACGAAACGTTCGAACATGGAGCGGACGGCGTGAGCCCGGTCATTGCTCTCCTTTTCGGTCGCCGACATCATTTCCTCGATCATGGCACCGGACAGGCCCTCGCCGGCCAACGGCGCGACGTCGCGGCTGTCCACGCGAACGTGTAACGCCAGAACATGGGCGTTCCATCGGCGGGCAATCGTCAGGGCCGTTGCGAGGGCAGCCTCGCCAGCCGCGGTCCCTGTCAGGGGAAGCAGAAGCTTACGTATGGCCATTTTCAGCTCCTTCGATGGGTTGCGTATATAGCAATGCAGGTTTGCGTTCACGTTGCAAGTGTCTTCGCGAAAGCGAGACGATCAGGGGAACAATTTTGTCTGTTCCCAGACCCCGGCCGCGTCCCGCCGGTAAACCGTCCGGTCATGCAAACGATATGGCATGTCCTGCCAAAATTCGAAGGACTCCGGCAAAACTCTGTAGCCGGACCAGTAGCCCGGGCGCGGAATTTCGTCGGGGAAGCGCTGCTCCATTTCGGCGAGGCGGGCTTCGAGGACCGCCCTTTCCGGCAACCGGCGGGATTGCTGCGACGCCCAGGCGCCGAGGCGGGAAATGCGCGGGCGGGATGCGTAGTAGGTGTCGGCTTCGGCGTCAGTCACCGACTCGACCGTTCCCTCGATCCGGATCTGCCGGCGCAGCGACTTCCAGTGGAATAACAGCGCCACCTTGGGATTGGCCGCGAGTTCATCGCCCTTGCGGCTTTCCTTGTTGGTGTAAAAGACGAAGCCACGGTCATCCACACCCTTCAGCAGGATGATGCGCAGCGATGGGCGGCCATCAGGCGTCGTGGTGCCAACCGTCATGGCGTTCGGATCATTGAGTTCTGACTGTTCCGCCTCAGCCATCCAGTCCTGGAACTGGGAGAAGGGGGAGGTCGCCAGTGGCTCGCCTGCCGGCATCTTGGTCATCCTTTGGAGTCGGTGTCTTTGACGGCGGGATAACAGCACTTTCCTGCCATCCGGCAAGCGCCCATCCCGAACGGGCTGCCACGCGCCCCTTGCAAGTTCGCTGCCCTCGGGCGATCAAACCTGATCTGCTCGGGAGACCACGATGAAAGAAACTCTGCACGCCGACCCACACGCGGAAATTCGCGAAGAGGTCCGGAAACTTTGCTCGAAGTTTCCCGGCGAGTATTGGCGCAAGCTGGACCAGGAACGCGGCTATCCGACAGAGTTTGTGCGGGCGTTGACGGAAGGCGGCTATCTCGGGGCGCTGATCCCCGAGGAATACGGCGGCGCCGGACTGCCGTTGTCGGCGGCGGCGGCAATCCTGGAGACGGTGCAGGCCGAGGGCTGCAACGGCGCGGCGTGCCACGCCCAGATGTACATCATGGGCACGATCCTGCGGCATGGAACGGACGCTCAGAAGACGATGTATCTGCCGAAGATCGCGACGGGCGAGCTGCGGCTACAGGCGTTTGGCGTGACGGAGCCGACCAGCGGGACCGACACGACATCGTTGCGGACGTTCGCCCGGCGCGAGGGCGACAACTACATCGTCAACGGGCAGAAGGTTTGGACGTCGCGGGCGGAACACTCCGACCTGATGCTGCTGTTGGCGCGGACGACGCCGAAAGGTGAAGAGGCGAAGAAGACCGATGGGCTTTCCACGTTCATCGTCGATATGCGGCAGACGCTGGGGAATGGGCTGACGATCCGGCCGATCCGGACGATGATGAACCATAACTCGACCGAGGTGTTCTTCGACAACATGGTGGTGCCGGCGGAGAATCTGGTCGGCGTTGAGGGGCGTGGTTTCCGGTATATTCTGGACGGGATGAACGCCGAACGGCTGCTGATCGCGGCCGAGTGCGTCGGGGATGCGAAGTGGTTCCTGCGCAAGGCGTCGGATTATGCGCGCGAGCGAAAAGTGTTCGGCCGACCGATCGGGCAGAACCAGGGGATTCAGTTCCCGTTGGCTCGGGCGTATGCGCAGATGCGGGCGGCGGAACTGATGGTTCAATCCGGCTGCGCGAAGTTCGAAGCGGGAGAGACACCCGGCGAAGAAGCCAACATGGCGAAGATGCTGGCGGCCGAGGCGTCCTGGGCGGCGGGCGAGGCCTGCATCCAGACGCATGGCGGGTTCGGGTTTGCTGAGGAATACGACATAGAGCGGAAGTTCCGGGAGACGCGGCTTTATCAGGTGGCGCCGATCAGCACGAACCTGATTCTGTCGTATCTGGCGGAGCATGTGCTGGGGCTGCCGCGGAGTTATTGAGTCCGTCCTGCCCGTTCGTTTCTGTATCATACCAGGTTGGTGGAATAGGCATGGCGGAGGACCAACTGGTCATGACTTCAAAAGTCTCGACGAAATGGCCGGCGCGCAGAAGTCGCCACCTGGTGGTGTTCGTCCCGGAATTTGAATCCGCCGTTTTACCAATTGAAGGTGTACTTCAAAAACCGCCGGAACCCGCTCATCTTGGCTTCCTCGGCTCGGCGCTTGCGCAGGTCCTCGATGTCGATCAACTCCTCGCGCCAGACCCACCAACCCTTGGTGACCACGCGCATCGGTGGCCGGGGTATATTCGGTGGCAATTGCTGCAACGGCGGGTAGTCTGTGGAATCGTCCATCACGACGGCCCCTCTCAAGCGCTGCGCGGAATATAGAGAGACATCACCCCGAGCACCAGTAAGATATTAATCACTGCCGCTATAAGGATCGCCAATCCCGCAAGTGCTCGCCGGAAGACGCGCCGCTGATTGACTGTGCGGTTGTGATGAACGGCGTCGGCGTATTGCTCTGCTAATTCGTTTTTGAGGACAATCAGCGCGTCGAACGAAGACACCTCGGCGACCCTCAAATTATGCTCCGTGCTGTCGAGCCGCTTCGCTAACAGCAGCAATGTTGGCTCATCCGCTATGTAATCGAACTGCGCCGGCAGGATCGACGCAGCCAAAAAACCGATCGCCACAACGATCAACGAACCGCTCGCAGCCAGCGCGGCGAACACCTCCCACCACGCCGTGGTCCCGTCCTTAGGCCGAGCTTCCCTCTCCCGTTTACATCAAGCCGCTGAAAAGGCTCGAATCACAGCCCGAAACCATTCTAAAATGTAGCCATGTAATATCATTCTTGAGACTTGTACTAGGTCGTCCCATGTGCATGATCTCCTCCCAT
>CAIZFE010000099.1 GCA_903932145.1 uncultured Rhodopila sp. | reverse complement strand
TCAGCACTTCAACCCGGCGGTATTCACCCTTCGCGTCGTCATTAAAGTCAAACATAACGATAGCTCGATGCCCTCTGCCTCGGGCAACTCAATCACCGCCAGGGCAGTGATTGAAGAAGGGCGTCAGAGCACCGCTTACGGCTTAGGCGAGCATAGCCGGATTTCTGCGACAGACGCATAATACCCAATAGTTCGTTCATGACCGGTCACGGCGACTAGCTCGCGCAAGGCGAAATCGCACGCCGCAAATCAACCTGCCTCGGCCGGCCCGACGCGGTTGCGGCGGCCAATCTGTCGGCCTGATCGAACAGATGATCAGGATTCAGAATCGGCATCCGCGTCCAGTTCGTCTTCCAATTCGGCTTCGGTGGCAAATCGGGTCATCGCCGTTCGCTCTTCGCCGGCACGCTCAAGATCGTTATGGATACGGACGATGGTGTCCACCACGAAGTCGCCGGTATCGGCCGATGCCGTGCCGGGCTAGAGGACCTCGACAATTATCACGGGGCGGAAGTGGCAAACGCAGCGATGATTATTGACTTGTTTCCTAAATTAATCTACCATCAAGGAATGGAAACCTCACCCCCGCCGCACCCGGCCGACGATCCCTTCCCGTTCCTGTATCACCAGCTCATTTATACGCTGGTGGGCCTGCTACCGCCGCCGCTGAATGGCTCGCCCGAGGCACTCCGCGCCCGCGATCATGCCGCCATCGCCAAGGCGGCGGCCCTGCTGCCGGTGGGCGCCAATGAGATCGATCTCGCCGCCCACTGCATCGCCGCTCGGGCGCAGGCCGAGGACATGTTGCGGCTGGTCCGTGAACACGAGGGCGACGTCGGCTTGGTGATCCGGCTCAACGCTCAGTACGGATCGATGGTGCGGACCTCGCTGGCGGTGCACGGGCGCCTGATGCGGGTGCAGGCGATCCGCCAGAAGCGGGAAACCAGCGAGGCCGCGGCGAAGGCGGATTCGTGGACTCAGTTTTTGAACGAGCGATTGATGCTGGCGGTGGCTGATGCACGTGTCAAACCGGTAGAGGCGGCGCCGGATGGGGCGGCGGAGATTGAGGACGATGTCTCGGAGGATGAGACAAATTCTCAGGATGTGGCTTTTGAGACGCAGATGAGAGATTACGTTCGGAACGCCGGGGCCGGGGGATCGGGGGCAACGGGTCCGTCCGGGGATATGGCCGGATTGTTTTTGGCCAGAGCGCTTATGGCGGGGCGGGCATCGGCCGCGGAGGGGCGCGAGAGTGGCGCAAGGGCCGGGTAATGTCGGCGACGCTTGATTCTTGCCGTTATAGCCGGGCTTTTGCTTGGCGCGACTCAGGAAGTCGTGGGTGGCCGGGCCAAGCCCGACCCCTATCGGAGGGGGAAAAGCCACGTCCGTGGTACAAATCTTGTCCGCCCGACGCTTATCCTGATGCATATGGGGCCCAGCCCGGCCATGACGGGCAGGTAAGAGTTCGCGCCATGACGATCAGTGGAAGGCTCGAACTATGCTTACCCCACCCCACCGGCACCCCGCCGCGTCTGGTCCAGGCCCAGCCATAGAACAAAGACCGCCGCGACCAGGCCAGGTGCACCGAGCGCAACGTATAAACTCTCGATTCCCCAGTGTTGGCCGACCAGCATGGCCGCGACCAACGGGCCGGTGAACGATCCGAACCGTCCGGCCGCCGTGGCCCAGCCGACTCCCGATGACCGGATCACGGTTGGGTAGAACACCGCCGCCAGCGCGATCAGGCCGGAGCTGCCGGCGCCCAGCAGGACGCCACCGAGCCCCTCGAACAGGGTGACCAGGCCGAAGGATGGGGCGGCGAAACCGACCGCTCCGAACGCCAGGGCGCTACAGGCCAGCAGGATTGTCAGCACGCGATATGGGCCGAGCAGGCTGATCAGCCAGCCCACCGCCAGGGTGCCGACGACGCTGCCGCCATTGTAAACCGCCATGATCAGGCCGGATTGTCCCACGTCCAGGCCGGCGCGGCTCAGCAGGATCGGGCTCCAGGCGGAGTTTGTCACCAGCATCAAGAACGCCATGAAATACGGCACCCACAGCAGCAACGTCCCGGTGGCTCGGCCGCCGGTGAACAGGTGGCGCACGGGCAGGCCGGGCAGGGGGGCTTCGCCTAGGATGAAGCTCTGCGCATCACCGGCCGAGGGGCTGATCTGGCGGACGATGGCGCGCACCGCGTCCGGCTTCCGGCCGTTGGCGACGAGGAAGCCAAGGGACTCCGGCAGCGCGAAGGCCAGCACGGCGACCAGGAGCAGCGGGACGATGCCGCCGACGTAGAAGATGGATTGCCAGCCGGCGGCGGGGATCAGGCGCGAGGCCAGGATGCCGCCGACGACGCCACCGAGCGGGAAGCCGGCCCAGAGGACTGTGACCAACAGGGCGCGCAGGCGGCGGGGCAGATACTCCGAGGCCAGGCTGATGAAGCTCGGCATCGCGCCGCCGAGGCCGATGCCGGTGAGGAAGCGGACGACCAACAGGGTGTTGAAGGTTTCGGCCAGGGCGGTGGCGATGGTGAAGACGCCGAAGGTCAGGGTGCTGAGCAACAGGATGCGTTTACGGCCGATGCGGTCGGCGAGGGGGCCGAGGACGAAGGCTCCCAGCATCAGGCCGAGCAGGGCGGCGCTGAAGACGGCGCCGAAGGCTCGGGGTTCGACGTGCATCATGCGGGCGATGGACGGGGCGGCGAGACCGATGGATTGCAGGTCCATGCCGTCGAGGAGGGCGACGCAGCCGCACAGGATGACGACTCGGATCTGGAGGCGGCCGAGGGGGCGGTCGTCGATCAGGCTGGTGACGTTGACGGGTTGCATCTGTTGTTTCCTGGACGGTTGCCAATGCCAAACAGGTGTTGGGCGGCGGTGTCAAGGCGGTCGGGTAGGGGCGGGAACCTTTCGATGATAGGACCCCTTAGGTCGGGGACATTGAAAGGCACCTATGGCGGGTTTCCACCTTCACACGCTGCTGCACGAGTACGGCTACATCGGGGTTTTCCTGGGGGTGATGCTGGAGAGCATCGGGCTGCCGTTGCCGGGGGAAAGCCTGATGATCGCGGCGGCGCTGTATGCGTCGGCCACGCATGCGCTCGACATCTTTGTGCTGGTGCCGGTGGCAGCGGCGGGGGCGATCAGTGGGGACCAGATCGGCTATCTGATTGGACGTTGGATCGGCTACCGCGTGCTGGCTCGGTGGGGCCGGAAGGTGGGACTGACGGAGGAGCGGCTGGGACTGGGGCGGTTCCTGTTCAGGAAATATGGTCCGGCGGTGGTGTTCTTCGGGCGGTTCGTTGCCATATTACGGACGTTCGCGGCGGTGTTGTCCGGCGCGAACCGGATGCCGTGGCACATCTTCCTGGTGTGGAATGCGTTGGGTGGGATTGGCTGGACGAGTCTGTATGGTTTCGGCGCCTACGCGTTGGGTGACGCGGCAAAGCGGGTCAGCGGGCCGGTGGGGATTGGCATGGCGGTGGTTGGTTCGGTGGCTCTGGTCGGGGCGGTTATCTTTATCAAGCGGAATGAGCGCCGGTTGATGGATGAGGCGCGGCGACAGATGGAGGCTCCCCGATTGCCTTCCCGGCGCCGGGGGGTATAGCTGACGCCGTGCCAGAGGTTTTGCCATGACCGTTCTCGATCCAATCGCCTACCCCGACGCCAAGCTGCGGCGCATTCTATCCACGGTGCGCACGATCGCGCTGGTGGGGGCGTCGTCTAACTGGAACCGCCCGAGCTACTTCGTGATGAAGTATCTGCAGGGCAAAGGATATCGGGTGTTCCCGGTGAACCCGGGCACGGCGGGGCAGGATCTGCTGGGCGAGAAGATTTACGCCAATTTGCGCGACATCCCCGAGACGATCGACATGGTCGATGTGTTCCGCGCATCCGATTCCGTCGGTCCCATCGTCGATGATGCCATCGCGATCGCCGCCAAGGTCGTGTGGATGCAGCTCGGTGTCCGCAACGATGAAGCCGCCGCGAAGGGGGAGGCCGCCGGCGTCGAGGTCATCATGAACCGCTGCCCCAAGATCGAATTCGGACGGCTTGGTGGGGAGTTGTCCTGGAGCGGGGTGAATTCCGGGATTATTCGCAACAAAGCGGCGCAGCCCCCCACGGATCGGTCGCGCAAGCCGCGGGCGTTGCCGGCGACGAATATCGAGTATGGTTTCGAAACACGGGCGGTGCATGCCGGCGCGGCGCCCGACCCGACGACGGGGGCGCGGTCCACGCCGATCTACCAGACGACGGCGTATGTTTTCGACGATGTCGATCATGCTGCTTCTTTGTTCAACCTGCATAACTTTGGGTATATTTACTCAAGGTTGACCAATCCGACGGTGTCGGTGCTGGAGGAACGGGTTGCCAGTCTTGAAGGTGGCCGGGCGGCTGTTGCGGCCGCGTCAGGTCATGCCGCGCAGTTCCTGGTGTTCGCGACGATGCTGGAGCAGGGGGACGAGTTCCTGGCGTCTCGGGCTCTGTACGGCGGTTCGCTGACTCAGTTCGGGCTGTCGTTCAAGAAGCTGGGGTGGACGTGCCATTTCGTCGATCCGGCGGACCCCGAGAATTTCCGGCGGGCGCTGACCCCGAAGTGCAAAGCGATCTTTGTGGAGAGTCTGGCTAACCCGGGTGGTGTGATTGTCGATATCGCGGCGATTGCGGAGGTTGCGCATTCTGTTGGCATCCCGCTGATCGTGGATAACACGTTGGCCACCCCCTATCTGTGCCGGCCGTTTGAATGGGGGGCGGATATCGTTACTCACTCGACGACGAAGTTCCTGGGTGGGCATGGCAATTCGATGGGCGGGATTGTGGTGGAGTCCGGCAAATTCGACTGGGGCCAGGGCGGTAAGTTCCCGGCGCTGACAGAGCCGGAGCCCGCCTATCACGGCCTGCGGTTCTACGAGAATTTCGGTGACTTCGCGTTTACCACGAAGGCCAGGGCGGTCGTGCTGCGGGATTACGGGCCGGCGATGGCGCCGATGAACGCGTTCCTGACAATCACCGGCATCGAGACGTTGCACGTCCGAATGGAGCGTCATTGCGCTAACGCTATGGCTATAGCAGAATTCCTGGTTGGCGATCCTCGTGTGGCGTGGGTGTCCTATGCCGGTCTGGAAAATAGTCCGTATCGAGCGCTGGCGCAGAAATACATGCCGGGCGGGGCAGGGGCGGTGTTCACGTTCGGGGTGAAGGGCGGGTATGAGGCCGGGATCAGGATGGTGGAGAGCGTCAACCTGTTCTCGCATCTCGCCAATATCGGGGATACGCGCAGTCTGATCCTGCATCCCGCCTCGACAACGCATCGGCAACTAACCGAGGAACAGCGCATCGCCGCCGGCGCCGGGCCAGACGTGATCCGGTTGTCGATCGGTCTGGAAACGGCGGCGGATCTGATCGCCGATCTGTCGCAGGCGCTGGGGTAGATGGGGCCGTGTGCGACGATCTCATCGTATTGACCGGTCACGGTCTAAATGGGACGCCGGAAAATAGCGATCAAGTTGGGAAGTGTCGGAATTTCTGTGTGTGAGGCGTTTTCAGTCTCACCCCCCATTGGGCAAGTGACTGTATCTGGGTAATGACCTTGGCGACTTCCGCCTTGCGCTCCGGGTTAATGCCCGGCTTGTCATGCGGTCGTCTTTCGTCTTGGCGGGCTCGTTTTCAGCGTGTTCGTCGGGTATTGGCAGACAACTTTTTGTTGTGTGTCTGCGAGATACGCGACCGATGGCAGACAGGCCGTCAAGCGGCAATGTCTGCCATCGAATACCTTTCTTCTACATTGTCCATGGCCAGGCGCAGACAGCTCGCGGTCTCCGGTGACATGAGAGACATATCGCCATAGCACAGGAATCTCATCAGGCCGTCCGGGGTCGTGGTCAGCAGGAGCGCGACCGCTTCCTGGCGGATCAGACTGCCTTGCCCGCCGAGATCCAAATCAGGCAACGGCGGTACCAAGGACTTCCCCACCAATCCCCTCCGGGGTGGAATCGGGCTGCCAATCGGACTGGTCAAATCTTCCGTCCCGCATTCCAACACCGCCGCCCATCGCTGCTGGTTGGTTTGGGTAAGATTGCCCCCCGGCCAGATGAATATGGACCGCCCCCCGGCTGAAGCCGCCGCGCTCGCAGATATCTTTTCGCGACAGGCCGCGCGCCCGGGCCAGTTCATCCAGGCGGGTCGTAGGCAGCCTGGATACAGGCGGCATCAATGTTCCTCGGCAGGTGGCTATCGGGCATTATTGACGTGCCTATAGAAGTTTGCGAATTGTGTTCGTTTTGCTAATTGGACAGATGCCCCGAACGCCAAGCCGCCGCTTGCTCCATCAAACCCTGTTTCGGGAATGCAGCGACGATTTGATGTCGTGCGGTTCGGCCAGGATATCTCGCAGCGTCCCATGGATCAGGTCCCTGTACCGGCGTCTCCTCGCCCGGCAGGGGGTCGATGGGATTGCCAACAGGCATAAGCAACTGGTCCTCTCTGACCCGCAGGACAGGCGCCAGCTTCCAGCGTGTCGACGGGGAGAGGGTTTTGGTAGAGCCGTCCCTCGATCCGCTGCAACGTCTGTGGCGGCATATCCGCACGCAGGGACAGTTCGGCTTTGGTGAGACTTCGGGCCACCCGTATCTCCTCCAATCTGTTCTCGGCTTTTTCATTGCCGTATAATGAAGGTAACCGAGTGCCGAGATAGTATCATTTTCGTTAAGAAATATCTCATGTGAACGCCGCGCGGCGCGCAAGGCAAAGGCACGCAATTGGGGGCAGGTGGACGCAATCTCTGCGATCTCATTAATCTCAGAAACCTCTGTGCACAAAGCGGACGCGGAGCCGCCTCCGGCGGCCGGAGTTGGCCAAGATAAAGGCCAATCTCGCGGACCGGTACGCCGCAAATCGGTATCACGAAGAAAACCCGGCGGCAGATCATCGCGCGTCAGGGAGATGACCCGGCTGCTAGCCCTTCGGCCAGATCGTCGCCGCCACTGCCATCTCCGGCGGGTCCGTCGTCACGATCCGCCCATCCTGCCACTGCACGATCATCAGCTTCGCATCCACCCGCCGTCCGGCCGCGTCGTATTGCACATGTCGGCCTGGAAACAGCAGCGCCGGCCCGTCGCGCAAATCGAAGGCGCGAATTTGCTCCGCCACCTTGTTCCGGTCCGAACTGCCGGCGCGTTCAACGGCCGTGGCCAGCAGCATGATATGGCCGTAGGCCATGATCGGTTCCTGTAGCATCCAGGGCTCTTTCGTCCTGGCCATGAAGCGGCGCTCGATATCTTCCAAACCTTTGCCGGCGCCGCCCGCCGTGATGATCATCATGCCCTGCACCACATCCTTGCCGGCATTCGCCACCAGTTCGGGCGTCGCCCAGTGGCCGCCATTGCCGACGACGGGCAGTTTGCCACCGCCCAGTCCGAACTCCGCCAGCTTATCCAGGATGATCTTGTCGTCCGGCACGTTCGACGGCAGGGCCAGCAGGAAGTCAGGCCGAGCCGAACGCACCCGTTGGATCAGCGTTGTCGCATCGGTCAGGGGAGGGGTGAACACCTCGTCCACCACCGCCGTCAGACCCAGATCGGCCAGTACATGGCTGCGGATCGGCTTCAGGAAACTCACCGCCGAGGCGGTGTTGTCCGAAATGATCGCCACCCGCTTCGGCCGCTTGCCGGTGGCGCGCTCCGCCAGATCCAGGATGGTGGGAAGGGCTTTCTCGGCCTGGTCCACGGCGGTGGGGGACGACTGGAAGATGTAACGAAAACCCCGGTTGGTGATCGCGTCGGAATAGGACTGTGTGAACCAGGGGATTTCGGCTCGCTCCGTCACCTCGGTCACCGCCAATGTAAAGGTGGACAGCCACGCCCCGAACCCGCCGCTGATGTCGGGTTCCTGGGAGATCATCCGCTGCGCCGCGTTCTTCGCTTTCTCCGCCGAATCGCCGGCGTCGTATTGGATCAGCCGGACCTTCGCTCCACCGAGCGCTTTGATCCCGCCGGCGGCGTTCAGGTCGTCCACGGCCATTTCGGCGCCCATGCGCTGGAGTTCGCCCTCGCGTGCCCAGGGACCCGACAGCGGGCTGATCATCGCGAAAGTCACAGGGGCCGGTTCCGCTTCGGCCGCACCGACAATGGGCAAACTGGCGGCGCCTGCCAGCACGGCGCGGCGTTTCAGGGTGGCTTGATTTGCCATTGCTTCCTCCTGTTGACGTATTGTCGCGAGCACCGCACGGTTCGGCGGCGGTGTAAAGGGAGGCGCGCCGATGGGCCGCGGAATGCTTCGCATTGCCGGAGGCAATATCGCGTATTGCGCGTTTCGCGGTATGAATCGGGGTGCTAACCTGCTTCTACGCGGGTTGGATACCGAATCAGTCCACGATCGCGTGGACGTCGCGGAGTCCATACAATGACAGACATTACGGGAGCCGACGTGAACACCAGATATTCGACCGAGACGCCGTCCGACCGGCCACTTGCCGGACCCGCACGCCTCCACCCGCACCCGGAGTCCGCCCGATGATCACCGGCAAGACGACGCTGATCGCGCATATCGGCTATCCGACGCACACTTTCAAAGCGCCGATGATCTATAACCCGTGGTTCGACATGAAAGGCATCGACGCCGTCGTCGTGCCGATGGGCGTCAAGGCCGAGGATTACCCCGGGTTCGTGAAATCCCTGTTCCGGCTGACCAACATTCGTGGCGCGCTGGTGACCATGCCGCACAAGATTACCACCACCGGACTGGTGGACGAACTGACGGTCACCGCCAGGATCGCGGGCGCCTGCAACGCGATCCTGCTTCGCCCGGACGGGTCGTTGCTGGGCGATATGTTCGACGGCGCCGGCTTCGTGCGCGGCGTCGCCCGCAAAGGCCAAACCATTGCCGGCGCACGCGCCCTGGTCGGCGGCAGCGGGGGAGTCGGATCGGCGATTGCCGCATCGCTTGCCGCCGCCGGTGTCGCCGCCCTCGGTCTGTTCGATGCCTTTCCCGCGTCCGCTGAGGCGCTAGGCGACCGCCTGCGCCTGCATTATCCGGCACTGACCGTCGTGACGGGCTCCAAAGATCCGGCCGGCTTCGACATCGTCGTCAACGCGACGCCGCTGGGCATGAACGACGGCGACCCGCTGCCGATCGATATCGACCGCATCGCACCCGGAACCTTCGTGGGTGAGGTCGTGATGAAAGAGGCCTACACGCCGCTGCTGCGCCAGGCGATGGAGAAGGGCTGTCCGGTCCAGGTCGGCACCGACATGCTGTTCGAGCAAATCCCGGCTTATTTGGAATTCTTCGGGTTCGGTACCACCACGCCCGAGGAACTGCGCAGTGTCGCGAAAATTCAATATTGATGTCCGTCTTCGATGAACCAAAAATAGACTGCCATTGCCATCTGCTGGACCCGGCGCGGTATCCCTATGCCGCCGATACGCCCTATCGGCCGGCGGGGGGCGAGATCGCAACGATCGCGCAGATGAACGGTGTTTTCGCCGCCTACGGCGTGCATCGGGCGGTGCTGGTGCAGCCCAACTCCGGCTATGGCGGTGACAATCGGTGCATGCTGGCAGCAATCGCCGGCAGCGCGGGTCGTTTCAAGGGCGTCGCCGTCGTGCCACACGATATCAGCCTGGACGGCCTGGCCAGTCTGAAGGGGCAGGGGATCGTTGGTGTCGCGTTCAACCTGCCCTTCTACAGCCTGGCACATTACCTGGGGACCGAGGCGTTACTGGCCAAACTGACCGAACTGGACATGTTTCTGCAGCTTCAGTTCCACGAGGACCAGTTACTCGGTATTTTGCCATTGATCGAGCAGTCGAAGGTGCGGCTGCTGATCGATCATTGCGGCCGTCCCGATATCACCGCCGGCCCGGGCGCGGCGGCATTCCAGGCGTTGCTGGCGCTTGGCCGCGACGGCCGGGCCAGTATTAAACTGTCCGGTCACAGTAAATTCTCCCGGGACTCGTATCCGTTCGCCGATACCTGGCCGTTCGTTCGCGCCATCGTCGAGGCGTATGGTTTGGATGCCTGTATGTGGGGCTCTGACTGGCCATTTCTGCGTGCGCCGGAGCGGCTGGATTACGGGCCGCTGCTGACCCTGGCCGAGACCTTGTTCCCGGACGCCGGCGACCGTCGGACGCTGTTCTATGGCACCGCATCGCGGCTGTTCGGTTTCGACGTGTAGGCTTCCGGGGCATGCGAAAGGCACGCCACCATTAACCGGATGTTAAGTCCTGACTCCGCAAGATGACTGGCCGCCCGCGTTGGCGGCCGGTCAGGCGAGATACGGAGACAACCGCGACATGGCATCCGACACCAGGGAAGGGACGTTGCGTCTGGCCGGCAGGCGCCTGCCGGCTGCCGAACAGGCCGCGCCGCCGCGGCATACGATCAGGGCGACCCCCGTCATCCGGAACGTGTACTCGTGCGGATTTCCTCAGGCCGCGCTGCCGCCTGAGTTCTCCAAACGGCGCCCGGTCATTATCGTCTCGTATAAGAACAGCCTGACCGGCCCGATCCTGGTGGTCCCGGTCACCACGCAACCGCAGCCCGGCAATGCATGGGCGGTCAAATTGGCGCGGAATCCAACTCCAGGAGAGACCTGCGAGGTGTGGGTCGTCTGCAACCACCTTTACTCGGTGTCATGCCAACGTTTGTCCGCCACGCATGGTTTGGTGCCCAGGCTGACGGTGGCCGAATTCCGTCCTATCCATGAGTTGATCGTGAAATGGATCCCAGCGCTGGACCCGGAGGGTGATATTTCTTGACGCACCGCCCGCCGCAAGCCTAAATAATTTCTGCGGCCCCGCTTGGGTGACCACCGTTCCGCAAGGAGCATCAATTCACGGCCCCGTCTGGGTGACCGTCGTCGAAGGACCCGCAAGGGTCCTTTGGCATATCCGGCCCCTTGGTTTCGGCGCCCGGGTTTGTTACCCCGCACGCCCACCAGCGGGACCCTCGCGGGCGCTGTCTTCAATTGAAGAACCGCGCCGGCCGGAAGTCGGCCAGTTCCGGGCGCATCTGCCCACTCATGATCTCGTCGGCCACGCAGTGTCCCAGAAACGGCGACATTGTGACGCCGCTATGGGTGACCGCGAGATAATAGCCGGCGATCCGCGGCACCGGTCCAACGGCGGACAGGTGATCGCCGGGTATCGGCCGAAGCGCGATCCGCACCGCCTCCGGCTCCACGTCGCCGATACCGGGCAGCAACTGGCGGGCGCGCCGCACCAGGTCGCGGGCCTCCGGCATGGATGGGCTGAGCGGATGGTCAAAGCCCAGGGTCGCGTCGGTCGGGTCCCAGTGCAGCATCAGGCGGCCGGCGCCGTCAGGCCGGGCGTTGATGACGCTGCTGCGCACCACGCGATTGAGGCTGGTGGCCACCGGCGGCGTGAACACCAGGAAGCCAACCATCGGCGCCAGCGGCAGATGCAGACCGGCCTCTCGGACCACGTCGTTGGTCCAGCGGCCGGCGCAGTTCACCACCATGTCGGCCTCGTGCGGCGTGCCGTCGGCGAGGCGGGCGCCACAGACGCGATCGCCACGGATGATCAGATCGGCGACGCGCGCACCGAGAATGACGGTCGCGCCATGGCGTCGCCGAGCGGTGGAGAGCATGGCGTGGACGTAGGGGACGGGGTCAAGCCAGCCCTCGTCCGGGAAATACGCCACCGGCGCCTCGCCCACCGCGGCCAGATCGATGTCCGGTTCCAGTTTGGAGAGGTGCCGGTGGTCGATCCATTCGGCGGCGTAACCCCAGGATTGCAGTTGCCGGACGTTGTCTTGTTGCGCGGCGCGACCGGAGTCCGGTTCCCACTCCAGGCTGCCGCCGCCGTGCCACCAGGGGGTGGCGCCGAACTCCTCGCGCAGCGCGGCGTGCGCTTTCATGCCCGCCACGTTGAGGTCGTGGTAGGGCTTGGGAGGCTTCCGGTGCGCATTGGTCCAGGCGAAGCTGATCCCGGACGTGCCGCCGCCCGGGCGTGTCGCCTCGAGCACCATGACCTCCGCGCCGGCCCGGGCCAGCCGGTAGGCGACCGAGGCGCCGATGACGCCGGCTCCGATCACGATGATCCTGGTCATCCGTTTCTCCTGTTCCCGGGCATGATGGGGCTTTCGGCAAAGCGCATCGAGCAGGTGTGTGTGCGAACAATGCGAACGCGCACCGGCAAAGCCTTGTCATGGCCGAATCAGCCGACGGCTCTTCGCCTGGTGCGTCGCCATCGGTCAAAACAACAATTTGAGCATAAAGCGACTTGTGCACGTTGCGTCAGTGATGGCTCAGTCGGCGGCAGGAGGAACCCATGTCGCTGCGCTGTAATTTGCAATGGGCCAATCGGGCTCTTGAGTATACGCAGGAAAAATGTTTATGGGGGCATCGAACAAACCTGCCGACAATGCTCGTTCTGAAGCAAACCGGAGCTTTATCGACCGGCTGATGCATAATACGACTCCCCTGAAAAGACTGATTGACGCAGAGCGTGACGCGTTCGAGGCGAACAGGAACGTCTACAAGACCGCCGAGGATATGGTGCTGGCCCGGGCAAAACGGGCGGAGGAGGTCGGAGCCGGGCGTTGCGGCGAGCAGGCCTCGGTCGCATTCAAATATTTATGGGAAAATACGAGAAACGTTTCTTTCTGTCTGGTGGAATTGAACAAAAATCATGAATTCATCATTGTGGGGGCCAGTCCCCGTCGTGTAGGCGGCGTAGTCTTGCTCTCGAATCTGCCTGATTGGGAGGATGACGCTGTCATTTGCGATCCGTGGCATGGGAAAGCATTTGCAGTCAAAACCGAGTGGCGCACCGAGATCGTCGAAATACTCAAAAAAACCGAGCCAAACGTGACCTATGCCAGTGTGACGATCAGAGGCTTTGCTTGCCGCGCTCTCATCAACACCCAGGCGACGGCGTGACATTGGTTCGCCTGACCCATGCCCCGCGGCCCAGCCGGTTGACCCTGTTTGTCACCCGACGGGAGGGTGGCCAGACCGAGCGGTCATGGCAAGTGGCATGGTACGGCGGAAAGCTTCGCGGCGAAGTAATGGACGACGCCGTCCGGTCGTCCCGGTGATCTTAGCACACCCAGGTCGGAGATGGTTGGGCTAACCTAAGCCCACTGGCCTAAGCCCACTGGCCACCAGAGCCCAGGGCCCCAAAGCTAGCGCCTCAAGGCCGCCGCTACCGAGATCGTCCCAGGCCTGGATTGTCAGGCGACAGCGTGTGCTACCGGTTTAAGGTTGAATGAAACCTGATACTCGAAGAGGCGGACGTTCGGTATCGCGAGGACGGCATATTGGAGGTTCGCCGAAATCTCCCCGGCGACGATGACACCGTGAACAGGCTTTCCCTTGGCGAGGCTTTCCATGACCCAGCCCATGTAACGCGTGACCTGTCCGATGGCTTTGTCTGGGGTGGCAGCACGCTTGAGCTCGAACACGTAATAGGCTCCGGCATCATCGGTAGCCAGGATGTCTATCGGTCCGGTGGCGGTCTGATGCTCGATACCGACAAGATGCAAGGCGCCATTGCCGATCTTGGCGAGGCCGAGATTGTTCGCCAGGAAGTTCCGCAACTCGGCCTCTAGACGAAAACTGCCATATTCGCCATCGTCTACGGCGGGCGGATCGTCCTCGCTATCGCCGATATCGGAAGGAGGCGGGGAGCCCGGCGGATATAGACGGAATTCGGTTGGCGTCTCCTTGTGACTCCACCCGTTCTGAATGAGCCAGCGAGTAATAGTCCGAGAATTTTTCTCCGACGGGTTGAACGGATAGCTGTCTTGGTGATCTCTTAGCCACGTTTTCATGGGCGAGACGGTCTCGCTGTTGTCATCCGGATTGACAATGGCAACAGTGAAATCGGCCATGGCGTGGGTCTCCAGCGACGGAAGGTTGATGAAGGCAACATCGGTTCGACTCATTGGGACCAGCCAATCTCTGACCGACTCGCAGCGGCCCTTGGAACATAATTAGAATAATAACGCTGATCCGCATTTGTCGAACAACGTCACAGTGATCGGCCCTGGGCGCCCGCGACCGCGCTGAGCGAGGGCTGGCTGGGGGGACCCGAAGGCCTGGAGACCGCCGATCCCGAGCACAGCCCACACCCCGCCGTGGTCACAGGGCGTCTGGTGACCCCGGAGAGCACCAGCACGCGCCCGCTCGCCATAGGATCGTCTGCGGGGACCCGGAGGGCGCCATCGATCTCGGCACCCAGGGCGCCGATGGTCGCCGCAAACATCGGCTGAGGGAAGCCGGAGCATTACAACGCAGTGCCATTGGGGGCGAGTCGGAGTCTGACGGGGCGTTCGGTGGGGCGAAGTCGCCGCCAGATTTAAAAAATCACTAATAATATTAATAACTTCCGGTTGGTGGAGGGGGCTGGATTCGAACCAGCGTAGGCGCACGCCAGCGGATTTACAGTCCGCCCCCTTTAGCCACTCGGGCACCCCTCCGAACCGGGAAGCGGGGGTTAAAGCCAAACCCCCGTCGCTGTCAACGGCCACTTCGGCCGAAGCGCCGATATATCGCGACCGATCGCGTTTTAGGGCCATATATCTGGCTCTTGCGGCGGTGAAGCCGGGTTCTCGCCCGGGCGAAAAATTCGGTTGCTCCCGCGAATCGCCGCTGAGCGGCACGACTCGCTGTCGGGTAACGCGGGCAGGCTAATCGGGAGGGCGCCGGGTAGGTGGTTTAGGCGGTATGAACGGGGGCGGGCGGCCAGCGGACGCTGTCAGGCTTCAAACGCCGCCGGGTGACCCGTCCGAGAGGTGGCGTCCCGTGGGCCGGGCCTGGTTCGCCGGGGATGTCACAGGGGGCGGCGATCTCGCCCATTGAATTTGCCACCGTTAGACGTATGACAATACGTGTAGGAGGCGAGCATGCTGAAGAAACCTACGATCACCGTCGATGCTGAGGTCAATAACGGCTTGCACAGCGTCATCGGCCGTCGCCGCATCAGCCGCTTTCTGAACGATCTCGCTCGGCCGCATGTCGTCGGCCAGGACCTGTCGGCTGGATACGCCGCGATGGCGGCGGATGAGGCCCGTGAGGCGGAGGCCGACGCCTGGAGCGAGGCACTGCTGACCGACGTGGCGGACGAACCTAAGCGTGGCCACTGAATCCTGGCCTCGGCGCGGCGAGGTCTGATTTCGGTGGATGGGCAGCGGCGGAAAGCCATGGCGGATCAGATCACCACAGCCAGCAAGCAGCGTTTGCTGCGGCGGATGGACCTGCTTGGTAAGGATGACATGGCGGCTGTGGGCCGCATCGTCCGGCTTCAGCTCGATCTGTAGCGGAAGCGGCTGCAGCGGCGGCGGCTTCCCGGCGCCCCACCCTCTGCCTGGTTACGATCGTTTCTCCGTCGCGGGTATGTCGCGGCGCGGGAACCGTCACCGCTCCACCTCCCCCCCCCGAAACAAAATCCGCAACGCGGTAGAGGGTCGAATATCCCAGCCGCAACCCACCACGCCGATCCAGTCGAACACCCCGCGCCCTTGACCCGAACGCCGTTTTCCCCGCACCTCTGCCGCCAACAAAAGCCCCCGGGACAACGCCCATCCACCCCCAACCTGTCAGTGATTCCGGATGAGCATCCACATCCCGCCCAAACACCCCACCTGGCTGCCGTCTCTCCTCGGCTTGTTCATCGCCGTCGGCCCCGCCGCCACGGACATGTATCTGCCCGCCTTCCCGGCCGTCGAGGCCACCTTCGGCACCGCCTCGGGCACCGCGCAGCTCACCCTCGCCACCTGGTTCGCCGGCCTCGCCATCGGCCAGATCACCCAGGGCACGCTCTCGGACCGTTTCGGCCGCCGCATCCCGTTGATGATCGGCTTCATCGTCTTCTCCATCGGCATGCTCGGCTGTGCGCTGGCCCCCAGCCTGACCGCCCTGGCGGTCTTCAGGGCCTTCGCCGCGTTCGGCGCCTCCGCCGGCATGGTGATCGCCCGTGCTATCGTGCGCGACCTGTCAGAGGGCCAGGCCGCCGCCATCATGATGTCCCGCCTAATGCTGGTGATGGGCGTCGCCCCCATCCTCGCCCCCACACTCGGCGGCGCCATCCTGGCCTTCGCGCAATGGCGGGTGATCTTCTGGATATTGCTGGTGTACGGCTGCATCTGCGTCGTCGTGGCATGGAAAATCCTGCCCGAAACGCTGCCGCCCGAACGCCGTATCCGCCTCAGCCTCGCCGGCCAGGCCTCCCGCTACGTGATGATCTTCCGGGAGAAAACCTTCCTCACCCACGCCATCATGGGCGGTTGCAGCACGTTCTGCATGTTCGCCTACCTGGCCGGCTGCTCGCCGGTGTTCGAGATCGGGTTTGGCCTCAACCCGTCCGAGTTCGCCCTGATCTTCGGCCTGTGCGCGATGGCGCTGATCGCCTGCTCGCAACTGAACGCAAGGCTTCTCCCCAAGGTCGGCCTGTCCGAGATGCTGACCCTGATCGCGCGGATTTCCTGCTGCGGCACGATCGTGCTGGTCGTGGTGGCGTTCAGCGGCATTCATGTGCTGTGGGCGGTCATCGCCCCGCTGGTGGTCGTCATCGGCTGCCAGGGTTTCAATAATGCCAACTCCACCGCCGGAGCCCTGTCGCGCCACGCCGGCCACGCCGGCAGCGCCTCCGCCCTGATGGGGACGTTCCAGTTCAGCCTGGGTGCCAGTTCAGGCCTGCTGGTTGGGCTGCTGACAGACGGCACGCCGCGCGGAATGGCCGCGCTGATGTGTTGTGGCATGGTGGGCGCCGTCATCGCCGACCGGTTCCGCGTTCGGCCGGAGTTTCGCCGCCCATGATTGCCCCGCCTGTCATTGTTGGCATCCCCGCCTGCGCCAAAACGATTTCGGACATGCCGTTCCACCAGACGCCGGCTCGCTACGCCCGGGCCGTTCTCCACGGCGCCGGCGCGTTACCCGTCCTGATCCCACCGCTCGGCGAGACCATGCTCGGGCTACTGGACACTCTGGACGGCCTGCTGGTGCCGGGCAGCCCCAGCAACGTGCATCCCGACCACTACGATGGCGGCGTCTCCGAAACGCCCGATTTTCATGACCGCGAACGTGACCAAACCACGCTGCCGCTGATCCGCGCCGCCATCGCCAAGGGCATTCCCGTCCTGGCAATCTGCCGGGGCATCCAGGAACTGAACGTGGCACTCGGAGGCTCCCTGATCCAGCGCGTTCATACACTGGAAGACCGCCTGGATCATCGCGGCGGTCCCGGTCCGCACGACGTCCGTTACGGCCCGAAACACGCCATCGCCGTCACCGGCAGCCTGGCGCGCATCGTCAAGGCCGAGACCATCGAGGTCAATTCGTTACATGGGCAGGCGATAGATCGGCTCGGTAACGGTCTGGTCGTCGAGGCAACCGCACCCGACGGCACCATCGAAGCCGTCGCCCTGCCATCCGCACCCGGCTGGTTGCTCGGTATCCAGTGGCACCCGGAGTGGGCGTTCGCCGCCAACCCTCACAGTGTTGCTATTTTCGCGGCTTTCGGCGATGCCTGCCGTTCACGGAAAACGTCCAACCAAAAGGCTTGATAAATATGGATCTGCAACTCGCGGGTAAAACCGTTCTGATTACCGGTGGCTCGAAAGGTATCGGCAAGGCCGCCGCCGAAGTGTTCGCCGAGGAAGGCTGCAACCTGATTCTCGTGGCGCGCGATGCGGCACTGCTGGAGTCGACCGCGTCCGAAATCCGAGCCAAGCGGCAGGTGAACGTGCGGACGATCGCCGCCGATCTGTCGAGTGACGAATCCGTCCGCAAAGTCGCCGCCGAAGCGGGCGAAATCGACATCCTGGTGAACAATGCCGGCGCCATCCCGCCGGGTACCGTGCTGTCCATCGACGACGCCAAGTGGCGCCAGGCGTGGGACCTGAAAGTGTTCGGCTACATCTCGTTCTGCCGCGTGGTGTACGAGCAGATGAAGGCCCGCAAGGCCGGCGTGATCGTCAACGTGATTGGTGCGGCGGGCGAGAAATTCCCGACCGGCTACATCGCAGGCGCGGCCGGCAACGCTGCCCTGATGGCGTTCACCCGGGCACTGGGCAAGGGCGCGCCGGCTGATGGCTTGCGGGTGGTGGCGATCAATCCGGGACCGGTCGAGACCGACCGTCTGGTGATGCTGCGCAAGGCCGAGGCGCATGAGAAGTGGGGCGATGAAAACCGCTGGCGCGAACTCTCCGCCGGCATGCCGTTCGGCCGTCCCGCCAGCCCGAAAGAGATCGGCAACGCCGTCGCGTTCCTCGCCAGTTCGGCGTCAGGCTATACCACCGGCACGGTGCTGACGATCGACGGCGGCGGCTAAAAACGTCGCGGCGCGGGACTGAACAGGTCAGCCCGCGCCGCGAACACTCTATCGCGTGTAGCCTTCGATCTCGTCCGCCGCCCAGGTGATAACCTGGTCGATCGACTGACCGTCGCGCATCCGCGCCAGCATTTGGTTGTGCACGCCGCGGTTATAGATCTGCACGGCGATCTCAGGGGGAGCCTCCGACGCGGTCAGCGACGGCTTCTGGCCGCTGGAGGCGCGCAGCGGATAGTTGAACACTGTCCCCTTCGGCGGTCCGACCTCTTCCCAAATCTTGAAGTCGGTCAGCTTTGCGTAGGGCGGCAGATCGTAGCCCTCGCTGGACACATCGCGCGCTTCGATATTGTCGCGCTGCATCAGATATTCGATCAACTCGTTGCCGGCCGTCTTGTTCTTGCTGAAGCCATAGGTGCCCCAGAAATACGTTTGCGTCGGGATGAAGCGGCCCTTGGGACCGGACGGCGCCGGGAAGGTCCAGCAATCGGACGCGACCTCGATATTGTCGCGCTTGGCGACGGCCCAGGCGGATGGCGGGTTGAAAATCAATGCCGACTTGCCCGATATCAGCGCACGATTGTTCGAGGCATCGTCGTAGCTGACGGCATCGGCCGGATAGAATTTTACCAGCTTCTGCATGTATTCCAGCGCCGCGCGCGTGCCATCGGACTTGAGCTGTGAAGCGCCCTTCGCATCGACCAGCACGCCACCGAACGCCGCGAAGATCGCGCCGTGCAGATCGGTCGCGTCGCTGTTCAGCGTGCCGTTACCCATGCCGCAGGCAAAGGTCATGTTATCCTTGGCAGCGAGTTCGGCGTATTTCAGGAACGCATCCCACGTCCAGGCGTCCTGGAGCGCATTCTTCTCGCCTGTGACGGGATACATCGCCTGCAGATCGAGGCCGTTCTTCTTGAACCAACTGATCCGGGCGCAAGGCGGCTTGGTCTGCGTGCCGCTGCTGGACGGGATCATGGCCCAATGGCCCTTGTATTTACCCAGATAGGCAGCGGTAGCCGTCGGTTCGCCGTGGACGGCCGTCAGGCGCTTCATCAGGTCGTCGTTGGGTTCCATGAACTCGGCGTAGTTCTGGGCGTCCCAGTTGACGAATGTCATGACGTCGTGGCCGGCCTTGGCCTGCGTTTCGGCGGCCGGGGTCAACTGGAGTTTGCCGCCCGAGCTGGTGATGAAGTCGGCGTTGACCTCAACCTTGTTCTTTTCGGCCCAGGCATCGACGTGCTTCTGCATGACGGCGTTGGCGCCTGGCACCCAATGGTCCCAGAAGCCGATGTTCAATTTGCCGGCGGCACCGGCGGTGCGGATATGGACCAATGGCAGGGCCGCGGCGGCGGCGGCTGTTTTGACGGCACTGCGGCGTGAGATATTTAACGGCTTCGACATTCAGGCACTCCCTCGATGGCACGTAGGCCTTGATTGCACCGCTCGCCGTTGTTCGGTGAGCGTGTGATGCTTCTACGGCAATTTTCCGCGATTGGGGATATAAATACTGAGGGCATGGCCGAATCATCAGGCGTGAACGCGTGGCTGCAAACGCAGATCTCTATTTCTTCGCGGTTGTGGCTTGCACGTCGGATTTCTGTGTCGAAGACGGCAATGGCTTTGCGCCGGGTGGCATCGGAATTTTCAGCGTCGTGCGCGGAACGCTCTTTGACGGAGGCGGCAGTGTGTCCGTTCTCATTGAGGTCATTCGAACATTCCCATCTTGTAGGTATTCCGAAAATAGGCGGTCGCATCTGATTCCGCCAGTGCGAACAAGTTTTTGCGGAAGGGAAGCCCATTCTGTATCCACTGTGTATCGGCTTCAAGGCGCAACTTCATCAGCTTATGGCGGCGCTTCACCACGGTGTCTTCATCGATGCGGGCCGAATAAATATCCTCCCATTCCATCTGACTGTCGATTAACAATGCTTCCCATGTGATGACCAGGGCACTCGCACCCCGGTGACGGGCTGACAGCGGGATCGCGGTCTGGCATGCATCGGTGACCTGAGCCGCGACGATAATCCCGCCCCATAGCATCGGATACGATTTTACCGCTGGCCGGGTGCCGAGGGCACTCACCGAAACCACCGCTCGGATGACCGCGAAACGGGTGACCAAGTGCCAAGGCTGTCGCGATACCGACGCATGTATTTGCAACTGATCTTCAGTTGGACGAGCTCCGCCCAGTAGAGGTCCTGAAGCCGATTTTCCATCGTCGCGTCCCGTCGGGCATCTCGGCCGGATTGCCTCGATGCCCGTCATACGGGATAGCGTTATGCACGCATTGATTGCCAATAGAAAAAGAATTACACGCTACGGGCAAATATACCCCGTCCCGGACGGCGACTTGAAGCAGCCGACCGACTCCGGGAAGGCGTGTTTCGGCAACCACAACACGATCTCCGGCAGGAAGATCGTAAAGGCAATGGCCGCGAAGAAGATAATGTAGATCGGCAAGCTGGCTTTCAACGCCGTCGAGAACTTCACGTTCAGGAACTTCGACGCCATCAGCAACGCCAACCCGTAGGGCGGCGTGATCAACCCGAACGCCAGCGTTACGATCAGCACGACGCCCATATGCACCGCGTTGATCGAGGCTTGTTCGGTCAGCGCATTGACTACCGGCATGAAAATGATGATCGCCGGCACCGGCTCGATAAAATCCCCGACGATGACGAATACCGCGACGAGGCAGAACATCGTCAACTGCGCGCTGTCGCCGGCGATGGAGCCGATCCAGCCGGCGACCACGATCGGGCCGCGTAGATATGCCAGCATCCACCCGAACGCCGTCGCCGCGGCGATGGTAATCAAGGGCAACGAATACACCAGCCCCGCCATCATGA
Source organism: uncultured Rhodopila sp. (assembly GCA_903932145.1). GTDB lineage: Bacteria > Pseudomonadota > Alphaproteobacteria > Acetobacterales > Acetobacteraceae > Rhodopila. The sequence continues at coordinate 6,888 of CAIZFE010000099.1, read as the reverse complement.
AGTCGCGCGGCACGTCCTTCAGGTGCCTGGGGTTCAGGCACGGAATGACGATCGTCAGGATGTAGGCGATCGCGATGACGCCGGCCTCGGTCGGGGTGAACCAGCCGGTCAGAATGCCACCCAGCAGGATGACCGGAATCATCATGGGCAGCGACGCCGCTCGGCCGGCGACAGCCAACTCGCGGAACGTCGCGCGAGGGCGTTGGAAACCGCGCGGCCCGAAGAAGTAACAATAGATCATCAGTCCGAAGCCGATGAACAGCCCCGGCGCGATGCCGCCGAGGAACAGCCCGGCGATCGAAACATTACCGATGGCGCCATAAACCACCGCCATGATCGACGGCGGCACCAGCGCGGCGATGGTGGATGCGGCGGCGATCAGCGCAGCGGTGAATTCGGGGCGGTAGCCCTCGGCCGCCATCGGCTTGGCCATGGTGCGCGACAGCACCGCGACGTCGGCGGACGACGATCCGGACATGCCGGAAAAGAACATGGAGAACACGGTCGTGACCTGCGCCAGGCCGCCGCGCACATGCCCAACCAGAGCTTGCGATAGTTCCGCTATTCGAATGACGACATTGGCGGACGTCATCAACTCCCCGACCAGCAGGAAGAACGGGATGGCCATCAGGGCTTCGGAATCGATGCCGTTGAACAACTGCGCGACCATCGATTGCAGGCTGATCGGGGTGAACGCGGTGCCAACCAGCACGCCGGCGATCAACGCGAACGCCACCGGCACCCCGAGGTAACCGAGTGAGAGGAACAGCGTGCACATGAAGGCGAGAAGGACGGCGTTGGACATAATCATACGCCGGCGCTCCGCACGGCGTGTTCGTCCGCGGGGGCGGAAAAGCCGTTACGCAGGCCGTTGCAGATCTGCTCCAGCGAGAACAGCGCCACAAACGCTCCGCACACGGGAATGGCCACGTAAAGATAGGACATCGGATACATCGATGGCATCCGGAAACTGCCAAGCCCGGTCAGCACGTTCTGCCAACCGAACCAGACCATGGCGACCCCGACCAGCAGCACAACCGTTCGGTTGAACACCTCGAAAAACCGCCTCGGCGCGCCGGACATTTTCTCGGTCAATGCGGACAGGAACAGATGGTCGTTACGCCGGACCGCCACGGCGGTTCCTACAAACACGCCATAGGTGAAGAACGTCGATGTGACCTCCTGCAACCACAGCAACGGGTGCCCGGTTTCACGGGTAATCACATCGATGAAGGTCGAGACGGTGAAGGCCGTCAGGCACACACCGCACAGGATCATCAGCCATTTCTCAAGCACATCGAAGGCGGACCACTTCATGTGGCGGTCCGTCTCCTGAACAATCGGTGCGGACATGATGGCCTATTGGATAGAGCGGCAGATTTCCAGGATCTTGGTCGCATGCGGGCCGAGGTCCGCGGCGATCTTGTCCTGCAACGGGGTGGCCGCCTTGATAAAGCCCGACTTGTCCACATCGACAAACTTGACGCCGATCTTTTCCAGCTTGGCGCGCGACTTGGCTTCTAGGCCCAGCGCCAGGGTCGGTTCCTTCAACGAAACCTCATTCGCGGCGGCCTCGACCCAGCCTTTCTGTTCGGCCGTCAGCGAATCCCACAGCTTGCCGCTGATCCAAAGCAGGTTGTTGTTCGCCTCATGCGCCGTCAGCGACATGATCGGCGCCACTTCGTAGTGCTTGTTCGTTTCATAGACGTTGATGCCGTTCTCGGCCATGTCCACGACGCCCGTCTGGAGGCTGGTATAGACACTGCCGAACGGCATGTGGACCGTCTGCGCGCCGTACGCCGGGAACATCGCATCTTCGGTCGGTGTCGCCTGCACGCGAATCTTGAGGTTTTTCACGTCATCGATGCTGTGTATCTCTTTCTTGCCATACAGATGGCGCGGACCGAGGGTCAGCAGCGTCAGGACATGCGCGTCCTTCACGGTCTCCGCGAACATCGCCTTCACCTCGTTCACCAGCAGCGGGCTGGCGATGGCATGAATAAGATGGTCATCCGAGCGGAACAGGTAATGGATCGACAGCACACCCGACTGCGGTGAAACGGTCGCGGCGTTGGCGGTGGAGCTGAAGATAAAGTCGATGTCGCCGGTGCGGATCTTTTGCAACATCTGCGGTTCCTGGCCCAACTGGCCGCCGGGGAACTGGTCGATGACCATGGTTCCGCCGCTCAGCTCCGACAGCTTGGCGTTGAACATGTCGCCGCCGATGCCGTAACCGGTTGTGTGTGGCTGATCGTATCCCAGACTGTAGTGCTTGGGGTCAGCGGCCTGCGCCGCCGACGCGAAAATCGCGGCCGCACTGATCGTGCATAGTAAGGCGGTCCGGATACGGCCTGCCAGCATAACGTTACTCCCGATTGGTTCCGCCAGCTTGATGCGGCGATTGGACGACGCGCACCCTAGCGGGGCGTTGCGGTCCCGTCCATGCCGCCGCCGGACGAATTTTACACCGGCCGGGGTTGCTTTAAGCTTCGTCCAACAACGGGGGAGACAAACCATGACGCACACCGAACCGGTAACCGGGGCTGAGTTCCTGGCCCGCAGCCTCGCCGCCAACGGCACCAGCCATGTGTTCTTTATTGATGCGGTTCTGCGGCGGACCCTGATCGAACTGGGGACGCTCGGTGTTCAGCGCGTGCTGGGCCACAGCGAAAAAGCCGTCGCCTACATGGCCGACGGCTATGCACGGATTGCCGGCAAGCCGGGCGTGTGCTTCGCGCAATCGGTTGGGGCCGCGAATCTTGCCTCGGGATTGCAGGATGCGTATCTCGGCCGCACGCCGGTGATCGCGATGACCGGGCACAAACAACCGTCAATGCAGCATCGCAATGCGTATCAGGAAATTCCCCACACGCCGCTGTTCGCTCCGGTGACGAAATTTTCCGCCCGCGTCGATCAGGCGGCCGATCTGCCACGGTTGATGCGGCAGGCGTGGCGGGAGGCGATGACCGGAACGCCAAGGCCGGCGCATCTGGACCTGAACGGGTTGCAAGCAGAGGTCATCGAGACCGGCATGGTGTCCGAGGCCCCCGTCGCCGAACCGGCGTTTCAAATGTCCATGCCGCCGCATCGTCCGGTCGGGTCTTCCGCTGAGATCGAACGGGCCGCCGAACGGATACTGCAAGCCCGGACAGTCGTGATCATAGCGGGCGAGGGGGCGACAGCATCCCGAGCAGGCGCCGAATTGCTGGCGCTGGGCGAGTTGCTCGGGGCGCCGATCGCGACCTCGCTGGGTGCCCGCGGGTTGATCCCGACGCGGCATCGCCTGTCAGTTGGTTGCGCCGGAAACTATGCCGCGCCGCCCACCAATCAGATCGTGCACGAGGCGGAACTGGTCGTGTTCGTGGGCTGCGAAACCGGCGATCAGGTGACCCATACATGGCGCATTCCGGCGATCGATACGCCTTGTGTGCAGATCGACCTCGATCCGGCCGATATCGGCCGTTCCTATCCCAATACGCTGGGGGTGATGGGCGATCCGAAGGCGACGCTGGCCGCGTTGATCGTCGCGTTGGGCCGGCCGGTGCGCGATATGGCGTTTGCCGATCGGGCAGCCGCGATCATGGCGGCGTGGCGGCAAAGTCGTGCGGCTGCGCTGGCGAGCAACGCGACGCCGATCTGGCCGGATCGGTTGTGCGCGGAAATCACCGCGGCGCTGCCGGCGGATGGAATTCTGGTGGCCGATACCGGATATTCCAGCATCTGGAGTAGTTCTCTGATCGAACTGAACGGCGAGGGACAGACGTATCTGCGCGCGGCCGGCTCGCTGGGCTGGGCGTTCCCGGCGTCGCTGGGGGCGAAATGCGCGGCGCCGCATCGGAAGGTCATTTGCTGGTCGGGCGACGGCGCGCTGTACTATCACCTGACGGAACTGGAAACGGCGCGGCGGCGCGGCATCGCCGTGGTGCTGGTGGTGAACAACAACTCCGGCTTCGGGCAGGGTTGGCCGAACATCCAGCGCCAGCAAGGCAACAAGCCGGGAGACGTCGCCGAATTGGTCCGCTTCGGGCCGACTAATTTCGCCGACGTGGCGCGCGTGTTCGGGTTGCGCGGCATTCGGGTCGAGGACCCGTCGCAGATCGGACCCGCCTTGCGCGATGCGCTGGCATCGGATGAAACCGTCGTGGTCGATGTCGCGACCAATATCGATTGCCGGGCGCCGGAGCCCTGGCTGCCTGAGGGAGTATGAAATGGCGGATGTAGCAGTTGTCGGCGCGGGCCTGATGGGGCACGCGCTGGCGTTGGTTTTTGCACTGGGCGGGCACACCGTCCGGCTAACCGATAACAATCCCGAAACATTGGCACGGGCGCCGAACCTGATGGCCACCGCGCTGGCCACCCTGACCGAAAATGGCGAGGTTGATGCCAGCCATGATCGCCAATGGCTGTCGGCCGCGGTGCGGTGCGTGCCGACCCTGGCGGACACGGTCAAGGGCGCATCGGTCGTGATCGAAGCCGTGCTGGAACGGCCCGACGTGAAAACGGTGCTGTACGACCAGCTTCAGTCGCTGATGGAGCCGGACGCGATCCTGGCCAGCAACACCTCCAACCTGGATATTTTCCCGTTGGTACCGGAGGCGTTGCAGGAACGCACCATTATCGCGCACTGGTACACGCCGCCCTATTTGTGCGACTTGGTCGATCTCTGCCCGGGGCCGGCCACGAAGCCGGGCGCGATCGAAACGGTCCGCGACATGGTCAAGGCGATGGGCAAGGCGCCGGTTGTGTTCAAGCAGATGGTGCAAGGCTACGTCGCCAACCGCCTCCAGGCGGCGATGCAGTTGGAGGTTTACCGGCTGCTCGATGAAGGTCTGGTGACGCCCAAGGATATCGACGATTCGGTGCTGCATGGCCTGGCGCTGCGCATCCCCGTCCTCGGGATCATGGCAAAGGCCGATTTCACCGGATTGTTGCTTATGCAGCAGGGAATGAAGAACCGCAGCTACACGCCGCCGGTGCCGCAGGATCATAGCCCAACGTTGGACGCTTTGATCGCCGAAGGCCGCAGCGGCGTCATGGCCGGCAAAGGCTATTTCGACTGGAGCGATCGTTCGCCGGAAGAGTTGTTCCGGGAACGAGACCGGAAGTTGTTAGCCCTGAAACAGGCACTACGGACCATCGGCCCGATGGAACCGGCAACAGGGGCCGCTGGCGGGATGGCACCAACAACACGGGCCGCTGGCGGGATGGCACCAACAACACGGGCCGCTGGCCCGATGGAGAACACATGATCCGTTACGATCTGACCGGCAAAACCGCTCTGGTGACAGGTGGCGCGTCGGGTATTGGTTTCGCGACCGCCAAGATGCTGGCGGGTTTCGGCGCCACTGTCGCTGTCAACTTCCTGAACGATGATTCGCGCGGGCCGGAGGCGGTGGACAAGCTGATTGCCGCCGGCGGGAAGGCGATCATGGCACCCGGCAGCGTGTCCGACGCCAAGGACGCGGTGCGGATGGTCGAACAGGCGGTTGCGGACCTCGGGCGTCTGGACCTGCTGGTGAACAACGCCGGCACGCCGGGCACGCGGCACCGGATCGCGCCGCCTGACCTCGACCTGATCACTGAAGAGCTGTGGTCGGTGCTGCTGGAAACGAATCTTCTGGGCGTGTTCCGTTGCGCCAAGGCGCGGCTCCGGCGCTGAAAAAAGCCGGCGGGGCCATCGTCAATACAGCTTCGATCGCCGGGCTCGGACGCGCTGGCAGCAGCCTGGCGTATGGCGCGACGAAGGCCGGGGTGGTCAGCCTGACGCAGAATCTGGCGCGTGCGCTGGCACCGGACGTGCGGGTGAACGCCATCGCTCCCGGCGCGGTGGACAGTTCCTGGATGGTCGAATGGTCGAACGAGGAACGGCAACAGTCGATCGAACGCGCGCTGCTCAAACGCCGCTGCCAGCCGGAGGATCTGGCCGAGGTGATTCTGTTCCTCGGCTTCGGGGCGGCGATGGTGACGGGCCAGACGGTGACGGTGGACGGCGGGCTGACGCTATAATACCAATCAGCGTTGGCACCGACTCTCCGCCGGCCATACCCCGTCATGCCGACGAAGGTCGGCATCCACGTCTTTAATGAGTTAAATAAAATACGTGGATGGTGCGCCTTCGCGCACCATGACGATGTCAGGACAATCCGCGAGCGTCAGTGTCAATGCGGCTGCCAGAGCGCACCAAAAACACCGCACAAAAAAGGGCGCCCCCTCGCGGAGGCGCCCGATTTTGTTTCAGCCGGAGATCAGAAGATCTGCTCGCCGTGCAGGACGATATCCAGACCTTCGCGCTCTTCCTCTTCGGTGACCCGCAGCCCGACCAGGGCCTTGGTGACCATCAGCAGGATCAGCGTCATCACGCCGCTATAGACGATCGTTGATGCAACGCCGATCGCCTGTAGCTTGAGCTGGTCAAAACCGCCCGGGCTGCCATCCGGAGTCGCGTCCGTGGCGGACAGCGGGCCGTAGGACAACAGGCCCGTCAGCAACGCGCCGACGATGCCGCCAATGCCGTGCACGCCGAACGCATCAAGGCTGTCGTCATAGCCGAGAGCATGCTTCAGCCACGTCGCCGACCAGAAGCAGATCACGCCGGCCGCGAGGCCGATGACGATCGAGCCACCCGGAAGCACGAAGCCCGAGGCCGGGGTGATCGCGACCAATCCGGCAACCGCACCGGAGATGATGCCGAGGACGGAGGGTTTGCCCTTGGTGATCCACTCAGCGAACATCCAGCCCATCGCGGCGGCGGCGGTGGCGATCTGCGTGACCGTCATCGCCATGCCGGCGCGGCCGTTGGCGCCCACCGCGGAACCCGCGTTGAAGCCGAACCAGCCCACCCACAACAGGGAGGCGCCGATGACCGCATAGGACAGGTTGAACGGTGCC